>NZ_JBXAPW010000005.1:0-306817 GCF_058806635.1 Sediminibacterium sp. GW821-FHT12F12 | reverse complement strand
ACAACAGCTTTTTTTATCCACTTTTACACATATTAATGTCGAATAACTATCAATAAAGCGAATTTTAAACAGCTTCTTAGGCGGACTGATTAGAAATTTTTCATCGAGCACCCTGAAGTGGTAGTTTTTATTTTACTAATCAAATAAAGTTTGAATTATCAAATAGCACAAGATATTAAATATACAAAAAATGTATATCAAGAAAGAGACAACATAGAAATGCAAACAGGAAGATTTATCTCTTTTGTTGATGGTGAGCAAACTGTTCTTCTATGGGATATTCCATTTTAACTGTATTAGTATCATGAGTATGAAGCATTTATGAACCAGGATGTATGCAGTAGCTACGCTCAGCTAAATAGGGTGCGGGCATAACAATCGGCAGCTTGCAATTGCGGCCTCTTGGTACTGCAGACTTCGGCAATAGCACTTATATTTACCCCATAAAACGCTATATGAAGAAATATATCTTACTCCTTGTTGGTCTGTTCATGATCGTTTGCCAGCCATTGGCCGCTGCGGTTTCAGACGGTATGGCTGCCAAACCCATCCTCACCGGGGCTGACCAGGTTGATAAATACCTGCCGCTGCTGAAAGGCAAACGGGTAGCTATGCTGGCCAATCCTACTACCATCATCGGTAAAACACACCTGGTGGATAGTCTGCAGAAACTGGGCGTGCATATTGTAAAAGTATTCGGTCCTGAACATGGTTTCCGGGGTAATGCAAGTGCGGGTGTTGAAATAGGAGATGAGACCGACCCGGTAACGGGCATTCCGGTTATCTCTCTCTATGGCCCGAGGAATAAACCCAGTAAAGAAGACCTGGCAGATGTGGATATCATGATCTATGATGTGCAGGATGTAGGTGTCCGGTTCTACACCAATATCAATGCGCTCGTTCGTTTAATGGAAGCCTGCGCTGATAATGGGAAAGAACTGCTGATCCTCGATCGGCCCAATCCGAATGCCTACCTCGTTGATGGCCCGGTATTGGATATGAAATACAGGTCGGGTATCGGCATGTTCCCGATACCTATGTCGCATGGACTAACCATTGGCGAGTTTGCGCAGATGGCCAATGGGGAAGGGTGGCTCACCAACAAAACAAAATGTAATCTCCGCATTATACCGGTTGCCAACTACAATCACGATATGCCGTACACCCTGCCGGTAAAACCTTCGCCTAACCTGAATACACAACAGGCCATCATGCTCTATCCCTCTACCTGTATGTTCGAAGGGGTTTACCTGAACCATGGCCGCGGTACCTATTTTCCATTCACGGTATTGGGCAGTCCGGAACTGAAAGGTATTTATTCCTTTTCCTATACGCCCACCAGCATCAAAGGAATGTCGGAAACACCCCTGTTCATGAAC
Organism: Sediminibacterium sp. GW821-FHT12F12; assembly: GCF_058806635.1. Classification (NCBI taxonomy): domain Bacteria; kingdom Pseudomonadati; phylum Bacteroidota; class Chitinophagia; order Chitinophagales; family Chitinophagaceae; genus Sediminibacterium; species Sediminibacterium sp. GW821-FHT12F12. The sequence goes on along the minus strand of NZ_JBXAPW010000005.1, from coordinate 305,438 downwards.
GAGGTATGTTATGGACTGGATCTCCGCAACTATGATGTAGAGCAACTCCGGAAAAGCAAAAAGATCAATATCAGCTGGATCATAGAATTATACAAAGCACATCCTTTCAAAGAAAAATTCTTTGAAAAACTGAGCAAGGAAATGAACTCTATCGAGATCCAGATCGGCGTGGGCGAATTCAGGCAACAGGTAATCAATGGTGTTTCTGAAGAAGAGATCCGCAAAAGCTGGGAGCCCGGACTGAACGCGTATAAAGAGATGCGGAAAAAATATTTACTGTACCCTTAAAAATGGCTGGCATGGCTGTGTCTTTGCCATGTTGTTGCTGCTTAGCCTGCCAGGAACGATTTTCAGCGGGTTCAACCACCGTATGCGGAAAATACAAAAGAGGCTGTATCAAAATCTGATACAGCCTCTTTTTATCTGCTAAATCATCGCTTATCTGATCTGAGTAAATCATATTTTTTCAGCGATGAACTAATCTGCGTAAATCATATCTTTCAGCGTTGAATCCGTCTGAGATACATCAATCCTATTTTTCAGCGATCATCAGTGCCCCTTTCCTTTGCCCCTGTTTTTTCCATTCCCCCTGTCATCATGATCATTGTGCGAAGGGCCGTTGTTTTTATAGCGGCTATCATGGCTGTCGCGGATGATTACCTGTTTAGGACCACGGCCACCCTTGTAATTGGCGTATTTCACCCGATATATATCGTGTCGTAAATAAGGGCGGGGTTCGTTGATTACCACTTTGTAACCCCTGTACAGGTCAAAACCACGGTAGCGGCCGGGTAAACTGGCGGCAAAGATCCAGCGGTTGCCTTCGAGGTATATAAAGCGGCGTTCGGGTACATAATAATACACGTCAATATCGGGCATATAGTAGTAGTCTACATAGTCATAGCCCACCGGCCCCCAAACGGGTTGCTTGCCTATATTGATGTTCACATTCAGTTTCACCTGTGCCTGTGCAGCGGGTGCCGTGGCCAGGGCGGTTAACAATACGGCGAGGGTAAATAACTTTTTCATAGAGGTTGATTTATAGGGAGATAGATGAAAAAATCGTGCCAGATTTGGGAAACGCCTGCTTGGCTGGGAATCAGATCAATTTTGTGGGAATGTTGATTGCTATAACCGTTCTTTTCTTTTTTACCTTAGTTGCCCACGAAGTGGACTCTGCGGATGAGAAGCCGTTTCGTCAGGTTGCGATAAACATGATGTAAAACCACTAGCTGGTATTCTTAGGGAGATGTTGTTTCAAAAATGATGTTTTTGCTGTTCAAACCGCAGACTCCTCTGGCGAGAGATATCTCGCGGAGAACATCGGAAAAGTACACCTTGCGGAGAAAGAATTTATTTTTCGGGGCTTTATTTCAGTTGGAAGGCTCTCTTGTCATACTTCAAACCTTTTTCTACCGTTGTTGGTCTCATGAGGGATAAAGAACTTTTTTGGAGCTTGCAATAGTAAAATACAAAAGGGAAAGACTCTCCTCTTTTCCTTTTGTTGCCGGAACTGGATTCTTTTCGAACTGGTTCCTGGAGGATCTTCATCAACTATCGGATATTAATATGTGAACAATCATATCCTTTGTGTCTAAGCCTTGCTTATATTAATGTGTCATTGATCTGCAACCGGTATCCCTTTCCATGTACATTTACAACCTGTATCGACGCGTCGCCTTCCAGTTTTTTTCTGAGTTTTGATATGAATACATCCAGGCTCCGTCCTACAATCACGCCTTCATCTTCCCATATTTCTTTTTGAAGCCTTTGTCTTTCAATAAGGTTGCCAGTAGAATCGGCAAATATTTTCAGTAGTTTATTTTCCTTAGGCGTAAGTTCTGTTGTAATACCCGAAATAGTGATTTGCCTTTTTCCCGGTTCAAATAAAGTATGACCGATCTTCAAAACACCTGAATCTGTATCTGCTGTTGCAGCCCCCGGCCGTCTTGTTCTGAAGGGACGCACAGCCAGTAACCCGATAAAAGCGAACACAGATAATCCTCCTACCAGGAATCCTTTGGGTATAGGGGTAAAAGCCCTGTTCTGAAACCGGATGTTGATCAGGTAACAGGCACGCGGTTGATTGCGACCCAAACAGGGTATGATATTATTCTGTTCTTTCTGAAAGATGCCATATCCGAATAATACCTCCTTACCAGAACAGTTCAGTACATTAACGATATAATCTTCTGCAAGATGGTCTTTCTCCAGCGACCGCCTGATGATCTTTACCAAAGAATCTGTTTGAAAAGTAAATTCATTTTCAAACCTTACCTGGTATTCATACGGGGCTATTTCCCGTACAGGTAATACCCTCGATGTACTGTCGCCTGCATGCAACAGTATCTCATGCCCGATATTCCGCAACAGTATCTGCCGTTTGGCAAGGTCAAAATTTTCATTGCCCGTAAAGCCGAACACTGCAAAAATACCTGTACCCGTCAGTAGAAAAAGGAGCGGCATCATATAGTGCCGCTTCTTATCAGGATAGGTAGTACCGCCTTTTATCGTCATTACTTAGAATTTACAATGTTTACAATTTAATTTACCATATTAATACCATCGAATACAGCATGTAAAAGTAGTTTGCTGCTTCAAATGTAAACGCTATGATACATAAAGCCACTACCACTCTTGTATTAATGATGATGCTCCGTACCATTGCCTGTACGCAGCCGTTGCAAACAAGCTGGCAACTCGATGTTCAAAAAAGCAAAGTTTTATGGAATACCGGAAAGATGATGGGCGGTCATTACGGTTATTTCCTTTTTCAGTCCGGCAATTTAGAGTATTCAGTCACAGGCGAACCTGTACGCGGAACCTTCAACATGGATATGAATAGCATCCGTACTACGGATAATCCCGAAGAGGCCGGCAGGAAAAAAAAAGATGCAGAGTTAAGAGGAAACGATTTTTTTGCATCAGACCAATATCCTGTAGCGACCATGGTTGTAAAGAAAATCACCCGGATCGGTTCATCCGCGGACTATAGGGTAGCGGGGGACCTTACCATAAAAGGGATCACTAAGCCAATCGAATTTACGGCTACCATTAACACAAAAAACAATACCAGCCACATTACTGCCAATGTTGACATATCGCGCCAGTTATGGAATATCCATTCAAAACCACAAACGATTTCTATGGACTTTTTATCAGGCATCAAAGAAAAAATTGTACCGGATATTCATGTGTCACTGGATATTGTCATGAATCAATAAAGCTTAACCCGGCATGTTGAGCTGTCAGTGTTCCAATGCTGATTTTTACTCTTCCATTTGCCGGCTAAAACCTGGGTTAATAGGCATAAACAAAGGGAAAGACTTTCATCTTTCCCTTTGTTGCCCTTACGCCGTTGTTGGTCGCCCGACAACTACTAATTCTAGGCGGGGAATTGCTAAAATACAAAAGGGAAAGACTTTCCTCTTTCCCTTCTGTTGCCCGACATGGATTCGAACCACGACATACTGAACCAAAATCAGTTGTACTACCCTTATACTATCGGGCAATCCTTACATTCTGTGCCGTTGTTGGTAGCCGATCCACCCTTCCTTTTATATGATATGATTATCATCAAATAATTTTGAACTACTGAAGAGGGACACCAATTATTGAGAATGATGTAAATGGCTGTCAACGTAAGAAATCATTTACCTTCCGTTGAATCAATTTTTTAACATTCTCCCATGTTTGGCCTTTCAGACTAATCGGTTCTTCACTTTGTTCCGCATCCTCAAAATAAACCAGAGCCTGCGGTATACTGATCATGAGTTGCTGTGAAGGAAATTTGCGTGAATGATAATCAATCAGCTGCTCAAGGGAGTAATGCTGAAGTAATTCATAGATGTCCCAATAGTCTTTCTTTTTCCCTCTTCCAAGGATGGCATGGATTTTCATGGCAATGATATCTTCTGTACTGTACATCCTGATGCCGTCTATAGATTCTTTGTTTGCGATCAGTGCGTGTGGATAATGAACAAAATCCACTTTGATATCATGAATAAAGCCGAAGATGGCCCAATTGGTTATTTTTCCTTCATAAACGAACTCCTTACCAAAAGTTTCTTCTAGTGTAAGTAAAATAACATCTCGATCAAAAGTTTCTGTAGAAAACAAATCGAGATCAACAGATATTCGATGTCCATATTTTAATGACAAAGCTGTACCGCCAACCAGTGAAAAACCAGTCAGTTCGGGTATACCCATTAACCTGTTTAATAAGGCAAGTGTGCCTGGTTCAACTGTCTGAGTTTGAAGCATCTGAATTCTTCGATTTTTTTTTCGATTACTGCGGCTGCCAGATAAAGCGTATGTAAAGGAAGGAATTTGGCATTCAAAAGGGCAAATTCAATGGTTTCTTTGGGATAGTATCTTCTGCATTCCCGGATATCGCTGACATCGCCCCGCTCAAAAATACGTTCAATCACAAACCGGGCTTTTGCATCCAGATCAAGCGTTTCTGGGCATACGTCCCAAAAAATGCGTTTGTTAAACTGTGGATGAGGGTTGGATGATGGCATGGCCTGTATTATGATTATAAAGATAGTACATCAGACTAAAGTGTGTAATTGATTTTATTCCAGTGTAATGCCGTTGTTGATCGCCTGACCAACAACTTTTTCGGAAGACTGGAGCCGGGGATATGCTAAAAATACAAAAGGGAAAGACTTTCCTCTTTCCCTTTTGTTGCCCGACATGGATTCGAACCACGACATACTGAACCAAAATCAGTTGTACTACCCTTATACTATCGGGCAATCCTTACATTCCCATCGAATGGGGTGCAAAAATAGGGTGGGGCAACAATTGTTCCAAATTTTTTACGCCCAGATGCCCCAATCTTTTCCCCCACCAGCCGAAAATGATTTCGCAGCCCCGTTTTTTGGCTGTTCGATAAATCAGTATCTTGGCGCTGATAGTAGTCAATTGGCAATGGTGAATGGGCAATAGGGGGGCGGGCAAAGAAAAGCACCCTCTAACACCCACAACTACCCATTCCCCATTGACCATTGCCCATTCACAACTCACTACTCACCACTCACAACTAACGACGCCATGTCCAACAAACTCATTCTCCTTGCCGTATTCGTAGTCAGCATGCTGCTGATGGCTTTTTCGTATGATAAAAAGAAAAAAGTCGTCTTTTTCGGCGATTCTATTACCCAGGCCGGTATCCGACCCGGTGGTTATATCAAACTGATGGATTCCCTGATCACCCAGCAACTGGGGGCCGATAAATACGAACTGATCGGGGCCGGCATTGGCGGCGACAAGATCTACGACCTCTACCTGCGCATGGAAGCAGATGTGCTCAAGCACAATGCCGATATCGTGGTTATTTATGTAGGGGTGAACGATGTATGGCACAAAACCTCCAGCGGCACCGGTACCGATTACAATAAGTTTGGCCGTTTTTATGAGGCGGTGGTAAGCAAACTGCAGGCTTCGGGCAGTAAAGTGATCCTCTGCACCCCGGCGGTGATCGGCGAAAAAACCGATCATTCCAACCAGCAGGACGGCGATCTGAACCAATACAGTAACTGGATCCGCGGTTTTGCCGCCCAGAAAAATATCCCGCTGGTAGACCTGCGGGCAGGGTTCATCAACTATAACCTGAAGAACAACCCCCAGAACAAAGAATCCGGCATCCTCACCACCGACCGTGTACACCTGACCCCGGCCGGTAACCTGTTTGTAGCTGAGCAGATGTGGAACGTGATCAAAACCATTAAATAAATAGTGGTAGCAGCCATCACCGCTATCAAAAAATAAAAAAAACTGCGCCTTTGCGGCTTTGCGAGAAAATTTTCACGCAGTGGCGCAAAGGCGCAGGTATATTTTGATAGAAGCTTATACTGCTTTTACGAGGTAGTAATTCTTCTTACCCTTTTGTACCAACAGGTATTTGTTGTTCAACAGGTCCGCGCTGGTTACTTGTAGCTTGTCGGCAGTAACTTTGGTTTTGTTCAGTCCCAAACCACCTGCCTGCCACATTTTTCTCGCTTCGCCCTTGCTCGGGAAGATCTGCGTATCTGCCAAAAAGCTAACGATCTCATACCCAGCCTCCAAGGCCGTTCTGCTGATCTCGATCGAAGGAACGCCCTCCATCACCTGCAGCAACTGCTCTTCCGTTAAACTCTGCAGAATCTCGGTAGTGGCATTGCCAAACAGGATCTCAGAAGCTTTTACCGCAAACTCATAATCGGCGCGGCTGTGAACAAAACAGGTAATTTCTTCGGCCAGTTTTTTCTGCAGCGCCCTTTCGTGTGGTGCTGCTGCCTGTTGCGCCAGTAAGGCTTCTATCTCTTCTTTGGGAAGGAGGGTAAAGATCTTGATCCACTGCGTTGCATCTGAGTCGCTGGCATTAAGCCAGAACTGGTAGAACTGGTAAGGAGAGGTTTTTTTCGGGTCCAGCCACACATTGCCTTTCTCGGTTTTACCGAATTTGCCCCCATCTGCTTTTTTGATCAGTGGACAGGTAAACGCAAATGCCTCACCACCCGCTTTGCGGCGGATGAGTTCGGTGCCGGTTACAATATTGCCCCACTGATCGCTGCCGCCCATCTGCAGTTTGCAGTTTTTATGCTGGTTCAGCCAGTAAAAATCATAACCCTGAATCAGCTGGTAGGTAAACTCGGTAAAGCTCATGCCCACTTCGCTCTCCAGCCTTTTTTTTACACTGTCTTTCGACATCATATAATTCACCGTAATGTGTTTGCCCACATCGCGGATAAAATCCAGAAAACGGAAATCCTTGAACCAGTCGTAATTGTTCACCATCTCCGCCGTATTGGCTTTGCCCGGGGTAAAGTCCAGAAATTTCTCCAGTTGCTTACGAACACCGGCCTGGTTAATCTGTAGTATTTCCTCGCTCAGCAGGTTCCGCTCTTCGCTTTTACCGCTGGGATCGCCCACCATACCGGTGGCGCCACCTACCAGTGCAAAAGGTTTGTGCCCGGCACGCTGTAAATGCACCAGTAATAAAATGGGTACCAGGCTGCCGATATGCAGACTGTCAGAGGTAGGGTCAAAACCAATATACCCCGAAACGGTTTCTTTCTCCAATAACTCTGCAGTGCCCGGCATCATATCCTGTATCATACCCCGCCACTGTAATTCTTCGATCAGGTTCATTCTTTGTTGCTGTTTGCGCAAAAGTAAGGAAAGTGAGTGGTGAGTGGTGAGTTGTGAATGGGCAATTGTCAATGGGCAATAGGGGAGGTTGAGTAAAGTAAAAACCCGCCAACGCCAAAAACACCCATTCACCATTGCCCATTGACAATTCACCATTGCCCCTTCACAAAAAACTCACTACTGACTACTCACTACTGACTATTTTTGCTTCATGAGAACAGTCGGAGACGGCACCCGCGCCCTGAATTTTTTGATCGATACACTCGTCATTTTCACCATTGCCTATTTCAGTTTCCAGGCATGGAACTGGTATGTGCAGTTCTGGCGCTATCCCTATTACAATTTCGGCTGGTTCTTTTTCGGCATCCTGTTTATCTATTATTTCCTGTTCGAATCCCTTTTCGGCCGTACACCGGCCAAATGGTTCACTTATTCCAAAGTGGTTACCCTGAACGATAAAAAAGCGCCGGTCTTGGCTGTTTTTATCCGCTCGCTGGCACGCCTCACCATCATCGACCTGTTTTTTATCCCCTTTCTCGGGAAACCTTTGCATGATTACCTGAGCAGGACAAAACTGGTAGAATCTTAATCGGAGGCTGAACGCTAAACGCGCAACGCTGAACGCTTTTTGGGGTTTGGCGGGCAGTTCTCGTATTGTTTCAGTCAGTTCTCGGTGTTCTGGGTTCTATGTTCTGCGTTAGGCGTTCCGCGTTCAGCGTTGAGCGTTCCGCGTCTAAATCATTCCTGAATTCGCAACCAAACAGCAGGCCGAAATGTTACTTTCGCAGGCAATTCTATTCACTAAGTGTACCGGGAAACCGGTAATTTGTATTTGAACCATGGCTAAAATCGGCATTAATATAGCAACCGGCAGTTTACAGCAGGCAGAAATGATTGTGGGCATCGATCTTGGTACCACCAACAGCCTGGTAGCGATCATCCACCCCGAAAGCAAACAACCCATTGCCCTGAAGGAACACAATACCAGCAGCCTGGTACCGAGTGTAGTGCATTTTGATGCGTTTGGAAATGCTACGGTGGGAGAAGCGGCTAAAGCTTTTATGGAAACCGATCCGCAGAACACCATTTTCAGTGCCAAAAGGCTGATGGGCAAAAGCTTTAAAGACATCAAAGAGAACGCGGATTTCTTCACTTACAAAGTGATTGATGATGATGCAGACAGCCTGGTAAAAGTGCAGGTGGGCCAACAGTTTTATTCGCCCATTGATCTGTCTTCCTTTATATTAAAAGAGCTCAAACAAAGGGCCGAACATATCCTGAAAACACCGGTTACCAAAGCGGTGATTACGGTACCGGCTTATTTTAACGATGCCCAGCGGCAGGCTACTCGCGATGCGGGTAAACTGGCCGGACTGGATGTATTACGCATTGTAAACGAACCCACCGCGGCCAGTTTGGCCTATGGACTGGGTATGAACAAAGACGAAGAAAAAACCATTGCCGTATATGATCTCGGAGGCGGCACTTTCGATATTTCGATCCTGCATATCAATAACGGTATTTTTGAAGTGCTCAGCACCAATGGGAACACTTACCTGGGCGGAGATGACCTGGACAGGGCCATTGTGCGGTACTGGATGGAGCAGGCAGGTATTTCGATGGAGGAACTGAAGCAGAACAAAGAACTGTCGCAAGGCCTGCGTTTACGCGCCGAGGAAGCCAAAAAACACCTCAGCAGCAATGATGACTTCGCCATTGAATGGAATGGCGACCAGCTAACACTTTCACGTGAAACATTCGAAAAGCTGATATCACCGCTGGTAGAGGAGACCATCCAATCCTGCCGCAATGCGTTGGCCGATGCCAAACTCGGTGTAACCGATATTGATACCATTGTAATGGTGGGTGGCAGTACCCGTGTACCGGCCGTAAAAAATGCGGTGAGCCGGTTCTTTGGTAAACCCGTTAACGATTCCGTTAACCCGGATGAAGTGGTGGCGCTGGGTGCTGCGGTGCAGGCGGATATTCTCGCGGGTAATAACAAAGATTTTTTGTTGCTCGATATCACCCCGCTGAGCCTGGGCATTGAAACCATGGGCGGGTTGATGGATGTATTGATTCCCCGTAATGCCAAGATCCCTACTAAAGTGGGCCGTCAGTACACCACGCATAAAGACGGGCAGGGCAGCATGCGTATCTCTGTATTCCAGGGTGAACGTGATCTGGTAAAAGATAACCGCAAATTGGCCGAGTTCAGTCTCAAAGGTATCCCCGGTATGCCGGCAGGTTTACCCAAGGTAGAAGTGAGTTTTCTGATCAATGCAGACGGTATCCTGGTGGTAAAAGCCAAAGAACTGCGCAGTGGGGTAGAGCAGGAGATAGAAGTGAAACCCCAATACGGCCTAACCGATGAGGAAGTAGAGCATATGCTGATGGATAGCCTCACCCATGCCAAGGAAGACATGCAGGTGCGGGCCCTGGTAGAAGCCCGTACAGAAGGGGAGCAGATCCTGGAAGTGACCGAAAAATTCATCGGCAAAAACGCTACCCTGTTAAGCAAAGAAGAAATTACCGCCACCGCAGCGGCCATGCAGGCCCTGCAAATGGCGTTAACCATGGAAGATAAAAACCTGATCCACACCAAAATAGAAGAACTCAACGAAGTAACCCGTCCCTTCGCCGAAAGGGCCATGGACGCAGCTATCAGCGGGGCGTTGAAGGGGAAATCGATCACGTTGTGAGAAGTGAGTGGTGAGTAGTGAGTGGTGAGTAGTGAGTATCAAAGTCGGAAATCTCTGTGATTCTCTGTTCCTCCGTGTATTCTGTGTTGAAAAACAGCATAGATGCTGTTGGGTAATTGAGATGCAGTATTTTTTTCAATACAGACCTGCCTGCCGGTAGGCGGGGGCAGAGATCAGGAGTTACACAGAGAAAGAGGTGCGGGTTTTACCAGACAACAATGATGTTGAAGAGAGGGTGATGCCAACCTATTGACCATTCACCATTGCCCATTCACTACTCACTACTCACCACTCACGACTGACTACTCACCACTGACGATTCACGCCCCCACTTCCAACCTCCGCTGCACATATTTTCCCAACATATCAAACTCAATATTCACCTGGCTTCCAACCTGTAACTGATGGATATTGGTATGTTCATATGTATACGGGATCACGGCAATGCGGAAACTGTTGTTGGTAACGTTGAAGCAGGTGAGGCTGGTACCGTTTACGGCAATGGAGCCTTTTTCGATCACCAACTGGGCAAATTCGGGTGGAAATTGAAAACAGTATTCCCAGCTGCCGGCCAGTTCTTTGCGTTCTGTGCAAAGGGCCGTGGTGTCTACATGGCCCTGTACAATATGGCCATCGAGGCGGCCATTCATTATCATACATCTTTCCAGGTTGATCTCGGTACCCGTTTGCCAGCTGCCGAGTTCGGTTTTTTTCAGGGTTTCTTCAATGGCGGTTACCTGGTGGCGGTTGGGTGCCAGGGCTTCTACCGTAAGGCAAACGCCGTTATGGCTCACACTCTGGTCTACTTTCAGCTCTCCCGAAATGGGCGATTCTATCCAGAAACTGAGGTTGGTGCCGTTTGGGGTGATGGACACTACTTTGCCCGTATTTTCAATGATTCCTGTAAACATGGCTGCAAGGTAATTTCGAAAATCGAGAAATGGATGCTGGTTTCTGGTTACAGGTTACAAGTTACCCGTTGCTGGTTACCTGTAACCTGTAACCAGAAACCTGCAACCAATATTTGGTATTTTCAAATCAAATCCTATCTTTGCCGTCCTAAAAAACACCTGAGGAGGTATAATAGCTATGCTTATCATCGATTCAAAAGATTGTGAAAACATCGACAAGGCACTCAAGAAGTACAAGAAAAAGTTTGAAAAAAGTAAAACTTTGCTGCAACTGAGAGAGCGCCAGGCCTTTACAAAGCCATCCGTAGTTCGCCGCGGACAGATTTTGAAAGCAATCTACAAGCAGAATATAGCCAGCGGAAAGATAGAGGGATAACCCCCTTCTTCCAGCTTGATCATATTAAGTAGCCGTGGTTTTGTAACTTTAGGCTACTTTTTTTATGCCCATACCTCAATATCCCCAGTTACAGGCTTTTCTCGACTACCTGTTGTTTGAAAAAAGGTACTCGAAACATACGTTATTGTCGTACCAGAACGACCTGGAGCAGTTTTTTGCCTATCTCGCCAGTCAGTTCGATGCGCCGGCCATTGAGCAGATCACGGCCATGTACGTGCGAAGCTGGCTGGCAGAGCTGAAAGAGGAGAAGATCTCCTCCAAAAGTATCAACCGTAAGATCTCCTCCCTCAAATCCTTCTTTAAATACCAGTTAAAGACCGGCCAGCTCGAAAAGTCGCCCATGGCCACAGTAACGGCCCCGCGGGTGAATAAACGTCTGCCGGTGTTTGTAGAGCAGAAAGACATGGCCACCCTCTTTGATTATGTGGAATTTGCGGATAACTGGAAGGGGCGTACCGAGCGCCTGGTATTACAGTTGTTTTACAGTACCGGTATGCGTTTGAGTGAACTGATCAACCTCAAAGAATCCCAGCTGGATCTCTCCCAGATGCAGGTAAAAGTGGTGGGTAAGGGTAATAAGGAAAGGGTGATCCCGGTGCCCGCAGAACTGCTGCAGCAGATACAGGAATACGTGCAGGAGAAGCCTGTGAAGGAGCCTGGCGTATCCAATGTATTTGTAACGGAGAAAGGGAAACCCCTGCATCCCCGTTCGGTGTACGCATTTGTAAAACAATACCTGGGGCAGGTAACCACGATCCAGAAAAAAAGTCCGCATATACTGCGCCACAGTTTCGCCACCCATTTAATGAACAATGGCGCAGAACTCAATGCAGTAAAGGAATTGCTGGGACACAGCAGCCTGGCGGCCACGCAGATCTATACCCATAATACCATCGAAAAACTGAAAGAGGTTTTCAAAAAAGCGCATCCCAAAGCCTAGCGTCATAAGACTATCATAAATCTGTAAAAATCCCGTTGAATTCTTTTTAATTGTAGTAAGATGTTGTAACTTGTAAGTAGAAATCAGGGGGTAAAATCCCGGTTCCTGTAAATCGTAAAAAGTTCTTTCAAATATTATTTTTTCACCGATTAAACGTGAGTTGCCATGAACGTTAACATTCAAACTGTGCATTTTGACGCAGACGACAAATTGGTTGAGTATGTAAACCGTAAAGTTGAAAAGCTGACTACTTTTCACGACAAGATCCTGAAAGTGGATGTTTACCTGAAACTGGACAATGTGGTGCATACGATCAAAGACAAAGTTGTGGAGATCAGCGTACACATTCCCAAGCATGATTTTTTTGCAAAAGCGTCAACAAAGTCTTTTGAAGAGTCATTTGATAACGCGATGGAATCAATTGTTTCACAGATAAAACGAAAAAAAGAAAAATTAGCAGCGTAAAAACGAAAAAAGGCTCCCTGCCGAAACAGGGAGCCTTTTTTATTAGAAAATACCATGAAAAAGATCCTCAGTTTTTCCCTTTTCCTTCTTTTCCTGGCCTGTTCCGCGGAGCAGGCGCAAACCAGGGCCCATATCACCCAACGCAGGACTGGTAAGGCCGGCAGGCTGATGATCAGTTATGAATTCAGGGTAGGAGACAGCCTTTTTTCCGATAGCATGGAGTTGGCCAACCGGGTGGTTCCGCACGATTCTGTTACGGTACTTTTCTCCCCCGCCAACCCCCGGAAAAGCCATTTAAGCCTGCCTTAAAATGGCTTTTTATGCCGATGGTTGAAAACCATGTTGAAAACTGCCTGAAAATTTTCGTTTCAAAATTTTGCTGAATTAAGTTTTCCATTACCTTTGCCATCCCAAAAAATGGGATAGTTCTTTGTGTTTTGTAATTCTGGAAACAGGGAAGAGAATACCGGAACACCGGTTTTAGCCTTCCTGCTGTACCCGATTACAACAAGTGTACGCCGAAGTAGCTCAGCTGGTAGAGCAGCTGATTTGTAATCAGCAGGTCGCGGGTTCGAGTCCCATCTTCGGCTCTTAAGGAGTTAAGAGTTAATAGTTAAAAGTTAATAGTTAAAAGTTAATAGTGGGTATCCCAGACTTTTAACTATTAACTTTTAACTGGTCACTAAACCGGGCAGATGGCCGAGTGGTTAAAGGCGACAGACTGTAAATCTGTTCTCTCACGAGTACGTAGGTTCGAACCCTACTCTGCCCACAGTTCTTTGAATTATTAATTAATAATTTTTAATTAATAATTAGTTAAGCGGAAGTAGCTCAATTGGTAGAGCGATAGCCTTCCAAGCTATAGGTCGCGAGTTCGACCCTCGTCTTCCGCTCTCTGTTAGTAAGAAGCAGGTCCCAGGAAACTGGTACCACACTCCTGACTGAGAAAAGCCGTTGTAGCTCAGGGGTAGAGCACATCCTTGGTAGGGATGAGGTCGTGAGTTCGATTCTCACTAACGGCTCTTGTAAGTGGAAAGAGAAAAAAGTGAGAGATTCCTGAAATGGAATAAACAGCAGTATTTTTTAACCGTGGTCAAAGTGACCTATATTTTTTAAAACACAACTAAAAACCGATACAAATGGCAAAAGAGACCTTTAAGAGGGAAAAACCTCACGTAAACGTAGGTACCATTGGTCACGTTGACCATGGTAAAACTACTTTGACCGCAGCGATTACAATGATCTTGTCTAAAAAAGGGATGGGTAACGTCGCTAAAAAATATGATGAAATTGATGGTGCTCCTGAAGAAAAAGAGCGTGGTATTACCATTAATACTGCTCACGTTGAGTACCAGACTGCTAACCGTCACTATGCGCACGTTGACTGTCCAGGTCACGCCGACTATGTGAAGAATATGATCACCGGTGCTGCCCAGATGGACGGTGCTATCCTGGTGGTTGCCGCTACAGATGGTCCTATGCCACAAACCAAAGAGCACATCCTGCTGGCCCGCCAGGTAGGTGTACCTCGTATCGTTGTGTTTATGAACAAGGTTGACCTGGTTGACGATCCTGAACTGCTGGAACTGGTAGAAATGGAAATCCGTGAACTGTTGACTTCATATGGTTTTGATGGTGATAACACACCTATCATCCAGGGTTCTGCTACAGGCGCACTGTCTGAAGAACCAAAATGGGTTGCTAAGATCGAAGAACTGATGGAAGCTGTGGATTCTTACATTCCATTGCCTCCCCGTCCGATTGATATGCCTTTCCTGATGTCTGTGGAAGACGTATTCTCTATCACTGGTCGTGGTACCGTTGCAACCGGTCGTATTGAGCGTGGTATCATCAAAGTAGGTGAAGCCGTTGAGATCGTAGGTCTGATGGAAGCACCTCTGGCTTCTACCGTAACAGGTGTTGAGATGTTCAAAAAACTGTTGGATGAAGGTCAGGCTGGTGATAACGCAGGTCTGCTGTTACGTGGTATCGAGAAAAAAGATATCCGTCGCGGTATGGTAATCTGTAAGCCAGGTTCTATCACTCCACACACTGAATTCAAAGGTGAGGTTTATGTACTGAGCAAAGAAGAAGGTGGACGTCACACGCCATTCTTTAACAAATACCGTCCTCAATTCTACTTCCGTACCACGGATGTAACAGGTGAGTGTACTCTGCCTGCAGGAACTGAGATGGTAATGCCTGGTGATAACATCAACCTGTCTGTAAAACTGATCCAGCCGATTGCGATGGAGAAAGGTCTGAAATTCGCTATCCGCGAAGGTGGACGTACAGTAGGTGCCGGTCAGGTTACTGAAATTATCAAATAAGCTTAAGCCGAAAGCTTTTAGCTTTAACACAAATGTTTTATTACATTTGTAACATACTCTAAAAGCTGTTCCGCCGCAAGCGGGATAGCTTTTAGCTTTCTACGGGCATCGTACAACGGTTAGTATTAAGGTCTCCAAAACCTTCGATCTGGGTTCGAATCCTAGTGCCCGTGCTGATGAGTAGTTAAGTAGGGTTAAAATAGTCAAGTAAGGACATTTTTAACCTCTTTAACCCTTTTAACAAAAAACAAATGAATAAGATTACTACCTATTTCAAAGAGAGTTACCACGAGTTGCTGGAGAAAGTGACCTGGCCAACCTGGATGCAGTTACAGCAAAGCACTGTAATTGTACTGGTAGCTACCGTTATCATTACAGCGATGGTATGGGTGATGGATTTTTCAAGTAACCAGTTGTTAAAGCTGATTTATTCATTATTTAAGTAAAACAGCATGGAAGAAGTAGTAGAAACAGCGTTACCCGAATCGGCAGCACCCCAGGCTGATACCAAATGGTATGTATTGCGCGTGGTGAGTGGTAAAGAGCGTAAGGTAAAAGAATACCTCGATAAAGATATTATCCGCAGTGGCTGGCAGGAGATCATCAAACAGATCTTCCTCCCCATGGAGAAAGTATATAAAGTGCAGAACGGTAAAAAAGTAATGCGCGAAAAAAACTACTTCCCCGGTTATGTAATGATGGAAGTACTGGATGGTAAACTGAACGATGATATCGTACAGCATATCAGCAATATCAGCAACGTGATGCACTTTCTTACCGATGGTAAGGGTTCCAAAGGCAATATCATTTCTCTCCGTAAAAGTGAAGTGAACAAAATGCTCGGTAAGGTAGATGAAATGAACGACCAGGGTGTTACTATGAGCGAACCATTCATTGTAGGCGAAACCATCAAGATCATTGAAGGGCCTTTCAATGACTTCAACGGTGTGATCGAAGATGTGAACGACGAGAAAAAGAAGCTGAAAGTAACCGTAAAGATCTTCGGACGTTCTACACCGGTAGAGTTGAGTTATATGCAGGTGGAGAAAATCAGTTAAGATGGCTATGCGCTGCGAGCCCCGGGCTACGAGCTGTAAGCAATAACAAAATATTACATGAAAGGTCAGCTGGTTTTGCAGTTGACCTTTTATATTTACCCTATTCAAAGCTCGCGGCTCACAGCCCGCAGCTCACAGCTTTTAAAATACACACATATGAAAAAGATCCTACTTGCCTTAACATTTGTCTGCTTTGGATTTGCAGTAAATGCGCAACCCCCGAAAGTACCGGCTGAAGCAGGTACCGTATTTGGACAGACCACTACCGCCGATAACGCCATCTCGGTAGACCAGTTGTACTCGATCATGGACAGCAAAAAAGAGAAGAAAGAAATGCCTGTAAAGCTGAAAGGGGTGGTAACCCAGGTTTGTGAGAAAGAAGGATGCTGGATCAAGGTAAAATCTCCCAATGGCAGCATGATGGTGAAAATGAAAGACCATAAATTCCTGGTGCCGCTGGTATTGAACGGCAAAACCATCGTGATAGACGGGATCGCTGATGAAAAGCTGACCACTGTAGAGCAACTCCGCCATTTTGCGGAAGATGCGGGTAAAAGCAAGGAAGAGATCGCTAAGATAACCGAAGCCAAGAAAGAAATTACGGTGCAGGCGAAGGGGATATTGGTGCTGTAGTTAAGTTAAAAGTTAAAAGTTAAAAGTCAAAATGGGGGAGGCTCTGTTTTGACTTTTTTTACTTTTGGGTGGCGTTATCGTAGTTACTGCAAACGGGTAGATATGGTCGGTTGTAATTGTTTGTTTTTAAATTGATATTCAATTAGTTAGTAGTTTGTTCGTAAAAGATGGTAAATTATTTTCCAACTTTTCACTCCTAACTTTTCACTCCTGACTATTTTTCCCTACCTTTGCCGCCCCAAAAGTTCTTTAGAATAAAGAATGATTGAATTTGGGAGTCACGCCGTAGGCGTGACGCTATTACCAATTAAATCTAAAAAAAATGGCAAAAGAAATCTCTGGCTTCGTGAAGCTGCAGGTGAAAGGTGGACAAGCCAATCCTGCGCCTCCGGTAGGCCCCGCACTCGGTTCTAAGGGTGTGAACATTATGGAGTTCTGCAAACAATTCAATGCAAGAACCCAGGACAAAATGGGAAAAGTTGTTCCTGTTTTGATCACCGTGTATTCTGATAAGTCTTTCGACTTCATCATCAAAACCGCTCCTGCTGCTGTCCAGTTAATGGAAGCCGCCAAAATCCAGAAAGGATCCAAGGAAAGCAATCGTCAGAAAGTAGGTAAAGTAACCTGGGAACAGGTAGAAGTTATCGCTAAAGACAAGATGTCTGACCTGAACGCATTTACTTTAAACAGCGCCATGAGCATGGTAGCCGGTACTGCACGCAGTATGGGTTTAACCGTTGATGGAAAAGCGCCATGGGAAAACTAATTATTCACCTTAACACAGTAAAACATGTCAATTACTAAAAAAAGAAAAGTAGCTGCAGCCAAGGTGGATAAAAACAAAGTTTATTCCCTGAAAGATGCCGCTAACCTCGTTAAAGAGATTAACTGTACAAAATTTGATAGTTCCGTAGATCTGCATATCCGTTTGGGTGTAGATCCCAAGAAAGCAGACCAGCAGGTACGTGGTACCGTTTCTTTACCTCACGGTACCGGTAGAACCAAAAAAGTATTGGTGCTGTGTACCCCTGATAAAGAAGCCGCTGCCAAAGAAGCCGGTGCTGATTTTGTAGGTCTGGATGAATTTATTACCAAGATCGAAGGTGGTTGGGTAGATATGGATGTGATCATTGCTACACCGGCTGTAATGCCTAAGATCGGTAAACTGGGTAAAGTACTGGGGCCACGTAACCTGATGCCAAACCCCAAAACCGGTACAGTAACCAATGATGTGGCTGCTGCGGTAAATGAAGTAAAAGGTGGTAAAATCGCCTTCAAGGTAGATAAAGCGGGTATCGTTCACGCTTCTATCGGCCGTATTTCATTTGCACCCGAGAAAATTGCTGAGAACAGTGCAGAACTGATCAATGCCATCATGAAACTGAAACCATCTACTGCCAAAGGAATTTACCTCAAAGCGGTAAGCATGGCCAGCACCATGAGCCCGGGTATCACATTAGACACCAAATCATTAATGAACTAATCCTGGTGATCTCGGCTTAGCCAAGAAATGACCCGGGTTTTTAAAAAGATTAGTTATGACTAAAGATCAAAAAAACGAAGTGATTGAAATTCTGAAAGGAAAATTCAGTCAATACAATAACTTCTACATTACCGATACAGAATCTTTAACGGTAGCGCAGGTTTCCAAACTCCGTCGCACCTGTTTTGACAAACAGGTTGAGATGAAGGTTGCGAAAAACACATTGATCCGCAAAGCACTGGAATCACTGGATGCTGAGAAGTATGCAGGTGTTTACGAGTCTTTGAACAATGTAACTGCCCTGATGTTCTCTGAGAACCCTAAGGAACCGGCACTGATCATCAGTTCTTTCCGTAAGAGCAGCAATGGCGACAAACCTGTGCTGAAAGCGGCTTTCATCAATGGTGAAGTGTACACCGGTGATAACACACTGGCTTCATTGACCAAGATCAAAACCAAGAACGAACTCATCGGAGAAGTTATCGGCTTACTGCAGTCACCTGCTAAACGTGTACTGGCTGGTTTGTTACACCACCACGAGAAGCAGGCAGCAGGCGTAGCCGCTGAATAAGTTAAAAGTTAAAAGTCAAAAGTGTTCTTCACTATTAACTTTTCACTCAAAATATCCCAGGCCTGAGGGAAAATAAAGGCAAATTTTTTTAAACCCTCCGTCGGATCACACAGAACGTGAAATGAAGACGGAAAAAATTTAAACACATGGCAGACGTTAAAGCATTAGCCGAAACATTAGTAGGCTTAACAGTAAAAGAAGTTCAGGAATTAGCTGATGTATTGAAAGCTGATTACGGTATCGAACCAGCTGCTGCTGCAGTAGTAGTAGCAAGTGGCGACGGCGGTGGAGCTGCAGCTGCTGAAGAGAAAACATCTTTCGATGTAATCCTCGTTAGCGGTGGTGCAAGCAAACTGGGCGTTGTTAAGATCGTTAAGGAATTAACCGGCCTGGGTCTGAAAGAAGCAAAAGACCTGGTTGATGGTGCTCCTAAAGCCGTAAAAGAAGGCGTATCTAAAGCAGAAGCTGATGATTTAGTAGCCAAGCTGAAAGAAGCTGGTGCTGAAGTTGAAGTGAAATAATTACTGTTTCGCTAAAGAATATAGCCGGTGAGTGTTTGCTCACCGGCTTTTTTTTGCGTGAGGCGTGAATCGTGAGGCGTGAATCGTCAGTGGTGAATAGTGAATGGTGAATAGGTAGGCCCAATACTCACGACTCACGACTGACGACTCACGCCCCGAATGACGGGCGGTTTTGAAATGTGGGGGCGAATCCTAATATTTACAGTCACTAAAACCTCTTTATGAAAAAGCTACCCATTCTGCTGGCAGGTATTTTGCTGGCTTTGGTTTCCTGTAAAAGCAAATCCGGTTCCGATAAGGCTTTTTTTGATGTTGCCGGCATGGATACTACAGTGCATCCCGGCGATAATTTTTTCCTGTATGCGAACGGGGGATGGATCAAGGCGGCCAAGATTCCTGATGACCAGAGTGGCTGGGGCAGTTTTTATACCCTGTACCAGGATAACCTGGGTAAGATGCGTACCATACTGGAGGAAGTAGCTGCGAAAAAAGATCACCCCAAAGGTAGTACAGAGCAGAAAGTGGGCGATTTTTTTGCCAGCGGTATGGATACGGTAGCCATTGAAAAAGCAGGGTACGAACCCCTGAAACCCATGCTGGCCAAAATAGATGCGGTAAAAGATTACAAAGAGCTGATGAACCTGCTGGCAGAAAATGCCAAAGAAGGCAATGGCGACCTGATCGGGTATTATGTAGGTGCCGATGAACGTAACAGCGTAAAAAATATCCTGGTGTTGTACCAGACAGGAACCTCCCTTCCTGAAAAAGACTATTATACCAAAACAGATTCCATCACCGTTAACCAGCGCAACAAACTGGTAGAACATGCGGCCAACTATTTTACCCTTACCGGTACCGATGCCGCCACTGCCCAAAAAGGAGCCGCAGCGGTGCTGGCCCTTGAAACGGCTATCGCCCAATCGCATTTAACTCCTGTGGAACAGCGCGATCCGGTGAAGAATTATAATAAAATGTCTGTGGCGCAACTGGAGAAAATCTCTCCCAATATCGGCTGGAGCAATGTGTTGGCTAAAATGGGCATCAGTACCGATAGTGTAAACGTATCTCAACCCAACTATTACAAGGCACTAAGTGCACTGCTGGTTTCTCAGCCTATTGATGTGTGGAAACAGAAAGTGAAGTTTGATTATATCTCTGCCAATGCCTCCCTGCTTAGCAAAGCTTTCCGCGATGAGCGCTTTGCTTTTGGCAAACTGTTTTCCGGCGCCAAAGCCCAACCCGACCGCTGGAAGCGGATGGTTACGATGACAGATAACGGGTTGAAAGATCTGCTGGGACAGTTGTTCGTACAGAAATATTTCCCTGCAGAAGCCAAACAACGCATGGATGAACTGGTGAATAACCTGCAAACCGCTTTCAAAGCGCGTATTGCCAGGCTTGACTGGATGAGCGATACCACCAAACAGCGCGCCCAGGAAAAACTGGCTGCATTTCTGAAGAAGATCGGTTATCCTGATAAGTGGAAGAGTTATGAAGATGTGACCATCAGCCGCGATCAGTTTTATGAGAACATGCGCAGCATTGCCCGCCATGATTATAAAGAGACTATTGAGAAGATTGGTAAACCGGTTGACAAAACGGAGTGGGGTATGACAGCACCTACGGTGAACGCGTATTATAACCCGACTTTTAATGAAATCGTATTTCCTGCCGGCATTCTGCAGTTTCCTTTCTTTGATATGAAAGCAGACGATGCCATCAATTATGGCGCCATTGGTCTGGTGATCGGTCATGAAATGACGCATGGTTTTGACGACCAGGGCAGGCAATATGATGCCCAGGGCAACCTGAAAGACTGGTGGACGGCCAAAGACGGTGATCTGTTTAAATCGAAGGCCAAAGGGGTAGTGGATCAGTATAACCAGTATGTGGTGTTGGATAGCCTGCATGTAAACGGAGAACTGACCCTGGGAGAGAACCTGGCCGATATTGGCGGCCTGGCCATTGCCTGGGACGCTTTCAAATTAACAGAGCAGGGTAAGGGACAAACCAAAATCGATGGGTTTACACCTGACCAGCGCTTTTTCTTCGGATTTGCACAGGCCTGGCGTATTGTGAACCGGCCGGAAAATGTACGTACCGGTATTACCACCGATCCGCATTCGCCCGATGAGTTCCGGGTGCTGGGTCCTTTATCCAATTTTGATCCGTTTTATACCACGTTTGGAGTAACCGAGAAGAACAGAATGTACCGCAAGCCCGAGAACAGGGCTAAAATCTGGTAGAATATAATATATCTTATTGTTTTATAGCAACTAACAAATAATATTTTAATAAATATTATTTGTTGGTTGCTATTTTTTCAGGAAAAAACTGACAACTTGCCAAAACGGTGGATTTCTTTTCCACAAAAGGGGGTATTGGTCCAAAATTTGTTTTTTAAGTTTCTCCCCATTCCTTACCTTTGCCATCCTTAATTTTGGGCTATTTAGCGGGTGGACATTTTTATCATTATCGTTTGAATGGTGAATGCGCCGATTGTACGCTAAGAGAATCTTTGTTCTCCCCAGATTTTTTTTCGTATAAAACCGGTTTTCACACATATGTCTACAACTACATTGAACAACAGGGTCAACTTCGGAAAAACAAGACATTTAGCCGATGCACCTGACCTACTCGACATTCAGTTAGAATCATTCAGAGAATTTTTTCAGTTAGAAACCACGCCTGACAAACGTAATGTGGAAGGGCTGTTTCGTGTGTTCAAGGAAAACTTTCCTATTACGGACACGCGTAACATTTTTATGCTGGAGTTCCTGGATTATTTTATTGATCCGCCACGTTACACCATTGAAGAGTGTATGGAGCGTGGATTAACGTATGCAGTTCCCCTGAAAGCCAAACTTCGTTTGAGCTGTAATGATGAGGAGCATGTAGACTTCCAGACCATTGTACAGGATGTATTCCTCGGAAACATTCCTTACATGACACCCCGCGGTACCTTCGTCATTAACGGAGCCGAGCGTGTGGTGGTATCGCAGTTACACCGTTCACCGGGTGTATTCTTCGGTCAGTCCATTCACCCCAACGGAACCAAGATCTACTCTGCCCGTGTGATTCCTTTTAAAGGTGCCTGGATGGAGTTTGCGACCGATATCAACAACGTGATGTATGCGTACATCGACCGTAAGAAGAAATTCCCGGTAACTACGCTGTTACGTTCTATTGGTTTTGAAACCGATAAGGATATCCTGGAACTGTTTGGTATGGCTGATGAAGTGAAAGCCGACAAAAAATCACTAGCCAACCAGGTAGGCAAGAAACTGGCTGCACGTGTTCTGAGAACATGGGTAGAAGATTTCGTGGATGAAGATACCGGTGAGGTAGTGAGCATTGAGCGTAACGAGATTGTAATGGAGCGTGATACTGTTCTTGACGAAGAAGCGATCGCTACCATCATTGAGATGGAAGTGAAGAGCGTATTTATCCAGAAAGAAGACGTGGGTGGAGATTACGCTATCATCTATAACACATTAAATAAAGATACTTCGAACAGTGAACTGGAAGCGGTTCAGCATATCTACCGCCAACTGCGTGGTGCTGATGCGCCGGATAATGAAACTGCGCGTGGTATCATCGATAAATTATTCTTCAGCGATAAACGTTATGACCTGGGTGAAGTTGGCCGTTACAAGATCAACCGTAAACTGGGACTCGATTATCCTTTGCAGAAAAAAGTATTAACCAAGCAGGATATCATTGAGATCATCAAGTATCTCGTTCGCTTAACGAACGCGAAAGCTGAGATCGATGATATTGATCACCTGAGCAACCGTCGTGTACGTACTGTAGGCGAACAATTATATGCCCAGTTCGGTGTAGGTCTGGCCCGTATGGCCCGTACCATCCGTGAGCGTATGAACGTTCGTGATAACGAGGTATTTACTCCGGTTGACCTGATCAATGCCAGAACCCTTTCTTCTGTGATCAACTCCTTCTTCGGAACATCGCAGTTATCACAGTTCTTAGACCAAACCAATCCTTTGAGTGAGATCACGCACAAGCGTCGTATCTCCGCACTGGGACCAGGCGGTCTGAGTCGTGAGCGTGCCGGTTTCGAGGTACGTGACGTACACTATTCACACTATGGCCGTTTGTGTACCATTGAAACACCGGAAGGACCAAACATCGGTCTGATCTCTACCCTTTGCGTACACGCTGCTATCAACGATATGGGCTTTATTGAAACCCCTTACCGTAAAGTAGTGGATGGTAAAGTGAACATGAAGGAATTGACTTTCCTGAGTGCAGAAGAAGAAGATTCTGCTAAAATTGCCCAGAGTAATTCTCCATTGAATGACAAAGGACAGTTTACAGAAGACAAGGTTGTTTCCCGTCAGACGGGCGACTTCCCGATCCTCGATAAAGAAGAAGTTGAATATATGGACGTTGCGCCGAACCAGATCGTTGGTTTGAGTGCTTCGCTGATCCCGTTCCTGGAGCACGATGATGCCAACCGTGCCTTGATGGGATCGAACATGCAGCGTCAGGCGGTTCCTTTGTTACGTCCGGAAGCACCTATCGTAGGTACCGGTCTGGAAGGAAAAGCGGCACGTGATGCACGTATCCAGATCCACGCAGAAGGTAATGGTGTGGTTGAATTTGTAGATGCCACCGAGATCCATGTACGTTACGACCGTAACGATCTGGACCGTCTGGTAAGCTTTAATGATGACCTGCAGATCTACAAACTGACCAAGTTCATCAAAACCAACCAGGCTACCTGTATCAACCTTCGCCCTGCGGTGAAGAAAGGACAGAAAGTGAAGAAAGGTGACTTCTTAACTGAAGGATACGCAACCAAAGACGGAGAGCTGGCACTGGGCCGTAACCTGCAGGTGGCATTCATGCCATGGAAGGGTTACAACTTCGAGGATGCGATCGTGATCAATGAGAAAGTGGTGCGTGAAGACCTGTTTACTTCTGTACACATTGAAGAATACGAACTGGAAGTACGTGATACCAAACTGGGTGAAGAAGAACTGACCCCGGATATCCCGAACGTTTCTGAAGATGCTACCAAAGACCTGGATGAGCATGGTATTATCCGTATCGGTGCTACCATCAAAGAAGGTGATATCCTGATCGGTAAGATCACGCCTAAAGGTGAATCAGATCCTACACCGGAAGAGAAACTGCTGCGTGCCATCTTCGGCGACAAAGCAGGTGATGCCAAAGATGCTTCTCTGAAAGCACCAAACGGAACTGAAGGTGTGGTGATTGACAAGAAACTGTTCCAGCGCGCCAAGAAAGACAAGAATGGTAAGATCCGTGAAAAAGCGCTGTTGGAAAAAGTAGAAAAAGTTCACCAGCAGAATACAGAATCTCTGAAAGAACTGTTGCTCGAAAAACTGCAGACATTGTTGAAAGACAAAGCGTCTACCGGTGTAAGCAACAACTTTGGTGAGATGCTGATCGGTAAGGGTGCTAAGTTCAATAACAAGAACCTGGCTACCATCGATTACCAGAATGTAAATCCATTGGGTTGGACAGGTGATGCGAAGACCGATGACCAGATCAACACATTGCTGCACAACTACAGCATCAAGTTCAACGAAGAATTAGGCCGTTATAAGAGAGAGAAGTTCAATATTTCCATTGGGGATGAATTACCTGCTGGTGTATTGAAACTGGCGAAAGTGTACCTCGCTGTTAAGCGTAAGCTGAAAGTGGGAGATAAGATGGCGGGCCGTCACGGTAACAAAGGTATCGTGGCCAAGATCGTACGTGCGGAAGACATGCCATTTATGGAAGATGGATCACCGGTGGATATTGTACTGAACCCGTTAGGGGTACCGTCGAGGATGAACCTGGGACAGATCTATGAAACCATTCTGGGATGGACCGGTAAACGTTTGGGTCTGAAATTCTCTACACCGATTTTCGACGGAGCTTCTACTACACAGATCGAAGAATACTGTGTGGAGGCTAACATTCCAAGGAACGGTCATACTTACCTGTATGATGGTGAAACCGGGGAGCGTTTCCACCAGAAAGCAACCGTGGGTATCATTTATATGATCAAACTGCACCACATGGTTGACGATAAGATGCACGCGCGTTCTATCGGACCATACAGCTTGATTACCCAGCAGCCGTTGGGTGGTAAGGCGCAGTTTGGTGGACAGCGTTTTGGTGAGATGGAGGTTTGGGCACTGGAAGCTTATGGTGCTGCCAACATCCTGCAGGAATTGCTGACACTGAAATCAGATGATATCATCGGTCGTGCGAAAACTTATGAAGCTATCGTGAAAGGTGATAATATTCCAAGGCCGGGTGTTCCTGAATCGTTCAATGTATTGGTACATGAACTGAGAGGGCTGGGTCTTGATTTAAAATTTGAATAGTCAATTGTGAATGGTCAATTGTGAATGAAAACATTTGCTATTGACCATTCACCATTCACAATTGACGAATAGCGTTGCTGCAGTACAAGGGTGCGACGCAACAGCTGGTGAAGTAAGATTCAGCAGCTGACAACAAAATAAAAACATACAAATCCTCAACAGAGATATGGCAATCAAAAGAGATAACAAACCGAGACCAACTTTCTCCCAGATCACGATCAGCTTAGCATCTCCTGACAGTATTCTGGAAAGAAGTTTTGGCGAAGTTTTAAAGCCTGAAACCATCAACTACCGTACGTACAAGCCGGAGCGTGATGGTTTGTTTTGTGAAAGAATTTTCGGACCGGTAAAAGATTATGAGTGTGCCTGCGGTAAGTATAAGCGTATCCGTTACAAGGGTATTGTTTGTGACCGTTGCGGTGTGGAAGTTACCGAGAAGAAAGTGCGTCGTGAGCGCATGGGCCACATTAAACTGGTGGTGCCTGTGGTGCATATCTGGTACTTCAAAAGTTTACCAAACAAGATCGGTTACCTGTTGGGAATGAGCTCTAAGAAATTAGAGACCATCGTATATTATGAAAGATATGTGGTGATCCAGGGTGGTATCAAAGAGAACCTGAGCATGGGTGATCTGCTGACCGAAGAAGAGTACCTGGACATCCTGGATAATTTGCCCAAAGACAACCAGTACCTGCCGGATGATGATCCGCAGAAATTTGTTGCGAAGATGGGAGCAGAAGCGGTGCATGCTTTGCTGGAAAGGATTGACCTGGACAGCCTGAGCTTTTCACTGCGTAATGCAGCTGCCACTGAAACTTCCCAGCAACGTAAAGCAGATGCCTTAAAGCGTTTGAGCGTGGTTGAATCTTTCCGTGATGCCAGTACCCGTATCACCAACCGCCCTGAGTGGATGGTAATGCAGTATATCCCGGTTATTCCACCGGAACTGCGTCCATTGGTGCCATTGGATGGTGGTCGTTTTGCGAGCTCTGATTTAAATGATTTATATCGTCGTGTGATTATCCGTAACAACCGTCTGAAAAGACTGTTGGAGATCAAAGCACCGGAAGTGATCCTGCGTAACGAAAAACGTATGCTGCAGGAAGCGATCGATTCACTGTTCGATAACAGCCGTAAATCCAATGCGGTGAAAGCAGAAGGTGGTCGTGCGCTGAAATCACTGTCTGATGTACTGAAAGGTAAACAGGGACGTTTCCGTCAGAATCTGTTGGGTAAACGTGTGGATTACTCCGGTCGTTCTGTAATTGTGGTAGGACCTGAGCTGAAGATCCATGAGTGTGGTTTGCCAAAAGATATGGCGGCTGAACTGTTCAAGCCGTTTGTGATCCGTAAACTGATTGAAAGAGGTATCGTGAAAACAGTGAAGTCTGCTAAGAAATTAGTAGACCGCAAAGAAGCTGTGATCTGGGATATCCTTGAAAATATTCTGAAAGGTCATCCGATCCTGTTGAACCGGGCCCCTACACTTCACCGTTTGTCTATTCAGGCGTTCCAGCCAAAACTGGTAGAAGGTAAGGCGATCCAGTTACACCCATTGGTAACCTCATCTTTCAACGCCGACTTTGATGGTGACCAGATGGCGGTGCACGTGCCTTTGAGCAATGCAGCCGTACTGGAAGCCCAGTTGCTGATGCTGTCTTCGCACAATATCCTGAACCCGCAGAATGGTACGCCGATCACGCTGCCTTCTCAGGACATGGTATTGGGTCTGTACTACATCACCAAAGGCAAGAAGACCACTGAAACCGAGATCGTAAAAGGCCAGGGAATGGCTTTCTACAATATGGATGAAGTGATCATTGCCTACAATGAAGGCCGCGTTGACCTGCATGCCAACATCAAAGTAAAAACCAATGTACGTGTAAACGGACAGCTGGTGAAAAAACTGATCGATACCACCGTAGGTCGTGTACTGTTTAACCAGCACGTACCTGTGGAAGTAGGATATGTAAATGCTCTGCTGACCAAGAAGAGCCTGCGGGAGATCATTGGTGATATCATCAAGATCACCAATGTTCCTAAAACTGCGAAGTTCCTGGATGATATCAAAACACTCGGATTCCGTATGGCCTTCCGTGGTGGATTGTCGTTCAGTGTTAATGACCTGATCGTTCCTGAGATCAGGGAGCAACTGCTGGACTCAGCCAAGGACGAAGTAAATGAAGTGTGGGAAAGTTATAACATGGGTCTGATCACCAATAACGAGCGTTACAATGCCGTAATTGATATCTGGGGCCGTGTGGATATGAAGATCACAGAAAGCCTGATTCACGAAATGACCGTGGACAAACAAGGTTTCAACTCAGTATTCATGATGCTGGATTCCGGTGCCCGTGGTAGTAAAACACAGGTAAAACAGCTGGTAGGTATTCGTGGATTGATGGCGAAACCCCGTAAGAGCGGAAGCTCGGGCAGTGAGGTAATTGAAAACCCGATCCTGTCTAACTTTAAAGGCGGACTGAACGTATTGGATTACTTTATCTCTACCCACGGTGCCCGTAAGGGTCTGGCGGATACAGCCCTGAAAACAGCGGATGCAGGTTACCTGACCCGTCGTTTGGTGGACGTATCGCAGGATGTGGTTATCTCTGAAGAAGATTGCGGAACACTGCGTGGAAATGCAACGACTGCGTTAAAAGATAACGAAGACATTATTGAACCACTGGCTGACAGAATTGAAGGACGTACTTCTCTGCACAATATCTATCATCCGTTAACCGATGAGCTGATCATTGTTGCCGGTGAAGAAATCTCTTCCGATATCGCCAAGAAAATTGAAGAAGTAGGTATTGAAACCGTAGAGATCCGTTCTGTACTGACCTGCGAAAGCAAGCGTGGTGTTTGTGTGAAGTGTTATGGTAAAAACCTGGCAACAGGTTACCTGGCACAGAAAGGAGATGCGGTTGGTATCATTGCTGCCCAATCCATTGGTGAGCCTGGTACCCAGCTGACACTGCGTACCTTCCACGTGGGTGGTGTTGCGGGTTCTGCTTCTATCGAATCTACCTTACAGGCCAAATTCGATGGTACTTTACAATTCGATGGTCTGCGTACCGTAGATACCGTGAACAATGAAGGTGCCAAAGTAAAAGTAGTTATCGGCCGTACCGGTGAAGTAAGGATTACAGATGTGAAGAACGATCGTTTACTGATCACCAATAACGTTCCTTACGGTGCTACTTTGAATATCAAAGATGGTTCGCAGGTGAAGAAAGGGGATGTGATCTGTACATGGGATCCGTTCAACAACGTTATCGTGGCAGAACTGGTAGGTAAGATCAAGTTCCAGGATGTGATCGACGGTGTTACTTACCGCGATGAGTCTGACGAACAAACCGGTCACCGCGAGAAAGTGGTTATCGAAACCAAAGACAAGACCAAACTTCCTACCATTATCGTGGAAGGAAAAGATATCAAACAATATAACCTTCCGGTTGGCTCACACATCGTTGTAGAAGAAGGCGAAGAAGTAAGAGCCGGACAGGTACTCGTTAAGATCCCTCGTATCCTCGGTAAACTCCGTGATATTACGGGAGGTCTGCCACGTGTAACAGAATTGTTTGAAGCACGTAATCCGGGTAACCCTGCGATTGTTTGTGAGATTGATGGTGTGGTTGCTTTCGGTAATGTGAAGCGTGGTAACAGAGAGATCATTGTTGAATCGAGAGATGGTATGGTGAAGAAATACCTGGTGCCGTTGTCAAGGCAGATCCTGGTACAGGATGGTGACTTCGTGAAAGCGGGAACGCCGATGTCTGACGGACAGATTGCACCAGCGGATATCCTCACTATCAAAGGGCCATTTGCGGTACAGGAATACGTGGTGAATGAGATCCAGGAAGTATATCGTTTACAGGGTGTACGGATCAATGATAAACACGTAGAAGTGATCGTTCGCCAGATGATGAAGAAAGTAGAGATCGTTGATGCGGGTGATACCAAATTCCTGGAGGAGGATCTGGAAGACAGGTTCGACTTTATTGAAGAGAACGACCGGATCTACGACAAAAAAGTGGTAACAGAAGCCGGTGAAAGTACCAAGATGAAACCAGGTATGATCATTACCCTGCGCGAACTGAGGGAAGAAAATTCCATCCTGCGCAGAAGTGATAAGAAACTGGTGGAAGTAAGGGATGCCAAACCAGCCACTGCTACACCGGTACTGTTGGGTATTACCAAAGCATCACTGGGTGTACAAAGCTGGATCTCAGCTGCTTCTTTCCAGGAAACTACCAAGGTGTTAAGCCAGGCAGCTATCCAGGGTAAGACAGATTCTATGCTGGGTCTGAAAGAGAACGTGATCACTGGTCACCTGATCCCAGCCGGATCTGGTCAGAAAGAGTTCGATAACATGATCGTAGGTAGCAAGGAAGAGTACGAAGTACTGGCTACCACACGGGAAGCTATGAGCTTTGATGACGATGAATAATCATCCCGGATTACTCAGATGTAAATATGATTGATATGAAGCAGGAAGTGAAAGCTTCCTGCTTTTTTTAACACATAACTAATATCAATCTTCATTAAATTTACTGACCTGGCTTTTTGACAATCAAATAATACATACCTTAAATCCTCATAATCAGCGTTTCATGAAAAATTTTACTCTTGGTTTGAATATTGTATTGGTAGTAGCAGTGGGTGTTTTGTTTTACCTGCATTTTTCTTCTCCTTCAGCTAATCATGCGATCATTACAGGTACCAAAGAGGTGCCGTCTGGTAATTTTAAGATTGCTTATTTTGAAACAGATTCTATTCAGACACAGTTTGAATATTTCAAAGAGGTAAGCGGTGAGTTGCAGGCAAAAGACCAGGCGAATGCCAAGATACTCGGTGATATGAAAAGTACTTTTGCTGCCAAATACCAGGAGCTGCAGAAAGTGGCTTCTTCTTTATCACAGGCAGAACTGGCCAACAAACAGCAGGAGCTGATGCAGATGGAAAAAACCTTCCAGGGCAAAGAGAAAATGATGAGTGATGAGATGCAGGACGAGCAGTTCCGTAAGATGCAGGACGTGAAGAAGAAGATAGAAGACTACCTGAAAGAGTATAACAAAGACAAAGGGTATTCCTATATTTTGTCCAGTTCTCCGGACCTGATGTACCTGAAAGATACTGCGTATAATATCACTTCTGACGTGATCAGGGGACTGAATGCGCTGTATAAGAAGAAGAAATAAAACTTCGATCATATTTATTATCTTCATCCCGCTATAAAAGGCGGGATTTTTTATGACTAATACGACCTCCTTCAAACCAACACTGGGACTGTTTGATGCCACCATGATCGTTGCGGGAAGCATGATCGGTTCGGGTATCTTCATCGTTAGCGCCGATATTACCCGCAATGTGGGTAGTGCCGGCTGGCTCATCATGGTATGGCTGATCACGGGTTTTATGACCCTGACCGCGGCCCTGAGTTATGGCGAGTTGAGTGCCATGTTCCCGAAAGCGGGAGGGCAGTATGTATACCTGAAAGAATCCTACAACCCGTTGGTAGGTTTTTTGTATGGATGGAGTTTTTTCTCTGTTATCCAGACAGGTACTATTGCAGCCGTGGGTGTGGCTTTCTGTAAGTTTGCCGGCTATTTTTTCCCTTCGCTGGAGTTAACCGATGCGAATGTGTTACTGACGATCGGATCGCTGAAGATCTATACGGCTCAGATCGTGTCTATACTATTGATCATTTTCCTGACTTACATCAATACACGCGGTATCAAAGGTGGGAAACTGATACAGACCACGTTTACGGTAACCAAACTCTTATCCCTGTTCGGATTAATTGTATTCGGTTTTATCATGGCCAAGGGCGATGTATGGGACGCTAACTGGCAGAATGCCTGGACCATGCAGAAGATGACAGCCAGTGCCGATACCACATTTGCATTTGATGCAAACATTATCACGCCCTTGCTGGGAGCGGCTGCTGTAGGAGCTATTGCTGCGTCGATGGTCGGTTCCATTTTCAGTAGTGATGCATGGAACAATGTGACTTTTATTGCCGGAGAGATCAAAAACCCTAAGAAGAATATCGGGTTCAGCCTGTTTCTGGGAACCCTGATCGTTACGATCATTTATGTATCGACCAACCTGATGTACCTGAGTGTACTGCCTTTGCACGAGATCGCTTTTGCCAAATCCGACAGGGTGGCTGTAGCCGCTTCGAACGTGATCTTTGGCGATGTGGGTACGTATGTAATTGCATTGATGATCATGATCTCCACCTTTGGTTGTAACAACGGACTGATCCTTGCCGGGGCACGCGTGTATTATACGATGGCGCAGGATGGACTGTTCTTTAAAAAAGCAGGTACACTGAACAAAAATGCTGTTCCGGAATGGGCATTGTGGGCACAATGTATTGTGGCTTCGCTGCTCTGTTTAAGTGGCAAATACGGTGATCTGCTGGATATGGTATCGTTTATCGTGGTGATCTTTTATGTGCTCACCATTGCAGGCATTTTTATTCTGCGAAAAAAAATGCCCGATGCGGAACGTCCGTATAAGGCATTTGGTTATCCGGTACTGCCTGCTCTGTATATGCTGATGGGTATTGCTTTTTGTGTGATGCTGATTATCTATAAACCCAGTTTTACCTGGCCGGGACTGATCATTACCTTGATCGGTATCCCTTTGTATTATCTCGCAGTGAGTAATTCAAAAAAAGAGGCGTAATGAATTTCAAACAATTATTTAGAGAATTTGCTGATAAGAAAGTGGCCATTGTTGGCGATCTGATGCTGGATACTTACTGGTGGGGTTCTGTAGATCGTATTTCGCCGGAAGCGCCGGTGCCGGTAGTGGCTTTGAAGAAGAAGGAATTACGGGTGGGTGGTGCCGCTAATGTGGCGCTGAATACCGCTTCGCTGGGTGCGCAGACCACTGTTTTTTCGGTGATCGGGAAAGATGAAGACGGTGAGCATCTGTTGCGTTTGCTGGGAGAAAGCTGCATCAATACCTCGTATGTACTTTCTTCTGACAACAGGATCACGACCAATAAAACCCGGATCATGAGTCGTAACCAGCAGATGATGCGACTGGATGCCGAGATCACTGCGGATATCGATACGGAAAATGAAAACCGTCTGATTGAGCAGGTAAAAACCTATTTCAAAACCGGTAAACCGGATATTCTGATTTTTGAAGATTATAATAAGGGCGTACTTACTCCCCGTGTGATCAAAGAACTGATAGCGCTTTGTAAGGAAGCGGGTGTGGTAACCAGTGTGGATCCCAAGAAAAAGAATTTCCTTTCTTTCAACGGGGTAACTATTTTCAAACCCAACCTGAAAGAAGTAAAAGAAGGATTAAATCTGCTGATCGATACCATCGACATGCATACGCTCTCTGATATGCACCAAGGCTTGCAGGCGCAACTGCAACATGAGATATCCTTTATCACCCTCTCAGAAAAAGGCGTTTTTTACCAGCAGGGGGATGAACAGAAACTGATTCCTACCCATGTCAGAAATATTTCTGATGTAAGCGGGGCAGGGGATACGGTGATTGCCGTAGCCTCACTGGTGTATGCCGCCACACACAATATGCTGCTTGCCGCCGAGATGGCCAATATAGCCGGTGGCCTGGTATGCGAAGAAGTAGGTACGGCACCGATCAATAAGGAGAAGTTATTGCATGAGTGTGAAGTGTTGTTGGGGTAGGAGTCGTCATTCGTGAGACGTGAGACGTGAGTCGTGAGACGTGAGACGTGAGTCGTGAGGCGTGAGTGGAAAAGACGATACTACCTACTCACTACTCACTACTCACGACTGACGATTCACGATTCCCACTCACGTTCTAAACATCCTGCAACAAATCCCCTCTGCATTTGAACCTTCTCTAACGTTCCTCTCCAATAATTCGATTTTCTCCCTTTACTTAATATCTAATTTCGATTCAGCAAAGCGGAAAAAGATATGTCAGATTTTACCATAGTGATACACGGAGGTGCGGGAACCATTCTGAAAACGGATATGACACCTGCCCTGGAGCAGGCCTACAGCGATGGCTTGCAGCAGGCGCTGGATCTGGGTTATGCGGTACTGGAGCAAGGTGGTACGGCTGTAAATGCGGTAAAAGCGGCGTTGGTAATACTGGAAGACAATGTACTTTTCAATGCCGGCCGCGGGTCTGTGTTTACCAAAAAAGGGGTACAGGAAATGGATGCGGCCATTATGGATGGCAGCGATCTCTCTGCCGGTGCCGTAGCTGGTGTACGCAACGTGCGTAACCCGATAGAACTGGCTACCGAAGTGATGCGGAACAGTAACCATGTTTTCCTGAGCGGAAAAGGAGCCAATGATTTTGCCATTAAACAAGGGGTGAAGCTGGAACCGGATGAATATTTCTTCTCACAGTTCCGTTATGATCAGTGGAAGGCGATCCGTGATTCAGATACCTACTCGCTCGACCATACCAATCACCAGCTCGAAGAACTGATGCGTGATAAAAAATTCGGAACCGTAGGAGCCGTTGCCTGCGACAGCAAGGGAAACCTGGCCGGCGCCACTTCTACCGGTGGTATGACCAATAAAAAATACGGGAGAATCGGTGATAGTCCGATGATCGGTGCGGGAACCTATGCCAACAATGCTACCTGCGCCATCAGCTGTACAGGACATGGCGAAATGTTTATCCGATCAGTAGCTGCGTATGATGTGAGCTGCCTGATGGAATACAAAGGCATGAGTTTACAGGAAGCCATGGATACCGTAGTGAATACCAAACTGGTGGCTTTACACGGAGAGGGTGGCATGATAGGGGTAGACGCCAAAGGCAATGCAGCCATGGTTTTGAACAGTGCCGGTATGTACCGGGCCATGAAAAATAGTAAGGGTGTACAGGAAGTTTCTATTTATAAATAGTTATATTTGGTACAGGTCTATGAACATGAGAAAATGAAAGGAGCTACTTTTGTAGCTCTTTTTTGTTAGTGTTAATCAATCCCCGCAATGAAAAAATATGCAGTGATCGTGGCAGGTGGCAGCGGACAACGTATGGGGGCCGCTATACCCAAACAGTTTCTCCTTTTACAGGGGAAACCCCTGCTTTGGTATTCTCTGCAAACTTTTCTGCATACTTTTGATGACCTCGAGATCATACTGGTGCTTCCGGCAGATAACCTCGGTGAAGGCGAACAACTGGCAAAAGAGCTGAATGCCGTATCAAGGATAACTGTTACCGCTGGCGGTGCTACCCGGTTTCATTCTGTGCAGCATGGACTGGCGCTGGTGAGTTCTCCTTCCGTTGTTTTTGTACATGATGGGGTGCGGTGTCTGGTAAGTCCTGAACTGATTCAACGTTGTTATACACAGGCACTGGAAAAAGGAAGCGCCATTCCCGCTGTGGCGGCAACAGATAGTATCCGGATCTTAGTAGCGGAGGGACATACCGTAGCTGACAGAAAGCTGGTGCGAATCATACAAACCCCCCAAACATTTCGCAGTGAGATTCTCTTACCCGCTTTTCAAAATGAATTTGAAGAAGGCTTTACTGATGAAGCTACAGTGGTAGAAGCTTCCGGCTGTCCTGTTTGTTTAATTGAGGGAGAATATTCCAATATCAAAATCACCCGACCCGTTGACCTGCTGGTGGCAGAAAAAATCCTCGCAGAGCGTTCATCGCTTTAATAGCCGCAGGGGCCAGGGTAATCCATTGTAATGGTAATGAAAATAAGGTTGATTCACGGCGCCGAAGGTGGCATAAAATTTCTTTACACCAGGTATCTCAGATCCTTCGAGATCAAACAGCAGGGGTTTTTCGGCAAACTCACGGATAATATTGTCCAGCAAAAAATGATTGGCTTCTTTATCCCTGCCAATGGGTAAGGTAGTATTCATCAGGTTGTAGATCCTGCGCTCATCTTTCAGCAGTAATGCAATAGCCAGCAATTCCTTATCTGCGTTGGTAACGGCTCTTACCAAACATTGCCCACTTGTTTGCAACAGCTCGCACAAGCGTAAAAAATTATCATAGTCGGATGGATGGATCTGTTTTATCCTTGCAGCATACTGGTCCTGGAAATGATCAATCGCTTCATGCAGTCCGGCATGTGTATATACCAGGGCCTGGCTGGTGGCTTTTCTGATGTTTTCTTTCAGATCATTGCTATACTGTGCTTGTATCTGTACCAATGGCTGATCCAGTGATATTACCAGATTGGTCCAGCTGGTAACAGGGATATTTTGTAACAGCGAATCGTTTGAGAAATTGAAATGAATATCTGCGTAAGCAACAGCATCTTTGATCATTTTCAGCAGACGAGCTGTATCAACTGCATCTATATTTCCGATGATGCCCAATTGTTGTATAAAAGGAGGTGTGTACGCATAACGGATCCCCCATTTTTTTTTGGTGGGTAGTGCCAGGATGACTTCGTAATCATTTATAACCCATCCCTCCCAGTCAGGGCAAAGAGCATTCAGGTAAGTGGTAGTGGAATAGAGTAACCCATTGCTATGCTGTTGCACGCAAAAATCCCATTTGGCTGCATCGATCTGTGCAGCAGGTAAGCGTTGGATCCCGGGTTTCATCAAATGAAAAGTACCGCAATATTTACAAGCAGAAAAGTATTATTTGCCTTTACCGGAGAGGATGATCCGTAAGCTGTGCATCATGATCTTGAAATCGAGCAGGAGGGAAGCGTTCTCGATATAGATCAGGTCGTATTCCATGCGTTCGATCATTTCGTCTACGCTGGAAGCATACCCAAACTGCACCATGCCCCAGGAAGTGAGTCCGGGTTTGGCTTTCAGCAGGTAGCGGTAATAAGGCGTTTTCTGCATCAGCTGGTCGATGTATTCCTTGCGCTCCGGACGGGGCCCTATCAGGCTCATATCGCCTTTAATGATGTTCCAGAGCTGCGGCAATTCATCCAGCCGCCATTTACGCATGATCCGGCCCCAGCTGGTGATACGCGGATCATGATCGCTGGACAAGGCCGGCCCGTTTTTCTCCGCATCAGCCACCATACTCCGGAACTTATAAATAATAAAAGGTTTGCCCTTGTAGCCTATCCGCTCCTGACTGTAAAAAATACCGCCGCTGGAGGATAGTCCGGTTCTGATTGCGATGAACAGTAACATCGGACTCAACAGTACCAGTCCGCTTACCGATAGGATGAGATCAAATAACCGTTTTACATTCTGCTCGCGTGGCGAGAGGGCACTGCTCTGTATATCAATCAGCATAGCGCCCAGTACATTATTGGTTTTTACGGAACCGGAAAGTATATCGAGTGTGTCGGGTACGAGTTTGATGTCTACATCTTTCTGTGATAACAGGTTCACGAGTTCGGTAGTAAGCGCGTGCTGGGTTCTGTTGAGCGAGAGAATTACTTTTTCGATCGCATGTTTGTCTATCAGCTCCGCCAGTTGCGCCGTTGTGCCCAAATGCGGTAACCATTTGCCTAAGCCATTCCTGCTTTCGGGCGTAACTGTAATAAAACCGATTGTTTTAAAACCGAGGTAGCGGAAGTTTTTATGCAGTTCCTTATAAAGTTTAACCGCATGTTCATTATTGCCGATGATCAGTGTATTGAAATAGATATTTCCACGCGCTAAGGCATTTTTTACCCGGTAAAGTAACAGGGCCCGTCCCAGAAAGATCAGGCTGAATTGCAGCGGGAAATAAAATAGCAAAGCAGTAAGGTAAGATTCTCCTGTGTCCTGTATCTGCCAGATGAGTACCAGTGCCCCTATGAATGTATAAACAAGGGTAGCTGTAAACTCATTCAATCTCGATTTTTCGTAGAGTGATTGCGTATAACTGCCCGTAAATGCATAAAACAAAACCCAGCATCCACCCAGTACAAGAATGGTAACAAGCTGTTGGAGTGAAGCAGGATGGGAGAGATACCAGGAAAAAAACAGATATAACCCGGCTACCGAAAAGAGGTAATCGCTGATAAGATACCAGCTGATATTTTTTTTACGGTCGCTCATCTGTTTCAGACAAGAATACTGGTATTGTTGATCTTATCGAGGATCTGGTGCGCCACTTCCATCGCCAGAAAACCATCGATCTCACTTACCACAGTAGGTTTGTTGTTGATAATAGCATCCACAAAAGATTCCAGTTCCAGTTTAATAGCGTTCAGCGGTTGTATACTCGGATTGGCAATGGCAATGGTTTTTTTGCCATTACTGGTTTCAATGTCGAAGGAGAAAACATTGGTATCATCCGGTTGTTTCAGTTTAATGATCTCTGTTTTCTTTTCGAGAAAATCGATACCGAGATAAGCATCTTTCTGAAAGAGCCGCATTTTACGCATTTTCTTCATGCTGATACGGCTGCTCGTCAGATTGGCCACACAACCATTATTGAATTCAATCCTTACGTTGGCGATATCGGGTGTTTCTGTCATCACGGCTACACCACTGGCAGAAATATGTTTCACATCACTCTTCACCAGACTGAGAATAATATCAATATCATGGATCATGAGGTCAAGAATCACACTCACTTCTGTTCCCCTGGGGTTGAACTGCGCCAACCTGTGCACTTCAATGAACATAGGATTGAGCGGCATATCCTTGATAGCGAGATAGGCGGGATTAAAACGCTCCACATGTCCTACCTGCAGTTTGATATTGGCTTCCCTCACCATATTTACAATATCCCTTCCTTCTTGTATGGTATGCGCCAGCGGTTTCTCCACAAATACATGTTTGCCTTTGCGGATGGCCTGCATACAGATCTGGAAATGATGATCGGTGGGGGCAATCACATCAATGATATCACAGGCATCCATCAGTTTGTCCTCATCCATATATCTTTTCAGCCCATATTGTTCGGTTACCTGTTTGGCATTTTCATTATTCGGGTCAAAAAAACCTACCAGTTTCACACCCTCGATCTCTTTCCAGTTGTTCAGGTGAAACTTGCCCAGATGGCCCACTCCAAATACTCCTACTTTCAGCATAATAATGACTTTGTATAAGGCGGTAAATATAATTATTCGCCCGGTCTCTGCCTGTAACCGGATAAAGATGTGGATATTCTGTTCTGTCCTGCTCAGGCAAAGATCTCCAGCTCTTTTACCTGGGTCAGACTGCCATGTTGTAAAATGGTATTGGCACAGGCTTCTGCATGTGTCAGTTCATACCGGAAAAAGAAATGCATGGTATGGATCTTTCCTTCATAAAATACCTGTGTATTTCGGCTGAAATCTTTTTTAGCGAGTTTTTCTGCTGCTATTACCGCCTGTTTCAGCCATTGCCAGCCGATCACGATATAACCGGCCAGTTCCATAAATACGGTTGCATCGGCCAGGTAATTGTCTAATTGTCCCTTCCCGGCAAACCTGAGCAGGTGCGCCAGTACGGTCTGGATCCGGTGCAGCTCCTGCTCCAGTGCTTCCCCTCTGGGCTGCAGGTCAGGGTAAACAGCCGCCTGTTGTATGGTTTGCATGATCTCTGCTGCCAGCAGTTGCAGGGCTTTTCCATTCTCCATGGTGGCTTTTCTTCCGAGCAGATCAAGGGATTGAATACCGGTAGTGCCCTCATACAGCGACATGATCTTCAGGTCGCGGTAGTGCTGCTGTACCGGGAAATCGGTGGTAAATCCATACCCGCCCAGGGTTTGAATGGCCAGGGCCGCTGAGCGACTTCCCTGTTCTGAAGC
Source organism: Sediminibacterium sp. GW821-FHT12F12 (assembly GCF_058806635.1). NCBI lineage: Bacteria > Pseudomonadati > Bacteroidota > Chitinophagia > Chitinophagales > Chitinophagaceae > Sediminibacterium > Sediminibacterium sp. GW821-FHT12F12. The sequence goes on along the minus strand of NZ_JBXAPW010000005.1, from coordinate 266,278 downwards.
ATAGGTTTTGACAATGGGGGTGAGTATTTCAAGCAGTAAAAAATGGTTTTGTTTTTCTTCTCCAGTGGTTACCTGTGTCAGATCGTATAAGCGGTTACACTCCATGGCCAGCGATAAAGCGCCTTCGGCAATGGCTTTTTGTGTGAACAGCATCCTTTGCACATCCGGGTGATTGATGATGAGGGTAGGTGGTTTGGTTGGATCTTTTTCACCGGCCGGTCTACCCTGTGGCCGTTCCATCGCATACTGCAGCGATGCCTGGTAGGCCGCCATGGCCACAGATGCGGCACTTTGCCCTACGCTGATCCTAGCACCATTCATCATGTGAAACATATACGTGAGCCCTTTGTGTGGTTCGCCCACCAGGTAAGCATGGCAATCATCGTTATCGCCGAAGGAGAGGTGCGTAGTGGCATACCCTCTTTGTCCCATTTTCTGAAAATCGCCTGCACAATACACATCGTTGTATACGAGACTACCATCCGCTTCAGGACGAAATTTCGGGATAATGAACAAGGAAATTCCTTTTACTCCAACCGGTGCCCCTTCTATTCTGGCCAATGTAAGATGCACAAAATTATCACAGGCTTCATGCTGTCCGCCCGAGATAAAGATCTTCTGTCCTTTTACTTTGTAATATCCCTGATCTGTAGGTGAAGCGTTGGTGGTAATATCTGATAAAGAACTGCCAGCCTGCGGTTCGGTCAGGGCCATTGTACCCTGCCACTTGCCTGAAAAAATGTTGGGTACATAGGTTTCGATCTGCACCGTGGATCCGAAATTGAGGATCAGGCCTGCGGAGCCTGCTGACAAACCCGTATATCCTTCCACGCCGTTATTGGCTGCCTGGAACAGGTGATGTCCTGTACTGAAAATCATTTCCGGTAACTGCATGCCACCCTGGTCAAAGGAAGCATAACCCCCGATCCAGTGTTGCTCTGCCGCTTTCTGAATAATAGTTTTTAGCTGCGGATGTGTTTTTACACTCCCCTTGCCATCATATTGGGCCGGTGTTTCATCCATTGCTTTGAAATAAGGGAACATTTCCTGCTCTGCCAGTAGTTTGGCCGATTCAATGATCATCCAAGCCTGCTCTGCATCCAGGTGCGAAAAACGTTCATGCGTAAACAATTCCTCCACACGATGAACATCAAACAACAAAAAACGCAGATGTTCCATACTGGTAAAACTTGCCATGGGATTTATGGGTTTATTCGTTTATTGGTCTATTGGTTTAGTCGTTGATCTGGTTCTTCCATTCACTCATTCACTCACCTACTCATTCACTCATTGTTATCCCCCCGCCAGCACACTGATCAGTTCCGCCACATACGCAGGTTTATCGGCGCCTTCCAGTTCAATGGTACAGGTGAGGAATAATTTAACAGAGCCGTTCGTTTGTTCTTCTGAGTTGGTGAGAGTGGCTTGCATCCTGATCCGGCTTCCCTCGGGCACTGGCGAAATAAAACGGGCTTTGTTGATGCCGTAATTGAAAAAGGATGATACCTGCTCTACCTGTATCAGGTCATAAAGGAAATGCGATGCCAGCGACATTGTGAGATAACCATGTGCGATGGTTTTACCACCAGGCAGGAAGGCCTTCGCTTTTTCCGTATCGAGGTGCACCCATTGAAAATCAAAAGTGGCCGCGGCAAAATCATTGATCATCTGTTGGGTTACAGTTAGCCAGGCACCCGGACCAATCGTTTTCCCGATATGGTTTTTGATATCAGATAGTCCCTTGATGACCAGTACTTGCTTTTCTGTCTCAACCTCTTTTCTTATTTCTTTTTTGGGTGAGGAGGGAGGAACTGGTGTCATAACTTCTTCCCAGTTACCCACTTTCACTACCGCTTTTCCTTTAACCTTACGGTCGATCAGGTCCTGGATCGATTCCGCGGCCTCATGCAGCGTATAGATGCGGTGAATATGTTGGCTGATCTTTCCCTGTTGCAGCCATTGTAGTAATTGGCCGAGGTTCTGCCTGTTTTTTACCGGTTCTCTCTCCGCAAAACTGCCCCAGAAAATGCCCATCACGGCACAGCCTTTCAGCAAGGGCAGGTTAAAGGGTAATTGGGGAATCTGGCCCGAGGCAAAACCTACTACAAGATAACGGCCTTTCCAGGCGGTGGAACGTAGCGCCTGTTCAGCAATTGAGCCGCCGATGGGGTCATAGACTACATCCACCCCTTTATCGCCAGTAATTTCTTTGATCCGGGTACGCAGATCATCTACACTGTAATTGATCAGAAAATCGGCTCCTTTCTCTTTGCACAAAGCCAATTTCTCTTCTGTGGATGCAGCGGCTATTACGGTGGCTCCCATCAGTTTGGCCAGTTCCACCGCTGCAATACCTACACCGCCGGCAGCGCCCAGCACCAGTATCGTTTCGCCGGCTTGCAGGTTGGCACGATCCAGTAAAGCATGGTAAGCAGTGCCATAATTGTAGAGGGTAGTAGCGGCGGTGATATAATCCATAGCCGCAGGTATCGGGAAAACCTTTCGGCTTTCTACCACCACTTCTTCAGCAAATCCGCCCCAGCCGCATAAAGCCAGCACACGGTCGCCGGGTTGCAGATGTGTTACTTTATCGCCCACCGCCATTACCACACCCGATACTTCACCCCCGGGCGAAAAGGGCAGGGGCGGCTTGAACTGGTATTTGTTCTGTATGATCAGCGCATCGGGAAAATTAACACCACAGGCTTTTACGGCAATCAACACTTCTTTTTCTGCAGGAACAGGTGCAGGCGTTTCGGTATATACCAGTGTTTCCGGTAACCCGTATTGTTGACAGAGCAGCGCTTTCATATAAACAGGTTTGGTGCCTGTATACTGAATTTACAATGATTCGCTGAAAAGAGCGGGTTCTGTTTTATTTTTATCGTTCAACGCTTCCCATGCTCAAAAACAAGATCCGTTACTGGTGCCAGCAACTGATCGGTCTCGACCGTTACCTGTTTCTGTTTGCCCGGCTCACGATTTTCCGGATCCGGTATCTTGGGTATGAAAAAGAATTCCGCTGTTTTATGCGTTTACTTCCCCCAAGGGGGATCGTACTGGATATCGGTGCCAATATTGGTGCAATGTCTGCGGTGCTGGCCCTGAAATTTCCCCGATCTGAAGTGATTGCATTTGAACCGGTACCCCTTACTGCGGATGTCCTACGAAAAGTGACAGCACATTTTGGACTTACCAATGTTCAGATCTTTCAGACGGCATTGGGTGAAACTGAGGGAGAGATTGCCATGCTGACCCCGTTGGAAGAGAAGGCTGTTATGCATGGGTTAAGTCATGTATGGCAAAAGCCTGAAAGACCTGTACCGGCTGATGCATTTACAGTGCCCATCACCACCCTTGATCAGCTGTCGCTACTACAAAAGGGTGGAAAGATCACTGCCATCAAGATCGACGTTGAAAACTTTGAATATTATGTATTGAAAGGCGGCAGACAGCTTTTGCAAAAGCATCATCCCATTGTATTCGCAGAATTATGGAATGACGCCAGAAAAACGCAGTGTATCACTTTGATGGAGGAACTGGGTTATACCGTTAAGATCTGCCATAAGGGAGCACTCACCGATTACAGTGGGGAAGATGTGTTGAATTATTTCTTTCTGCACTTGTAAACAAAATCGTCAATATATTATAATTAATCGGCATTCATTTAGGGCATATACTTTTTTGTACTCCGTTAACGTTCTAATAAGGATATATTTTTACTTTCGCCGCTTGGTAAAAAGAAGTAATTTCATTTCACTGAATATTGCACTTTTGCCGATGCCGGAAAATGATAGTATAACCGGTGATTAACCAACCAGAAAACAGATGATCAAAAAAGTACTTTGTGTAGATGATGATACAATTTCTCTAACCATCTCTCAGTTATTGCTGAAGAGAACAGGTTTTGCGCAGGAAGTGCATACGGCCATCGACGGAAGTGAAGCATTGGAATATTTTGAACGCTTATTTGCAGAAGAATCTGATCCGGTGGCAGCAGCTCCGGAGCTGATTCTGCTCGATATCAATATGCCCGTAATGAATGGGTGGGAATTTCTCCAGGAATACAATCCCCGGTTCCGCGATAAGCTGACCAATACCCATATTGTGATCCTTTCTTCCACCATTGATCCGGAAGATTTTGCCCTCGCCAAACAATACCCCGTGGTAGCACAGTTCATCAGTAAACCACTCAGTGTAGAGAACCTGGAAGAACTGAAATCACATCCGGTCATGCAACCGTTTTTTCCTGAATCTTTTCGTAACTAAAGTAATGAATGCCCAAACATGCTGCCGGGTGTGATCCCTGTGCCGTAAAACCTATTTAGCTGTTTTGCCAGAAGGGAAATAAAAAAGCTTTGTAGGGAATTATTCTCACCCTACAAAGCTCGTGTAGCATCCTGCTACTGGGTTTTTCAAGGATTTGACTGTTTTACGCCCTGTAAAAGCGGCCAGTCTGTTTCAGATCTTTACAAAGGATAATTGAATATTACTCCCATTATAACCAGAACCAGGTTCTTTGTTTAATGTGATAGCATAAAGTAACGAACTAATACCAGCCCCTCCAATAAGAGCTTTGTGGTATTTCAGGTAAGGAATAAACAGGCAAAATGTAAGGATTATACTACATCGCGCTACCTGGTCAGTCAGGGCAGGATTGGGCGGCATAAAACCCTGATTGACACATTTATCCCAATTATTCGGTAGCTATTCAATGTTTTAATACATTGGTTCCATGAAAACAAACCAATTCTATCTGCGCCCCGGCTTTGTCAGGCACCTGGCCGGTATTTGTATGTTATCGCTGGTTCTCGCATCCAATGGCGTTTCTGCCCAGTCGCAGGACCCCGTTGTAGAAAAGATCCTGCAAGAGGGAAATACCAACTCTCAACTGGAAAAAATGGCCCATGAACTGTTCGACAGGATCGGCCCCCGTTTGGTGGGTACCCCCCAAATGCAAAAGGCCAATGATTGGGCTGTTGCCAAATATACCGACTGGGGCATCCCTGCCCGCAATGAAAAATGGGGCGAATGGAAAGGATGGGAAAGAGGGGTAACACATATTGATATGATATCTCCCTGGGTAAAAAGCCTGGAAGGCACACAATTGGCATGGAGTCCTTCTACCAAAGGCAAAGCCGTTTCTGCAGAACTGATCATTATCCCTGATCTGGCCGATTCATTGGCTTTTGCGGCCTGGCTGCCTTCTGTAAAAGGGAAATTTGTAATGGTATCGATGGCGCAACCCACCGGCCGGCCCGATCAGAACTGGCAGGAGTTTGCTACCAAAGAATCCTTCGATAAAATGAAAGCCGCCCGCACGGCACAAACAGATGCCTGGGCCAAACGCATCAAAAAAACAGGTTATTCCGCACGTATGCTTCCTATCATACTGGAGAAAGCCGGAGCGGCCGGTATTGTGGCCAGCAACTGGTCGCAGGGTTTTGGCGTGAACAAGATCTTCAGTGCCTACACACAGAAAATTCCTACGGTTGATATTGCGCTGGAAGATTATGGGCTGCTGTATCGTTTGGTAGAATCCGGCGATCAGCCCACTATCAGTGTGCGTGCCGATTCCAAACATACTGGAACAGTGCCTGCGTACAATACCATTGCAGAAATTAAGGGAACGGAGAAGCCGGATGAATATGTGATGCTTTCGGCGCATTTTGATTCATGGGATGGCGGAACAGGCGCCACCGATAATGGTACCGGTACCTTAACCATGATGGAAGCTTTACGGATCCTGAAAAAAGTATATCCCAATCCTAAAAGAACCATTCTCGTAGGTCATTGGGGAAGTGAGGAGCAGGGACTGAATGGTTCCCGCGCCTTTGTGGAAGATCATCCGGAAGTGGTGAATAAACTGCAGGCTTTGTTTAACCAGGACAATGGTACCGGCCGTATCGTTAATTTATCCGGCCAGGGTTTTCAGCATGCAGGCGAATTTTTAACCCGTTGGCTGGCTGCGGCACCCAAAAGTATGCGCGATTCGATCAGAACCACTTTCCCGGGTACACCCGGTGGTGGCGGATCTGATTTTGCTTCTTTTGTAGCGGTAGGTGCACCCGGATTTTCGTTGGGTGCATTGAACTGGTCTTATTTCAATTATACCTGGCATACCAACCGTGATACCTATGATAAAATAGTGTTTGATGATCTGCGTAACAACGCATTACTCACTGCCATCCTTGTTTATATGGCCTGTGAAGATCCAAACACTTTCCCGAGAGAGAAAGCAACTTTGCAGAACGACCGCAGCGGAAGACCCGCTACCTGGCCCACACAGGTGAAAGCGATCCGCAAAGGACCGGTTGCGCCTGTGAATTAATTGCCTACGAATGCATTTGAAAAGCCTCCGGATTGGGGGCTTTTTTTTGTGGAACAGATGAACAGAGGAACAAGGAACAGATGAACGGAGGGAGTGAATATCGAACACCGAATATCGAACGCCGAACACAGAACATAAAACACAGAACAGAAAGAAGTGCTGTTTAAAAAAGGGAAAGCTGGGACTTGTTTTTTGCGAGGGGTTTTTTAACCGGGGTTGTTGAACGTTGTGAAGATCCACTTACTTCGTATACGCCGGTTTCCTGGTAGCGGGAGGCTACGATGATCTCTGTGTTGCCGGCGTGAGGTTGAAATAATTCTTCTACCAGTTTCGGATGGTTATTGTTTTTGGAGAGATGCGCGAGCAGTAAATGACTCATATACGCTGGCCTGTGTGTCAGAAAGAGTTGCAGGGCTTGTTCATTGGATAAATGACCCTGTCCGCCACTGATCCTTTTTTTGAGATGGTAAGGATAGTTGCCTTTCTCCAGCATGGCTGTATCATAATTAGCTTCGAGAAAAGCGGCATTGCATTGTTTGAAATATCGGACCAACTGGTCGCAACTGACACCTAGATCAGTGAATACACCCACGTTTACTTTTTCTGCGCTAACGAGAAAACTGTGCGGGTCTGCTGCATCATGAAATTTTGGGAAAGCTGTTATCGATAATGCTCCTATGGAAATGGCTTGATGTGGTTGGAAGGAGCGGATCAGTTCTTCTTCGAGCGGGATCCTGCCATGGGCATGGGTAGCGGGGGTGATGTATACGGGTAAACGGAATTTTTTGGAGAGGCCGGGTACGCCGGTAATATGGTCTCCATGTTCGTGCGAAACAAAAATGGCTTTTACGGTGGCCATATCCAGGCCCGAGCGTTTCATCCGTTTCTCTGTTTCGCGGCAGGAAATGCCGGCATCGATCAACACCGCTTCCCGGCCATTACCTACATAATAGCAATTGCCATTGCTGCCGGAATTGAGGGAACAGATGAATAGAGACATAACCGTTCAAAAGTAATCCGAATAGCTGGATTAATGTACTTCTGTTATCGGTCTTTGCAGCCCATATTATTCACACAGGGCTGCGAGGAACAAGGAGAGGCATCAGTTGGCAGAAAGTGGAATCTGTCGCTGTTTTAAAGCTTCTCTACGGGGTGCAGCCCCTTTTTCCAGCACGGCCAGTAACTGCGCCACATTGCCGATCTGCTCCTGCTCGTTCTGTGCAATGGATACGCGCCATTTGCTTTCTACAGCATTCAGCAGGTACAGCATTTCCCAATCGGCCAGTTGCAGGTCGCGTTTCAGGTCTGTTTGCGGATCAACAAGGGTAGTGTTGATATTGAGTTTCTTTTTCAGTAATTTCTGTATGCCAACGAGTAAGGGCTGCATATGGTTTGGTTTACACTATCAGGAAAGAACCATGATAGACCAAAAACGTTGCCAAAAGCTTATTAAGATACTGTTAAAAGGAAGTTTCAGGTTGTGATCCCCACAAAAAAGACACCCGGAAAACGATTCACGTTCTTCCGGGTGTGCAATATGATCGGCGTTATAAACGCTTAGTTTTTCTTAGGAGTCGCCTGTTGAACAGGAGCTGCGGCCTTGGTGGCTGCTGTTGTTGCAGGTGCTGTTTTTACCTCACCTTTAATGATCAATACTTTCTGGTTAGGATTAGCATTGGAAACAACTGTGATGGTTTTGGTAAATGGCCCCATAGCGGCGGCATTGTAAATGGCTTTGATAGAAGCGGTAGCTCCCGGTCTAACCGGCTCTTTAGGCCATTCAGGGGTAGTACAACCACAGGAAGCAGTTACGGAAGTGATCACCAAGGGTTCGGTACCTGTATTCTTGAAACTGAATACATGGTTCACAGGGGTGCCCTGTGGAATGGTGCCAAAATCATAGGTGTCGGCAGTAAAAGTAAGGACAGCTTTACTGGTGCTTGCGGCAGGTGCCGGAGCCGATGTAGCAGCTGTTTGCGCATAACTTGTTGAAAGACCCACACAAAGTAGGAGAGTAACTCCTGCTAATATCTTTTTCATAGTTTGTTTATTTACCGGAAAGATAAAGATTTTTTGGAATCTGCTGCTTACCACGGCTGACTATATGCCGGTTAAGGATAATTTAATGAGTAAGGGCAGGCAGATTTACGAGTCTTTCCCGCTGCCCCTGAACTGGTGAATGGTTTCTTTGAACAACACATTAAAAGTGGTAAGCGAACCATATCCGGCGGTAATATATTGCTGCAACTCCACTTTTTCCGCATCCGTCAGCACTTTGTGTGCGTTGATCTTCTGTTCTATCAGTCGTAACCTGTCGCGCAGCATCACGATCTTATGAAAGAAAACTTCAATGGGAACTTCTTTGGCCTGTAAACTCTCATCCTGGGGTTTCAATACCAGGGTGCCATCGTTCCATTTAGTAGCCATGGGCACCAGTTGAAACTCATGAAGGCGTTGGGTGAGTACATGGTCTAAAGCCTGTTCTATATCCACCAGCGAAATCCCACCGGACTCACTGTTGTTGCCGGTATTTTCCAAGACGGTCAGTTCCGTATAATCTTTAGCAATGGTCTTGGCGGTATTGGCCGTTTTGAACCAGATGGTATAAAATTCGCTGGCACTCTCGACTACTACGCCCTTGCCATAATGCGGATGATTCACTCTTGCGCCTATACCCAGTGTTTCCATATCCATTATTTTGATTGGCAAACTACAACATTCCTGCTAAACCCATCGCGGCCCAACAGTCTCGTCTCGTAACAAAAAAGCCTGCTGTTGGGTAGAACAGCAGGCTTTTGCAAAATACTTTTTCAGATTATTTGATGCTCACCGGAACATCCAGGTTCTCCCAGCTTAACACAAAACCTTTTGCGTTGATCGTGTACACCAAACGCTCATTCATGGTAGCAGATTTGGCAGGTTTTACCGTTACACGCAATACATCTTTGGCAGGATCAGCAGTGGTTTCGCCCTGGCGGGTAATGCCCCACTGGCCGGTTTGTGAATTGATGATGATGGTCCACTCACTTTCGCCAGGGATAGCATAAATACTGTATTTGCCGGCAGCAAGGGCTTTGCCTTCTACGGTAATGTCTTTATCTGTTTCCAGCACGGTGGCCTGGTTGGCACCCGCACGCCATGTTTTGCCATAAGGCACCAGTGCACCCCAGATCGCCCTTCCTTTTACAGAAGGACTGCTGTACTTAATAGAAATATTGGCACCGTTAATGTTACCGGTAGCGGTAGCGGCTGGGCTTGCCTGCGACCAACCGATGGTTGCCATACAGGTTAGTGCCAAACCCAGAACCATTGATCTGATAAATGTTGTTCTTTTCATAGTGTGATTTTTTAATCGTTTAGATTTTTCGGGATGGGGAAATTACAGGATTCTCCACAGGGATTTTGCTTTTTTATATAAGTGGCAGGAAGGGGATGAGGCTGATTTATATTATCTTGTTGTTTCCAAAACCCATTGTATGTTGCCTGCCTTACCCCGAAACCTGTTAATTGCCGTTTTGCTTTGCGGTGTTTCTTCCGCCACGGCACAAAATGCTTTGCAGCAATACCAGTCTGTTAATTTCTCCAAAGTGCGGATTATGGATAATTTCTGGCGGCCCAAGCTGGAAAAAGTATCTACCGTTACCATACCGGTATGCATAGACCAGACCGAAGTAAAAACACCGCGCATCCGGAATTTTGAAATTGCAGCCGGTAAGCGGAAAGGAAAATTTGAAGGGATCTTTTATGATGATTCGGATGTTTTCAAAGCACTGGAAGCCATTGCTTACTCCTTAAAGAACCATCCCGATGCTGCACTGGAGAAAAAAGCCGACGACTGGATAGACCTGATTGCCGCGGCACAATTGCCCGATGGATATATTAATACCTACTATACGCTGCAGTTCCTGGACAAACGTTGGACGGACATGAGCATGCACGAAGACTATAACGGTGGTCACCTGATAGAAGCGGCCGTTGCGTATTTCGACGCTACCGGCAAACGGAAATTACTGGATGTGGCCATCCGTTTTGCAGATCATTTTGACTCATTGTTTGGTCCGGGTAAAAGAGACTGGGTTACCGGTCACCAGGAACTGGAACTGGCTTTGGTGAAACTTTACACAAATACTAAACAGAAAAAATACCTGCAACTGGCCGACTGGTTATTGAGTGAGCGCGGACAAAAAAAAGCCGTAGGGTATACCTGGACTGACTGGAAAGACACGGCCTATGCGCAGGATAGTAAACCGGTTCGGGAGCAGAAAGAAATTGCCGGCCATGCCGTGCGTGCCATGTACATGTATACCGGCGCAGCAGATGTGGCGGCGCATACCGGCGACCAGGGATATATGCAGGCGATGAAAACCGTTTGGGAAGATGTGGTGTACCGCAATATGTATATCACCGGCGGTATTGGTTCATCGGGCAGTAATGAAGGTTTTTCTGTAGACTACGATCTGCCCAATGAAAATGCCTACTGCGAAACCTGTGCATCGGTGGGTATGGTTTTGTGGAACCAGCGCATGGGTATGTTAACCGGCGAGGGAAAATACATCGACGTACTTGAGAAGAGTTTATACAACGGGGCATTGGATGGGATTTCACTGGCGGGCGATAAATTCTTTTACGGCAATGTACTGGCTTCCAACGGCAAACAGGCCAGAAGGGATTGGTTTGGTACGGCCTGTTGTCCGGCCAACATTGCGAGATTAATAGAGTCGCTGGGGAATTATATATATGGGTACAACGATAACAGTATCTGGGTAAATCTGTTTGTGGGTAGCCAGACTGAAATCGGGTTGAAGAACCAGCAGGTGGTTATCCAGACACAGACCAATTATCCCTGGGAGGGAGCCGTGGGTATTCTTGTATCGCCGCAGAAGAAAGAGCGGTTTGCTTTGCGGGTACGTTATCCGGGCTGGGTATCTGGCGAAGCCGTTCCCGGTGGTTTGTATGCCTACGAAAATAATAAACAGCATTCTTTAACACTGCTCAGCATCAATAACCAGCCCGTAAAATATACCATAGAGAATGGATACCTGGTCATAGACCGCGAATGGGCACCAAATGATCAGGTGTCGATCTCCTTTCCGATGGATATCAGGAGAGTGTACAGCCGGTCGGAAGTAAAAGCCAATGTAGAAAGAGTAGCCCTGCAACGCGGTCCGCTGATCTATTGTGTAGAAGGAACCGATAATGATGGCAAAGCGCTGAATATTGTGTTACCCAAAACGGCACAGGTGGTTACGGCCAAACAACAGGTGCTTACAGAAAATGTGGTTTCACTGGAAGCAGATGCAACTGTTTTGTCTGTGATGCCCGGCGGTGAGAATGTACAGGCAGTAAAAAAGAAGATCAGAGCGGTTCCCTATTATACCTGGAATAACCGGGGGGCAGGACAGATGCTGGTTTGGCTGCCGCAAAGAATTCTCGACATCAAGATCAATTGAACCTCAACGCTTACGAAAACGGTGTAGTAAAAAAACGTTGCTAACACTAGTAAAAACCATAGAAACGGGTTATTTTTAAAACAGTATATAGCTATCACGATTTAAACAAACCATATGAAACCTGCCGAACAAAGTCCAGCAGCCCCAGAACTGTCGCCATTGCAAAGTCTTGATCATTGGGAAGATGATATACTGGAGCGTTATCCGGATCCCGAATCCATTGCACAGGGTAAAGAAACCAATGAGTACAGAAATTATGAGGATCCCAAACGTGAAACTGTGAAGGAGTTTTACCGTTTGAACCATACTTACCAGACCTATGATTTTGTGCAGGCGAAAAGAGCTGATTACCTGCGTTTCAATAAGAAGAAAATGCCGGTATGGGCCGCTTTTGATTTCCTGAATGAGCTGGTGGATGATTCGGATCCTGATACAGACCTGGACCAGCTGCAGCATTTATTGCAAACTTCCGAAGCCATCCGTGCCGATGGTCACCCGGACTGGATGGTGCTGGCGGGATTGATGCATGATATGGGGAAAGTGCTTTGTCTTTTCGGTGAACCGCAGTGGGCGGTGGTGGGAGATACTTTCCCTGTAGGATGCGCCCATTCGGATAAGATCGTCTACCCTGAATTTTTTGCCACCAACCCGGATGCGGCCGATGAACGCTACAATACCCAATATGGTGTTTATGAGGCTAACTGCGGACTGGACAACGTAACCATGTCGTGGGGCCATGATGAGTATGTATACCACATGATGAAACCTTATTTACCCGAGCCTGCGTTGTATATGTTGCGGTACCATTCCTTTTATGCCCAGCACAGGGAACATGCGTACGTCCACCTGATGAGTGCCCACGACCAGGAAATGTTCAAATGGGTAAACCTGTTTAATCCCTATGACCTGTATTCTAAAAACCCAACACCGCCTAACTGGAATGAGCTGCGCGGTTATTATGAGCAACTGGTAAAGAAATACCTGCCCGAAGAATTGCTGTTCTAACTGAAATAAATAAACTAACCCATGCAAACCCCTGGTAATTTTCCGGGGGTTTTGTTTGATAAGCGCTCAATAGGGAAAGAACGTATGAAAATAAACGGCGCAGGAATTTTGTAAACAGTATATTTATCCTCACAGAAAAACTGTTAAAACTGATTATCTAATTACCCGATAAAAGTCTGCTGATGCATAGTTTACAGATGGCTGATTATATTGTTTTCTTTATCTATTTTATCGTGGTATCCGGTTATGGGTATTATATCTACCATAAAAAGAAATCGGCTACTACTTCTTCCAAAGATTTTTTCCTTGCCGAGGGCTCGCTTACCTGGTGGGCCATTGGGGCCTCGCTGATCGCATCCAATATTTCTGCGGAACATTTTATTGGTATGTCGGGTTCAGGTTTTGCACTGGGGTTGGCCATTTCTACTTACGAGTGGATGGCAGCTGCCACACTGATCATTGTGGCGGTATTCATCATCCCGCTTTACCTGAAGAACAAGATCTTTACCATGCCGCAGTTTCTGGCCAAAAGGTATAACGATACGGTTAGTACCATCATGGCGGTATTCTGGTTGCTGGTTTATGTGTTTGTAAATCTCACTTCGATCATTTACCTGGGGGCACTGGCCATCTCTTCCATTTCCAATATCGATTTTGGCTGGTGTATAGTAGGGTTGAGTCTGTTCTCCATCATTGTTACACTGGGGGGCATGAAAGTGATCGGTTACACGGATGTGTTCCAGGTATTTGTGTTGATCGTGGGCGGATTGGTTACCACTTATCTCGCACTCACACTGCTGTCGGAAAGCTTTGGTTTTGGCAAGGATATCTGGAAAGGACTTTCTGTATTACGCAGAGAAGCGCCTACGCATTTTCACATGATCTTTCAGAAAGGGGATCCGTATTATAAAGAGTTGCCCGGTTTATCTGTATTAATAGGAGGTATGCTCATCAATAACCTCGCTTATTGGGGTTGTAACCAATATATCGTACAAAGGGCATTGGGGGCAGATCTGCAGACAGCGAGAAAGGGAATCCTGTTTGCGGCTTTTTTGAAGTTACTGGTACCGGTGATCGCTGTATTGCCGGGTATTACCATGTATGTGTTACACCAGAAAGGATTGTTTCAGGCAGAAATGAGTGATGCGGCAGGTGTGATCAAACCCGATCATGCCTATCCCACACTGATGAATCTCTTGCCTGCCGGATTAAAAGGGGTCGCTTTTGCCGCCTTAACCGCTGCCATTGTTGCCTCACTCGCCGGTAAGGCCAATAGTATTTCCACGATATTCTCGCTGGATATTTACCAGAAGTATTTCAATAAAACGGCTTCCGAAAGAAAGCTGGTACTGGTGGGCCGATGGGCGGTGATTATATCGATGACGGCTGCGGCCATTGTAACACCGGCTTTACGTTCGCTGGACCAGGCTTACCAGTTCATCCAGGAATATGTGGGCTTTGTATCGCCTGGTGTACTGGCTATTTTCCTGCTTGGATTTTTCTGGAAAAAAACAACCGCCAATGCCGCTATTGCCGGGGCTTTGCTAACCATTCCGGTATCAACGGTGCTGAAGTTTCTGCCCGTCTGGACCAGCGGTTCCTTCCCGGATTATCCTTTCCTTGACCGGATGACCATTACATTTTTTGTGGTGGCCATCGTGATGATCCTGATCAGCCTGTTAAAGCCACGTCCGGCAACAGATCATCATGCCATTGTGGTGGATACTTCCTTATTCAGGGTTACCACCGGTTTTGTGATCGGCTCTGTGATTATTTGTGGCATACTGGCCGCATTGTATACCGTATTTTGGTAAAGAAACCGGAACAGGAACAGGCCGGGAGTAGAATATCCTGAGTCTGATCATCTAATCATTTTTGAACAGGTATCATTGATATGAGTAAACATCCCCTTAACCTCGCCCTTCGTTTTTTGCTTGAGCTGGTTTCTTTATGCATTATCGCCACCTGGGCCTGGACCTTTCACCAGGGTATTTACCAGTGGGTGGCAGTGATCTTCTATCCCGCGATAGCGGCAGCCGCCTGGGCTATTTTTAAAGTGGAGGGCGAAGATGGAAAAGTACTGGTGGCCGTAAGCGGCATTACCCGTTTGTTGATCGAGATCCTGTTTTTTTCTACTGCTGCCAGGATGTTATACCAGTTGCATAGTGGCAGGTTGTATTCCTTTTATTTATTATTTTTAATGGTGCATTACGCGGTTTCTTACGACAGGGTGTTTCGTTTATTAAGAAAAACACAGTAAACCCATCATACCATGTTCTTAGGACATTTTGCAGCGGCTTTTGCCGCCAAGAAAGCAGCTCCGAACGTTTCGCTGGGCACCACCATTTTTGCGGCACAGTGGTTAGACCTTTTATGGCCGGCCTTACTGCTTACCGGTACAGAAACAGTGGCGTTGGCTGCACCGGGGTCTCCGGTTCCACTTTCATTTACGCATTATCCTTTGTCGCACAGTTTACTGGCTGTGATAGGCTGGAGTATGCTTTTCGGTGGATTGTATTTCCTGTTTTCCCGTAACCAGCGGGGCGCATTTGTGGTAGGACTGCTGGTGTTGAGCCATTGGGTGTTGGACTGGCTGGTGCATATTCCCGACCTGCCCATTGCGGCTTTTACAGATTACAAAGCCGGATTGGGTTTGTGGAACTATCCCGTTCCCGAATTATTATTGGAGCTGGGCCTGTTTGCTGTGGGTGTGTACCTGTTTCTTCAAAACAGGCAGAACCCGGTTTCGCGGGGCAGAAATATCATCACCGGATCGCTGGTCGTTTTTCTGCTGATTATCCATATCATGAATGTATTTGGTCCGCCACCACCTGATGTGAAACCCATCGCCTATGTAGGTCTTTCACAATGGTTATTGGTAGGATGGGGTTACTGGGCCGATAAAACCTGATAGTAAAACTAGTGGCTTACTTGCGATTCAGGAAATTACCCGGAATGCGCATGCCTTCTTCTTTATCAACCACGTGCTTCATCAGTTTTTGCAGGGCTTCCGGAATCACTTCCTGTTCCTTTTCGGTTAATGGTTTTACGATCTCGAAGAATTCATCTTCATCATCGTAATAACCAAAGTAGAGATCGTACTGGTTATTGGAATGAAGACGGAGAGAGATTTCTTTGTCTTCTTCATATACATGCATGGAAAGAATAGCCCACTGATCGTTACCCTCGTAATCAAAATGGATGTCAACAGATTCTGTATTCACGGCCCAGCTAACCAGTCTTTCGACCATTTCTCCGGCGTGATTTTTTACCAGGTCTTCGTAATTCATAATGCCTTTGATTGAGGCCCGAAAGTAATCCAGTTTACCCTTCCGGCAAACAGAATCCTTTTAAATGGGGGCAGAATTGTGATACCCGCAGGCAATTATCTCCCCCAAAAGCTAAACAGACTCGTTTTCCTGCTAAAACCTGAAAAAACCTCTCTGAAATGGTCTTGAAATTTGACAAATTTCCTTGCGGAAGCAGTATTTTTAGGACTTAGTTCCCATTTTAAAATCAATGAGTATGATTAAGCTAACGATCAATAACCAGTCTTATGAGGTGGATGCCAGTCCGGAAATGCCCCTTCTCTGGGCCATCCGCGATCTGGTAGGGCTAACCGGTACCAAATTCGGCTGTGGTATTGCCCAATGTGGTGCCTGTACCGTACATGTGGATGGTAATCCCGTTCGTTCCTGCAGTTATCCCGTATCTGCGGCGGCCGGAAAAAAAATTACGACCATCGAAGGCATTTCAGAAAAAATCGGAGAAGCCGTGCAGAAAGCCTGGATAGAATTGCAGGTGCCGCAGTGCGGTTACTGTCAGTCCGGTCAGATCATGAGTGCTACTGCTTTGCTGAAAAGCAAACCCAAACCTACGGATGCAGATATTGATGCCGCCATGCAGGGTAATCTTTGCCGTTGCGGTACTTACCAGCGCATCCGCAGTGCTATTCATCGCGCAGCAGAACTGATCTAATCATTCTCAACCCAAATCTTACTTGTTATGCATAAGCAAATCACCAATATAGATCGCAGGAACTTTCTCCGTTTGTCCGGTATCACCGGCGTAGGGCTGGTACTGGGCCTTTCTGCCAAAGCAGATGGCACGGCTACCATCGAAAACCTGTCGGCTGCGGGAGAGTCGTTTGAACTGACTCCTTTTGTAGTGATCGAAAAAAGCGGTCAGATTACCATCTTCAACCCCAAACCCGAAATGGGACAGGGTACTTTCCAATCAATACCAGCATTGATTGCGGAAGAGCTGGAAGTAGCGCTGGATAAGGTGACCATCAAACAAACCGGCGGTGAAAAGAAATTCGGTGGCGGACAGTCTGCCGGTGGTAGTGCTTCGGTGCGTACCAGTTACACCAACCTGCGTAAAGTAGGCGCTTCGGCCCGCGAAATGCTGGTAGCTGCTGCTGCACAACAGTGGAATGTGCCAGTTACAGAATGTTATGCATCTGAAGCCAAAGTGTTTCACAAACCTTCGGGTAAAAGTCTGGGGTATGGAGAACTGGCAGAAGCGGCTGCTAAAATAGAAGTACCCAAACAGCCTACTTTGAAAGATCCCAGAGATTTCAAAATACTGGGCAAGCGGTATCCGCGTCCGGATGTTCCGCTGAAAACAAATGGTAAAGCCCTATTCGGGATCGATGTATCGGTACCGGGGATGGTGTATGCTTCTATTGAGCGTTGTCCGGTATTCGGCGCCACGCTGGTGAGTTATGATGATACAGCAGCCAAAAAAATAAAAGGAGTAATCGCTGTAGAAAAATGCGAAAGGATCCATGGTGTGTACAAATCAGAAGGTGTGGCCGTGATTGCCGAAAATTACTGGGCCGCTTTACAGGGAAGAAAAGCCCTGCAGATAAAATGGGATTACCAGGGTAACGACAAATTCAATTCCAAAACCTACGAACAAAGTCTGCGCGATGCTTCCAAACAGGAAGGAGCCGTACAGCATAAGCAAGGCGATTTTGATAAAACATTTGCTGAAGCTCCTGTAAAACTGGAAGCATTTTATGAAACACCGGTGGTATCCCACTCGCCCATTGAGCCCATGAACTGTGTGGCCAGCTGGCAGGAGGGGAATAAACTGGAGATCTGGACCTCTACACAGGTGCCGGGCAGCATCATGAACAGTTTCCCCAAATTGTACGATGTGGCTCCGGAGAACCTGAAGATAAATGTGATGTTTAACGGAGGTGGTTTTGGAAGAAGATTATATCCCGATTATGTACACGAAGCGGTACAGCTCACCAAAAAGATCGGCAAACCGGTAAAAGCCATCTGGACAAGGGAAGACGATACCAAAATGGGACCCTTCCGTCCGATGACTTTCTCTGCCATGAAAGGCGCTTTATCTGCTGATGGAAAAGCCATTGCTTTCCAGCACAAAGTGATCTCGCCCACGCTGGATATGCGTAAGGATTATGACAAAACCAAGGCAGATGGAACGATGACAGAAGGCATCAGTGAACAGAAATACGAGATAGAGCACATGAAGAACCTGTATGTGCATCATTACCTGCATGTACCGGTAGCAGCCTGGCGCGCGGTAACCAGTACCACACTGGCTTTTTCGCATGAGTGTTTTATAGATGAGATGGCGGTGAAAGCGAAAAAAGATCCCATGGCTTTCCGTTTGGGCATGCTGACAAAACCTTCGGATACCAAGGTGCTGCTGGAGAAACTGAAAGAAGTATCTAACTGGGACAAGCCCTTACCGGCAGGATGGGGAAGAGGGGTAGCGCAGTATGAATTCTTTGCCGGACTGGGTGGTTTTGTGGTAGAAGTGTCTAAAAAAGGAACCGGTATCAAGATCGAAAAAGTATATGCGGCCATTGACCTGGGAACCGTGGTGAATCCCGATACCGTTGAAGGGCAGGTGCAGGGTGCCGCAGTAATGGCACTGACGGCTGCCATCAAAGGCGGTATCACTTTTGAGAACGGGCAGACCGTACAAAGCAATTTTCATAATAATCCGCTGGTACGCATGAATGAAATGCCGAAAGTGGAAGTGCATATCATTGCCAATGGTGGAACCAGGATCAAAGGCGTGGGCGAACCCGGTTTACCGCCATTTGCGCCGGCCCTGTGTAATGCTATTTATGCAGCCACCGGCAAGCGGATCCGCAGGTTACCTTTTGATATTAATAAGATTGTTTAATAACAGAAAAGAAAACTATTGAAAAAAATACTTGTAGCAGGTACGCTGCTCTTACTGTTCTATTCTGGAACGGCATTTGTGCAGGCTTATAATTTACCCCAAAGTGTAATACGCGGCAAGGAATTGTATACCACTTATTGCCAGAACTGTCATATGGAAGATGGCAAAGGGCAGGCAGGTGTATTTCCTCCATTGGCAAAAGCAGATTACCTGAAGAAAACACCGGTTAGTAAGATCATTGACCTGGTGTTAAAAGGACAAACAGGCGAGATCACGGTGAATGGTACCCAATACAATGCCCAGATGCTGGCCATGGATTATTTATCTGATGAGCAGGTGGCAGATGTATTGAATTATACCTACAACAGCTGGGGCAATAAATCACTCAAAGCCGTTACACCCGCACAGGTTAAAAAAGCGCGACAATAATACCTGCATCTTTCCCATGAAAGAGATCAAAGACATCGTTCAGGCATTCGATGAAGCTACCCGTCTTCGGCAAAAAACGGCATTGGCTACGGTGGTACATGTGTCCGGCTCTTCTTACCGCCGGCCCGGGGCCCGTATGCTGGTAACAGAAGATGGACAACTAACCGGAGCCATCAGTGGCGGATGCCTGGAAGGGGATGCTTTGCGCAAAGCCGTATTGGCCATTACACAGGGAAAGAACAAACTGGTGATCTATGATACCACTGATGAAGATGATGCCAAACTGGGCGTACAGTTAGGCTGTAACGGGATTGTTTCCATACTCTTTGAACCGATCGATGCGGATCAGCCTAATCATGCCATTCAGCTCCTTCGTAGGGTGATCGCTGAAAGAAAACCGGCCATATTGGTAACAGGATATTCGCTCAATCAAAATGACCATATCGGAACCACTGCCATGGCAGATCTGCCCGCAGTGATTTCATCGCAAATACAATCAACCGTTGCCACGGTATTGGCTGAGCAACAATCGGTACATCTTGATCTGCCAATAGAAGCTAACCAGCAGCATTTTTTTGTGGAATACTGCAAGCCTTCCATTGCATTGGTGGTGGTGGGTGCCGGTAACGATGCCTTGCCTTTGGTAGCCATAGCGCATTCGCTGGGCTGGGAAATTACGGTGGTGGATGGAAGGGCTTCTCATGCTACCACACAAAGATTTCCTTTGGCGGATAGTATCATAGTGGCCAAACCCAAAGAAGCAGCGGCCCGTTTGCAAACGGATGCACGCACGGCACTGGTGCTGATGACACATAATTATAATTACGACCTGGGTATGCTGCAACAGCTGCCTGCTACGGGTATTGCTTATATCGGTATGCTCGGGCCAGCTGCCAAACGCAACCGCATGCTGGATGAACTGGCAGAGCAGGGGGGCGTTTTTGAAGATAGTTTTCTGAAAAAGATCTATGGCCCTACAGGCATTGACCTGGGTGCAGAAACCGCGGCAGAGATTGCACTCTCGATTACAGCAGAGATTATGTCTGTGTTGCAGGATACGGCACCTGTTCACCTGCGGGAGAAAAAACAAGCCATACACCATCGTGCTGTATGAGTACCGGTATACTGATATTAGCAGCCGGTAGTGCTTCGCGCATGCAGCAACCCAAGATGTTATTGCCTTTTGGAAAGGGAACCATTCTTTCGCACCTGCTGGAAGAAACCCAAGCGGTGCAACCAAAGGTAATTTGTGTGGTGACAGGGTATTATCATACGGCCATGTTACCCTTACTTCAAACAGCACCCATTTTGGTTGTATATAATGAGGATTGGAAAGCAGGAATGGCGGGCTCGATCAAAACAGGGTTGTGTGCCTTATTGGAACAGCATCCGGCACTGGATTCGGTGACGATACTGGTAAGCGATCAGCCATTTATCACCCGGGCTTTGTTACAGGAAATGATACAGACACATGAAACAAGTGGTAAAGGCATTGTTGCCGCTTTTTATAACGGCATAAAAGGCACCCCGGTTCTGTTCAACAAGAAGTATTTTCACCATTTGCAGGAATTGCAGGGAGATAAGGGGGCGAAGAGTATCTTGCAACTGGTTCCGGACGATATTGCCACGGTTGATTTTGCGGAAGGAGAAATGGATATTGATACACCGGAAGATTATGAACGATTTTGTGCACACTTCAAATGAACGCATGCTGACAGATACTTTTCAACGGAAACATACTTACCTGCGGATATCCTTAACCGATAACTGTAATCTCCGTTGCTTTTACTGCATGCCGGAAGAAGACTATGCGTTTATGCCTCAGCGGCAACTGATGCAGGCTGATGAGATAGAAAAACTCGCGGCCCTATTTGTAGCAAACGGTATTAACAAAATCCGGTTAACCGGCGGCGAACCATTGGTGAGAAAAGATGCCGCCGATATTATCCGTTCGCTTGGTAAGCTGGGTGTGGAATTAACCATGACTACCAATGGAACCCGTATTCATCATTTTGTGGATGATCTGGCGGCAGCCGGCATCCGCTCTATCAATATCAGTCTGGATACTTTGCAGGAAGATAAGTTCTCGATCCTTACCCGCCGAAATCAATACCAGGTAGTAAAAGACAATATTCAGTTATTATTGGATAGAGGATTTACCGTAAAAGTAAATGTGGTGGTGGTGAAGGGATTGAACGATAATGAGATCCTTGATTTTATTGCCTGGACAAAACATACACCCATACATGTCCGGTTTATCGAATTCATGCCCTTTGATGGCAACCAATGGAAAAGCGACAAACTCGTTACCTGGAAAGAGATCCTGGAGATAGCGCATACAAGGTATGAGATAGAACCACTGGCCAATGATCTGCATGATACCTGTAAAAAATACCGTGCTGATGATCACCAGGGAACATTTGCGGTGATCAGTACCATGAGTGCCCCGTTCTGCGGCAGTTGTAACCGCATTCGTTTAACAGCCGATGGGAAGATCAAAAACTGTTTATTCTCTGAAGAAGAGACCGATCTGCTCACCGCTTTGCGCAACGGGCAGGAAGTACTGCCGTTGATCGAACAATCAATCCTCAGTAAACACAAGGAACTGGGCGGACAGTTTTCCAAAGATTTCAATGCTATTGATACCACCCATTTACACAATCGAAGCATGATCGCCATTGGCGGATAATACAGACACCCTATGATCAGTGTAACAGAAGCCCGGCAGATCGTTGCAGCACAGTGCCCGTTACTGGAAGCCGTGAGCATCCCTTTTCAGCAGTCGGTGGGTTATGTGCTGGCCGAGGACCTGATCAGCCCGGTTTTCATTCCTTCTTTCCGGCAATCTTCTATGGACGGGTATGCCATCCGTGCTGCTGAGAAAGATCAGTTGTTACACTTACAGGATGCGTTACCGGCAGGCAGTTCCAGAGAACTTACGCTGGCACCGGGTAATGCCATCCGTGTGTTTACAGGAGGGCCTGTACCCGAAGGGGCAGATACGGTTGTGCAGCAGGAATGGGTCGGTCTGAAAGACACTGCTGTACAGATCAATGATCATCCCGTTGAAATAGGCGCCAATATCCGGTTGCCCGGTGCAGATATTAGTAAGGGAGTAGTGGCCATACCGTCGGGTACCTGTATCAATGCCATGCAGATCGGTTTTATGGCCAGCCTGGGAATCACCCGTGTAAGCGTTTACCGAAAACCATCCGTAGCTATACTGATTACAGGTAATGAGTTGGTGCAGCCGGGTAATGAATTACGGTTCGGAAAGGTGTATGATTCCAATTCTTTTGGGCTAACCGCCTGTTTACAGCAATTGCATATTTCATCAGTCAGTGTTAGTTTTACCAATGACAGTTTAGCAGAAACAGAAACCGCCATTGCAAAAGCTTTGCTGGAGAATGATCTGTTATTGATTACCGGCGGGGTAAGTGTAGGCGATCATGATTATGTAGCACAGGCCTGTGCTAATCTGGGAATCGTGAAACAGTTTCATGGCGTAAAACAAAGGCCGGGTAAACCTTTGTTCTTTGGTGCCACGCAAAATAAATGGGTCTTTGGTTTGCCAGGAAATCCTGCTTCCGTGTTGTCCTGTTTTTATCAGTATGTGATTCCATTCATTCATGGATTAACAGGCGTACAGCCTGCACCACCCTTGCAGGCTGTATTGGCAGCCGATTTTGATAAAAAAGCGGCATTGCGTTTTTTTCTGAAAGGTTCTTATGCAGCGGGTCTTGTAAACGTGTTGGCAGCACAGGCTTCTTTTCAGCAAACAGCATTTGTACAGGCTAATTGCTGGATAGAGTTGCCGGAAGAAGTGGCGGTTTTCCTCAAAGGCACACGGGTTATTATTCACCCCTTTTTATAAATAGATTGATGGAAGAAGTTATTTTATATGGTTTGTTTTTCCTGGTAGCTTTTCTCTATGCTTCGGTAGGGCATGGTGGTGCCAGCGGTTACCTGGCATTGATGGCTTTACTGGGTTTCAGTGCTTCTGTGATGAAGCCTACAGCGCTGTTATTAAATGTAATGGTATCGCTGATCGCTTTTATTTCTTTTTACCGGGCCAGACATTTCCGTTCGCAGCTGCTCTGGCCACTGATTGCAGCTTCTATCCCTTTTGCGTATCTGGGTAGTGTGTTGCCGGTATCTGAGGTATTGTATAAACAGATCTTAGGCGTGGTATTGCTGCTTTCCATTATCAGGATTGTGTGGGAGAGTTCGGAAAAACCATTATCGCCTGCACCTAAATGGTATGTTTTATTCGGTATCGGAGCCGGTATCGGTCTTGTTTCGGGTATGATTGGCATGGGAGGAGGTATCCTCTTGTCGCCGTTATTATTACTGATGGGATGGTCTACCCAGAAGCAGACTGCGGCCATCAGTGCTATCTTCATCTTTTTAAATTCCATGGCGGGTATAGCGGGGCAATTACAGACCGGTTTCAATCTGGGCCCGCAAATACTGGCCATTACCGGATTTGTTTTGGCAGGTGGTTGGCTGGGTGCGTATATTGGTGCAGAGAAACTGCGCGCGAAAAATATGAAATATATACTGGCACTGGTATTGGTGCTGGCTGCAGCTAAATTGTTTTTTGTAAAGTGATGTGTATGCAGATTGAACTCTTGTTTTTTGGATCACTGACGGATGCTACTACGGTGAGCAGGCTGATAGTGGAAGGCATGAACGATACGGAGCAGTTGAAAACGTATCTGGAAGAAAGATATCCGGCCTTGCGGACAGCTAAATATTTTATAGCCGTTAACCAGCAAATGATACAGCAGGTACATACATTACAGTCAGGTGATATAGTAGCTTTTATGCCACCTTTTTCAGGAGGATAATTATGTTGTTGAACAACCGATATATACGCCAGATGATTCTGCCCGGCTTTGGTCAGGAAGCACAGGAGAAACTCCGTGCCGCCAAAGTGTTGATAGTGGGTATGGGTGGGCTGGGTTGTCCGGCATTGCCTTACCTGGCAGGTGCAGGCGTGGGAACGATTGGTATCATGGATGGAGATACGGTAAGTTTGAGTAACCTGCACCGGCAGGTATTGTTTACGGAAGAAGATATTGGCAGTAACAAAGCAACAGTTGCAGCAGTCAGACTGCGGTTGCAGGATCCTGAGATCAAGGTAGCTGTGTATCCCTATTCACTTACTAATCAGAATGCGTTGGATATTATCGGGCAATATGATCTGGTGCTGGATGGTACGGATAATTTTGCGGCCAAGTACCTGATCAACGATGCCTGTGTATTACTGCAGAAACCCTTTGTTTACGGAGCGGTATCGCGTTTTCAGGGACAGGTATCTGTATTCAATATGCCAGTTGCGGAAGGCCGTTCGTTGAATTACCGCGACCTGTTTCCGGTATCACCCCGCCCCGGTGAGATACAGAGCTGTGAAGAAACAGGTGTGATAGGTGTATTGCCGGGTATTATCGGTACCATGCAGGCTGCAGAAGCGGTAAAACTCATCACCGGATTAGGTGATCTCTTGTATGGACGCCTCTTGCATTATGATGTACTGCAGGCACGTTCTTATGAGATCCGCTTATCTCATCAGCCGGAGATTCCTGTGATTGATCAAGATAGTTTTCTGCAGATGAATTATGCTTTTGATTGTGAAGAGGAAGAAGATGTTCCCGAGATCAATGTAGCGGAATTTAACAGACTGGTGCAGCAGCCCAATATTTTTGTTCTGGACGTGCGGGAAAGGCATGAATATCCCTCTATTGATTTTTCAGATGCACAGATCCCCATGTCTGAACTGCAGTCTTCGCTGGAAACACTGCCGGAAAAGGAGATCTGTGTGATCTGTCACCAGGGGATCCGCAGTGTATATGCAGCCCAATTGATCAGGGCCCGGCGGAATTTGCCCGTGTATAGTTTAAAAGGTGGACTAACTGCTTATTTCAATCAACCCGGAAAATGAAAGAGAAAAAGATCAGAAATATTTTTACGGAAGGTGCCATCCCTGCGCAGCAGATTGCGGACGATATACAGAAGCATGCTACGCAAACAGAGATCGGGGCACATAGTATTTTTTTAGGACAGGTGAGGGCCGATAGTAAGGAAGGAGGCAGAGTTACTGCCATTGAGTATACCGCATATACAGAAATGGCTTTGGAGAAAATGGCTGAGATCAGAGAAGCGCTGTTTGCCAAATATACTTTAACCTGTATGCACGTGTATCATAGTCTGGGAAGGGTAGCAGTGGGGGAGATATGTTTATTCGTGTTTGTATCATCACAACACCGCAAAGCGGCCATAGATGCCTGCGAAGAACTGGTAGAAGCGATCAAGTTTCAATTACCCATCTGGGGTAAAGAGATTCTCGATAATGAGGACTCCACCTGGAAAGAAAATAAATGATATGGTCAACATCACTCATAAACAGAACAGTTTACGGAAAGCCATTGCCTCGGCCGTGGTAAAAGTTTCTGCCGAAGCCACCGTTGAAGCCGTGCGTAATAAAACCGTACCCAAGGGAGATGTGTTCGAGTTTGCTAAAGTTGCGGCATTGTTTGCCATTAAAAAAACCAGTGATGTAATTCCGGATTGTCATCCCCTACCTGTCGAGTTTGCAGAAGTACGTTATGCGATCAGCGGGCTGATGATTTATATTAGTGTAGAAGTGCATACTATCTATAAAACCGGCGTGGAAGTAGAAGCCATGCATGGTGCCTCTATTGCAGCACTTACGATGTACGATATGCTGAAACCGATTGATAAACATATTGAGATCCAGAATATACGGTTGTTACATAAGGAAGGAGGGAAGTCGCAATACACATTGCCTGATAACGAAACTATCCGTGCGGCAGTGATTGTGTGTTCTGATACTGTTTATGAAAAGAAAGCCGAAGACAAAGCCGGTTTGGCGGTGATAGAAAAACTGGCCAGTTTCGGTATCCAGACACCACAATACCAGGTCATACCCGATGAAGCTGATGCCATCCGTGAACAGCTGTTAATTCATACAAAGGCAGGAATTAACCTGCTTTTATTTGTGGGGGGCACGGGAGCTTCGCCCAGAGATGTTACCCCGGATATTGTAAAACCCCTGTTGGATAAGGAAATCAATGGGATCATGGAACAGGCCCGGCGATATGGGCAGGACCGGATGCCTTATGCGATGTTATCACGTGGTGTGGCTGGTTTTGTGGAACAAACGCTTGTTTTAACGCTTCCTGGCTCAACAAAAGGGGCTGTAGAATATATCGATGCCTTGTTTCCCCAGGTATTGCATACACTGGAAATGGTGAAGGGCAAACGACATGAATAAGTTTTCCGCAAACGATTGCAGGTTATACATGCGAATAGCTGTTCACAACTTTTCGTGATTATTATGTTTTTTCTCACCGAGTATGCTCAATTGACGTAATTTTGTATTCTATCTGTAAAGTGGTTATCATTTTGATAGTAATAGCGTTTCCGAAAACAATGTTATTGCATTAACTATCCCCTTTTTAAGGGGGGTAATTAGAAAAAATTAATCATTTTCTTTACTTCCTGCTTTATTCCTGTAAAACATTGTATGCAAATGACGATTTCACCTCATTGTGAAACTGATTTGCCTATTTGTTTAGAATAATAATTTTCATAGCATTCACAATCTTAGCAGGAATGGTTACCGTAGGTATTATCGAAGACAATCAGGCTTTACGAACAGGGATTGAAGAATTTATTTTCCAAAACAATGGTATGCGTATCGTTTTTTCATGCAACAGCGTGGAGAAATGGCTCGTGCATTACAACCAGGATGTAGAACCTCCCTACGTGCTTTTTCTTGATATCGGCCTGCCGGGCATCTCTGGGCTGAAAGCCATTTCTGTTATTAAAGATAAATACCCTGAAACCAAATTGGTGGTTATTACAGGTGATGCTTCACGCGAAAGTATTTGGGAAGCTATTACCACTGGTGCAGATGGGTACCTGCTGAAACCCTTTTCCTTAAAAGAGATCAGTCAACAGATCGCGATTCTGCAAAACGGCGGAGCCGTTATTTCGCCCGTGGTTGCTGAAAAGCTGATACACCGGATTAACGCCCGAACGCGGCCTGCCCGTGAGAGAAAAAATCTGTTATTAACCAGGCGGGAAAATGATGTATTGGAACAACTGGTAAAAGGACTCAGCTACAAGGAAGTAGCCAACATACTGCAGATCTCTTTTGCAACTGTAAATGATCATATCAAGAATATTTATTTTAAAACGGGCGTTAATTCAAAGTCAGAACTGATCGCTAAAGTATTATCGAGCAGACAGTCTGATGGCAGGCTCAATTAATCATCAATGATGTCGGAACAGCTGAATGAGTATCACATTTTAATTGTAGAAGATAATGGGATTAACCGTTTTATATTAATGAAAATGCTGAAAGAACTGGGTAAACCCATTACAGAGACAGAAGATGGCGGAGAAGCACTACAGGCATTGGATACACTGAAGGATCGTAATACCATTCTCTTGCTGGATCTGAATATGCCGGTACTGGATGGTTATAGTGTTATCAGAAAAATGGCGGCGGATACAGCTGCCTATGCAAAGGTAAAAATTGTAGTTGTTACAGGTACCATGTATAATGATTTTCAGAAAACGGGACTTGATAGCCATATCAACGGTTATGTAGAAAAGCCTGTTGAAAAAGATGAACTGATCGGACAAATAAAAAAATGTGCAACAGAATTTTGAAACATACCATCAACATGTCAGATAGTGCAGGCCAGCAGCTTAACGAGCTGAAGTTCCTTTTCAATAATATTTCACATGCAGTATTGTTTGAAACACTGGATAACCGGATTCTCTTCGTAAATCAGCAATTCTGTGAACTGTTTCAGATCCCTGTTTCCCCTGATGAATTGATAGGTGCAGATTGCTCCAA
Organism: Sediminibacterium sp. GW821-FHT12F12; assembly: GCF_058806635.1. Taxonomy (NCBI): domain Bacteria; kingdom Pseudomonadati; phylum Bacteroidota; class Chitinophagia; order Chitinophagales; family Chitinophagaceae; genus Sediminibacterium; species Sediminibacterium sp. GW821-FHT12F12. The sequence continues at coordinate 237,999 of NZ_JBXAPW010000005.1, read as the reverse complement.
ATCTGCGGAAAGCTCTGCTGTTTTTTTTCGGCATCCGGAAAAATTTATAAAAGGTATCAGGGATATCTATCAGCAACAGCAACCTGTGTTGAATGAAGAACTGGTATTGGCGAACGGTAAATCGATATACAGAGACTACAAACCTCTCTTTGATAACCCTGCCTGTAAGGGGCATTTCTGGATTTATAAACATTTCAATGAGCTTAAGTCAATACTGGCTGAAACACAGGAACAGAAACATTTTTACGAGCACTTGCTGAATAATATTCCGGCTGATATTGCCATTTTTGATAAGGAGCATAGATATGTATTCGTTAATAAAACCGCTATTCAGAATGACGAAACCCGTCAGTGGCTGATAGGTAAGGACGATTTTGATTTCTGTAAGTATACGCAACGGCCTGCCCACATGGCTATTTACCGGAGAGGCATTTTCCGGGAAGCCATCAATTCGGCGCAGATGGTCGAATTTGAAGAAACCAATTACAACAAAGAAGGGGGTAAAGTATTTAATCTGCGTCGGTATTATCCGCTATTGGATAAAGAGGGTAATATAGAACACGTAATCGGATATGGAGTAAATGTTACCCGGATCAAAGAGCGCGAAGAGAACCTGATGGAAAGGGAGCAGGCATTGAAAAACCTCGTACACTCCATGGATCAGATGGTAGTTACAATAAATGCCGCTGGACTAATCAAGTATGCTAATCCCAAATGGGAACAGCTGACTGGTTTGACCATTGATCAATACGAGAACCAGAAATTGAGCCACTTTATCAAAAGGGGGCGGGATTCTTTTTTACGTAAATTAGATTCATTCATCACAGAAGAAAAAATCGAAATCCCGGAAACTTATATCTATCTGAATGATAAAAATGGCGTGCAGCGCGTATTTAGTTATTATCTCTCCAATTTCAGCAGCTATTACACAGAAGAGAAAAGGGTAGCCGTATTCCTGAATGATATTACTTCCCGTTTGATGGCGGAACGTAAGTTAAAACGGATTGCCAGTGAAGAGAGGCGGATCAATGAAATGAAATCGGGTTTTATTAGTCTGGTATCACATGAATTGCGTACACCACTATCTGTGATTCTTGCCAGCACAGAACTGATAGAGATACAGACCGCCGCTAATAGGGGAACAGATGCAGCTAAAACAGACAAATATACAGGCCGGATTATTCAGCAGGTGGATAAGATGACGCAACTGATGAATGAGTTCCTGTTTCTCAGTAAAATCGAATCGGGTAAACTCTCCCTTCATCCTGTATTACTGCAGGTAGATGAAGTAGTCAGGAAAATTGTACAGGAGCTGTATAGTCCATGGCAGGATGGCCGGAGCCTGCAATTCTCCGTAAAAGGAGAGCCCGTAAAAACACAGGCGGATGAGTTAATGCTAACCCATATTATCAGCAATCTTATTACCAATGCTTTCAAATATTCAACAGGTGCCAAAGCTCCCTGCCTGCGTTTACGGTTTACGAAGAAAGGGTGGAGCCTGTTGGTAGTAGATAGTGGAATTGGAATTCCGGAAAACCAGCATAACAAGATTTTTCAGCCTTTTGTAAGAGGGTCTAATGTGGGTACTGTTTCCGGTACGGGATTCGGATTGATGATTGTTGACCTGTTTGTAAAAAAGAGTAAAGGCAGATTGATCGTGAGAAGTGCAGAGAACAAGGGAGCGGCTTTTCTTATTCGTTTCAGATATTAAATACGCCTATTCAGATTATGGAAAAGATTCTATTAGTGGAAGATGAGGTGATTATCCGTGCTTCGATTGCCGAGATACTCCGGCATTACGAGTATGAGGTTGTTGTTGCCGAAAACGGGAAACAGGGTTTAATCAAGGCTCTCGCTGAAAAGCCGGATCTGATTGTGTGTGATGTAATGATGCCGGAAATGGATGGTTTTGAAATGCTGGCCGAACTGCGGAAACAAACGGATTTTGATACCCCATTCATTTTCCTCACTGCCAAAGTGCAGTCTGATGATATAAGGGAAGGGATGAATCTGGGCGCAGATGATTATATTTTTAAACCTTTTAAGAGTGCAGACCTCGTTAAAGCGATTGAAACCCGGTTGGATAAAAGGAGGCAGGTGCTTACAAAAATTACCGAAAAAACCCGGGAACTTGAAAATGTAATCAGGCTCATGATTGGTCATGAATTCAATACGCCCATGAACGGTATTAAAGCGATGTCTGAATTCATTCACCAGAATGTGGAGAAATACAATGATGCAGAATTACTGGAGTTCAGTAACTATCTCTCTGTTAGCGCAGCCCGGCTTCAGACTACTTTTGAAAAAGTACGTAAAGTATATGAAATAAAGGAATTTGATAAGCAGGATGTTGCCGATGAAAAATGTCCGATGGTAACGAATACTATTGTTCAGATAACCAGGTCATTGGCGGAGAAGGCGGGAAGACTCCATGACCTTGTAATAGGCAATCTCGATGATGTGGATTTGCCAATAACAACCAACCTGTTATTTACGGCTTTATATGAGATCATCGAGAATGCCTTTAAATTTTCGAAGAGGGGAACCGAAGTACTGATAGAAACCCATCGATCGGTTAATACCTACGAAATCAGTGTTACAGATCGGGGCGATACCATTACAGCAGAAGAATTGACTACCTATAAATCCTTCAAGCAATTCGACCGCTCAAAATATGAGCAACAGGGATTGGGTGCCGGATTGGCATTGACCATCAGTATTCTGGAAAAATATGATGCTACAATTTCATTCACCAATAACTCGCCCACTGGTATTAAAGCAAGTTTGATTTTTAAAATTTAATTGTATGACCCAACATAAAAATACTACTATTCTGATAGTTGAAGATGACTTTGCACTGAGGGAAACACTAGCTGATATGCTTTCCGGTTATCACCATGTTATTGGATCAGATAATGGGGCAGAAGCATTGGAAATCTTGCAAAAGCATAAACCAGACCTGTTACTGCTGGATGTGATGCTGCCTTTTCCGTTGGATGGTTTTTCTGTCTTGCGGGTGTTAAAGAACGATGCTGTACTTTCTCTGATACCGGTAATTCTTATGTCGGGTATTAAAACGGAGCAGACAATTCTGGAAGGATTGAAAATGGGGGCAAATGATTATATCGTAAAACCATTCCGGTCGGCTGAACTTTTGCTCAAATGTAATAATCTGATCAACATGCGTTTGAAAATAGAACAGAAAGTGGAAAGAGAGATGTTTATTAAAACTCCGCAGGTATTCCAGTTCGATATAGAGTCTGAGTTTAAGCAGAAGTTTGAAAATATTACGAGGTCGATGGTGGAAGGATCCGATTTTACAGTGCCTAATATTGCCAGTAAAATGCTTATGAGTATTTCTACCCTGGAAAGATGGACCAAGAAGATTTATAACATGACACCTAAACAGTATATTCAGCATACCAAACTTACAACAGCAGAGATATACCTTCGTCAGCGTTTGACCAGTGTAAATGAGATAGCATATACACTGGGGTTCAGTTCTGTTTCTTATTTCTGTCTGTCGTTTAAAAAGAAATATGGGAAAACACCGAAAGCCTATATGCGCTTTCCTGCAAAAGCAGAACCGGATATAATGCATTCATAAATGGGAGCAGGTATAAGCAATGGCATTCCCGTTTGAGGAACTTTAAAAGCGGATATTACTTTGGTTGAATGGTAGTATGCACCTTTTGTTTATAAAATTACCACAATGCTTCCTGCCAATAAAAAAGCGCCGTAAACGGGTTCAGGCGCTTTGCAAAGAGGTATGAAATATTCCATTATTTCTTCAGGTAAGTTTTTACTTTGTTGTGTAAACCTTCGCTCAATGGAACTACCGGTAAACGAACCGTGTTGCTGATCCATCCTTTTTCTGCCATAAAAGCTTTTACACCGGCCGGGTTGTTTTCCGCAAACATCAGGTCGTACGCTTCGATCAGTGTATCGTTCATCGTTTTGGCAGCAGCAAAATCCTTTTTCAGGCAGAAGCGGATCATCGTTGAGAACTCGGCAGGAAAAGCGTTGGCGGCTACACTGATCACCCCCTGCATACCACAGGCGATAAGGGGAAGTGCCAGTGCATCATCGCCGCTGACCAGTAAAAAATCATCGGGCATATCGCGCAGCAATTGCATGCATTGGGCCATATCGCCACTCGCTTCCTTCATTCCTGCAATATTGGGTAACTGTGCCAGACGTAAAGTGGTTTCTGCGGTCATATTCCTGCCTGTACGGCCCGGAACATTGTATAACAGGATAGGTTTGGGCGATTCTGCTGCCAGGGCCTTATAATGCTGGTAAATGCCTTCCTGCGAAGGTTTGTTATAATTGGGAGAGGCACTCAGTACCGCAGCAGCTTTATCCAATGGAAATTTATGCAGATCATTGATAAGTTCTGCCGTATTGTTTCCGCCAATACCCACAACAACGGGTACGCGGCCGGCTACTCTCTCAAAGGTATATTGGGCAATGTCCCGTTTTTCCTGTTTATCCAGCGTAGGGGTTTCACCAGTAGTTCCTAAGGTAACGAGGTATTCAACCCCATCCTTGATCATGGTATCGATCACATTCCCCAGCGAATCAAAATCCACTTTCAGATCAGCTGTAAAAGGTGTAACCAGCGCTACCCCCGTTCCCTGCAGTTGTTGACGTAAAGACATTACTTGTTTATTGGTTGATGACGGATTTGCGGATGACGATTTTCGGATTAATAACTCCAGACTATTAACTTTTAACTATTCACTCCCCTCACCACTTTACCGTTCTCTTCCCAGAATCCCATTTTTCCATATTTTTCAATTCGGTCGTTGATGCGCTGGTGCGGGTCTTTGTTTTTAACCTCGCTTAAGGCACGCAGAATATAGGTTTTAAGGATCGCGGAAGATTCGGCATAATCCCAATGGGCACCGCCCAGGGGTTCATGTACGATCTCATCTACCAGACCAAAACCTTTCATATCTGAAGCCGTGAGGCGTAATTGCTCGGCAGCCACTTCTTTTTTATCCCAGCTGCGCCATAAGATGGAACTGCAGCTTTCGGGAGAGATCACGGTGTACCAGGTGTTCTCCATCATTAATACCTTATCGCCCACACCAATACCAAGGGCGCCACCACTGGCACCTTCGCCAATGATAACGATGATCACAGGCACTTTCAGACGGATCATTTCATAGATATTCCGGGCAATGGCTTCTCCCTGTCCACGTTCTTCCGCTTCCAGACCGGGGTAGGCACCGGGGGTATCTATCAGGCAAATAACCGGTTTATTGAATTTTTCGGCCAGTTTCATCAGCCGCAAAGCCTTGCGGTAGCCTTCCGGGTTAGCCATCCCGAAATTGCGTAGCTGACGGGCTTTGGTGTTGATTCCCTTTTGCTGGCCAATCACCATCACGGTTTCTCCATCCAACTGGGCAAAACCACCCACCATGGCTTTGTCATCTTTGAAATTACGGTCGCCATGCAACTGTACAAAGTTGGTACACATATTAGTAATATGTTTCATTGTATAGGGCCTGTCGGGGTGGCGGCTCAACTGCACCCTTTGCCAGGGTGTAAGGTGCATGGTAATGTCTTTTCGCTTTTCCAGAATAGAGGCTTCCAGTTGCTCCAGGGTAGAGGTATAGTCGATCCGGGGATTTTTCTCCGCCAGTTTTTTAGTATCATCTATCTGCTCATAGATTTCCTTAATGGGGTTCTCAAAATCAAGGAATTGTCTATTGGGGTATTGCGGCATACGATTCAATTAAGATGGTAAAATTAGGGGTTGCATTTTTTTTTTGAAAAGATTTGTTTGAAAGTGGTTTCCCCCTATCTTTGCCGTCCGAAAAACGGGATGATTTATCCCGCTTGGAGGTACGGATCGGTAGTTCAGTTGGTTAGAATGCCGCCCTGTCACGGCGGAGGTCGCGGGTTCGAGTCCCGTCCGGTCCGCAGAGTGTATCTGCAAAATCTATAAAAGCCCTCAGAATCTTCTTTCTGAGGGCTTTTGCTTTTCCTCACCCCCAACCCCTCTCCACAAAGTGGAGAGGGGAGTTAGCTCCCCTTCTCTACAAAGTAGAGAAGGGGGCGGGGGATGAGTCGATCATTGAATAGCTGAAAGTACCTGTTTACCCAGCAGTTCCTTATTCAACTACCCAGTCTAAACAACGCATTTTTTTATTTATCTTTCTTTCATTAAATCATATCTCAAAATTTCAGCCCATGACCTCCCGGAAAAAATTCCTGCACCAATCCGCTGCCTTATTGGGTGGAGGATTACTGGCATCTGCAATTGACAGCCAGGCCTTCGCTATTTTCAAGAACCGGATCTCGCCCAGTGATCAATTGAATATCGGCGCTATCGGTATCAATGGCATGGGTTGGTCTAATGTGAGAGCCGCTTTAAAAGTTCCGGGTGTGAATCTGGTGGCTGTTTGTGATATTGATAGGAATGTGATTGATAAACGCATGAAAGAACTGGCCGATAAGAGTTATGATACGTCAAAGATCAAAGTATATGGGGATTACCGAAAGCTGCTCGACCAGAAAGATATCGATGCTGTTATCATTGGCACCCCCGATCATTGGCATGCATTGATCATGATTCATGCCTGCCAGGCGGGTAAAGATGTGTATGTGGAAAAACCCGTTGGCAATTCTATTGTAGAATGCAGAACCATGGTAGCGGCACAACAGCGATATAACAAAGTGGTTCAGGCCGGACAATGGCAGCGTAGCCAGCAGCATTTCAGAGATGCGGTTGACTTTGTGCAGAGTGGTCAGCTGGGTAATATCCGTACCGTAAAAGTCTGGTGTTACCAGGGTTGGATGCGTCCGAAACCCGTTGTGGCCGATAGCGCTCCGCCTCCGGGCATTGATTATAAACAATGGCTGGGTCCTGCAGTTACCCGGCCTTTTAATGCCAGTCGTTTTCATTTTGATTTCCGCTGGTTCTGGGATTATGCGGGTGGACTGATGACCGACTGGGGTGTTCACTTACTGGATTATGGTCTGCTGGGTATGAAAGCAGATCTTCCCAAAACCATCTGCGGAATGGGCGGAAAATTTGCCTATCCTGAATTATATGAAGAAACCCCCGACACTTTAACCACTTTATATGAATTTGATGGCTTTAACCTGGTATGGGATTCGGCCATGGGTATTGACAACGGTTCTTACGGAAGGGATCATGGTATTGCCTATATCGGCAATAATGGCACCCTGATTCTTAACCGCGGCGGATGGGAAATCATAGAAGAAAAACAAGGCAAGAATAAAGTGAGCAAACCTTTTGTAAAATCATCCGATAACGGACTGGATAAGCATTGGGAAAATTTTGTTTCTGTAGTGAAATCCAGAAAAACGGAAGACCTCCATTGTTCCATCCAGGCAGGAGCCCATGTGGCAACTGTTGCGCAGATGGGTAATATTTCTTTCCGTACGGGTCAAAAACTACACTGGAACAGAGCCGCAGGTAAATTCACAGATGCTGCGGTGAATGATACTTACCTGCTGGCAAAATATCATAATGGGTATGCTTTACCTAAAATCGGGTGAATACCGGCAACAGAATATACGCATCGTTTTTCCTGAATGGGTATTCGCGATACGGAACTACACAACACGTATAAGAACAAAAGACCTCTGATCGGGGTCTTGGGTCTTTTGTTGTGTGGGGGTATTATTACAGCCATTGCTGCAGTTATGAGTGATAAACTGGTATTTTTTTATACGGGTTTGCTACCTATATTTGAATGGACTATCTTTTCCCTAAACTACTGATTATCCTATGATGAAGCGCCTCTTAATTGCTTTATTATTGCTTGTTCAGGTTGCCCGGGCACAAACCTTTGTCAGCGTCAGGGATTGGCCCATGCCTGCTGGTTATAGCTCCGGACTCGTTACCCCGGGGTTTAAAATTGTACCCAATTTTTTCCTGGAAAATCTGGGCACAAAGACCTACCTGATCCTGAAAATGGAGATCACATTGGCCAGTCCGCGAAACCCAGTGGCCCCATATTCTTATCGGTATATGCGCGGGGGAAAAATTTACACTGACAGGGATCTGGGTTTTGACCCATTTTATCCCATCGGCCTTTCCGCAGCCACTTTCAGCGTGCGGGTGCAGGGACCGGGTGTTAACAAACAAATCAGTTACGAATGGTTTCTTGGCCGTAACCAGGTGGCAGAAGTGCCCAAAGACACCAGGGTGGAAAGTTATGCGGCACATATTCAGGGATTAACCTCGGTTGGCTACCATGGTACAGATGCCATGGACAGGGCTATTACTAATTTTGAGGCAGCAGTTAAGAAAAAAGAAGAAGATGCCAAACGGGCAGAAAGGGAAAAAGCAGATGCTGATAAGAAAAAAATAGATGATGAGAAAAAACGGATAGAAAAGGAAAAGGCAGAAACTGATAAGAAAAAAACAGAGGATGAGAAAAAACGGGCAGAAGCGGAAAAGAATGATCCTTCAAACGGAAGGAGCACATCGGGAGGTAATACAAATGGATCTGATAATAACGGATCTAATTCGTCAGCGGCTAAATTAGCTCCTTTTAATACCTATCCGAACGGTGATCCCTCTATAAAACCGACTGCCACGACCAATCAAGCCAATAAAGGAAAATCTGATCAAAGTTTCTGGTCAGAAAAAAAACAGGAGAAAGCTGGTCCGATTCCGGATCAGTCCATACATAAAAACCTGCCCGATTTTGTGCGCACCACAGATGGGGGGTATTTTCATCGGGGAGAAGACGGAAAATTCAGGCAGGTAACGCAACAGGAGTACCAGGATGCCAAAAATGCTGTTGCTGCCAAATTGCAAAAACCGGTAGAGCAGGAAAAACCCACTCTCACTGCAGAAGAAGTGCGAAGCCAGGTAAATAAAATGTTTGCAGATGCCGAGGCACAGAACAGAGCCATCAACCAGCAGATAGAGCAGAAAGTGGAGATGTGGAAACAAAATTATTATTACGCAGAAGCTATCCGTAACGGAAAAGAAAACCTGGCTGCTCTCAGTTCTTTAAATGGCTCTTATAATTCCGTGCAGCAACTGGAAGCAGCATTCAGTCAGCAAAGCAGTGCTATCAGAGCCGAAGTGCAGAACCTGGAACAGGCACGTAATGCTAAACTGAGCAATGCGGTTAACGGAAATTTTAATGGGAATAGTACAGAACGGGCGATTGGGCAAAGTATGCAGTTGATTGGAGGTATTATCAATAGCAGCAAAGCTGCCAAAGAAGAAAAGGAAGCCAGAGAAGCATTGCGTGCAGAAAGGGAAAGACAATTGGCCGCCATTGCCGCAGCCAAAATGAAAGCCCGTATAGGTATGCGGAATCAGCTGTTACGCAGTTTCCCCAGTGGAGGAACACCACTTACCTCGCATAGAGTAGTATTGCCTGAAGTATACATGTTTGCCTATCTGACAGATATGTCTGCCTTTGATAAGGAACAATCGGTAGTAGCGGTAAGTAATGTTTTCACTGTGCAACAGTATTCTGACGGAACATTTCCCTATAAAACCAGTGTGATCAGCAAATTAAAGGGGTATGCTCCCGGAGAAGTGATACTGGTGGGATATTATGGCGAAAAAGACAAAGCCGAGCAGATGCGTAAAGCTTTTGTTAACCTGGCAGCCCAGAGCGAACTCACTGTAAGAACCTTTGCGATCAAAGCACCACCCGGAACCACTACTGTTTCATCAGGTGCCAGTGGCGATTTCTGGGAAACAGGCGGCAAAAAAAATGCTGCCGATGAAAAGAAAACAGATAAGAAATCAGATTTCTGGAATAATTAAAAACTAAATAAGCTAGTCTATGCGTGTATATGTTGTTCTTTCCTTTTTTCTATTGACATCCCTCCCGGTATTGGCGCAGATGAATGAAACCGAGGCCAAAGCTTCCTATATGCTGGCCGAAGAAAATTATGGCAAGGGTAATTACCCGGTAGCACTCACTTTTCTGAAAAATGCGAAAGCCAGCCTGGGCGGGGCCAACTGTAAGATTCTCTATCTCCAGATCCAGATAGAAAGCGAGCTGGCTAAAACCAGAAAAAATTACAGAGATAGTTTACTGAAAACCATCACTGTTTTTCAGAACTCGCCGGATATCAAAGATTTTAATGAGGACAAAGTATTAGAAGTGGTGAAGATGAAACTGGAAATAGCCCAAAAAGCGGCGGAAGAAGCGGCACTGCTGGCAGAGCAGAAACTGGCAGAAGAAGCGAAGAGTGCAAAGACTTTTAAAGACTGGCGTTTTACCGCAGGACTGAACTTAGGGCTCACGGTGAAAGAAGCAGAAAAAATGTACCCGACTTTTTTTCGCAGAACAAAAACTGAAGTTAGTCAGGATTATCCCGGGCTGGAAATGATCACTTCAAAGCCTGTGTCTGGTTCTAACTATACCACTACCGCTTCTATTTTTGTTAAAAACAATAAAATAGTGGGTAACAGGTTGTTGCTTGAATATGAAGAGGGCGACAGTAAAAAAAATAATTACGAAGCATTCAAAAAATCGATGTTGGACGAGCGGGATAGAAACAATAAACTATTCGGTTTTGAAGCCATTTCGCTTCCTTCTGTTGATGGATTAGGATTCGTGTGGAAGAAAAAAGGGAAAACGTTTACACGTGTCTGGACAAATATCACTAAAAAGGGAGATGGATTTTATGGGATCTATATTTCGGATATAGTGGATGAGTCTAATTGATTTTTTACAGTTTCTTTTCAGAAAACAGTCCTTCATTATCTGGGAAAACGATAATTCGTTTATATGAATCGTATGAAAAATGTGTTATTTGTTTGCCTGATATTGGTTTTCATACAGCCACTTTATAGCCAGGTTAACGAAACAGAAGCCAAAGCCGCATACATGCTGGCCGAAGAGAATTATGGCAAGGGTAATTACCCCGTTGCGCTTACTTTTCTAAAAAATGCCAAAGCCAAACTGGGTGGAGCCAACTGTAAAATACTGTATCTCCAGATACAGATAGAAAGTGAACTCGCTAAAACACAAAGAAATTACCAGGATAGTTTACTGAAAACCATTATGGCTTTTCAAACTTCACCGGATATCAAAGAGTTCAATGAGGATAAAGTATTGGAAGTGGTGAAAATGAAAATGGAGATGGAGCAGAAAGGAATAGAAGAGAAGGAACTAAAGGAAAAAAGAGCAGCTGATTCTGTTAGCAGAGAAAAGCTTTTCAAAGATTTTTCAATAACCCAGGGATGGGAGTTGGGACAAACCCTGGAAGAAGCAGAGAAAAAACATGCCAATTTTTTCAGGCGAACTTCGAGTGAAAAAAGTGGTCTTTTCCCGGGACTGAAACTGATCAGTTCAAAAGATGTGGCCGATGTATCGGTGTATGTAAATGCGAATAAGAAAATTATCGGCTTCAGAACCAATATCGAGTATCCAAGACTGATCAGCAAATACCAGAACTATACTTCGGGGAAAGAGCTTAAGATGAAGATGGTAGATGCTTATACACAAATGTTCGGATTTACGCCGGTAACCGGATATGTCAGCCCCGACGGACTACAATATATCTGGAAAAAGAATAAGAAATCAGTTATTATATCCTGGATGGTTTTTAAGAATGGGAATGGATTTTATGGAAATGACTACTCGTATGTAGTGGATGAAGCCATTCAGTAGTAAACCAGCAGGGAAATAAGTTCCTGATTTTTGTAATCTGAAAGCTGGCAAAACAGCAATAGTTTCCGTATTTTCCCCAAAACAAGATTATGGAAATATTGGCTGTCTTAAAAAAACGCATCGATTCCATCGATATCCTACGCGGAAGCATTATGATTATCATGGCATTGGACCATGTACGCGATTTTTTTCATACAGGCGCTATGACCAGCGATCCTACCAATCCGGCTACTACCACCCCCATTCTTTTTTTCACCAGGTTTATCACCCATTTCTGTGCGCCGGTATTTGTTTTTCTTGCAGGTACTTCCGCTTTTCTGGCAGGCACCAAAAAGACCAAAAAGGAAATGTCTGTTTTCCTGCTCAAGCGAGGGGTATGGTTGATCATTCTTGAGATCACTATTTTTAATCTGCTGTTTTCTTTCGACCCCCTTTATCATTTTCTGGGACTGCAGGTGATCTGGGTAACCGGGTTATCCATGATATTACTCGCCGCATTTTTATACCTGCCTTTACCTGCTCTATTCGTGATAGGTCTTGTGATGGTTGCGGGTCATAATATGCTGGATACCTTCAATTCTTCCGCCATGGAAAAAACGCCCCTCTGGTGGGCCCTGCTGCACCAGCAATATTTTACCCAATATACACCTGGCAGATTTTTTGGTGTATTGTACCCCCTGATTCCCTGGCCGGGAATTATGTTACTTGGGTATTGTATGGGCGCATTATTTGTACCAGGCTATGATGCCGTAAAACGCAGACGTAAGCTCATTGGGTTCGGTTTGGGTGCCACCATCGCCTTTTTTGTGATCCGTTGGTTTAATGCCTACGGCGATCTGGTACCCTGGACAGAACAGAAAAACACAACGGCCACCATCCTTTCCTTTTTTAATGTAACCAAGTATCCGCCATCCTTACTGTACTGCTGTATCACCCTTGGCCCCGCATTGATTGTGCTGGCATGGTTGGAAAAAGCCAAGGGTAAATGGACAGAATGGGTGGTTATCTATGGCAGGGTGCCTATGTTTTATTACCTGCTGCATTTTTTTCTCATTCATCTCTTATGTACCATCGCTTTTTTTGCTACAGGGTTTACCATGGAGCAGGCCGCAACGGGTATGATGTTGTTCCGGCCCAATGAGTTTGGGTTCTCGCTGGGCATTGTGTACCTGATCTGGATAGCCGTGGTACTGATTTTATACCCTTTCTGCAAACGGTACAGTCGGTACAAAGCCACCCATACACACTGGTGGTTATCTTACCTGTAAAACTATTTGCGGGTAAAATGGTAACTTTGTACAATGAAAGCAGGTAAAATGGTTCAAAAGGAACCATTACATACAACGCAAGCTGTTCATACAGAACCCGGTCTCCTGCAAAAATGGTTTGCATCTGATGGGCAGTTTCATCAGCTGTATCCCGAACCGGTGCGTGCACAGGCCAATATGCATTGGACACCCCTGCATGTGGCACGAAAAGCTGCCGAATTTCTTACGGCCGACAAACACAAACACATACTCGATATTGGCAGTGGTGGCGGTAAATTCTGCCTCGCTGCGGCGTATTATTGTCCGGAAGGGATCTACACCGGCATCGAACAAAGAGCCAGTCTGGTAGCCAACGCAGAAGAGGCGAACCGCATATTGGGGTTACCCCATGTTTCTTTCCTTCACCAGAATATCCTGGATACAGACCTGGCTGCCTATGATCATTTTTATTTCTTCAACGCTTTTTACGAGAACCTCGACGATAGTTTCCGCATAGATGAGTCGCTTACCTACTCGCGCGAACTGTATGCACAATATAACCGGCATCTATTCCGCCAGCTCGAGAAAAAACCTCCCGGTACACGTATCGTTACCTTTCACAGCACAGAAAATGAAATGCCGGGTAATTACATGGAAGTAAGTGTGTCGGCCGATGAACTGCTGAAATGCTGGATCAGGGTATAAATTGTTGTACGATTAAATAAAGGATGATGTTTAAACCCAAACTGGTTGATTCGCTGAAAAATTACAACCGCCAACAGTTCTCCAAAGACCTGATGGCGGGTATGATTGTGGGTATTGTAGCCTTACCATTGGCCATTGCTTTTGCCATTGCTTCAGGCGTATCGCCGGAGAAGGGTTTGTTTACAGCGGTAGTAGCCGGTTTTATCATTTCTGCTTTGGGAGGAAGTAAAGTACAGATAGGAGGGCCCACAGGTGCATTTATTGTAGTGGTATATGGCATTGTACAACAGTTTGGCGTTAATGGATTGATCATCGCCACTTTCATGGCCGGGGTAATGCTTGTAGGGATGGGCTTTGCAAGGTTGGGGGCTGTGATCAAGTTTATCCCGCATCCGCTCATCATCGGTTTTACCAGCGGTATCGCATTGATCATTTTTTCTTCACAGGTTAAAGATTTTCTCGGATTACAAATGGGGGCCGTGCCAGCAGATTTCACAGATAAATGGATTTCCTATGCCGGACATCTCTCAACCATCAACTGGACCTCTTTCCTGATCGCCGGTATTACCGTACTCATCATCCAGGTATGGCCCCGGGTATCGCATAAAATCCCCGGCTCGCTGGTGGCCATTCTGTTAACCACCGCAGCCGCTTATTTTTTACATTTACCTGTTGAAACCATTGGCAGTCGTTTTGGTAGTATTCCCTCTTCGCTTCCCTCACCTGTATTGCCGGCCTTTGATCTGGAGACTGTTAAAAAACTCATACCTGCCGCTTTCACCATTGCGTTGTTAGGCGGAATAGAATCTCTTTTATCGGCCGTAGTAGCAGATGGTATGATAGGAGGTAACCACCGATCCAATATGGAACTGGTGGCCCAGGGTACGGCCAATATTTTTTCTTCCCTGTTTGGCGGTATACCGGCAACAGGTGCTATTGCCAGAACGGCCACAAATGTAAAAAATGGGGGAAGGACGCCGGTAGCAGGGATTGTGCATGCCCTCACCCTGTTGCTGATCATGTTATTTGTAGGTAAATGGGCCGCCCTTATACCCATGGCTACACTGGCGGGTATCCTGGTAGTAGTAGCCTATAACATGAGCGAGTGGGAGAGTTTTGTCTCAGTATTCAAAGGCCCCCGCAGCGATGTGGCGGTACTGGTAACTACTTTTCTCTTAACTGTATTGGTAGATCTTACGGTGGCCATCGAAATCGGTATGGTGCTGGCCGTATTCCTTTTTATGCAGAAGATGATTAAGTTCAGCGATGTAAGCAGTATGACGGCACAGTCTGATGAGAACAGCATTGATGCAGACTCCATAGATAATTACCAGTTACCTAAACAGGTAGAAGTATTCGAGATCACCGGCCCCCTGTTCTTTGGTGCCGCCTACAAATTCAAAGACGCCATGCGTTTTATTGAAAAACCACCCAAAATTCTCATCATCCGCATGCGCAAAGTGCCCATCATTGATGCTACCGGTATCAAAACATTACAGGAAGTGTACAAAGAATCCAGACACAAAGGCACTAAAATCATTCTCTCCGAAGTGCACAGCACACAGGTTTTACAGGAACTGAAAGATGCGCGCTTACTCTTTGCAGTAGGCAAGGCCAATGTAACCGAAACCTTTCCCGCCGCAATAGAACGCAGCAAAAAAATATTGGCCGGTTAGTGTCTGACCTTGTTTTTAGGAACAATCCCTCTTTACCTCTTTTTCTCTTTAGCTCTTAGTGAACCATCCTCCATCATCATCGAAATAACTACGGGTTCGATAGAACGAGAGGGTAAAACTGTAAGTACTAATCAGTTAGTGCGATTATGCTCTTGAATCTCCTGAAAAATGGGAAGTTACTTTATGGAGCAGGGAACTTACTTTTCTGTTGAATCAGGTCCCACAGATTGCCATAGAGGTCTTCAAATACCGCCACCGTTCCGTATTCTTCTTCCTTTGGTGTACGGATGAATTTGATATTCTTTGCCGTCATGTCTTTGTAGTCGCGCCAGATATCATCTGTGTTCAGGAACATAAATACGCGGCCACCGGTTTGGTTACCCACCCTTGTTTGCTGTTCATCGGTAGCTGCTTTGGCGAGGAGGATACTACACTCTTTGGCACCGGGTGGTGCTACCAGTACCCAGCGTTTGGTTTCATTCAGTACCGTGTCTTCGAGTAAATTGAAGTGGAGTTTCTGCGTATAAAAAGCGATAGCTTCATCATAATCTTTTACAACCAGCGCAAAATGGGTAATGTATTGTTGCATAATAAGCAGGTAGGGTAGTGAAGGATTATTTCAACAGGCTTTTGATCTCATTCAGTTTCATCAGCGCTTCTACCGGTGTAAGCCGGTTGATGTCGAGGTCGTTGAGCTTTTTGCGGATCTCATCAAAGGTTTCTGAGTGGGCATCAAAGATGGAGAGTTGCATCTGTGGTGCCGCCATATTTTTCAAACGCTGCCCCATATCGGTCGGGACGCTCAAAGCGGCCCGACCGATATGGGGCAGCGGAGGCTGTGCTTGAACGCTAGTACTATTCTCATTACCACTATTCAGGCCGCTTTGAGCATCCCGGCCCGTGGCAGATCTTTCTTCCAGTTGTCCCAGAATCTCATTGGCCCGATCAATCAACGTTGCCGGCATTCCTGCCATTTTCGCCACATGGATACCAAAGCTATGGGTACTGCCGCCTCTGGCCAGCTTACGCAGGAAGATGATCCTGTTACCCACTTCCTTATTGGTTACATGAAAATTCTGTACACGGGGTAATTTCTCTTCCAGTTCATTCAGTTCATGGTAGTGTGTGGCAAACAAAGTTTTTGGGGCTGCAGGCGAGCCGTGCAGGTATTCTACAATACTCCACGCAATCGAAATACCATCATACGTAGAGGTACCCCGGCCGATCTCATCCAGTAAGATCAGGCTGCGTGGCGAAATATTGTTGATGATGCTGGCGGTCTCATTCATCTCCACCATAAAAGTAGATTCTCCGCCGCTCAGGTTATCGCTGGCGCCTACTCTTGTAAAGATCTTATCGGTCAGCGGCACACGTGCACTGGCCGCCGGTACAAAACTACCCATATGCGCCATCAGTGTAATCAATGCCGTTTGCCGCAGTATAGCACTCTTACCACTCATATTCGGACCGGTAAGAATGATGATCTGCTGATCAGTTGAGTTAAGCGTGATATCGTTGGCGATATAACTTTCTCCCGCAGGTAAATTTCTTTCAATTACCGGGTGACGGCTTTCTGTAAATGCCAGGTCATACCCTTCGTGCAGTTCAGGCTTCTTATAGTTATACTGCAAAGCATTCTCCGCAAAACAAATCAGACAATCCAGCGTAGCTAAAATATTTCCGTTGATCTGTATCGGTGCAATATAATCCTGCAGGGCAAGCAGGAGTTTATCGTAAAGATCCATCTCAATCGCCAGGATCTTATCTTCTGCGCCCGTGATCTTTTCTTCGTATTCTTTTAATTCAGGCGTAATATACCGTTCCGCGTTAGCCAGCGTTTGTTTGCGGATCCAGTCGGTCGGCACTTTGTTTTTGTGAATATTGGTTACTTCGAGATAATACCCAAACACATTATTGAAACTGATCTTCAATGAAGAGATGCCGGTTTTCTCCGCTTCCCTTTGCTGAATATTCACCAGAAATTCTTTTCCGCCACTGGCGATATTTCGCAGCATATCCAGTTCTTCGTGTACACCCGCTCTGATCACTTCTCCTTTGTTTACAGCCACCGGCGGATTTTCACTGATCTCCCGCAGAATTTTTTCCACTATCAGATGACAACCATTCAAAGCATCGGATAATCTTTGCAGATAAGGATTAGCCGCAGTAGCACAAAGCTGTTTGATCTGCTCTGTCTGCTCTAATCCCCTTGCCAGGTGCATCACTTCCCGCGGATTGATCTTTCTCATGGGTATCTTGCTCACCAGGCGCTCAATATCTCCACAGATTTTGATGGATTGTGTTAGTTGCTTGCGCAAATCGGCCTGTAATACCAGAAAAGCAACCGTATCCAGCCTTTCATTGATACGGCTCAGTTCTTTCAGCGGAAAGATCATCCAGCGGTGCAGCATCCGGGCACCCATGGGACTCACCGTATTATCCAGCACTTTTAATAAGCTGTTGCCAGTATCGGTACCGGTATAGAGTAATTCGAGGTTGCGGATGGTAAAGCGGTCCATCCACAAAAAATCTTCTCTTTCCATCCGCTGGATAGAAGTGATATGCTGCAGGTGCGGATGTTCCGTTTCTTTCAGGTAATAGAGTATGGCTCCGGCGGCGGTGATGCCCTGATGCAGGCCCTCAATGCCGAATCCTTTCAGCGAATGTGTCTGAAAATGTTTCAGTAAGCTTTCAGTGGCAAATGCTTCATCAAAGATCCAGCTCTCCATGGTATAGGTGTAGAACTTTGGCCCGAAAATTTCCTTGAAATGTTTCTGGTAACTGCGCTGGTAAATAACTTCTGCGGGTTTCAGGCCCTGCAGCAGTTTGTCAATGTATTCATCATTACCTTCAGCGATAAAAAATTCGCCCGTAGAAATATCCAGAAAAGCGATGCCTGTTTGTTTCTCAGTAAAATGAACCGCCGCTAAAAAGTTATTACTGTTATGCTCCAGCAGTTTATCGTTGGTGGCAACGCCCGGTGTTACCATTTCGGTTACACCCCGCTTCACAATTCCTTTCACCGTTTTGGGATCTTCCAACTGATCGCAGATGGCTACCCGGTAACCGGCTTTTACCAGTTTGTGCAGGTAAGTATCCAGCGCATGGTGCGGAAAGCCCGCCAGCTCGCTGGAAGAAGCGGCACCATTATTCCGCTTGGTCAATGTAATGCCCAGCACTTTGGAAGCAATAATGGCATCTTCCCCAAAGGTTTCATAAAAATCTCCCACCCGAAACAGCAGAATAGCATCCGGGTATTTCTGTTTAATAGCCCGGTGTTGCTGCATTAAAGGAGTATCTGCGCTCGATTTTGACATGGGCAACAAATATACTGATGTGCTTATTCTGAGTAGGGATATTCGGGGGGATGTGGAAAGAAAGTTTGGAGTTTGGGGTTGGGAGTTTGGGGTTGGGAGTTTGGGGTTGGGGCATAAAAAAGCAGGAGCCCGGATTCCTAGAACACCCTTGACTCCTGCCTGATAACTATTAACTCTTTAAATTATTAACTCCAAACTCCAAACTCCAAACTGCTCTAAAACCCAAACCCTCCCGCCGGTCTCGGCTTTGGCATTTCTTTCCGGGGCAGTTTGGCATCGCGCTGAGAAGCGTTGTAAACAAAGGCGGCCACAATGGTAGCAATCTGTTTCAGGTCGGCTTCAATCAGGTGATCGTACACATCCATATTACTGTGGTGTGTGCGGGTATCATATTCGATCGGGTCCTGGATAAACTGGAAACCGGGCAATCCCACTGCATCAAATGCCTGGTGATCGGTACCGCCGGTGTTGCTGATGGTAACGGTGGTAGCACCCAGGTCTTTGAAAGGAGCGAGCCATTGTGCAAAAATATCGCGGCAGGCTTCGTTACCCTGCAGGTAAATACCACGGATCTTGCCGGTACCATTATCGATATTAAAATAAGAAGAGAATTTCTCATGCGCCGGTGTTGTTTGCATGGTAGCCGGATCAGCGAAAGTATTTTTTACATATCCTCTTGATCCCAATAATCCCTGCTCTTCACCACTCCATAAACCAATACGAATGGTACGGCGGTTGTTGAATCCAAGTGATTTCAGGATCCGGATGGCCTCCATCATCACAGAAGAGCCGGATGCATTATCGGTAGCACCGGTGCCGGTCTGCCAGCTATCAAGGTGGGCACCAATCATCACCACTTCATCTTTTAATGCGGGATCGGTTCCCGGAATTTCCGCTATTACATTATACCCGTTCAGGTCTTTTGTATGGAATTTGGTTTTTACATCCACGTCCATCTTTACCGTTTCACCTGCTTTGGCCAAACGGAGAATGGTGTTATAATCTTCGATACCCAAAACGATATCAGGAAAATTCTCCGGGTCACTGGCTTTATACGCACCACCGCCCTGGGCAAAAATGGTTCCATCATGACTGCGGGTGCTGCCATTACTGATAAGCGCAACAGCACCTTCTGCCTTGGCCATATTTTTCAATACGGTCAGCATACGGGCAGCCGGGTTATTGAACCGGGCCATCATGGCTTCACGCTGTCTTCGCTGAGCAGCCGTATCTACTGGCTGACGGGAAGCAGCAGCAGGTGCCGTTGCTTTGGCCATGGCATCCAGATCGGCATCGGTATACCTTACGGCATCGGCTTTAAAACTGTGTTTGTAGGGTGTAGCCTGGTCAATAATCAGCAGTTTGCCTTTCAGTTGTCCGCGGTAGGCTTCCAGTCCGGCAGAATCCTTGGCATTGATCACCAGTATTTCCGCACTCTTCTGTCCTTTGGTACCCGCGGTCCATGTCTTAGGATAAGCAGACAGTGATTTATAATAAGGAGCAGTAATGGCTACATAACTTTTTTCCAGTTCCCATCCTTTACCAAATTCGCCCCAGGGTTGTACAGTGGCATTGGTGAGTCCCCAGCCCGCCAGGGTTTCCCTGGCATAATTGGCAGCCCGGTTAAAACCCGGAGATGCCGTTAGGCGGTTACCACTTTTATCGGTAAGATGAAAGGCTATTTCCATGACTTTGGAATTTTCCAGGCCTTCTTTCCGGATCTTCTGCATCATGGCAGGATCTACATTCTCTGATTGTGCCAGGCCTGCGAAAGGGAGGGCCAAAGCCAACATGACCGACAGGCGGGTGTTTTTTCTCATAGCTGAAATGTTTAAGTTTTGGGAAGAACAAAATAGCAAATCTTACTCATTTTAACCGATCCTTTATTTGAATGGATGGAACTACCTTTGCGCCATGCGAAAACTGACCATGGATGAGCTTGGCCGGATGTCGGTGGATGCCTTTAAACAGGCTGAAAAGAATCCCGTAATGGTGGTGCTCGATAATATCCGGAGCATGCACAATGTGGGCAGCGTGTTCCGCACAGCCGATGCTTTTCTGGCCGGCGGCATCTGTTTATGTGGCTATACACCTCAGCCGCCGCACCGCGACATCCATAAAACGGCCCTTGGCGCTACAGAAACCGTTGATTGGCTGTATTTTTCCACTACCAAAGAAGCAGTGCAGGAACTGAAACAGAGAGGGTACAAAGTGTATGCGATAGAACAGGTGGAGAATAGTATTCCCTTACAGCAGTTTAACCGGGGCGATGATAAAATTGCACTGGTCTTTGGCAATGAAGTGGAAGGGGTAGATGTTAACGTATTACCGCTTTGTGATGGCAGTATCGAAATTCCACAGTTCGGCATGAAACATTCGCTGAATATCTCGGTGGCGGCGGGGATTGTGTTGTGGGAGATGGTGAGGGGGCAATAAGTCAATGAGTGAATGAGTGGATGAGTGAATAAATGATAGGATGATAGGATGATAGAATGAATGAGGGAAGAATGTTTTTTAATGAGATGATATGACAACAGTAAAGAAATATTTAAGTCTGGTGAAATTTTCGCATACCATTTTTGCGATGCCGTTTGCGTTGATTGGTTTTTTTCTGGGGATCACATATATGCAGAAACATCCGGAGGCGGGGGAATTGATTTTTAAGGCTACGGCAATGGATGGTTGGGGCATGAAACTGTTCCTCGTGCTGGCCTGTATGGTTACGGCAAGAAGTGCGGCAATGGCTTTCAACCGTTATCTCGATAGAAGTTTTGATGCCAAAAATCCCCGTACGGCCATCCGGGAAATTCCGGCAGGTATTATTTCGGCCAATAGTGCGCTGCGTTTTGTGATATTGAATTGTGTGCTGTTTGTAACGGCCACTTATTTTATCAATGATATCTGTTTTTTCCTTTCGCCCGTGGCGTTGTTTGTGATCCTGTTTTATAGTTATACCAAACGGTTCACAGCTTTGTGTCATATTGTGTTGGGTCTTGGACTTTCACTGGCACCTATCGGCGCTTATCTGGCTGTAACCGGTCGCTTCGATATACTGCCCATCCTGTTTTCTATGGCTGTTATTTTCTGGGTGAGTGGGTTTGATGTGATCTATGCCTTACAGGATGTGGAATTTGACCAGTCGCAGGAACTTTATTCCATTCCCAGTGTGCTCGGCAAAGCCAAAGCACTGCGGGTATCTGAAATATTACATGTGTGCAGTTCGGCTTGTGTGATAGCTGCAGGCATCTATGGCGGGTTTCACTGGTTGTACTGGATAGGGATTCTGGTTTTTGTGGGCATGCTTGTTTACCAGCATTCTATCGTAAAACCCAACGACCTCAGTAAAGTGAATATCGCTTTTATGACAGCCAATGGCATTGCCAGTGTGGTATTTGCCCTGTTTGTGATAGGAGATCTGTTAATGATGTAGCTGCTTACACGATGAAAATGTAAAAAAGCACAAGTTCCCAAGTTAACTTGGTTTAATCCGGTATTTGAAAAAAAGCGTTAAGAAATTTACAGAATGGAGCGTTAAGAAATGAACGATGCCTGGCTTAGATAAGCGGTTGAATGGCATATTTGCACAACCATAGTTGTGATGATTGGCTTTAGACTTCGTTCATTTTAGCGGAATGGAGTTACTTTTAAAATAGGGTCTAATGGGTATCTATATTTACCAGATTCAGAAGCAAAAACTAGCTATTTTATTTTTCTTTTAGTTATTTACAAAATACTCAATTACTATGGCCCGGATCATCTGTATCGATTATGGCGGAAAAAGAACCGGACTCGCGGTTACGGATCCTTTACAGATCATTGCCACTTCTTTAACCACCATCGAAACCAAAGACCTGATCTCCTTCCTCAAAAAATATTTCCAGGAAGAAGCGGTTGAACTGATCCTGATCGGTGAACCCCTGAATCTCGATGATACAGCCACCCATGCTACCCCATTAGTGAAAGCGGCGATCGTTCGGCTGAAGAAGGAGTTTCCGGCTATACCTATTCAAACCGTAGATGAACGGTACACTTCCAAAATGGCTTCCCGTGCCATGGTAGAAATGGGGATGAAGAAAAAAGACCGTCGCATCAAGGGTAATGTTGACCAGATCGCAGCCACCATTATGTTGCAGGAATTTCTGCAGAATAAGTGATCTGTTCATCTGCCTGTGAAATAAAGCTGACGAATTAACGCATCATTCACCAATTTACCCCGATTCTCATTTGCCGGTTGCCCCCTTTTCCGGTATTTTTGCGGCATTTTGATACTTATAACCGCTTAGAAATGATTTTTCCGATCGTCGCATATGGGGCTCCCGTTTTACGGAAACTGGCCCGGGATATTGAACCCGGTTATCCCGGTCTGGCCACTTTGATAGAAGATATGTGGGAAACCATGTATGCCAGTAACGGGGTAGGATTGGCTGCACCGCAGATTAACAGGGATATCCGCTTGTTTGTGATGGATAGTACCCAGATCTTTGCCAACCTGGAAAAAGACGAAGAAGGGGTGTACCCCGATGCACCCGGTATCAAACGGGTTTTTATCAATGCACAGGTACGATCGCTCGAGGGCGAAGAATGGGCCTATAATGAAGGCTGTTTAAGTATTCCCAAGATCCGCGAAGATGTGAGCCGCGCCGAAACAGTGGTAATGGATTATCTCGACGAACAATTTCAACCGCATACAGAAACCTTTAACGGTATTACGGCAAGGGTGATTTTGCATGAGTATGACCATATAGAAGGCAAACTCTTTATCGATTATCTCAAACCGCTACGCCGTAAAATGCTGCAGGGAAAATTGAATGATATCAGTAAAGGGAAAATCCGCGTAGATTATAAAATGATATTCCCCAAATGATGCGATATAGTTTTTTCTGTCTGCTCCTGCTCTCTTATACTGCTTCCTTCGCCCAGGATACGTCTGTGGTTATTGACGAAAAACGCTTTACCCTGAGTGAAGTAGTAGTTCGGAATAATTTCGATTATAAAACACTGCTAACCCAGATCAAAGAAGACACTACTTTCTATAAAGCCTTCCGCAACCTGCGCATACTCGGATTCAGCTCTTATAACGATATAAAAATGCTGGATAAAAAGGGGGGGGTCAAAGCTTCTCTTTCCAGTAAAACCCGGCAGAACCATACCGCCAATTGCCGAACCATGGATGTGCTGGAAGAAACGGTGACCGGCGATTTCTACGACCGGAAAAATGACTACAATTACATGACCCCGGAATTATATGCCGGTTTGTTTTTTACCAAGGGACAGGTTTGCGGAGAAAATAATATTGTGAAAGGCCGTAACCTCCGCTTCAGCGATAAAAAGGGAATTGAAAAACACAAAGAGCAGTTGAAAATGTTGTTCTTCAATCCTGGTAAAAAGATCCCCGGCATTCCTTTTATCGGTGACAAACTGGACCTGTACGATGAGGATGCACACAAATTATATGATTACAGATTGGATATAGAAGAGTTTCATGGCGGACTGGCCTATGTGTTTGCCATCGCGCCCAAAGAAAACAAGGAGAAAAGCGACAGGGTGGTGGTAGACCAGATGGTTACCTGGTTTGATATGAAAACCCTGGAAGTATTGGCGCGCAATTACTCGCTCAGCTATAAAGCCGGTGTCTATGATTTTGATGTGAGCATGGAAGTGGAAATGACCAAATTTGATGGATTAACCGTTCCCAAAATCCTCCGTTACCGTGGTAACTGGGATGTGATCTTCAAGAAAAGGGAAAGGGGGCTTTTTACAGCCACACTGTTCGATTTTAAAAGATAAAAAAACAAGGGCCGCAATTGCGGCCCTTTCTATACCCCCCGGTATATGTTCAACAATGAACTTCTTTATAATTCGTCTAATTCTTTCAGGATATTCTGCAGGCTCTTCTTTTCAGGAGAGAGTTTGTAACTCGTGGTAAGTGTTACACTATTGATCTCTTTCTCACCCCAATAAAAGTCGCTGCCTATTTTGGATAGAGAGATCAGTTTGATCTTACTCCGCAACGGAATATTTTTAGCGAAGAAAGAGCGTGAAGCATAATCTCCCTTGCAGTTAACTACGATCTTACGTCCGTCTATAACGATAAATACGGCTGTGTTTTTATTGGTAAAATTGGGCGATAAAACAGCGGTTACTTTTACCCTCGGCAAAGTGCTGTCTATATACCTGCTGGCCGTAACCCAACGCAGGTTTTTGGATACCAGTTCATATCCATAATAGGAAGGAACCAGCGGGTTATTACTCAACTTAGACCAGGTAGGCAGAAAGTTGGTGTTAAAATCCCTTATCCACGAGAAAACAGTATCAATCCCCTTCGGCGGAACGGGTATCGCTTCCCTGCCGTAAAAAGCCTGCATATCTGCTTTGGCTGTATCTATATCATGGAATTTGATCCGGAAAGTGCTATCGGTAACGAGGCGCAGTTCATTTCCTTCTTTTGATACGCGGATAAAAAAGCCGCCACCGGTTTCGAGCAAACTGCCATCGGCCGTAGTAGTGGGTTTAAATACACGTAAAAAATCTCCTTTCCGCCGCAAGGGTAATAATTCCACCCTTACATTTCCCTGGGGAGTGCCGGTTGATCCGGGTCCCACCAGACTGTTAGGTTTGAATTCCAGTTCCAGGCTATCACCAAAAAACAGTTTACCGCCGTTAACCGCATTAAAAGAATCCACCAGTACTTCTTTGGGATGCAGGAGATCGAACAGATCATTCACAGAATGGGTACTGAGCAGATTTTTTACCCATGCCGTATCATTCAGCGGATGATTGGTATACGTGGTGAAATTGTCAGACAGTTCCTTCTTGCAGGAAGCAAGGAAGAGCGCAGACAAACCTACCATGATGTGTAAAATTCTTTTCATAACGTTCCTGTCTATCAGATACCCAACGGGTATCTTTTGCTGCCTGTTACTTTCGGTTTAAGTTGATCCGGAGCCCTACAGCCAATCCGCCCACGCTGAAGCGCTGTTTGAAGCTGGCCTGCTGGGTGGTCATATTAGATAAGTTGTACCGGAAATAGGGTTCAAAGAAAATATGCATATCCTCACTCATCTTTTTCACTACACTGAAACTGCCGATCAATCCCAGTCCTATATTGGTTTTGTATACATTATTGCCTGTTTTGGTCAGCGGTACAATGGCCAGTGAAGAATCCAGCATCACACCCTGGTACCAGGAAGAGATATTCACCGCCACACCTGCATTGATTCCGAATTTGAGGTCTTCATTGCCAAACTGGTAACCTACGGTTAACGGGATATCAAAACTGCGGTAACGGTTACGCACGGTATTATTCCGGAAACCCACTGTCTGTAATACGCTGGTATCCTGCACAATCACTGTATCGCCCGGTGCGCGGATAATGGTGCGTACGGTTACTACTGTAGTCGTTTTTACTTCGTTCTCTGTACGGTACACATATTTTTCGTTAGCCTGCGAATACTGTACACCTGCTTTTAACAGGATATTATCTGTAAGGGGTTTCACCAGCCGAAGTCCGGCGGAATAACCCACCTGCATACTTTCACTACTGTCTTTTTTCAGCATGTATAAGGGAGAGGCGGATACATTACTCACAGACTTAAACGACAAATCGGGAGAAGCATAGGCTTCCAGGTACCAGTCGGTATTGCGCCTGTTATCGGATGGGCAGATAATGATATTCTTGAACTGGTTGGTGTGGTTCAAGGTGGATAGTTGTTTATCCTGCAGGTTTTGCGACATATCATACCCGGTGAGGGTAGGAATGATAAAGGCAGGCAGCAGGTTTTGCTGATAAGAAGGTATCTCTTCTCTGTCATCTGTAATTGCCAGGGTTTTATCTGCCGCATGGGTTTTGTTCAGGAAAGGATCATAAGCTGTATTGGTAAGATCGTTGCCTGCAGGAGGAACGGGCTTTAACAGCTCTATTCCTTTTTTCCTGCGGATGCCCGATACGAAAATATCCTGGGAAGCAGAACCGGCTAAACGGTTATCAGTAGCATTGGCTGCAGGTGGCAGTAAGTTGCGGTTATGGTTACTATTGGCTGCATTCTCTGTTACAGGCGCTGTAGCCGGGGTTGTATTTGCTGAAGGAATAATTGCCTTATTCGGTGCTGCATTGGCGGCAGGCACCTGTGAAGCGGGTTCAGACTTACTGATGGATGATTCTGTTGCTTTCTCCTTGTGCGAACTGAAATAGAGATAACCACCCCAGGCACCGGCTGTTAACAGACCGAGAATCAAAACAGCTGCAGCAGGGTAGCGGAACCATAAGAAGCCGACTTTATCATCATCCTCTTCCTCCGGACGAACTTTCTCCCATAAACCAGCGGGTACCGGTGCTTCATGATCGATGAGTTTACCCGCTACAAACTGGTCAAACTGCCCATCGCTGATGCGGTCCCACAAACCAGCCGGAACAGGCGCTGCAGCACCGGTCAGCGTGCCGGCTACAAAACCATCAAACTGTTTATCGTTGATCTTATCCCATAACCCCTCCGGTACGGGGGCTTCAGCATCTTTTAAACTGTTGCCCACGAATTTGTCAAATTGACCTTCCACAACCTTATCCCAAAGACCTGCCGGCACGGGCACAGCGTGGTCTTTGAATTTGTCGTTGAAGAAGTCATCAAATTGGGTATCGTTCATCCTATACAGCAACTTTTTGTAATTGTAAGATTTGGTATTGCAGCATCTTCCGCGCTTTTACTAACTGGCTGCGGCTGGTGCCGGGTTGAATATGCAGCATTTCCGCTATCTCTTCATGACTATAGCCTTCAATCGCATTCAGGTTGAATACGAGGCGGTAACCATCCGGTAACTGGCTGATCAGTCTCATCAGGTCTGCTTCTCCCAGCTGCGAATAAGCCTGGGCATCAATAGAAGGGGCATTCTGGCTGTTATCGTCGATATCTTTGAACTGCAGTTTTTTCTTTTCCAGGTGGCGGATAGCAGTATTCACTACAATACGCCTGATCCATCCCTCAAAAGCACCTTCAAATTTGAACTGACCGATATACTGGAATACTTTGATAAAAGCATCCTGGATCATATCCTCGGCTTCCATCGAATCTTTGGCATAACGTAAACATACGCTCATCATCTTACCGGCATACCGGTCAAACAGCATGCGCTGGCACCGGGCATCGTTCCGGATGCAACCCTTTATCAGTTCGTATTCGTCGGTCACCTGGGGAGTGTTTTGTATAGTTTGGTAATTAGTAGATACCGCGGCAAGTTACTTCGTTGCTTTGATTGCAAGAGATTTTACCGGGTTTATATACTATAAATCCCACAACTATAAGCTGCGGGATTTATAGTAATAGTATGATAATCAAACTTTTAGAAATGAATCGTGGATATAATCCACCACATTTACCAGGCTACCGGTTTCGCGAAATACCGTTAATTGTCTGTCGGCACCCGTTCCTGTCTCAAAAATCCGGGCCACATAGTCAATCACATGACGGCTGCCCAACTCATCTACCACATCATCCACAAAGTCCAGCAGCTCATAAATCAGTGCTCTGGTATTCACTTCCGTTTCCTTGCCAAAATCGATCAGGGTACCATCAATCCCGTAACGACTCGCCCGCCATTTATTCTCGTTGATGAGGGAACGCTGGTAGATCATGAAGTTCAGGTTCTGTCCGCGCAGTTTATAGATTTTGGCACAGATGGCCTGAAACAACGCGGCAATGGTGATGGTTTCATTAATGGTCATCGGCACATCACAGATGCGGAACTCAACGGTATTGAAGAAGGGGTGTACTCGCAGGTCCCACCAGATCTTCTTGGCATTATCAATGCAATTGGTTTTGATCAGCAGGTTCACATAATTCTCATACGCTTCAATATTCTCAAAATAATCCGGGATGCCGGTTCTCGGGAACTTATCGAATACTTTGGTGCGGAAAGATTTATAACCCGTTTCCCGCCCTTCCCAGAAGGGAGAGTTGGTACTGAGGGCATACACATGCGGAAGAAAATAACGGGCCGTATTGGCGATATGAATGGCCATTCTGCGGTCTTCCATGCCCACATGTACATGCAGACCAAAAATCAGGTTACTTCTGGCCGCTTCCTGCAGTTCATTTACCAGTTCGTTGTAGCGTACATGATCCGTGATAAGTTGTGTTTCCCAATGACTGAAGGGATGGGTGCCTGCGGCACCGATCCAGTAACCCAGGTCGCCGGCAATCTGTGCAATATTGCCGCGCAGCGAGGCTACGTCTTTAAAGGCTTCTTCTATATTGGCGCAGATATCAGTACCTACTTCCACCACCGCCTGGTGCATTTCCGCTTTCACTTTGTCTTTCAGAATCTTCTGGCCCTCCTGCACAATCCGTTGCTCATGACTCTTCAACTCCCGCGTATGCGGGTCCAGCACCATATACTCTTCTTCTACGCCCAGTGTAAAATGTTTGAAATTCAGATTTCCCATAGCAGCAGCTTTCTTTAACGTGAATCGTGAGACATGAATCGTGAGTTGTCAATTGTCAATGGACAATGGTGAATAAAAGCCTCTCTCACTACTCACTACTCACCACTGACGACTGACGATTCACTACTCACTAATATAATTTCTTCCCGGCAGTACCTCTTTTCAGATATTCCCCCCAGGTAAGGTTATCTACTCCGTCTTTTTGTGCCTGTGCTTTTTCTATTGCAAAATTGGCGGCGGTTTCTACTACCCAGTCAAAATTTTCCTGTCCTACGCTTTTGATATCCGCATCCGGTGCCGGGTTACAGAAATCGATGGCATAGGGAACGCCATCCCGCAGGGCCAGTTCAACGGTGTTGAAATCATAACCGAGGTATTGGTTGATGCGCAGTACGATATCCGTCATCTCTTTCAGCTTTTCTGCCGAAGGTTTGAAATCTGCCACATAACGCAGGTGGTGCGGGTTGCGGGGTTCATAAGACATGATACGCACATGTTTGCCGCCGATACAGTAACAACGGTAATATTCCTCAAAAATGATCTCTTCCTGCAGCAGCATCACCAGTTGCTGGGTTTCGCTGTGTTTCTCAAAGAAATCATCCATATCGGTAAGCTTATACACGTTTTTCCATCCGCCACCGGCAAAGGGTTTCATGTACGCAGGGAAACCTACGTATTTAAAAATGCCTTCCCAATCCAGCGGATAAGCCAGGTTGCTGAAGGACTGGTCTGAAGTATCCGGCGGAAGGTCCCGCGAAGGAAGGATCACCGTTTTGGGAACGGGTACATCTATCTTGGTGGCGAGGCAATTGTTGAAAAACTTTTCATCCGCACTCCACCAGAAAGGATTGTTGATAACGGCAGTACCGCAGAGTGCCGCATTTTTTAAATAAGCCCGGTAAAAAGGGATATCCTGACTGATCCTGTCCACTATCACGGCATAGCCGCTTGATTCACCCTGCATCACTTTGTCTATACGTACAGGTTCGGCAACAATACCGGGAATATTCTTGCTGTTGATCCTCTCCACAAAAGCCATGGGAAAACTTCTTTCCTGGCCGAAAAGTATGCCGATCTTTTTCATAAGTAATCGTTTGGTAAATAATGAGGTTTTCCTGATAGGTTCCGTAGTCAATTTAGCGAAACTGATTCGAAATAAGAAGCCTGCCCGTATAAATATTTTCTGCTATAAGTGAAGCACCGCTATTGCTTCTTTGGTGGTTTTGTGGAGATTTCATTCCGCTGAATTGTGATCATTCCATTATTTTTGAAAACATGGCCGATACCAAACCGATTGTACTTTCTGCGGTAACCGTAGAACAGTTTACCCTCGCTTCAGAATACCTGGAACGGGAAGTGCGGGTAGATATGTACCTCCCGCTTCCGCAAAAGCAGGCCGACCAGTTAAGTCTGCTGCTCATTAACGATGGGCAGGACCTGGCCACCATGGCCTTTGACGAAATATTGGATGAGTTGATCTATTCCGGAACCATTGAACCGCTGGCCTGCGTAGGAATTCATTGCGGGCCGGAACGGAAAATGGAATACGGCACCGCTTACTCTGCCGACTTTAAAGGTAGAGGTGCCAAAGCGGGGCTGTACAGTAAATTCATTTTTGAAGAGTTATTGCCCTATATCCGCAAAACCTATCAGGCACCTTCTTTTAAACACAAGTCTTTTGCAGGTTTCTCACTGGGTGCATTAAGTGCAATGGATATTGTATGGAACCATGCGAGTGAATTCAATAAAGTGGGGTTATTCAGTCCTTCTTTGTGGTGGAGAAGAAAAGGTTATGATGATGGATATGACGATGAGCTGCACCGTTTGATGCACCTGCAGGTGCGCAAGGGGCATTTTCATCCCTGGTTACAGTTTTTCCTGGAATGTGGCAAACTGGATGAAACCGCCGACAGGAACCAGAACGGGGTGATTGATTCGATCGATGATGCACTGGACCTGATCGTAGAACTGAAAGCCAAAGGATATACCGATGCCCATATCGAATATCTGGAACTGGAAGATGGTAAACACGATGTAGCTACCTGGGGAAAAGCGTTTCCCGCATTTTTGAAATGGGGATGGGGATTGAATAATTAGTAGTTAGTAATCGGTGATTATTAATTAACGTCTTGTGCTATTGGATAATTCAAAATTCGGTTGGTTAGTAAAATAAAAACTGCTACTTCAGGGTGTTCAATGAAAAATTTCTAATCAGTCCGCCTTTGGCGGACGGGCCTCTTTTTGTTCGGTGCCGAGCGAAGGCGAGGGCAGACAAAATGATGCGTTGGCAGAAGAAAAAGCAGTCCCGCCATCGGCGGGATAACAGGGACGGGGCTCCCGCCGGTAGCGGGACCGTGAGCGACAAAAAATCCTGACTATCAGGGTGATTTTTAATACAATACGTTATTAATTACTAACTACTAATTCAGGACGGGACAGAATACAATAAAAAGAGGCTGCCTCGTTTGAGACAGCCTCTTTTCTATTGCTGGATAAAGTTAGGGTTAGAACGTGAAACGTAAACCTAACTGGCTGATCCAACGTGCGGCATAAGCAGCATTGGTACTGTTACTTACACCCCATGCAGAAGTTACATTCGGGTTAAAGCGGTAAGTAGGTGTCAGGTCTGTTGCACTCTTGTATCCGGCAAACTGCACCAGCGAAAACTGGTCGTTGCTCTGGAAATACTGGCGGCCCCAATCCCTGTTCAGCAGGTTACCCAGGTTAAATACATCATACGTTAACTGGAACTGGTAACGTTTGCCGGCCACCATGATATTGAAATCCTGTGCAATTTTCAGGTCAACGATATTGGTGAAAGGTAAACGGCTTCCGTTTCTTTCTGCATACTGTCCACGACGGTTACGCAGGTATTCGTCGTTCTGGATATAATTATTCAATGCAGCTTTCTGTACATCAGGGGCAGCGGTTACACCACTACCGGTTACAAAAGTCATATTGGCCAGATCACCGGCGGTTGGTACATAAATCAGGTCGTTAGTACCTGTTAAACCATCGTCCCTTGTCATACTGTTGGAACCATATACATAGCTAAGCGGAGAGCCGGACTGACCAGTGTAAGCCAGAGTGATGGTTGTTGCCAGCGACTTGTTGGCATATTCAAATTTCTTGCTCAGGTAAGCAAAAATCCTGTGACCTGCGCTGAAATCAGAAATAGAACGGGTGATATAGTTACGTCCGTTAACGGTTTCCATAAACCTCCACTGACTCAGGTTAACAGAGCTGGTACCTTCATTCAGTGTGAAAGAGTTACCATAGCTATAGTTCACCTCAAAAGTGAAATTGGTACGGGTACGTTTGGTTAAACTGATTGTTGTACCATACGCAAAGCCTGTTTTGTCTGTGTTATTGCTTAACAGGATGGCATTATCGTAAGGGTTGCTGCCATCTGCGTTAATCGGAATTTTCGCATTGTTAACAGTAGAATATACATTACGTGTGTCAGGTCCTACGGCTTTTCCTACAGGAGGTAGAAGGTTGATATTGGTGTAGTTGATCTCATTGATATTTTTGGAGAAAAATCCTTCCAGTGTTCCAGACCAACCATCGCCAAAGCGTTTATCTACGGCCAGTGAAGCTCTGAAGATCTTAGGCAGTTTAAACTCAGAAGATACCAGGTTCAAAGGTCCTTTGGTTACGCCGGCACCCACTTCGCTTGGTTTCCACTGGTTGTTGGGATCGTTGCGGAAACGGATCAGCGCCAGCTGTGTACTATTGGCAGTATAACCTCCAATGAAAATACCATTATTGTTATACACACCACCAGGCCATACCAATGGAATACGTCCTACAAACAGGCCAAAACCTCCACGTACGGTCATATTTTCATCAGGTATTTTGTATACGAAACCTACGCGGGGAGAGAATGAAATAGGCACTTTTGGTGTAGCACCTGAACGTGCACCTTTCAGATCCCAGTACTGCGAAAATTTAGGAATAGCTACCGTGTTGGTATAGATATCTTCCCATGGTTTGCTCAGGAATTTGGAATAATCTGCACGGATACCAAAATTCAACGTCAGGTTATCATTGGCTCTGTACTCATCCTGAATAAACAAGGAACCTGAAGCGTATTTGAATTTGGCAGCAGCATTGGTATTATCACCTTTACCATTATCGATCTGCGGGAAACCGTAGGTATAGGCACTGGGTGCTGCATTGGTTAAAAATGCATTCAGGTTAGGAAAAGTATAGTTACCAAAAGTGTTCTGGATAAAGGCATTGAATACACCGCTGTACTCCCAATCCACACCCACTTTCAAACCATGTTTACCGGCAGTGAACTTGAATTCATTGAACACGGTCCAGTTTTTCTGCGTAAGCAGGTTAACAGTAGAGCTATTGTCTGGCCCGAATATGATGGCACCGGAACCGTCATTGATACGAACACGGGGGAAATCCTGTCCCATTGGTCTGCGGTCATCCGATACATCCGTAAACGTGATCAGCAATTTATTGGAAGCATTTCTGCCTACGACACTTTTCAATTCTGCCGAAGTAGAATTACTGCGGGTAGGGAAACTATAACCGTTATTGTAGAAATTGATAAGACTGGTACTGCTGGTGCTGGTATTCAAGCGTTCACCTTTGGTGTAACGGTTGCTCAGTGTCAGCTTATGTTTATCGCTGATATTCCAGTCGATACGGGCAGCAATCCTGTCGGCTTTTACTTCTTCTGTATTATCCTGAAAGCCACCGGGTTCATAACCATAATTGGTCCGCAGGGTATTGGCCAGGTTATTCAGGATAGTCAGATCCTTGGTATTACCGGCATAACTATTGAAATCAAATGGCTGAGGGCGGATATCGCGCTGCAGGTCTACGTTGATAAAATAGAACAGTTTGTTTTTCACAAAAGCACCACCTACACGGAAACCATAGGTTTTTTTAGAGAAATTACTCAGTTTGGTAGCATTCTCTTTCAATCCTGTAGGTGTTTTACCCGCCAGGTTCTGGTTCTGGAGGAAATAATAAACAGAACCTTCGGTTTTATTGGTGCCACCTTTGGTAATGGCATTGATACCACCTCCTACAAAGTGACCCTGGGCCGCATCGTAAGGAGAGATAACCACCTGGAACTGATCGATCGCATCAATAGAGATCGGGGATATGCTCGCCTGACCACCATTGGTTCCGGAAGCTGCCAGACCAAATACGTCGTTATTGATCGCACCATCTACATAAAAAGCGTTGTAACGGTTGTTCTGTCCGGCGATGGAAATGGCACCTTCTGTACCATTCACCAGTTTCGCCTGGGGAACTGCGCGGAGATAATCATATATATTACGTCCAACAGTAGGCAGATTGGCCATTTTGTCGCGGCCAATGGTTGTTTCGGTACCCCCTTTGCCGGAAGCATCGGTTGTTTTACGCAAACCGGTTACCACTACATTACCCAGGTTGGAAGCCTTGGGAGCCAGGGCAAAATCAACCCGGTATACATCACCCAGTGTAAGGAAGATATCTGTTTTTTTCTCGTTCGTGAAGTTGATGAACGATACTTCCACAGAATAAGGACCTCCGGGGTTCAGGTTATTTACGTCAAAACGACCGCCATTGCGGCTCTGAACGCGGTAAATAGTACCGGTGGGTTCATGCGTAACTGTTACAGTGGCACCTACCAGCGGTTCACCTGTATTGGTTTTAACGGAACCTCCCATACTACTGGTGGTGGTCTGTGCCAGTGTAAATGCCGGCAAGAGCAGAACCGCCAGTACAAATTGTACAATTCTTTTACTAAGCATAGTGTTAATTTTTCAAATGCAAAGAAAGCAAATATTCCCGTGTGTATAGTCAGGTGATATTAACAAATTATTGTCAAAAGGCCCTTTTGGCTATTTTACCCGTAAACTTGGTATCTTTTTATCTTTTTGGGTGATATTTTGTTGTTTTTCAAGGTAAACGCAATTTTTTTGACATGTATTCAGAATACGGTTGTGGATAACTACCCTGCCGTAAACCTATATTTTCTATTTTCCCTGTTTCACTCCCGAAATACAGGTCAATCTGATCTGAATCGTTACTTTTTGGAAAAAGAGGTCGTTTTCGGGATTTGTAAAATTTCGGGCGTAGGCGGGCTTTTCTTCAGGTTTATGACCGAAGTACCCCGCCCGCACTGTAATTTTGCATTTCAATAATTTTTATGTTAGACAGGATCGAGCAAGCGATAGAAGACATCCGTAAAGGGGAAATGGTGATTGTGGTAGATGATGAGGATCGTGAAAACGAAGGCGATTTTATCATTGCAGCAGAACATACCACCCCGGAAGTGATCAATTTTATGAGTAAGGAGGGCAGGGGATTGATCTGCGCCGCATTGACCGAAAAACGTTGCGCTGAACTGGAACTGGGACCCATGGTTACCTCCAATACCTCATTGCATGAAACCGCTTTTACGGTATCGGTTGACCTGATCGGTCAAGGTACGACTACCGGTATTTCGGCCCAGGACAGGGCCAAAACCATACAGGCATTGGTGAACCCGAAAACGCATCCTTCCGAATTAGGCCGTCCCGGACATATTTTCCCACTCAAAGCCAAAACCGGTGGAGTATTACGGAGAACCGGGCATACAGAAGCGGCGGTAGACCTGGCAAGACTGGCTGGCCTTGAACCTGCAGGGGTATTGGTTGAAGTGATGAACGAAGATGGTACCATGGCCCGTTTGCCGCAATTACTGGAGATCGCTAAGAAATTTGACCTGAAAATTATTTCTATCAAAGACCTGATCGACTACCGGCTAAAAACTGATTCGCTGATTGAAGAACTGGTGCGGGTGGATATGCCTACCAAATATGGCCATTTTACCCTCGTGGCTTTTAAAGAAAAAACCACCGGTGCAGAACACCTGGCATTGATTAAGGGTAGCTGGACAGAAGACGAAGCGGTTTTAACCAGGGTGCACAGCAGTTGTTTCACCGGCGATATCCTCGGTAGTTTCCGTTGCGATTGCGGCGACCAGCTGCACAAAGCCATGCAAATGGTAGAGCAGGAAGGCAAAGGAATCATTCTCTATATGAACCAGGAAGGAAGAGGGATTGGTCTTGTAAATAAACTCAAAGCCTACAAACTGCAGGAGGAGGGAATGGATACCGTAGAAGCCAACCTGCATCTCGGCTTTGGCATGGATGAAAGAGATTATGGGGTAGGGGCACAGATCCTTCGTTACCTGGGCGCCACCAAATTAAAACTGATGAGCAATAATCCCCGCAAACGCGCCGGATTAAAAGGGTACGGACTGGAGATGGTGGAGATTGTTCCCATCGAAATCCATCCCAACTCACATAACCGCAGATACCTCGAAACCAAGCGGGATAAATTAGGACATGAGATACTGGGAGATTAGTGGTACGTGAATCGTCAATCGTCAATCGTGAGTGGTGAGTAAGGAGTCGGCAATCAGCATGCTTTTACTCACTACTGACTACTCACCACTCACTATCTATCTATTGCATAAAAAGTAAAGGTCTCAATCAAATTGAGACCTTTACTTTTTATTATCTGTGATGCCCCTGATCGGTGTCTTCTTTTTCTTTCTCGTATGCTTTGATGATGGCTTTTACCAGGCGGTGACGTACCACATCTTCCTCCGTTAATTCGATATGTGAAATGCCATCGATATTTTTCAGGATCCGGGTTGATTTTTCCAGACCGCTGCGCATATTACGTGGCAGATCCACCTGGGTAGGGTCGCCGGTGATGATGGCTTTGGCATTGGCACCGATACGGGTAAGGAACATCTTCAACTGAAGATCATTCGTATTCTGCGCCTCATCCAGGATGATAAATGCATTATCCAGGGTACGTCCGCGCATATAGGCCAGCGGGGCGATCTCAATGGTGCGGGTACTCATATAATAACCGAGTTTATCGGCCGGTATCATATCATCCAGCGCATCATATAGGGGACGCAGATAAGGATCGATTTTTTCTTTCAGGTCGCCGGGAAGAAAACCTAAACTTTCGCCGGCTTCTACCGCAGGTCGGGTAAGGATGATTTTCTTGACCACTTTATTCTTCAGCGCCCGCACTGCCAATGCAACGGCGGTATAAGTTTTACCGGTGCCGGCTGGTCCGATGGCAAATACGATATCATTTCTGTCAACCGCATGCACCATTTTTTTCTGGTTCTGTGTACGGGCTCTGACGGTTTTACCATTGGGGCCGAAAACGAGAATGTCGTTGGGATTACGGTCAACAAAATTGTCAACAGTTTCTGCATCATCGCCACCCAGGATCTGTTCAAAGTAATTTTCACTCAGGTGACCATTGCGTTCGAGGTACTGAATGATGAGGTCGATCTTTTCTTTTGCTGTTTCAATCTGTTCAGGAGCCCCGCTCAGTTTTAATTGCGTCCCGCGGGAAAGGATCTTTAATAATGGGAATTTCTTTTTCAGCAAATCTAACTTTCCGTTATTGACACCAAAGAATTCGATGGGATTAACGGAGTCGAGGTTAATGATGGTTTCTGTCAAGCTGATGAGATTTTAATGGATTAGTAAGATCTGAACTACTATTCCAAATTTAACTGGAAGACAATATAAAATCCTAACACTTCTTATACACAGATGTGGATAGTGTTTTGCCGGTATATTGTCTGTTACCTGTAAGAAAAACCACTAGGAAGTTTGTATGATTTTCTGCAGAGTGTACCGTTATAACTTTTTCAAAGCAGCAATCGTAGCAACCGGATCTGCAGATCTGAAAACGGTATTGCCCGCCACCAGTACATCTGCACCAGCCTGCAATATAGCACCTGCATTGTCCAGTGTAACACCGCCATCGATCTCGATCAGCGTAGAAGATCCACCATCTATGATCATTTGTTTCAGTGCGCGTATCTTATCGAGAGTGCGGGGAATGAATTGTTGTCCGCCAAACCCAGGGTTCACACTCATCAGGCAAACCAAATCAATATCCTGAATGATATCGGCCAGGAGCGATACCGGTGTATGCGGATTCAGTGCCACGCCCGCTTTCATGCCCAGACTTTTGATCTGCTGCAGGTTGCGGTGCAGGTGCGGACAGGCTTCTATATGTACGGTAAGGATGTTGGCACCGGCTTTCTGAAATGCTTCTGCATATTTACCGGGCTCCAGAATCATCAGGTGTACATCGCAAACTTTGGTAGTGGCTTTACATACCCTTTCAATGACAGGAAATCCAAAACTGATATTGGGTACAAAACTTCCGTCCATCACATCCAGGTGAAGCCAATCGGCCTGGCTGGTATTGATCATATCACAATCTTTCTGAAGATTCAGAAAATCGGCACTTAAGAGGGAGGGAGCAATGATGGCCATGATTCAATTTTGATGCTGCGAAATTGCAGAATTTATTGCTTGTCTGCGATTAAATTTATTTAGCGCCTAAGCGGTTCAATGCTGCGGCTGCTTCTGTTAATGTTGGATCCAGGGTTAAGGATTTCCGGTAATTATCAATGGCTTCTGCGGGTTGCTTCAATATTTCTCTGCATTTGGCAATCCAGTAATAACCATCAGCATAGGTATTTTTTATGGTTACCACTGTCTGGAATATCTGCAGTGCTTCCTGGGTTTGATGGTGATCAAAATACAGAAAGCCTTTTTCCATATACGCTTCCATATAATTCAGGTCGTTGCGGATACAATTGTTGAATGATTCTATCGCTTTTGCCT
Source organism: Sediminibacterium sp. GW821-FHT12F12 (assembly GCF_058806635.1). Taxonomy (NCBI): domain Bacteria; kingdom Pseudomonadati; phylum Bacteroidota; class Chitinophagia; order Chitinophagales; family Chitinophagaceae; genus Sediminibacterium; species Sediminibacterium sp. GW821-FHT12F12. Next base: position 199,306 of record NZ_JBXAPW010000005.1, on the reverse strand, counting down.
GATTACCAGTTCTTGCGTAATAAATACCTGTAATAAAATGGCAATGTGCCACATACTCTCTACCCATTCCCAAAGCCATCAGTTGTTGGCAAATCCGCAGGGCCGTAGTATCCTTTTTCTCCGCCAGCAGGTTGGCAGCAGCCAGCATGGCATCGGGCGATGGATATATGCGGATGGCATACCGGTAAGACCGTAATGCCCCGGTAGTATCTTTGGCATTTTCCTGTAGGAGGGCTTTGCGGTACCAAAGACCGTAGTTCAGGCTGTCTTTTCTGATCAGGGAATCCAGCTGTCCAAGAGCCTGTGGGTAAGCGCCCAAACTATCCAGTGCATCCACCAGCTTCATCCGCAGGCCCATACTGTCGGGATATTGTTCTACAATGCTCAGCAGGTTTTGCACTGGTGCGGGCATATTCTCTTTGGGCAGGGTACCAGGTACTTTTTCTTTCAGATCGTTTTTACAGGCTGCCAGCAGCAGTACACAAAAGACGATTTTCCATACTTTCATCCGGTAAAATTAAGCAGATAGAATGGCACGTGACAGTTTTCTGACGTAAGACTGTTGCCGGAAACCTATTTTTGCCGAATATTAACAAATAACCATATGAAAAGAGGATTGATTATTTGGGTATGCCTGTTGGCAGGTATTGGTCAGTTACTGGCTCAACCATCACAGGCTGTCGTAAATGATTCTGTTTTATTTGCCGGTGAAAAGCATTTTAAAAATGTACGTCAGTTAACTTTTGGCGGAGATAATGCGGAAGCTTATTGGAGTTATGATGGCAAGAGCATTATTTTTCAACGCACCAACCCTAAAGAAGGGATTACCTGCGACCAGATCTTTATCGGAAAAATTCCTACCAAACCGGATGAGAAGTTCACCTATAAAATGGTGAGCACTGGTAAAGGCCGGACTACCTGTGCGTATTTCCTGCCCGATGGTAAACATATCCTGTATGCTTCTACGCATAAGGGAGCAGATACCTGCCCGCCTACACCCGACCGTAAAAAATACGGCAACCGTTATATCTGGCCATTGTATGATAGTTATGATATTTTCATGGCTGATCTGAATGGAAAGATCGTAAAGCAAATTACTACTGCTAAGGGGTATGATGCTGAAGGAACCTTATCGCCCGATGGCAAAAAGATGATCTATTGCAGCGATAAAGACGGAGACCTGGATTTATACATCATGGATCTCGCCACCGGTAAAGAAAAGCGCATCACCAATATGCTGGGGTATGATGGCGGTGCCTGGTTTAGCCCGGATGGTAAAAAAATTGTTTGGCGTGCCAGCCGCCCCAAAACCGATGCCGAGATCAAAGAATATAAGGAACTGCTGGCCGAGGGGATGGTAGCACCTACGCATATGGAAGTATGGGTAGCAGATGCAGATGGAAAAAATGCCAAACAGATCACCAACCTTGAACAGGCTAACTGGGCGCCCAATTTTACACCCGATAGCAAACGAATCATCTTCTGCAGTAACCATGAATACAAAAGAGGATTTCCTTTTAATATGTACCTCACCGATATCAATGGTAAGGGCCTTGAAAAGATCAGCCGCGATAAGGGCTTTGATGCTTTCCCCATGTTCAGTCCGGACGGCAAAAAGATCATTTTCGCCTCTAACCGTAATAATGGCGGCACAAGGGATACGAATCTGTTTGTGGCAGATTGGGTGGAGTAGTGAATGGTGAATGGGTAATTGTGAATGGGGAGTGTGGTAGAAAAGCCTGGGCATCTTTCATCATTGACAATTGACCATTCACGAAAGAAACATTCGTTTTTCCCAAAACCCTGCTTTATCTTTCACTTATAAAAAAATTATCGATATGCAAACAGGAATGGTACACTTACATAATTTTCTTCGTTGGGTAATTCTGGTCTTGTTGCTGGTCTCTATCCTGAAAGCCTATAGCGGCTGGCAGGGTAAAAAGGCTTTTGCCGCAGGCGATAAGAAGATCTGGTTATTCACCATGATCAGTGCACATATCACTTTATTACTGGGATTGTACCAGGTTTTTATGGGTCGTTACGGGATATTGACCACTACCTTACCCGAGGGCACCAGTGCTATGAAAGATAAGTTCTTCCGTTTTTACTGGGTAGAACATCCGCTGGGAATGGTCATCGCCATCATTCTGATCACCCTGGGATATGGTATGGCCAAAAAAGCGGTTAGTGATGAAGTGAAGTATAAAAAGGCCTTCTATTATTTCCTCATCGCCCTGATCGTGGTACTGGCCAGTATTCCATGGCCTTTCAGGGAAATTGTAGGAAGACCCTGGTTTCCGGGGATGAATTAAACTGATAAAAGCCGCATGATTGCGGCTTTTTTGTTGTTGAAAGAAGAGGGGAAATGAACAGATGAACAGATGAACAGACGAACAGATGAATAAGGAACAGGAAGAACTTAGAACAAGGAAAGTAGAACTAAAGAGTTCTGCCAGTTACCCAACTTCTTTATAAATAATCAGTTTAATTACTGAAGGCTAATTTGATTTTATACCGGTAACGTGTACCGAACTGTTGCTCCAGTTTCAGCACTTCTTTGGTTTTCTTGCTGATATAAAAAACTTCGTGATTCTGCATGCGGTCGAAATCTTTGTGTTCGAGTAACCAGCAATCGATCTGCTGCCCGTCAAAACCAGTAAGCGTAGCGCTGCCGGTAACGGTATAATACACCAGTTTGGGGGCGGGGAATCCCGGATCATAAAAGTTGATGGCAAAAGTGGTGTTGGGTTTATAAGGTAGGAGGGGGAATGTTTCCAGATCGAGATGCCAGTTCAATACATATTGGCCGAAGGACTGTTCAAAAGCTTTGTAACGTTTTACGTTATTGCTGTCTGCATCATGGCTGTTCACTGCTTTGCCATTGATCATCGCTTCCCGGCTGATAAAATCCCAACGGCTGCTGGTATTCCCCTTGTTCCACACATCATGTAATAAAGGTGCAAAGGTTTTGCGGTTGCATACGGAATATACTTTGTGAACAACGGTATCATTGCTTTCCCATTCCTGTGTAACACTAATGGCTTCTTTACCCTGGTAGCTAATGAGGTCTATCTTCCTGGTCCAGGTACTGAACCTGGACCGGCTGCTGTCTTTTCCCATTTTAAAGTATACCAGCCAGCGATGGGTGCCCGGCTGCAGTACAGAAGGCCTCACATCTGAGGGTTTGACCAGTAATGTGTCCATTTTTTGGGCCTGTGCCATCAAATGACCCAGCAGCAGGAAAACCAGAACGGTAGTAAATATTTTCATACAAATTGGTTTAGACTACAAAAATGAAACAGGGAAAACACCGGTTCCGGGGAATTAAACAGATGGCTGGTTTTTTTCAATCAATCTGTCCTGTGGCTATACAGCTGCATCCATTGAAGGAAAAGCCCCATTAATTTAAAAATGCTATGATTTGCAGCAGTAAAAATTAAATTTGTACTCTATGCTGAACATGGTGCGTACTGTTACACTCAGACAGATCCAATGGATTATCTGGATCCTGGTATTCCTGATACATGTGTTGTCTATCATGGCCTTCGACCCATTCAGTCAGGCCCTGGTATATGGGGCGCTGAATGTGAGTACCTATGTCATGATTATTTACGGAAATGCATTGTTACTACTACCGCGTTTTTACGAAAAAAAGCAGATGGTGTTGTATGTATTACTGGCTTTGTTACTGATCTGCCTGGTTGCTTTTTTTCGCTATTACAGTAGTTTTTATGTGTACAATCAGTTCTTTGCTGAAAAGCCAACCCCCTTCCGCTGGTCGGGTATCGGTTCTTCCCTGATCACTTGTTTTCTGGTATACCTGACTAGTATCCTGTTTTATATCACCTTACGCTTTTTTCAACTCAAGCGGAAGCAGGAGCTATTAGAGAAGCAACATGCAGAAGCGGAACTCAATCTGCTGAAATCGCAGGTGCAGCCTCATTTTCTGTTTAATACCCTGAACAATATTTATTTTGTGGCACAGCGCGAATCACCGGCTACAGCGGTTTTGCTGGAAAAACTCTCGTTGATCCTTCGCTATTTTGTAGATGAAGCACCCAAAGAAAAAATTCCACTCTCTGCGGAACTGAATTTTATCAGCAGTTATATCGAACTGGAAAAAATGCGGATGCGTTACCCCCTGGTAGTAAAAATACAGGAAGAAACTGACCGCGAAAGGGTGGCAGTACCCCCGATGCTGCTGATACCGCTGGTGGAAAATGTATTTAAACATGGAATAGATAAGCTGAGAAAAGATAATTTTATTAACCTGTTTGTGCTGGTACACCAAAACCAACTGGAGGTCAGGGTAGAAAACCTGCTGTTGCCGGTATCGGGGAAACCTGATACAACTGGTACCGGACTGCGCAACCTCCGGAGCCGTTTATCTCTGTTGTATGGCACCGGTTATACTTTGCAGGCAGAAGAAGCGGGAAACCTGTTTGTGACACAGTTAAGCATACCCCTATGAAAAGGATCACCTGCATGATTGTAGAAGATGAACCGCATGCACTCCGGTTATTGGAGGATCATATTGGTAAACTGTCTTTTCTGCAACTGGAAGCACGTTTTTTTGATGCGATGGAAGCCCTCGCGTATTTAAAACAGCACACAATAGACCTGATTTTTCTGGATATCAACATGCCCGGCTTGTCTGGCATGGATATGGCGGCCATGCTTCCTCCCCAGCAGAAACTGATTTTTACAACTGCCTATGCTGAATATGCGCTGGACAGTTTTGAATACCAGGTAGTAGATTATTTATTGAAACCCATCAGCTTCAGACGGTTTATGCAGGCAGTGAATAAATTAACTGCATTTATGCCACAGGAAGAACTGGTTCCTGTGGTTAACAGCCCATCTGAAGAAAACGATTTTCTCTTTGTGAAAAGTGGCAAACAGGTGCATAAGATCGAGTACAATGCCATCTGTTACCTGGAAGCGTTGAAAGAATATATCGCCATTCACACCGAGACGGAAAAAATACTCGTGTATAAACGAATGAAAGAGGTAGCGGCGCAATTACCTCCGCAGTTTGTACGGATCCACAATTCTTATATTGTAAATCTTCGCCACATCAAAAATATCGAGTCTCATCTGGTAATGGTAAAAGGAGAGAGCCTGCCGGTAAGTAATGGCTACCGCGCACTTTTTCAGGAAAGAATTCAGGCAAAACTATTGTAAAACCAATTGTAAAATATGACAGTCCGCACGCTATCGGCAAGGCGCAGTATACTTACAGCATGGCTGATAGCCGGAAGCCTGGATATTATTACCGCCTGCCTGTTCTTTAGTGTCAGAACCGGTAAAGATCCTATGCGGGTGCTGCATTTTGTAGCCAGTGGTGTATTTGATAAAGCCGCTTTAACAGGCGGAGCCCTGTATGCTGTATATGGTTTGTTGCTGCATTACCTGATTGCCTTTCTGTTCACCTTTTTTTTCTTCTGGATCTATCCTAAACTGAGGTGGTTTTCCTTCAACAAATGGTTAACAGCGGTCGTATACGGATCCTTTGTATGGGCAGTGATGAACCTGCTCATTGTACCGCTCAGTCATACACCTAAATCGCCGTTTCAGCCAGGTCAGGCTATCATAGCCGCATTGATACTGATCTGTATGATAGGTCTGCCGCTATCGATCATCATCGGAAAGTATTATGCAGGCAGGAGAACGGGGGGCGGTTAAAAAGACGCCACAGATTAAGAGAGCGGCTTACCTGGCACCCAACTCTATCACTTCGCAATTTTTCATTTCCTTTCCGTCTATTACAAAACGGATCAGGGTTCTTACTTTATGCCAGCCCTGTTTGCCGGCAGCGCCGGGGTTCATGTGCAGACAATTCAATTTGTCATCATACATCACTTTCAGAATATGCGAATGGCCGCTGATGAACAGTTGTGGCTTGTGCTGCAGAATCAATGGTTTTGATTGCGGGTTGTATTTAGGCGGATAGCCGCCGATATGTGTCATCACTACTTTCACCTGTTCACATTCCCAAACGAGTGTTTCCGGAAAAAAGCCACGGATATCCTGTCCGTCAATATTGCCATACACCCCCCGCAGCGGTTTGAATTGCTGCAGAGCCTTTGATACAGCATCTGTTCCAAAATCGCCCGCATGCCAGATCTCGTCGCAATCGGCAAAATGTTTGAATACCGCTTCGTCCAGGTAATCATGCGTATCTGAAATAAGGCCGATTTTTGTCATACAACTGCTAAGTTACTGGCCGGATCGATAGGATGCTACTTGATTTATTTCTGGTTACCTTAGTCTTCTCTAATACCACAGATATTTTTCTACCCATGAGACGATTTCTTTTTTTAGCTGTTGTATTTTTCATCATTCTGTCATCCTGCAGCACAAGCCGCCGCATGGATTGGCCCCTATGGAAGGGAGCATTACCGGCTACCACCGGTACGGCTTTTTATCAATCAGTAGCTGCAGTCAAATGGCAGGAAAGGGATTCATTGGCTAAACAGGAAATATTGGCTGGCAACCTGCCTCCTTTTCTTCGGAAATTTGTCCGGATCAATCTTTCCCTCACCGATAGCGTTACCGGAAAAAAGATCCGGGCATTTTATTATGTAGCACCCGATTATATATCACTGGGTACGGATGATGACTGGGCCCGGATTCCCCTGACACCCATGGCGGCACAGGTGATCGCTGACAGCTTTCATTGTTTTTTGCCTACCCGTAAAATGGTCAATGATATTTACGAACAGGCTGCAGTAAAACTGATACCGGTACCTATGTATGCGTTCCGCGACAGTTCTGTTACCATGTGGCAGCATCACCTGATCGTTGAAGGACAAAGAAAGGGGCGAAGGGGGTTGATTGCCGGCATCAAAAAAGATGTGGTACTCTCCGGTAAAATCACCCGCGATGCCCGCCCTAACCGGGAAGCCATTTACGGCTGGCACAAACCGGATGGCAAACCCATACAACCGTTGTATACAGGACATATCAACTGGTGGGTCGATTACAGCCATGGCATACGCCTGGTGTACCGCACTATCTGGGTAAACGGTAAACCGATGGACTATACAGACGTACTGAAAAATCCCGTGCTGCAGAAATTACTGTGCGACGAGGAATGGTGCGATTTTGTACGGTATTAAGCAGGTAAAACAGATTACCCCTTACACTACAATGCTACAAATATCTTTCTTCCAGTATTGCTTTATGATGCAGTAAATGTCCGAACAGAATAAAACCAATGGCATTGGTCGTAACCGGCAAGTCGCTGGCAATACCTTGTTCAGCCAGTTGTTCTTCACTTAACGATAAAAGCAAAAGGTCAGTGGCTTTGCGAACAGCCTGAAACTCTTCCTTTAACGAAGCAAGTGTTCTTGCATGGGCATTCGAACTGAGCGCATAACTATCTTCATCAAAAGAGGCGAGTGGCGTTTTGTCTTTACGGGCGATCCGTAACGCACGATAAGAGAATATTCTTTCTGCATCTATCACATGCTGCAGCAGTTCTTTAATGGTCCATTTGCCTGCTGCATACCGGTAGTCGGCTTTCTCTTCTGGGAGTTGGGTATAGAAATCATTCATGGAAGTGGCATAACGGGCTACGGCCGCTGCTACGCTGTCTGCTTCCACTCTTGCGATATACCTCGAGAAATAGGGAGGAAATTCGGAAGCTTGTGGTCTTGCCATCAGGATTTTGGTTTGGTGTTTTTCTGAATAGTTACGTTGGAAATTTTCACAGGCTCTTTGCCTGCCAAAGAAGTGGCAGCCCGGGTGGTATCGGCTGTTTGTACCGCTTTGTAGGCGTTAATGATACCACCTGTTCTGCTTAGTATCGCAAAGGGTATTTCTTCATTTTTGGAGCCAGGTTTGATCGCCTGTATCGAAGGATCGGGTTTGATCGAAGATTCTTCAATAATCTTTTTAACCTGCACAGCAGTTAACTCAGGATAATAACCACGGATCATTGCCGCCAGGCCGCTTACGATCGGTGCCGACATACTGGTACCCTTCAGGTTGCCGTATTGGTTACCTCCGGGAAAAGTGGAGTAAATTCTTACGCCTGGTGCAAATACATCTACATTCTGTTTGCCGTAATTGCTGAAATCTGCCGCGATACTGCCGCTGATCCTGGGATCGCTGCTGGCACCTACGGTGATAAAATTGGAAGCGTTGGTATTCCATTGTTTCAGCCATGGATTGGGGAAGTTCTCTTTTTCATCCAGGTCATTGCTTTCATTACCCGATGCGTGTACAATCAAAACATCGTGCAGCTCAGCATATTTTACGGCACTGTCTACCCATCTTTTTTCAGGCGAGAAGGATTTACCAAAACTCATGTTGATCACTTTGGCACCATTATCCACTGCATAATGAATGGCCAGTGCCACGTCTTTGTCATATTCATCCCCATCAGGCACCACGCGCATCATCATCAGTTTCACATTGTCTGCCACTCCATCTATGCCCATGCCGTTGTTTCGCTGGGCCGCAATCAATCCCGATACATGGGTGCCGTGTTTGGCACTGTTCAACGGACCCATCACATCATTATTGCCATAAAACCGGTCTGTAATGTCTTCGTAATTATCTTTTATGATCTCTGCCCGGTAATCCACCGGCGGTGTGTCTTTGGATTCGAAGGCCATTTTCTTTCCTTCTACATATTCATCCAGGTCGGCAATGGTATTGGTATTTTTTTCATCCGGGTCAATACCGATCATCTTAATACAGGTGAGGTATCCAAACTTGGCTTCACGCGCGGCTTTTGTCTGGGGTTCAAATCTTTCCAGTTTTTCACAGGTATACTCTTCGCAACCCATTTCTTTGCGCAGCACTTTATCGTGGCGTTTGATGGCTTTGGCGGTTACTTCCACAAACATCAGTTCTACCTGCTCGTCTGAACTGAAGCTGATCTCATTGGCCGCTTTGCGCCAGATCACATATTGTTCCCGCTCATTGCCTACCAAAGAAGCCGTATCTACCGACTTACCAGTGAATTTGCCTTTTAAGCGGTGGTATACCCTTGATCTTTCGTCAGATGTTCTGCATACATCGCGTCCATCTTTTCCTCCCAGAAAATTCCATCCATACACATCATCTACATATCCGTTTCCATCATCATCTTTTCCGTTGCCGGGAATTTCTTTAGGGTTGTGCCAGAGAATATTCTTCAGGTCCTCATGCGTTGTATCTACGCCTGAATCGAGTACCGCTACGATCACGGGTTTGGCTGATTTTCTTTTTTCTCTGAGAAAAGTATAGGCTTTGTTAAGGCTGATGCCATAAAAGGAATCCTGTGCATAATCCAGCAGATGCCAGCCCCTGGGGGCTTCGGTTTGTGCATGTCCCTGTTGGTACATGAAAGGCAGGGCCACGATGGCTAAGACAATCCCACGACGCATCATTGTGTAAAAGTTTTTCCTATATCTACAAATTTGAGAAATGATCATGATAAAATAACAATCGACACCCTGTTTTAGGAAAACATTAAGTGAATCGGGATTTGTCTGTTATTTTATTGATTATCAGTTAACTATCGGTACTTAATTACCGCAGATTCACAGATAATAATGCGGGAATTTGCGGCTTTCGGATCTGTCCTTTAAGGTTTCTTGGTTAACAGATCATTGGGGGTAAGCGGATGGCTTAAAAGCTGGCCAAACAGTTCCCATCTTTTGTCGGGTGCTGTTTCTGTACCGCCATTGGCTTCGATATAATTTTTCACCAGGTCTTTGCCGTAATTATAGTTGATCACATAACTACGGTTCACACGGATAAAACTGATGGATTTCAGCGCAGTTTCTTCGTTATTCAATCCATATTCCTTCAGCCAGTGCAGTGCTCCAGCTTCGTTCATCGTGCCGTTTAATAACCCCCTCGCTACTTCATTGCGTACATAATTCAATTGGCCCTTCAACTCAAGGGCGGTGTAATAGCGGTCAAGACCCGTAGTGTCCAGTCCGGCCAATGGTAACAATACCTCTTTGGTAAATGCGTTTTTTTCCTTGCCCGGGAAAGTAACTTCTATGCCATAATTGGCACTGCCTTCGGCGATGAGTGATTGCGGACTGAAAAGCGGATACAAAGAAATCTCCACCCAGCCTTTATCAGCGTAGAGATTTTTTTCAAGCAGCATATTGTACACATGGTGTCCGGGGTAACTTTCATGGCTACCCACGTCAATGGCTTTGTCGATAAAAATTTTCAGATCGGTGTTGAACTGTACAAGGCTTTGGTAATGCCCCTTGTACCAGTTATATCCGCTCCAGGGTTTGTTGGTCACATATTCCAGTTTAAAATCCTCCTCCGCCGGCAGGGTATAATGTGCTTTGGTTCGTTTACGGCATTCGGCGATCGCTGTTTTAAAAACCGTATCTATCTTGCTGGTGGGAATGATAAAACGGTTGGCCAGTTCCTGGAAGCGATTGTTGAGGCTTCCTTTCCCCGGCAGTATACCATCCAGCCTGGCCACCAGTTCCTGGAAATGAGATTCCGGATAAGCGGGTACGGTTACCCCGAATAAGGCGTTGGTTTCTTGATCGAAAGCTGGTAGCTGACCCGCTACGATACGGATCCTGCCGGCAAAAGCCGTTAACTGGGCATTGATCCAGCGCACCCGGGCCAGCAGGGTGTCATTTTTTTCTTCTTTGGCCAGTGTATTGATCTCCTCCGTTAATGCCTGCACGGCCTTTAACAAACTGTCTTTGGGAAATACCGCCGCTTTGTTACCAACAGGGCGTAAAGAATCGGGCCCGTAATAGGCATCTACGAATGCTTCATCATACTGGCCAATGGTAAGCCCCAACCGAACATATTTTTCTGCCAACTGGTTTAATTGAGCGCCGGTGTTTGATGGGGTGGTTGGTTGCGAACAGGCCACTGTCAGCAGCAGGAGGGAGAAGAGAAAGATTTTTTGCATAGTGATATCGTTAGGTTAAAGTTGCTGATATTCTGGCAATCTGCCCCGGTTTTACCGGTAAAATACAGGAAGATTGGTTTTGTGATGGCCATTGCAAAAAAATCAGTGCATTGTGTATACCGGGAATCCAACAAACTCCTTATATTAGGTTCAGGATTTTGCCTGAAAGGATTCTCACTTCCCAAACGATTGTTATGTCTTATACCTCTACTGTACGTATGGAATGGGTTCAGCAATGGATGGCCGATAAACGCGAGCCGCATACGATTGAAGAAGAACTCAGACTTTTGGGTTTGGGTGCAGATCATATTGAGGGACACCTGTCGGAATATAAAAAACTCAGGCATTCAAAGCGACTTACTACCGGGTTTATCTGGCTCGCTATCGGCGCTTTCCTTGGCTTTGTGAGTTGCGTACTCTCCCTCACCAATCCTTTTCCGGCATTGTATTTCTGGATCCTTTACGGACTTACCTCGGTGGCCATCGCACTGATCTTTGTAGGACTTTATTTTATTTTTGAAGACTAAGAAATTATCTCCGGCTTTCTTTAATGGCTTTGATCAGTTTGTTGTTCCTTCTTTCTGCGCGTGCATTCTGCAAAGACATAACGGCCCATAAAGCTGCCGGTAACCAGCCCAGCAGGGTTAGCTGTAACAGCAAACAAATTACCGCCGTAAAAATCTTTCCCCTGAAAAAGAAAGACAGGAAGGGAAAAAGAATGGCTAATAACATATCCCTGGTTGGTTTATGGTTTGGGTAACATTGGCTGTTACATCGCTTTAGAGGTCAAATACGATGCCCTGTGCCAGTGGCAGTTTATCGCTCCAGTTAATGGTATTGGTTTGTCTGCGCATATAGGCTTTCCAGGCATCACTTCCGCTTTCACGTCCGCCGCCGGTTTCTTTCTCTCCACCAAAAGCACCACCAATTTCAGCACCACTGGTCCCGATATTCACATTGGCAATACCGCAATCGCTGCCGGCATGTGAGAGGAAGCGTTCCGCTTCGCGCATATTCAATGTCATGATGGAAGAGGAAAGTCCTTGTGGCACACCATTCTGCAAAGCAATGGCTTCCTCCAGCGTATTGTATTTCATCAGGTAGAGAATAGGGGCAAAGGTTTCATGTTGCACAATAGCCATCTCGTTTCTGGCTTCGGCTATACAGGGTTTTACATAACAACCGCTTTCATATCCCTTTCCTTCCAATACGCCTCCTTCTACCAGGAAACGGCCACCCTGCTGTTTACACTGTTCAATAGAATGCAGGTACATTTTTACGGCATCGGTATCTATCAGGGGACCCACATGGTTATGGGTATCCAGCGGATCACCGATCCGTAACTGGCCATAGGCTTTTACCAGTTTGGCAGTAAAACTATCATACACAGATTCGTGAATGATCAGTCTGCGGGTTGTGGTACAACGCTGTCCGGCAGTGCCCACCGCTCCGAAAACCGCACCAATCAACGACATATCCAGGTCTGCGTCTTTGGAAATGATGATGGCATTGTTTCCACCCAGTTCCAGAATGCTTTTGCCCAAACGGCCGGCTACAGCGGCACTCAGTGCTTTACCCATGCGGGTAGATCCGGTGGCAGATACCAGCGGAATGCGGGTATCATTACTCATCCATTCGCCTACTTCACGTCCGCCCTGTACCAGTCCATTTACGCCTTCGGGTACATTATTCTTAGAAAATACTTCTGCTACAATTTTTTGTACGGCAATACCGCATAAAGGTGTTTTTTCACTGGGTTTCCAGATAGTCACGTTTCCGCAAACCCAGGCCAGTGCCGCATTCCAGCTCCATACGGCCACAGGGAAGTTAAAGGCGGAAATGATGCTTACAATACCCAGTGGGTGCCATTGCTCATACATACGGTGTGCCGGGCGCTCGCTGTGCATGGTTAAACCATATAACTGGCGCGAAAGACCCACAGCAAAATCACAGATATCTATCATTTCCTGTACTTCTCCGTATCCTTCCTGCAGACTCTTGCCCATTTCATAACTCACCAGTTTTCCCAGTGCTTCTTTGTTGGCACGAAGAGCATCACCTACCTGTCGTACAATTTCGCCGCGTTTAGGGGCGGGCCACATACGCCAAACCGCAAAAGCTTCCTGCGCTTTGGCGATGGTTGCTTCGTAGGCAGTTGTGTCGGTAGCTGTTACGGAACCGATGGTTTTCCCGTCAACGGGCGAGAAAGAGTCGATTTGATTGCCATTACTGTTGATCCATACGGTGCCGGTAGACGTACCGTGATTCTGTGCGGTGATGCCGAGTTGTTTAAGGAATTCCATACTGCAAAAGTACCACCAAACCGGATATTCCCCAACCCCAGTATGCAGGAGTTGATAAATTAATGTTTTCGAAGCAGCAGGTTCCGATACCTGTAGCGGGGCCTATATAGGTTAATAACGTAAAACCTTACTACACAATAACTGAAGAAGAAGATCTGAGGCTGTAAAGGCGCTAAAAGAAAAAGGTACCACCTGTTGAGAACAACCGCTGGTACCTTTCATCAAAACCTTGCATGAAACATTTATGAAAAATGATCCCTGTAAAAGTATTTATCGATACAACATTGTTCAATTTATATAGGCGAGCAGGCCTATTGAATCGGGGAATTACTTGGTTTTAGAAATCGTTAACAATTGGTCATATACCTGACTGTAACTGCTGCCGATGGGAATCTCTTTACCGGCGGTCCAGAGTTTGGTTTTGCTGAACTTTTCGATACGTGCCAGCGGCACAATAAAAGAGCGGTGTACCCTTACAAAATCCCGGGAAGGAAGTTTTTCCTGTATACTTTTTAGTGTCATTAAAGTAAGTACAGGATTAGGCTTGATATAGATTTTGATATAATCGTCCAGTGCTTCTATCAGCTCAATGTCTTTCAGGTTGATCTTCATGATCTCATAGTTCACTTTCACGAAGATGGAATTGAGCTGCAGTTCCTGCGAACTGAGGAACTCGATATACTCTTTCACCTTGTAACAGGCTTTCAGAAAACGGTCGTACTCAAAGGGTTTCAGCAGGTAATCAACAGCGTCTACATTAAACCCCTCTGCTGCAAAATCTTTGTATGCGGTGGTAAATACAACCGGTGGCTTCTGGGGCAATGACTTATAGAACTGCATCCCGTTGATATCGGGCATTTGTATGTCGAGAAAAAGCAGGTCTACCGCATTTTCCTGCAGCCAGGCTTTGGCTTCGTCTGTATTAGTGAAGGTTTTTTCCAGTTTCAGGAAGGAGATCTTGCTGCAATACTCGTTAATGAGTTGCAGTGCTAAGGGTTCGTCATCAATGGCTATGCAGTGTATCATCAGGTCACAATTTCCAGGTGAACATTATAATAATTGTCTTTCTCAAAACTGGTTAGTTTGTGTTTGCCGGGATACATCAGTTCCAGTCTTCTTTTTACATTGTTGATTCCGATACCGGTATTTTCCATCAGGTTATTTTCTGAAGGTACAATATAATTGACAGCTGTAAAGATGATCCTGTTCCCTTCCGTTCTGATCTCGATGGTGATGCTGGATGCCTCTTTGGTACTAACCCCATATTTAAAGGCATTTTCTACAAACGGGATAAAAAGCAGCGGGGCTACCAGCAGGTTATCGGTTGATCCTTCCGTTGTAAAATTGAGTGTTACTTTATCCGTTAACCTTACTTTCTGCAGATCAATAAAATTGTGCGTGAATTCCACTTCATTCTGTAAAGGTACGAGGTCCCTCTGCGTTTCTGTTAGGATATACCGCATAATGGAAGATAGTTTCATTACAGCCGGTGCCGTTTTCTCACTTCTGACCACGGCCAGTGAATAAATATTATTCAGCGTATTGAAAAAGAAATGCGGGTTCACCTGCGATTTCAGGAATGACAATTCTGTATTCAGTTTTTCATTCTCTGTTTCTTTCCGGTTCTGTTCTGTCTGCAACCAGCGTTGAATCACAGAGATACAGGTGCCTACTGTAAAAATCAGCAGGAAAAGAACGGTGTTGTATGGGTCTGCCACTGGTCTTCTTCCGCGCATGTAACCGGTAAACCTTGGTTTCCCTTTAAATGCCGGGTTGCGGATAAACTCTCGGTTATTGGGATTAAAGGGTTCGGGTTCTGCAATGAACAAGGCAATTTGTTTGGGGGCGTAGAGAAATACAACCAAACAAACCACAATCGACAGGATATAATAAAACCATTTTTCTTTAGCCAGAAAACGCGGGATCAATAACAAAGTGTTGAGGTAATAAAACAATACCAGAAATACATTATTAC
This sequence comes from Sediminibacterium sp. GW821-FHT12F12, assembly GCF_058806635.1. Classification (NCBI taxonomy): domain Bacteria; kingdom Pseudomonadati; phylum Bacteroidota; class Chitinophagia; order Chitinophagales; family Chitinophagaceae; genus Sediminibacterium; species Sediminibacterium sp. GW821-FHT12F12. The sequence continues at coordinate 184,131 of NZ_JBXAPW010000005.1, read as the reverse complement.
AGATGATGGAAGCCAACTGATGATTGCTCATACTGAAATCGCGCAGCCTTGGAAAAAAAACCAGGTAGGGGAGGGTGAAAAAGCAAAGCCATGCTGCACTGTGTGCAATCAGCGTTACTAGTTTCTTATTGTTATTCAATGGCATATATCAACTTGTTTAAAAGCTCATCACATATTTGGTCCAGAAGCTCTGTTCCTTCATCCGGCTGTCTACACTTCCAAAATTAGCACCACCACCTCCGGTATTTCCGCCACCGGCACGTGAACCACCGTTTCTTCCGCTGCCTCCACCAGAGGGTCTGCCGCTTCCGGCAGGTACACCTACCAACTGGGTGGATGTACTTACGGGTCCTCCTGCATTTGGCATCTCCATTCCGTTAATCTTCCATCCAATACTCAGTGTTTTGCCGCTAAGAGCAGTTTGTCCTCCGAGAAAACTGAGTGGTACCAGGTATTCGATGTAGAAATTATTGGCTTCATCCCAATCAAATGCAAGGTTGATGCTATTGGGTTGACTGATCAGCTGGTTTTGATCTTCCTTATCATCAAAGCCGAAAGTTTTCAGCAGAATCATAGTAGCTGCTAATCTTTCCCGCATTTCTTTGGGGTCTGGTCTGCCACCCTCGCCCGGCTCACCGCCAGGTCTTCCGCCCCGTCCACCACCACTTTCCCTTTTAAGCGGGAAGCTGATGCCTGTTCTTTCTCTTTTCCTGCCTTTGTTGTCCATATACAAATCCATCCCAAACGACATCATTTTCATCTGCAGCTGCAGATCCGTTACTTTCATGGCGAGGTAGAGGTTGCTAACATCATGATCAATTGCGTATTGTATATTCGTTTCTTTATCTGTTTCAAACCTGCCCGTATTCCATTCATTGATATTGCCATCCAGCACATGATTAATCCTTACCGAATCACTTACCATTTTTGCCTGTGTGGAGGTTAACAGGCAGAGCATAGGCAGTATAGCCACAAAAAGATTCTTTTTCATGTGCAGTTGGTTTGTACCAAATCTATTCAGCCCAATCATGCCGGTAAAAGATTATGGGTGAAAATATGGGTCTTATCGGTGAAGAACTCAGTAAGATTCCTGCTGGTTGGGGAAATCCCGGGATTTTACGTCACGGATATATTGTTGTACCGCTCCGGTTACCTGCGTTTCCAGATCCAGGTACTGGCGCAGAAAACGGGGTTTGAAAGTATTGTTGATGCCGAGCATATCATGCATGACCAATACCTGTCCGTCGCAATCGGCCCCGGCTCCAATCCCAATCGTTGGGATCTGCAGTTGCTGGCTCACTTTCTTAGCAAGTTGTGCGGGGATTTTTTCCAGTACAAGGGCAAAACAGCCTGCCTCCTGCAACAGTAATGCATCCCTGGTCAGCTTTTCCGCTTCCGCTTCTTCTTTGGCCCGAACGGTATAGGTGCCGAACTGGTAGATAGACTGTGGCGTAAGCCCGAGATGGCCCATTACCGGTATGCCTGCGGCAACAATACGTTTGATACTGTTTATCACTTCTTCGCCTCCTTCCAGTTTCACTGAATGGCCGCCGGCTTCTTTCATGATGCGGATGGCCGATGCTACGGCGATATCCGGATTGGATTGATAGGAACCAAAAGGCAGATCCACTACTACCAGGCAACGGTCTACGCCCCGTACCACACATTGCGCATGGTAGATCATCTGGTCCAGTGTAATGGGAAGGGTGGTTTCATGTCCGGCCATTACATTACTGGCACTATCGCCCACGAGTATCACATCAATACCTGCCGCATCAAAGAGGCGGGCAAAGGAATAATCATAGGCGGTGATCATGGAGATCCTGGCGCCCTGGGTTTTCATCTGTTGTAAAGTGTGGGTGGTGATTTTTTTGATCTCTTTATGGGAAGACATTTGAAAATTTTTTAAAGGGACAGAAAAGGGGAATATGCCTCTGCTTTAGAATAAAACATATTCAAATGCCGGTATGAAAATACTAAGATTTGGAAGATTCTCATAGACTGCTTCAAAACCCGGGTATAGTGGTTACGAAGTAATACCCTTGGCTGCCAGTTCGTAGTAAAGATGCTGTATCAATCCATCTGCCAGGCCTATTTTAGGCACATAGATCTCCGCTGCATCTGCCCAGCGCATTACGTTGATATAGATCTGCAGGGCCGGTACAATTACATCGGCCCGGTCTTCGCGGAGTTTGTAGATATTGATCCTGTCTTCCAGCGAAAAACTGGCGATCTCTTTATAATAATCTTTCAGCAGTTCGAGGTTCAGGGGTTTGCCGTCTTTTTTCTTACTCAGCGAAAACACTTTATTGATGTTGCCACCCGTGCCGATAGCGGTGATCTGTTTAAACCCTTTGGTTTTTACTTTGATGAAATCTTTCATCTCGTCCCACTTCCTTTCATCCACCATGTCTTTCAGCAAACGGATGGTGCCGATATTGAACGACTGCTTGAATACCAGTTTGCCATCGGCAAAAAAAGTAAGTTCTGTACTGCCCCCACCTACATCAATGTATAAATAACTGTGTTCCGTATCCATATGTTCTGCCACATGGTTCTCGTAGATGAGGGATGCTTCCAGATCGCCGCTGATAATCTCGATCTCCAGGCCGGTTTCCAGTTTCACTTTGCGGATCAGGTCGGAACTATTACTGGCATCGCGCATGGCGCTGGTGGCGCAGGCGATCACATTTTTCACACCATATGCATTAATGAGATGCCCATAGGCTTTCATGGTCTGCAATACCATACCTCTTTTTTCTTTGGAGATTTCCCCTTTTTCAAACACATCAAAACCGAGGCGTAGGGGTACACGTACCAGGTTCAGTTTATTGAACTGGGGGTTGCCTTCACGGTCCTGGCTTACTTCGGTGATCAGTAACCTCGCGGCATTACTCCCGATATCAATGGCTGCTAACCTCACTGTTCACTACATTTTTCTTGTGCAGGTAATGGTACGTTTCTATCTGTGAACGCACCTGTCTTTTACCCGCGGAAGGTACATAGTTGTTGGTTAAGTCATTGTCGAGGATTCTCGCTTTTACGTTATCTCTTAATTGAATGTGGATAATCTCTTTCAATTCTGCGCAGATAGAAGGGTCTGTTACGGGAATGGCAGCTTCTACCCGGTGGTCCAGGTTGCGTACCATCCAGTCGGCACTGGAGATATAAATCTTTTCCTTACCCAGGTTATGGAAAATGATGACCCTGGCATGTTCGAGGTATTCATCTACAATACTGATCGCACTGACTTCTCCCTTTTCTTTTTTCGGATCACGCAGCATACAATAAATACCTCTGATAACCATCCGGATAGACACCCCCGCCCTGGCCGCTTCGCCGAGTTTGGCAATCAGGGTGGCATCACTCAAAGAATTTACTTTGAGAATGATACCGGCTTCCTTACCGGCTTTGGCATTTTTGATCTCGCGGTCTATCAGGGTCATCAGCGACTGCCGCATATTGGTTGGACAAACCAGCAGGGTTTTACACATCCGTAGATGCTGGATCCCCGTTTTCCAGTTTTCGAGGTAATGAAAAATGCGGTTGATATCGGCCATCACATTGCGGTTGGCTGTTAGCAGGCAATGATCTCCATACACAATGGCTGTTTTTTCATTCAGGTTACCGGTACTTACAAAACCATACTGGATGGTTTTGTTGCCTTTTCTTTTTTTAATGATACAGAGTTTGGCATGAATCTTCATTTTGGGTACGCCCAGTAATACGGTAACCCCTTCTTCTTCCAGTACTTTTTTCCATTCCAGGTTGGCTTCTTCATCAAAGCGGGCTTTCAGTTCCAGCATCACCACCACTTCCTTACCATTACGGGCGGCGTTGATAAGCGCATTGATCACTTTTGAATTGGATGCCAGGCGGTAGGCTGTTAGTTTGATCGAGTTCACATCCGGATCCATGGCTGCTTCGCGCAGCAGGTCTATCACCGCATTGAAAGAATGGTAGGGAAAATGCAGCATCACATCTTTCTTGATGATCACATCCGTTACCCGCATCGAACTCTGCAGAGCCGGATGTGTAAAGGCAGAACGGCGGGTACTTTTGGTGTTGAACACATCCGGGAAATCCATGAAATGCCGGAAATTGTGGATGCGTCCGCCGGGAATGATATTGCTTTTCCGGTTCAGGCTCAACCTGCGTATCAGGTATTCGAGTAAACCGGCATCCATTTCTTTATCATATACAAAACGAACGGGTTTGCCCTTACGGCGGTTCTTTAAGCCCTTTTCAATCTTCTCTACAAAACTGGTACTAACATCATTATCGAGATCGATCTCGGCATCTTTGGTAACCTTGAACACATGTGATTCAAAATGGTCATACCCGAAATAGGAGAAGATCACCGGCAGGTTATAGCGTACTACATCTTCCAGCAGAATAATATTTTTTTCTGACGATTTGGAAGGTAGCTGTATAAAGCGGCCGATGGCTCTGGCCGGTACTTCGATGAGGGCATATTTCTGCTGGTAAGCAGAATTCTTTTTCCGCATTACTACACCGAGATAAATACTTTTATCACGCAGGTAGGGGAGTTGCGGCAGACTCTCAATCATCAGCGGGATGATATTGGAGCGGACTTCTTCTTCAAAGAATTTTTTTACGAACGACTGCTGCTCGCGGGTAAGTTTTTTTTCTGTTACGAGTTGGATATTGGCTTTTTTCAATTCTTTCTGTATACCTGCCCAGATCCGGTTAAACTCGTTCTGCTGCTGTAATACAATGGTCTGGATCTGGTCAAGGATCTGCTGGGGGGCTTCTTCCATGTGCATGTTCAGCTTCCTGCGTTTCTCGCTGAATTCCAGCATCCGTTTCAGCGTGGCCACGCGAACACGGAAGAACTCATCCATATTGTTGGAAAAAATACCCAAAAAACGGATCCGTTCTTTTAAAGGAACACCCGGATCATTGGCTTCCTGTAATACCCTTGCATTAAAACTGAGCCAACTGATATCTCTCTGAATAAGTAATTTTTTTGCCATGCGCTGGGAGAGAAATTTGGAAAGGTGGATGATGTAATTGGTATTTGTTTTCTCTCCCGTCAAATATAAGAAACACCGTTTTTCAGGAATGTTAAGTTTATCAGATAAAGCGGAATGCCGGATGCTATGAAAAAGATGCTTTGATCTGCCGGATAATACCGGTAGTAGAAAATCCCTCCACAATCGGGTTGATGACTACCCGTCCTCCATGGGCCATCACTTCTTTGGCTCCTACAATCTGCTCAATGGTATAATCTCCGCCTTTTACCAATACATCGGGTTGTATGGCCTTGATCAGTTGCAGGGGGGTATCTTCTTCAAAAATAACAACGGCATCTACAATGGCCAGACTGGCCAGTAACAGTGCACGGCTATGTTCGTTGTTAACCGGTCTGTCGGGACCCTTGAGTCTTTTGGTGCTGCTGTCGCTGTTAACACCCACCACCAGGAAATCCGCTTCAGCAGCGGCCTGCGATAGGGAGGAGATATGTCCCTCGTGCAGGATATCAAAACAACCATTGGTAAAAGCAACCGTTTTATCCGTTACCCGCCAGCTGGCCAATTGTGCGAGTAAGTGTGGTAAAGTGAAGACTTTTTTTTCTATGGCGTTAACGGCTTTCATGTTGTTTCTTTTTGTTGTAATAAGGAAGCAGTACCAGGCAGATAGAACCTACCAGTACCACGATCGCAAACTGGGCAAACCATTGCAGGGTACCGTTGGCAAAACCGATTTCAAAAGGGATCTCATTTTTCTCCAGTACTTTGGCCAGGAAGAAAGCGTAGGCGCCAATGCCACCAGGTGTAATGATCATACCGATACTGGCAAAAGCCAGGCCGGATATGGCGGCTCCCAACCCAAGCCCTGTGGTGCCCTGTGTAGCGAGATAACCCACCCAGGTGCCAACAATGTATAATACCCAGATGGCTATGCTGTACAAGATAAAATTCCTTTTTTGTTCGAGGTAACGTATACTGTTCAATCCCTCCCAGATGCCCTTTAATACTTTTTTGGTCAGCATAACGATGCGCAGATGGGAGAATTGATTGAACCAGTGTTTTACTGCAATGGCAATGGCGGCCAGTATTGCCAGTACAATCCCGAGTTTAAGAAAGGAAACCGATCCGCTCCGGGTCTCAAATACCTGCACAAAGAGCTGCCGGGCAAATTCGCCAACTACATCATACTGGCTGATGAGTGCCAGCAGGAAAACAATCCCAAGGCTGATCACATCCACCGCTCTTTCGGCTACAATCGTTCCTACCAGTTTTTCGGCGGGTACTTTTTCATATTTGGCGAGGATGGTGCATTTTAATACTTCGCCCAGCCTGGGAACGGCCAGGTTGGCGAGATAGCCGATCATCACAGCAAAAAAGGTATTGGAGAGAGAGGGTTTATAACCCATCGGCAACATCAGGATCCGCCAGCGGAGGGCGCGGAGCAGGTGACTGCAGGAAAGAATCAGAAACACCGGCAACATCAGCCAGTAATTGGCTGTCTCGAGCGATCGCTTAAACTCACCCCATTTATCGTCCGGTATCTGGTGCAGACTCCACCATACCAGAAATACTCCCAGTCCCAGAAATAACAGGTATTGCAGGGCAAATAACAATCGTTTTTTCATAGCGGAACATTCAGTGGCAAGTTAAGCAAGCAATTTTAATAAATCCTGTTTCCCGTTTGGCCGGCAGCCGGAAGAAGCACCCTGAATTAATTAAGCGTCAGATTATCAATCAGTCTTACCCCCCCCATGAATGCTGCCACCAATGCTACCAGTTTGCTTTGCCCGTCCCACACTGTTACCGGCAATAGAGTGGCTGCATCAGCGATCGAAACATAGTCGATCTTATCAAAACCTGCGGCCAGTATGGCGGCTGTGGCTTCTGTAACCAAATTGTCAAGACTGCCTGGCTTGAGCCCCCTCTGAATGGTTACTAAGCACTTGTAAATAACAGCCGCTGCTTCTTTTTCCTTTTCAGATAAACGCAGGTTTCGGCTGCTCATTGCCAGGCCGGAAGGCTCCCGTTTCGTGGGTACGATCTCCAGTTGAACCGGTAAAGCAGTTAAATGAATCAGTTGACGGATCACCATACATTGCTGGTAATCTTTTTGTCCAAGGTACAGGTTAGCGGGTTGTACCAGTTCCAGTAACCGGTGAACTACCTGGCATACACCCTGAAAATGCCCCGGGCGGTATTTTCCTTCGAGCAGGGTTTCCAGATAACCCAGATCATAGGGCTGGGTTATCTGCATCCCCGAAGGGTAGATCTCTGATACTGAAGGCAGGAACAGGATATCACAACCCGTTTTTTCGAGCAGATAGATATCGTTTTCGAGGGTTACCGGGTAGCGGGTAAAGTCCTGGGGGTCGTTGAACTGGGTAGGATTAACGAAAATACTGGCAACTGTTACATTGTTGTTTTTTTTACTATGTTCTACTAAACGCAGGTGTCCCTCATGTAATGCCCCCATGGTTGGCACAAAGCCTGTTTGCAGGCCCTGGGCTTTTTTGGCAGATAGAAAAAGGGAGAGGTCGGTGGCTGTTTTTAACAGGATCATTTGGGCTGAGTTTGGGCAAAAGCTGGATTTGCGTTGGTTTTCGGTGCATTTTATGTACCTTTGCCAACTGTTTTTTCCAGCATCGTGCTAAAATTCGCATACTAATGTCAACAAAGAAAAGAATTTTATTCATTGCTACTGAAATGTCGCCTTACCTCGAACTCACTGAGTTTGCGGAGGTGATTAATAAGCTGGCTATCAAGAGCAATGACAGTGGTTTGGAAGTGAGGTGCATTATGCCACGCTTTGGGGTGATCAATGAGAGGAGACACCGGCTGCATGAAGTGGTGAGGCTTTCCGGGATCAATGTATCGGTAGATAATGATGATTACCCATTACAGATCAAAGTGGCTTCTTTGCCCAATGCCCGTTTGCAGGTATATTTTCTGGAGAATGAAGACTTTTTCAAGCGGAAGCAGATTTTTCACGATGATGAAGAGACCTGGTTTGATGACAATATCCTCCGTACCGTTTTCTTCTGCAAGGGCGCCCTTGAAACCGTGAAGAAGTTTGGATGGCCGCCGGACCTGATCCATTGTAGTGGCTGGATGACCGGGTTGATCCCTGCCTATATCAAAACGGCCTATAAAAAAGAGCCGGTATTTGGTAACAGCAAAGTGATTTTTACCATTGGTCAGAATACTTTCAAAGAGAAACTGGGGGCTGATTTTGTACAGAAGGCGATTATCAACAGCAATATAAAAGATAAGGACCTGGAAGCTTTTAAAGAAGGTAATAATACGGCTATGTTCCGGGGTGGGGCCAGTTTTGCTGATGCCATCACTTTTGGTGCCGATAAAATAGAAAAGAAACTCGTTGAGGATTTCGCCAAAGTGAAAGGAAAGAAGGTAGTTCCTTTCAAAGGATGGGATTCTGATTTAACAGAGTATTTAGAATTGTACAACGACCTTGCGGGCAAGTAATCACTAACTCATGCATTCATTTTTTACGCTGCGTAGAATATTCATTTCCGGTGTTGTTTTGATCATTTTTCTGACAGGCTGCACGCGTATTTCTTCTACAGATGTTGGCTCCGGCCTGATACCGGCTATTGATGGTGTGATTACAAAAGATACCATCCTGGAAGTACTGACAGATTCCTACGAGGATATGGATACTGCCCGGATCTATAAAAGCGATAATCATTTACTGGGTTCCATCAGTAACGACCCACTTTTTGGTAAAACCAGGGCATCGCTGTACTTTGAGCTAAAACCTAATGCCTATCCTTACTTTGTTCCCGGAAACAAAGACAGTGTGGTGGTAGATTCTGCTGTGCTGATACTGAGTTATAAAGGATTTTATGGTGATTCTACGCTGCCTTTGCGTCTGAATCTCTTTGAAATAGATAATAATACACCCCTGGATCAGTACCGCACTTACCCGGTGAACCATCCATCCGCTGTAAATGTAAACCTGGGACAGTCGCTTACTTCGCAAACCTTTGATATCCGGAGATTGGGCGACTCGGTAAACAACCGTTACGAAAACGCAAAGAACCAGTTACGTTTTCCATTGAGCAAAGCCTTTGCCACCCGCTTTATCAAAACCTACGATTCCACTAACGCCTACCGGTCTGATTCTATTTTCCGTACTTATTTTGCAGGATTTGCCCTTACGGCCAATACGGCCGGAGCCAATGCCCTGCTGAAGATCAGTCTGGCAGATACCAATACCAAATTTGCCTTGTATTACAGTTCCAGCTCAACCGGTGCTACCCAGAGAGATACTTCTGTACTGTATTTTAAATTCAATACCATCAGCGATGGCAGTGCCAATGTGGTGGTGCGCGATAGAACCGGTAGCGAAGCTGCCCGTTACCTGACCACTACCTCCAAATCTGATTCACTGGTATATATACAATCGGTACCCGGCACTTTTGTAAGAATCAGAATTCCCGGCTTACAGGGACTTTCTAACCGCATTGTTCATAGGGCAGAACTGATAACAGAACAGGTGCCGGATGATAATAACCTCGCTACGCTCGAAAAACAGATGCTGCCACCCCGTTACCTCCTCTTAAGCAGGTATGATTCTGCCATCAATGCCAAAAGAAATATCCCCAACGATTATACCATCGGCTCTAACGGACCCAATATTTCTGCGTTTGGCGGGTACCTTGTTTCTAAATCCATTCAGGGTTATGATAATGTGGCTTCCTATACATTCGATGTGAGCCGTTATGTACAGGGTATTGTAACCCGTAAGGATACTTCTTTTACCCTGCGTTTATCAGCGCCCAGCAATGATTCGCTGTATTATACACCTCCTTACCCGGGTAATACTTCTTCCCAATTGTACTACCTGAATCCCTCGGTTGGAAACGATGTAGGAGATGGAAGGATAAGACTCGGCGGTGGTACCCATACCCGTTTCAGGATGCGTTTACGGATTATTTTTTCACGGATTTAGTAGGGTATTACTCATTATTCTATATTTGCACCCATTAAAATAAACTTTATATGCCTTATCTGTTTACCTCTGAGAGCGTTTCTGAAGGACATCCGGACAAAGTAGCCGACCAGATTTCAGACGCACTGATTGATAACTTTCTTGCCTTTGACGCTCAGTCTAAAGTGGCCTGCGAAACACTGGTTACCACCGGTCAGGTAGTATTAGCCGGCGAAGTAAAATCAAAAGCATACCTCGATGTACAGGAAATTGCCCGTGGTGTGATCCGTAAAATCGGCTATACCAAGAGTGAATATATGTTTGAGGCGAACAGTTGTGGTATCCTGTCTGCTATTCATGAGCAGTCTGCAGATATTAACCAGGGCGTTGACCGTAAGAAAAAAGAAGAGCAGGGTGCCGGCGATCAGGGTATGATGTTCGGGTATGCTTCCAATGAAACAGAAGATTATATGCCACTGGCACTTGATCTGGCCCATAAGATCCTGATCGAACTGGCTGCGCTGAGAAGAGAGAACAAACAGATCAAATACCTCCGCCCTGATGCGAAAAGCCAGGTTACACTGGAGTATGACGATAATAACCGCCCCGTTCGTATTGATGCGATCGTGGTATCTACCCAACACGATGATTTTGATACAGAAGGAAAAATGCTGGCCAAAATCAAAGAAGATATCATCAATATCCTGATTCCAAGGGTTAAGACCAAGTATAAGAAATACGCCAAACTGTTCAATGATAAGATCAAGTATCATATCAACCCAACCGGTAAGTTCGTGATCGGTGGTCCGCACGGAGATACAGGTTTAACCGGCCGTAAAATCATCGTAGATACCTATGGTGGTAAAGGGGCACACGGGGGTGGTGCTTTCAGTGGAAAAGATCCCAGCAAAGTAGACCGTTCTGCAGCCTATGCAACCCGTCACATTGCCAAAAACCTGGTAGCTGCCGGTATTGCTGATGAAGTACTGGTGCAGGTTTCCTATGCCATTGGTGTTGCCCAACCTACTTCTATCAACGTAAATACGTATGGAACTGCCAAAGTGCAGTTAACAGACGGACAGATCGGCAAACTGGTAGAAAGCATTTTTGATATGCGCCCTTACTTTATTGAGCAGCGTCTGAAATTGCGTACACCTATGTACAGCGAAACAGCTGCTTATGGCCATATGGGTCGTAAGAATGAAGTGGTAACCAAAGAATTCACCCTGCCTAATGGTAAAGTGAAAAAAGTGAAAGTGGAGCTGTTTACCTGGGAAAAACTGGACTATGTTACCAAAGTAAAGAAAGCTTTCGGGGTTAAATAAGATCCCATACCTGATACACAAAAACCCTTGCCTAACCGGCAGGGGTTTTTTGTTAGTATATTTGGATACTGGTTTTGCCGGCCAGTAAAACCCAACTCCCATGAAAAAGAACCTATCGATTGCTGCGATCAGTTGCATGGTAATGGTAGTAATCATGCAATGGCAGGGCAGCAGTCTTAAAACGTCCACCGCCAAACGGGGGATCCTGGACCTTGAATTTGCCCGTACCCCGGAATTGTTGCAGACAGCATTATCCGGTTGGGATCTCTCAGTGGTAAAGATGAATATCTGGCTTGATTTTGCTTTTATCGTAACCTATGTGGTATTTCTTTCGCTGGCAGCAGAAACCACAGCTCGTAAATGGGGAAACATCCGTTGGCTCTCGCAAACCGGGCTTTTTCTCGCTAGGGTGGCGTATGTGGCCGGTGTACTGGATATTGCCGAAAACCTGCTGATGCTGAAAACCATATCAGGAAGTTATGATGCCATTTCGTTGCAGCTTACTTTTTATTGTGCCGTTGTAAAATTCATTTTGGCAGGACTGATCATTGTCTACCTTTTTCTTTCTCTTCCCCGTATGTTACAGAAAAACGAAAGCCACTAAACTCCTTTTGGCAGAAGGTCGGAGGAAATAATACATTTGCAGATGCCTGTTAAACAAAGCTCCCTGATTATTGGCCGCCAACCGCTGGTAGAAGCCCTGCAAACCGGTAAGGCAATTGATAAGATCTTACTGCAGAAGAATGCTTCCGGAGACGTGATCAACACCATCCGCAAACTGGCACGCGACCAGAATGTGCCCATACAACTGGTGCCTATTGAGAAGCTGAATGGTATGACAAAAGCAAATCACCAGGGTATACTGGCTTTTGTGGCACGTGTACAATATATGGATCTGCAGCAGGTGATCGATCATGTGGTATCCAACGGCGATCTTCCTCTATTCCTGATGCTGGATGGGGTTACGGATGTACGTAATATCGGTGCCATTGCGCGTAGTGCGGTCTGCTGCGGTGCGCAGGCAATCATCATCCCCGACAAAGGCGTAGGTGCATTGAATGAAGAAGCGATGAAAAGCAGTGCCGGTGCACTGGAGCAGATCCATATCTGCCGGGTGAATAGTTTATTGAAAGCGGTAGACACTATGCACCTGAACGGTATCAAAATATTTACCAGCGAAATGAGGGCCGAGCAGAATGTGTTCGAACTACCCTTCACCGATCCCTGCTGTATCATTATGGGTGATGAAGGAAAAGGGGTTCAACCCTATCTCGCCAAAGCGGCGGATCATTTTTTCAAGATCCCCATGGCGGCCAACTTCGATTCATTTAATGTGTCCGTAGCCACGGGAATCATTTTGTATGAAGCCATGAAACAAAGGATGGGGAAATAGTCTATTGGTTTACTGGTTTAATCGTTTATTGGAAAGTCAATATGGGAACGACACTTACTACTCACCACTCACCACTCACCCTAGTAGAATGTCCGAGAGACGCCATGCAGGGCTGGTCCCGTTTTATTCCCACTACCGATAAAATCCGATACCTGAATGCTTTGCTGAGGGTAGGTTTTCATACACTTGATTTCGGCAGTTTTGTTTCGCCCAAAGCCATTCCACAGATGGCTGATACCAAAGAAGTGATCGAAGGATTGCAGTTGGCTGGTTCAGTTTCAAAATTGCTGGCCATTGTGGCCAACCCTCGCGGTGCAGAAGAAGCAGTTGTGTATGATGAGATCCAATATCTCGGTTTTCCTTTTTCATTATCACCCACATTCCAGTTACGTAATACCAACAGCACGATGGAGGAAAGTGCACAAAGGGTAGAAGTCATTCAGGAACTCTGTATCAAAAACCACAAAGAACTGGTAGTATACCTGAGTATGGGATTTGGAAATCCTTACGGTGATGTATATAATGAAGAGATCCTGCTTCATTGGGCAGAGCAGATGGCGCAACTGGGTATCCCAGTTCTTTCGCTGGCCGATACGGTAGGATTGGCTTCACCGGAACAGGTACAGTTTGCCCTGCAAACATTGATTCCGCGATATCCGGCTATACAGTTCGGAGTTCACCTTCATTCGAGTGCCACTAACTGGCAGGCCAAGACAGATGCTGCTTTACAGGCGGGTTGTTTACGGTTTGATGGTGCGCTGAAAGGTATCGGCGGCTGCCCCATGGCGCAGGATGAACTGGTGGGAAATATGGATTCTGTATTGATGATTGATTATTTTGAAAAAAAAGGACTGCTGCCCGGATTAAACAAAGAAGCGTTGGCTCAAAGCCTGCAGATCGCTGCTGAAATATTTTTACACTGATCTATGAAATTTCATCTCGAATTTGATATCAAACGTGCGCCCAAACGCATACAACATCCGCAAAAACTGATGCTGATGGGTTCCTGTTTTACAGAGAATATCGGCGAGAAACTCCGCAGGCATAAATTCGAAGTACTGGAAAATCCGAACGGCATCCTTTTTAACCCGGTAAGTGTGGCCGAGGCCATCGACAGCTATCTTACCCAACCCGTTTTTACAGAAGCCGATATTTTTTTTCACAATGAAACCTGGCATAGCTGGAAACACCATAGCCGGTTTTCGGGTATTACTACTACTGACTGCCTGCAGAAGATCAATACCGCCATCACGGAGGCGCATCAATACCTGAAACATACCGATCACCTGATGATTACACTGGGTTCTGCGTGGTTATATACATTAACAGAAGCAGCACCCCAGGCAATACCCGCTTCGGTAGCGGCCAATAACCATAAAGCACCCGCCAATTGGTTTCAGAAAAGATTACTGTCTGCTGCAGAAGCCAAAGTATTACTGGGTAATATGATAAGCAGGTTGCTTGCTTTTAATCCACAACTCCAGATCATCTTTACTATCAGTCCAGTAAGACATTTACGTGAAGGCGTGGTAGAGAATAATCGTAGCAAAGCGGTACTGATACAGGCTGTACATGAACTGGTGGAAGATTTCGGGCAGCTCTATTATTTCCCCGCCTACGAACTGGTGATCGATGACCTGCGAGATTACCGGTTTTATGCAGAAGACCTGGTGCATCCCAATTACCATGCTACACAATATGTATGGGAGAAATTCACAGATGCCTGTATGAACGAAGACACGATTCAGCTAATGAAGGAAATTGCAGAACTGAACCTGGCTTTTCAGCACAAACCGTTTAATCCTGCTACCCAACAGCACCAGCTGTTTCTGGCGGCCAGTGCCCGCAAAGCACTATTATTACAGGAAAAATATCCATTCCTTGATCTTACCAGGGAACTGGCTTATTTCACGGGTTCTGCGGATTAATGTATCCGGTCTCCCCTTATTTCCAGGTCTTTCATAATGCCTGTTTCATATACCAGCCATTCCTTCCATCTTTTTCTGACCAGTTTCTTATCGAGATAGGTTTCTGCCAGTTCTATAAACAGGGTATAATGACCGGCTTCGCTTTCCATAAAGCGGCGGTAAAACTTACGCATATAGGCATCGGGTAAACCTTCGCTCAATCTTTTAAAACGCTCACAGCTACGGGCTTCAATCAGGGCCATGGTCAGTAAATGATCCAGTAAACGTTCTTCGGGTCGGCCACCTTTTTTTTGGAATTCGATCAGTTTATTTACATACTCATCTTTTCTTTGTTTACCGAGTGAGAGCCCTCTTTTTTTGAGCTCGTTGAGTACCAGCCTGAAATGCCCCCATTCTTCCGTTACGATGGGTGCCAGTTCTGCCACCAGTTTTTCCTTATCGGAATACCGTTGTATCAGCGTGATACAGGTAGTTGCCGCTTTCTGCTCACAATAAGCATGATCGGTGAGGATGGCTTCCAGCGAAATATTGGCCAGGTCTACCCAGCGGGGATCAGTTGGCAGTTGTAAGCCTAAGATGTTTTTGGTATGTTGGGAATATTCCATGAGTGAATGAGTGGATGAGTGAATGAGTGGATGAGTGAATGAGTGAATGTTTTTTGAGAGAAATGTTACTAACAATTCACCATTGCCCATTCACCATACAAATATCTGCTACAATCCTTTAGTTTTGACATATGTACCCGGATGATTTTCTACAGAAGAAACTGAATGAGCGGAGAGAAAACCAGGCTTTCCGGCAACTGCGTTTGCCGGAGGAGAAGGTTGATTTCTGTTCCAATGATTACCTCGGAATCGTTACAAATGGATTACTGAACACGAAACTGCCTCACCTGCGTTCGGGATCTACCGGGTCGCGGCTGTTGTCGGGCAATTATCCGTTGATAGAAGCAACCGAACAAGAACTGACAGCTTTTCACCAGGCAGCAGCGGCACTGTTATTTAATTCTGGCTACGATGCTAACCTCGGCCTGCTTTCTGCTGTGCCGCAGAAAGGGGATACGATTCTGTACGACCAGTTATCACATGCTTCTATCCGCGATGGGATCCGGTTATCTTTTGCCGCAGCATTTTCCTTCGCGCATAATGATATGGATGATCTGCGCAAGAAACTGGAACATGCTACAGGCACTGTCTTCATTGTAACCGAATCGGTTTTTAGTATGGATGGCGATTTTTGTCCTTTGGAAGAGCTGGTTTCTATAAGCCAGAAATATAAAGCCCATCTGATCATTGATGAAGCCCATGCTACCGGCGTAATCGGTAACAGGGGAGAAGGCCTGGTGCAACACCTGCAACTACAGCAAGCGGTATTTGCCCGTGTACACACATTCGGGAAAGCCTGTGGCTGTCATGGATCGGTGGTATTGGGATCAACTGCTTTGCGCGATTATCTGATCAATTTTGCAAGGAGCCTGGTCTATTCCACTTCCCTGCCCGAACATAGTGTGTCGCTGATCAAAGAAAGTTATGAAACCTTTCCGGCTATGCTGGCTGAAAGGGAACATTTACAGCAGTTGATCCGGCATTTTCAATCGGCCCGGCTACGCTTTGAGAAATTGCCTTCTGTTACACCTATTCAGGTGGTGGTGATCCCGGGAAATGAAGCTGTGAAAAAAGTGGCAGCTGATTTGCAGGAACGGCAATTGGATGTACGGGCCATTTTATATCCTACGGTACCCAGGGGCAAAGAAAGATTGAGGATTGTATTACACGCATTTAATACCATAGAAGAAGTAACCCGGTTAATCAATGCACTGAACCGATAAACCTATATAAATGGAAAGACCTTATATAGAAGATAAACTGTTTGACAAGATCATTTTTGCAGAGAAGCCTTTGCAGCAGGGAGATTATGAATATTGCCGTTTTGTGGATTGTGATCTGTCGTATGCAGATCTGTCTGGCTACCATTTTACCGAATGCAGTTTCACGGGTTGTAACCTGGCCATGGCCAAACTGCAGAAAACTTCGCTGAATGGAGCGCAGTTCAAGGAGTGTAAACTCATGGGACTGCATTTTGAAGACTGCGATTCGGTTCTTTTCTCTGTTAACTTTGACCATTGCCAGCTTGATTTTTCTTCTTTCTTTCAACTGAAAATGAAGAAAACACTTTTCAGTTACTGCAGCCTGAAAGAAGCTGATTTTACAGAAACGGACCTGAGTGCTGCGGTATTTGAGCATTGCGACCTTGTAAGGGCCATTTTTGAACATGCTATCCTCGATAAAACGGATCTCCGAAGCAGTTTTCATTATTCCATTGACCCCGCCAGGAATACCCTCAAAAAAACAAAGGTTTCCAGTGCCGGACTTGCCGGTTTTCTCGATCGGTATGACCTGGATATAGACTGATCGCACAAAACTGCCCTTAGCTACGATTCTGCCCTGCACGGGGATTTTGCTGCAGAGGCATTACTTTTGCAGATGCAATCAACAGAAACCATCGAACAAGTCATCACCCGCCTGGGCATCTCTTCTCTCAATCCCATGCAGGAATCGGCTGTGGCTGCCATCCTTTCTCAAAAAGAAGTGCTATTGCTTTCTGCCACCGGTTCGGGTAAAACACTGGCCTTTCTGTTGCCGGTAATGCAACAACTGAAACCGGAAGAAAAACGGGTGCAATGCCTGGTGCTTACACCCTCGCGAGAACTGGCTATTCAGATAGAACAGGTGTGGAAGAAAATGGGTACGGGTTATAAAGTCAGCTGCTGTTATGGCGGACACGATATGCCTACCGAGATCCAGAACCTGGCCGAACCACCGGCTTTACTGATTGGAACACCCGGCCGTATTGCCGACCATATTAAACGTGCAACCTTCTCGCGTGAAGCTCTGACGATACTGGTACTGGATGAGTTTGATAAATCACTGGCACTGGGTTTTGAAGAAGAAATGTCTTATATCTTTTCCTCTCTGCCCAAACTAGACAAAAAAATACTGGTATCTGCCACGGCCGCTGTGGCCATTCCCGCTTTTGCAGCTGTGGCAGAAGACCTGACCGTACTGGATTATATCTCTGAACAACCCGAAACCGCTTCGTTGGAACTGAAACTGGTAATCTCTGAAGAGAAAGATAAGGTAGACCGGCTGGTGCAATTATTGTCTTTTATCTCTTCAGAACCCGCCCTGATTTTCTGCAACCACCGCGATGCGGTGGAACGTACGGCTTCTCTTCTGAAAGAGAAAGGCATTGAATGTGCTTCTTTTCATGGAGGCATGGAACAGATGCAGCGGGAGCAGACATTGATCCAGTTTCGCAACGGTAGTGTAAAATTTCTGGTGGCAACAGATCTGGCAGCCCGAGGACTGGATATACCCGAGATCAAACACGTGATCCATTACCACCTGCCTTCTACTGAATCTGAATTTACACACCGCAATGGCCGTACCGCCCGAATGGATGCTACCGGTACCGCTTATTTGCTGATGCACAGAGAAGAACCCATGCCCTATTATATCCGTCAAAAACCAGAAGAGATGGCTGTGCCGCAGCAGGGCGCTTTACCAAAGCCGGCAGAATGGGTAACCATCTATATCAATGGCGGCAAAAAAGACAAGTTGAACAAGGTGGATATTGTCGGATTCTTTACCCAGAAAGGCAGACTGGAAAAAGATGAGATCGGCCTGATCATCGTCAAAGACCGCAACGCATTCGTTGCCGTGAAAAAGCACAAGGTAAAAACCTTACTCCCCCTGGTGCAGAACGAAAAGATCAAGGGAACAAAGTACAGAATAGTCGTAGCCCGCTAGCTGAAAAAATAACCGTTCGCTTGTGCCTTGGTGTGGTTATTTTTTTATGCCGAAGCACAAGGGAACGGTTATTAGTATCTATAGAAAACTCCCGGAAGTTTTGTAGCTTTAACACATACCATTGTTATGCCTTACCACAGAAACTTCACCTACTGGATCGATAAACGCATCTGGAAATACTATTTCCTCATGCTCTCCCTCCAATTATCGAAATAGACCGATATCCGCTTTACGTCTACTGCTTCCATTTTTAATTTTTAATTTTTAATTAACGCATGCCTCATTACCATACACTCGGAACCATTCCGCACAAACGTCATACCCAGTTCCGCAAGCCTGACGGAACTTTGTATTCGGAACAGTTATTTTCTACTGAAGGATTCAGTAATGATTATTCACTGCTCTACCATACCTGGCCTCCCACACAGATCATTCATACAGATGAGCCGGTGAACATGATGCCCCGGATAGCGGAAGAGAAAATGCTGAAGCACCGCAGTTTCGAAGGATTCCGGATCAAACCCTGGAAAGATTTTTTACAAAGCCGCAAAGCAGTGTTGGTGAATAACGATTGCCATATTGTACTGGCTGCCCCGCAGGAAAGTATGAAAGATTATTTCTACAAAAATGCAGATGCCGATGAAATGATCTTTGTACACGAAGGATCCGGCAAACTGATTACCCAATACGGGGAACTACGTTTTGGCTACGGAGATTATCTCGTTATTCCACGCGGCACGATTTACCAGATCCATTTTACAGATGCCACCAACCGTTTGTTTATTGTAGAAAGTTTCAGTCCCATCCGTTACCCCAAACGTTATGTAAGCAAATACGGCCAGTTGCTCGAACATGCCCCTTTCTGCGAGCGTGATATCCGTACCCCGCAAAACCTGCAGACCATAGATGCGGAAGGTGATTTTCTGATCAAAACCAAAAAGAAGGGGATCCTGTATGGGCTGCATTACGCCCATCATCCTTTTGATGTGGTAGGCTGGGATGGCTGTTGTTATCCCTATGCCTTCAGTATCCACGATTTTGAACCCATCACAGGCCGCGTGCACCAGCCACCACCGGTGCATCAGACTTTTGAAGCAAATAATTTTGTGGTCTGTAGTTTTTGTCCAAGGCTCTATGATTACCACCCCGATGCCATTCCCGCGCCTTATAACCACAGCAATATTGATAGTGATGAGGTACTGTATTATGTGGCCGGCGATTTTATGAGCCGGAAACATGTTACCCGCGGTATGATTACCCTGCATCCGGCCGGTATCCCGCATGGGCCACACCCCGGAGCCGTAGAAAAAAGCATCGGTAAAAAAGAGACGCAGGAACTGGCGGTAATGGTAGATACTTTTCATCCACTGCAGCTGACAATCGAAGCACTGGAAATCGAGAACCCCGGGTATACCATGAGCTGGGCCGAGTAGAGAAGGAGGATAGAACTTGGTTCTTCTCCAAATAAATCTTATCTTCTACTCCTAAAAACATTGCCATATGATTAAATTCAGCGACATCAGAATCGGCGACTATCTGAAGGCAGAATATGAAGGAAAAATGTGGGATGGAGAAGTTGTCCGGTTAAACGGAGACGAAAAACAGGTTTGTGTACAAACCGATGTGCAGGAGTTCTGGTTTGAGACCGATCACCTGCATCCGATTGAACTGACTGACGAAGCCTTACTGAAACTGGGTTTTCACAAGCAGGAAAATGAGGATGGATCTGTAAAGTACGGGAAAGGTTCTTTCCGGATCGTGATTCCCAAAGCCGGAGATTTCAGCAGTATCGAAATGTGGTACCGCGAAGACCGCAGGCATCACCCGGATGTACACTATGTGCACCAGTTGCAGAACCAATATCTGGATATGACCAAGATCCATCTTACCGATGAACCGATGTAACCAGTACCGTTGATACTTTTTTAAAACCCGCTTCCGGCGGGTTTTTTATATTGGGGAATATTTGACAGGGATATCAAAAAGTCTATTAAATTTGTAGGATAATAATTAAAAATGAATCAACATGCTTAGAAGGAGTTTCTTTTTCGTATTAATCAGTGTAGCTATTTCAGGTGCTGCCCAGACAGAAAAACCGTTCAGCGTAAAAGGAAGGTTTACCAATATCTCCCTGCCGGTGCAGAAAGTGTTTCTTTCTTACAGGGCAGGTGATAAGAATATCACGGATAGTGTAGTGCCGGCAGAGGGTGTGTATACATTCTCCGGTAAACTGGCAGAGCCCACAGCGGCATCCCTTCGGGTCAGATATGCACCCGATGCGGAAGGGAAGCCCGTTAAATTTGCAGGAACAAGGGATTTTATTTCTCTGTTTCTGAGTGCGGATAAAATTGACGTTATTTCTGTTGATTCTTTCAGTAATGTGAAAGTTACGGGTTCCAAAGCTAACGACGATTATGCAAAATTAACGGAGGCACTGAAACCGTTCAATACGCGGATGCGGGCACTGAGTGCTGAATACAGCAAAGCAGCTGCCGCCAAAGATGAATCTGCGCGTAAAGCCGCAGAAGATAAAATGGATGCGCTTGATAAAGAAAGTAAACTCGTGTACCGCGACTTTGTTACCAACCACCTGCAGTCACCGGTTGCGGTGTACGCCATCTCGCAGTTTGCGGGATGGGATATTCAGGTAGACGAGGTAGAGCCCCTGTTCAATCAACTTCCCGTTGCTGCCAGAAATGCACCGGCTGCCAAATTACTGAGCGAGCAGATCGCGATTGCCAAAAAGACAAGCGTGGGCAGAGAAGCCATGGACTTTACACAGAACGATACCCTGGGAATACCAGTTAAGTTGTCTTCATTCAGAGGTAAATATTTACTGGTAGATTTCTGGGCCAGCTGGTGCGGTCCCTGCAGAAGAGAAAATCCGAATATAGTGAAAGCCTATCAGGCATACAAAGAGAAAGGGTTTCATATACTCGGTGTCAGTCTCGATCAGCCCAACGCCAAAGACAAATGGATCAAAGCCATACACGATGATAACCTTACCTGGACACATGTATCTGATTTGAAATTCTGGCAGAATGAAGTGGCCCAGCAATACGGCATCCAGGCTATCCCGCAGAACCTGTTACTCGATCCGCAGGGCAAGATCATTGCCAAAAACCTGAGCGGGGAACAGCTGCAGCAAAAATTAGGAGAGATTCTGAAGCCATAAAAACAACTCTCCATCTTTTATGCCGTGCCTCAATGCCTTTGTGAGAAAATATATTCCACACAAAGGCATTGAGGCACGGTTTTTTGTATAGCTTGTTTAAGTAACTTTCATCAAATTCTATGGAGGATCATGAAGTGTCTTGGTTATATCCTTGTTGCCCTTTTTAGCTGCATGCAGGCAGCGGCACAATCATTCGGTGGTAACCCTGCCTCTGTAAAATGGCAGCAGGTAAATACGGATACCGTTCGCGTGATTTTTCCGAAAGGATGGGAACAGCAGGCGCAAAGGGTAACACAGGTGGTACACTGGTTGCAGAGACGGCAGGCAAGCAATCTCGGAACAGATTTCCGCAAAGTAAATATCGTTCTCCAGAACCAGACAGTACTTTCCAATGCCTATGTAGGGT
The DNA here is from genome assembly GCF_058806635.1 of Sediminibacterium sp. GW821-FHT12F12. Taxonomy (NCBI): domain Bacteria; kingdom Pseudomonadati; phylum Bacteroidota; class Chitinophagia; order Chitinophagales; family Chitinophagaceae; genus Sediminibacterium; species Sediminibacterium sp. GW821-FHT12F12. The sequence continues at coordinate 162,150 of NZ_JBXAPW010000005.1, read as the reverse complement.
TGGCCCCCTTCCGTAGTGAGTTCTATACCACAGCCCCGCAAAACGCGTTTACATTAGGTGCCGCCAACTGGCTCGATAACCTGGCCGTACATGAATACCGGCATGTGCAGCAATACAATAATTTCAACAAAGGGCTATCACGGGTTGCTACCTGGCTGTTGGGTGAACAGGGACAACTGCTGGCCAATGCGCTCTCTGTGCCGGATTGGTTTTTTGAAGGGGATGCTGTTTATAATGAAACAAGATATACGGGGCAGGGAAGGGGGCGTCTTCCTTTATTTCTGAGCAGTTATCAATCGCTGTGGCTGGCCAATAAACCTTACGATTTCATGAAGCTGCGCAATGGCTCTTTGCGCGATTATGTTCCCAATCATTATGAACTGGGGTATCTGCTGGTAGCATATGGAAGAAAACAATACGGAGATAATATCTGGCGTAAAATAACAGATGATGCGGCCCGGTTCAGATCATTGTTTTATCCCTTCCAGGGAGCAGTGAAAAAACATACCGGCATTTCCTATGCACAATTTGTAAATGAGGCACTGCAATACTACCGGCAGCAATGGCAAACACCTGGCAGCGACCAGGTGAACTGGCTTACACCAACTGCTCCGCACCAGGTGGTCAATTACCTGTATCCGCAGGCAGCAACTGATGGTGCTATCATCGTACTCAAAACAGGCAACCGTTTCATACCGGCATTTTATACAGTGACTGCGGATGGGAAAGAAAAACGAATTGCCCTAAAGGATATTTCTGCCGATACGTATTTTACTTACCAGAATGGCAAGATCGTATACGCGGCTTACCAACCGGATGCACGCTATGGTAACCGCGAATACCAATCTATCAGAGAGTTGGATGTGTTAACCGGGAAGGAGAAGACCCTGCTTCGCCGCAGCCGCTATTTTTCTCCTGCCCAATCAAACGATGGGAAACGGTTACTGGCTGTTGAGATGGATGTGACCGGTAATTCAAAACTGGTACATATGGATATGGAGGGGAACCTGCTGGACTCATTTACCCGATCCGGTATCGTTTATTCTACGCCCCGCTTCAGTGCCGATGACCGTTTTTTTTATGTAGCAGAAAGAAATCAGGCAGGTGAGATGTCGTTAGTGAAATACGGATCCGGCAAATCAAATCCGGTTGATACACTGTTGGCACCCGCCAACCGGCTCATTGGTTATGTTACGGTGCAGTCGGATACGGTTTTGTTCACCACCACCTACCAGGGCCGCGATGAATTATGGGCTTTTATAGATGGAAAAGAGAAACGGGGACCCTATCGACTTGCTTCCTACGCAACAGGCTTATACCAGGGCGTTTTGCGAACCGATGGAAATCTCGTAAGCGCAGCTTTTACGGCCGAAGGATATCGCCTGGGACTGTTACGGCCGCGGTGGGAGCGGGTAGAATGGCGGGATGAACTGACCGAACGTTACCTGTCCGGGCTTTACTCCGATTCGGATCGGACGATGCTGTCGGCATTATCAGCCGGCACATTTCCTGTAAGCAAATACCTGAAATCCACCCGTTTACTAAACCTGCATAGTTTCCGGCCATTTTACGAGCAGCCGGAATATTCGCTGACCCTCTATGGCGAAAATGTGCTCAATACCTTACAATCAGAGATCGCCTATACCTATAATGAAAACGAAGGCAGCCACAAACTGGGTTATAACGGAGCCTATGGAGGCAGTTTTCTGCAGCCTGTTTTCGGACTAAGCAATACCTGGCAGCGGTCGGGGGCATTGAATAAAGACACTGTGGTGAACTGGAATGAGTTGGTGGGTTATGCCGGGTTACGGCTGCCACTGAACCTGACGGGTGGCAAACAGTACAGAAACCTTACCCTCACCGCCACCTATCACCTGGAAAAGGTTAACTGGACCGGATTGGCCCAAAAACTACTGACCAACCGCAGTTTCCCCTATCTGCAAACCCGGATCGCTTATTCGGGGCAGATCCAGAAAACGGCACAGCAGATCTATCCTCACCTGGGCCAGAGCCTTGTTTTACAGTACCGGAATCTCGTTAACAACTACTCTGCCTACCAATTCCTTGCCACGGGATCCCTGTTTTTGCCGGGCATCAGCAATGATCATTCCCTGGTGATAACGGCGGCTTTTCATAGCCGGGATACCCTTCAGCAATACCTGTTTGCTAATAATTTTCCCTTTGCGAGGGGCTATTCTGCAGTAGATTTCCCCAGGATGTGGAAGATCGGGGTCAATTATCACTTTACCTGGGCCTATCCCGACAAGGGCTTTGGCAACCTGGTGTACCTGCTCCGGGTAAGATCCAACCTGTTTTTCGATTATGGCATCGGCCGCAGTTTACGGCTGGCCACCAATTACCCGTTCCAGACACTGGGTACCGAGCTGTTTTTCGATACCCGTTGGTGGAACCAGCAGCCCGTTACCTTCGGGGTCAGGTATAGCCGCCTGCTTAACAATGAGTTCCGGGGGATTACCCGGCCCAATGTATGGGAGCTGGTATTGCCGGTAAACCTGTTCTGATTGCCCGTTTTTTGGTACCTTTGCCCCTTTTACGGGAAAATAGGGAAGGTTTTTCCACATTTTTGAGATTTTTTTCCACTAATTTTTCTTATTCCGGTTGCATTGTAATATCTTTGCAGCCCCAAAAATTGTATGTCGAAACAACCACTGATCAAACAAGATGGCGTAATTCTGGAAGCCCTGAGTAATGCTATGTTCCGGGTAAAATTGGAAAATGGACATGAGATACTGGCCACCATCTCCGGAAAAATGAGAATGCACTATATCCGTATTCTGCCGGGTGATAAAGTGGGGGTGGAGATGAGTCCGTATGATTTGAGCAGGGGAAGGATCATTTTCAGGTATAAATAATTTAACGCTGAATGCAGCCGGCAGAACGCCGAAAGCAGAAGCAGGAACGAGATAAAAAAACAAACAATGAAAGTTAGAGCTTCCATTAAAAAACGCAGCGTTGATTGCAAGATCGTGAAAAGGAAAGGAAAATTATTCGTGATCAACAAGAAGAACCCTCGCTTTAAGCAGCGCCAGGGGTAAAAGCAATTTGAAAATGGGGTAATTTGAAAATGATTTTCAAATTCCTAAGTCACCATTTTCGAATCTTTAAATTTTCAAATTTTCAAATTAAACACAAAATATGGCTCGTATTGCCGGTATTGATTTACCAAAAAATAAAAGAGGAGAAATTGGTCTGACCTATATTTTTGGTATTGGCCGTTCCACTGCACAGTATATTCTTACCCAGGCTGGTATTGACTTTGACAAAAAAGTAAACCAGTGGAATGACGATGAGCAGACTGCTATCCGTAACATCATCAACAATGAGTTTAAGGTAGAAGGTGCTTTGCGTAGTGAGGTTTCCATGAGCATCAAACGCTTACTGGATATCGCCTGCTACCGTGGTCTCCGTCACCGTAAAGGATTACCTGTTCGCGGACAGCGTACCAAAACCAACAGCCGTACCAGAAAAGGTAAGCGTAAAACGGTTGCCGGTAAGAAGAAAGTAGCTAAGAAGTAATTAATAATTAGTAGTTAGTAATCAGCAATTTAATTACTAACTACTAATTACTATTTATATAAAATCCGGCACTTGGATCGTTTGATAACCATCAGACAGGAGAGTTCCCCGGTTCCCGGCTTACGGGATTTTTTATTGTTAAAGATTACCTCAAAAAAGAAACATGGCTAAACCACAAAAAGCGCAAAACAGTGCAAAAGCTGTTGCCAAGAAAAGAATCGTTAAAGTAGATGCAACCGGTGAGGTTCGTATTTCTGCCACTTTCAACAACATTATTATCAGTTTTACCAATAAGGCCGGCCAGGTTATCAGTTGGAGCAGTGCAGGTAAAATGGGCTTCAAGGGTTCTAAAAAGAATACTCCTTATGCCGCCCAGATGGCCGCTGCCGATGCTGCCAAAGTAGCACTGGAAGCTGGTTTGAAAAGAGTGGATGTATTTGTAAAAGGACCCGGATCAGGCCGCGAAGGTGCTATCCGTTCTATCGCACAATCAGGTGTAGAAGTTACTTCTATCAAAGACGTAACACCTTTACCACACAACGGTTGTCGTCCTCCCAAGCAGCGTAGGGTATAATGAGTGAAAAGTCAGAAGTTAAAAGTGAATAGTCTTAATGACCGCAACTTTTAACTCCTAACTATTAACTTTTAACTATAAAGGGTATCTTATCGATTTTAGATTTTTATGATAAGATATCGTCATTAAAAAATCGCAAAACAAAACAAATGGCACGTTACACAGGTCCCAAGACCAAAATTTCCAGAATCTTCGGTGAACCCATTTTGGGTAATGGCAAATGGCTGGGTAAGAACAGCAACCCTCCCGGCCAGCATGGTGCAGCGCGTAAGCGTAAAACCTTAGGTGAATACGCATTACAGTTGCGTGAAAAACAGAAAGCCAAGTACACTTACGGTGTATTAGAGCGCCAGTTCCGCAAGACCTTTGAAGAAGCGCAGCGTCTGAAAGGTGTTACCGGTGAAAACCTGATCAAATTACTGGAAGCCCGTCTAGACAACACTATCTACCGTCTGGGTTTAACTGCCAGCCGTCCGGAAGCCCGTCAGCTGGTTAACCACAAGCATATCACTGTAAACGGTGAAACCATGAATATCCCTTCTTACCAGTGTAAGCCAGGTGATATCATTGCGTACAAACCCAAAAGTGCTGATAACTCATCTGTAACCAGCAAGAACCGCGGTAAAAACCCTAAGTTCAGTTGGTTAGACTGGAATGAAGCTGAGAAAAAGGGTGTGTTCATCACTTACCCAGAGCGAGAAAGTGTTCCTGAGAATATCAAGGAGCAGCTGATCGTCGAGTTGTACTCTAAATAAGCGTGAAACGTGAATCGTGAATCGTGAGAACAAAACTCACGATTCACGTCTCACGACTCACGGTTCATATATTTTCCTTTTCGCCTCATGTGGGTGCAAAGACAAACCAGTAAAAACAAGTTTTAATATGGCCATATTAAGCTTTCAGAAGCCCGATAAGATCGTTTTACAAAAAGCAAATGATTTCGAAGGTCAATTCGAATTCCGTCCGTTGGAGCCAGGTTTTGGTCTTACCATCGGAAATGCTTTACGCAGAGTGTTATTAAGTTCTTTAGAAGGGTATGCACTGATCGGTATCAAGATAGAGGGAGTAGACCATGAGTTTGCCACCATCAAAGGTGTAACAGAAGACGTTACCGAGATCATCCTGAACCTGAAGCAGGTGCGTTTCAAAAAGCACGTTGAACATGACGTGGTAAATGAAAAGATCACTTTATCCATCAAAGGACGTACTGAATTCACTGCCGGAATGATCGGGGAATTATCCCAGAACTTCCAGGTAATGAACCCGGAACTGGTTATCTGTACCATGGATACCACTTCTAAGCTGGACATTGAACTGACCATCTCCAAAGGCCGCGGTTATGTACCGGCTGAAGAGAACAAGATCAAAGATGCTATCTTCGGATATATCGCCATAGATTCTATCCACACACCGATCAAGAACGTGAAATACGCCATTGAGAACTATCGTGTGGAGCAAAGAACAGACTACGAGAAACTGATCCTGGAAGTAGCTACCGATGGAACCATCCATCCGGAAGATGCGGTTAAACAGGCTTCCCGTATCCTGATCCAGCACCTGATGATCATTACCGATGAAAACATCACTTTCGATAACAAGGAAGATAAGAAAGAAGATGTGGTGGATGAGCATGTACTGCAACTGCGCAAAGTATTGAAAACACCACTGGAAGATCTCGATCTGTCCGTACGTGCTTTCAACTGCTTAAAAGCAGCTAAGATCAACAGCCTGAGCGAACTGGTTCAGTACGAGCAGGAAGACCTGATGAAATTCAGAAACTTCGGTCAGAAATCACTCTCTGAAATTGAGCAGGTGTTAACTGAAAGAGGTCTGAGCTTCGGTATGGATCTGAATAAATTAGGATTAGACAATTTAGATAACTAAGCCGCGAGCCATGAGCCGTGAGCTGCGAGTCCAAAGCTCATAGCCCACAGCTCAAAGCTCATAGCTATTCACTCACATCTTGTAATTCCTGACACGGTACAAGATTAAAAACAAAAAGTCATGCGTCACGGAGACAAAATCAACAATTTAGGCCGCAAAAAAGCACACCGCGTTGCTTTATTGCAGAACCTGGCCAGCCAGCTGATCACACACAAACGTATCGTTACCACTTTGGCCAAAGCCAAAGCCCTGAGAGCATATGTTGAGCCATTGATCACCAAAACCAAAAAGAACGAGTCTGCTTTGCAGATCAGTCACAATCACCGCCTGGTATTTGCAGAACTGCAGGATAAAGCCGCTGTAAAAGAACTGTTTACAGTAGTAGGTCCAAAAGTAGCCAGCCGTCCCGGTGGTTATACAAGGATCCTGAAACTCGGTATCCGTCCGGGTGATAACGCTGAAAAAGCCATGATTGAACTGGTAGACTTTAACGAGATCTACGGTAAAGCTGTGGATAAAGCAGCAGAACCAGCTAAGAAAACCCGTCGTGGACGTGCTCCTAAGAAAGCAGAAGCTGCAGCCCAGGCTGAAGCACCTGCCGCTACTGAAGAAGCCGCCCCTTCTACTGAAGAAAAAGCAGCTGAATAAGTGATAACAATTTTTTGATATAAAAGGCAAAATCGTTTTCGGTTTTGCCTTTTTTCTTGTGTGCCGGTGTGAGAAAATATATCCGGAATATTACGCAGGATGCATTTTTTTTGTAATCGTAAACAGACATACCCATGACCCCAAGCCAACAACCCGCCATCTTATTATTAGCAGATGGACACGTATTTTACGGACAGTCTTTCGGAAAAACAGGAACCGCCACCGGTGAGATCTGTTTTAATACCGGCATGACAGGTTACCAGGAAGTATTTACCGACCCCAGTTATACCGGCCAGATCCTGATTATGAACAATGTACATGTGGGTAATTACGGGGTGCGTAAATCAGATGTGGAAAGCAGTTCGGTGAAAATCCGCGGTTTGATAGCCCGTAACCTGGAAGAGCAGTTCAGCCGTTTAATGGCCGATGAGGGCGACCTGAATGAATACCTGAAAAGAAACAATATAGTAGCCATTGAAGGCGTGGATACGAGGGCCTTGGTAGCGCATATCCGTACCAAGGGTGCTATGAACTGTATCATATCTACCGAGCTCCTGGATCCGGAAGCACTGAAAGCAGAACTGGCCAAAGTGCCTGATATGGATGGCCTGGAACTGGCAAGCACCGTTAGTACACCAACGGAATATGAACTGGGTGATGTAAATGCTGCTTTCAAAGTAGCTGTATTGGATTTTGGTGTGAAAGAACATATTCTGCAGTGCCTGGTTAGCAGAGGGGCGCATGTTCGCGTACATCCTGCCAAAACAACATTGAGTCGCTTGAAGGAGTTCAGTCCAAATGGCTATTTTATCTCCAATGGTCCCGGCGATCCCGCGGCTATGCCTTATGCAGTAACCACGCTGAGAGAAATCTTGGCGGAGAACAAACCGGTATTTGGGATCTGTCTGGGACACCAGTTACTGGCATTGGCCAATGATATCCCCACGTTTAAAATGCACCATGGCCACCGTGGATTGAATCACCCGGTTAAAAATATCATTACCGGTCAGTGTGAGATCACCACGCAGAACCATGGTTTTGGGGTAGATCCCGAAGCAGTTCGCAAGCATCCGAATGTGGAAGTGACCCACGTGAACCTGAATGATGATTCAATTGAAGGTATCCGTTTAAAAGACAGACCGGCTTTCAGTGTACAATATCACCCCGAAAGTACACCGGGCCCGCACGATAGCCGTTACCTCTTCGACAGGTTTGTTGAGATGATCAAAGACCAGATGAACTAGCAGTTTTAGTACAGATACATATATCAGCCGCCATTTTGATGAGAGAAACTGAGAGGATCTTCTGAAACAGAAGGTTACACTACAGGCTTCCCGCAAAATGGCGGTTCTTATTTACCGCTGTTTTTTTCTCTATCTTAGCTACATGAAAATCGCCATCATCAACGGCCCCAACCTGAACCTGCTCGGTAAAAGGGAAACAGATATCTACGGCAATATGCCGTTTGAGAAATACCTCGCTGAACTGGAGGAGTTGTTTCCTGCAGTGATCTTTCATTATTACCAGAGCAATGTAGAAGGAGAGCTTATTAACGAACTGCAAAAAGTAGGGTACGATTATGATGGCATTGTACTGAACCCCGCCGGTTATACGCATACTTCTGTAGCCATCGGCGATGCCATTGCCGCTATCAAAGCACCGGTTGTGGAAGTGCATATCAGCAACGTACATTCAAGGGAACATTTCAGACACCTGTCGCACGTGTCTGGCAAATCTGTGGGTAGTATTTTCGGGTTGGGCATGAAAGGCTATGAATTGGCCATCCGTTGGCTGATAGACCGGAAATAAACTTTCTGAGGCACAGTATTTGCTTTCTTCGTTTTATAAGCATGAATCAATCATATTCCAGAAAAATAATTTGGCTTATTCTGATCGTTTCCATTGTGAAAATGATCACCGCTTCATTGATCGAACTCGGTAATGATGAAGTGTATTACTGGACCTATGCGCTGCAGCCGGACTGGAATCATTTTGATCATCCTCCCATGGTTGGCTGGATGATACGCGCCACCACCCTGAACCTGCATTGGGTGAGTGATCTTTCCTTACGGTTGGGCAGTATTCTCTGTGCCGCTTTATCTACCTGGTTTATTTTTAAAACCGGTAAACTGATTGCAAATGAAAAAGCGGGTTGGTATGCAGCGTTGATCTATAACTGCTCGGTATATACCGGCATCATTGCCGGGTTGTTTATTCTGCCTGATTCGCCACAGATGCCTTTCTGGACAGGTGCTTTGTATATCATGGGGCATCTCTTCATCAAAAATGAAGAAAACAAAACCAGTATCTGGTTATTGCTGGGACTCATGATTGGGTTGGCAACACTTTGCAAAGTGCATGGCTTGTTTCTGTGGGCCGGATTTGGTTTATTTCTGTTACTGACAAGACCAAAATGGTTATTGAACTGGCGTTTGTATACAGCTGCGCTGGTAACAGTTATCTGTGTATTGCCGATCGTTTACTGGAATGTGGTCAATGATTTTATCACGTATCGATTTCATTCAGAAAGGGTAACGCATACCACCATCCAATGGGATATGCTGGGCAGGGAAATAGCAGGGGAGTTCGTTTACCAGAATCCTGTTATTTTTATTCTCATACTGATCTCATTGGTAGCGCTGTTGCGAAAAAAAATCCGGTTTAACCGCAAAAGAGCTTCCACCTGGCTGTTGTGTATGAGTTTGCCGATGATCTTTTTATTCTGGGGAGTGTCTCTCTTGAACCCGACATTACCGCATTGGAGCGGGCCTGCCTATATTCCTTTGTTTTTTGTGGGAGGATTGTATCTCGAGCAACGATCTTTTAACCTGTTTCCCGGCTTCATAAAAGTAGCAGGTAGTCTTTTGCTGATTGTTTTGATAGCGGGTGTGGGACTGGTTCGTTTATCGCCTGTCAATTTCGGCAGTCATAACAAAGAGAATTATGGTGAATATTGTCCTACACTCGATCTTTCCGGATGGAGGGCGTTCAGTGATTCTTTTGCCGTATTGTCGAAAACTGATATGGCTAATGGAACCATGAAAGCAGCTTCCCCCATACTCATTCAAAAATGGTTTCCCGGCGGGCATTTAGAATTATATACCTCCCGTGCTGCTGCATTACCCGTAATCAGTGTGGGCAGTCTGCAGGATGTACACAAATTTGCCTGGCTGAACAAAGTTCGTAAACCCCTGCAGTTGGGAGATGATGCGTATGCGATTGTGCCTTCCAATCTTCCCCTGAATGTGGCGGAAGCTTATGGGCAATACTTTACTACCATTGTTGCGCCGGTTGTAATAAAACAAAAAAGGAGTGGGGGTGTTGTGCGATACTTTTACGTGTACAGACTCAAAGGTTGTAAGCTGGTTCCCAAGCCAATCCTTCCGTAATACAATAGTTTATTTATCCTTTATTTATCCTTATTAGCGGTACTGTCTGCAGGTCCTTTAATCACAAGGTCTTTTTCCTTATTGGCAAACAGGGTTTCAAAGTCTTTGCGGTAAGAAATACTTACCCCCTGCCGGTTACGCCGGCCAAAGCTGACACCTGTCAGATCCAGACTGGCTTTATTGAATACGATTAAACGGAGTTTCTTATCCTTCGAGAGAATGAATTCAATGTTTACATTCGGTAGCCATTGGGTATTTCCCTGAACTGCTGAAGAGGCACCGAAGTTAAAATCAATATCACTGCCCAGTGTTACAATTACTTTATCGTTGGCAAATGCATAACCGAATTTAAAGTCTACCCGTGTACGGTCCAGTTTACTATTGGTACCACCCGAACTGCTGCTACCTTGATCCAGCAGGTTGGAACTGCTGTAAACGCTGGTGCCTACGTCAAAACGAAGACTCTTATCGCCGGTAATACGGAACAGCAGATTGGAGAGTACCTTATTCACACTTTTGGTCAGCATCTGCGAAATGGTGTTCACCGTTAAGGAAGTGATCGAATATGGCGACAGGGCATTGTTAGTTCCCAATCCGCCGGGAGGCTGAAAAGAGTTGAAAAGGAAGAGGAATGCTACCTGGTTCAGTATCTCGTTCTGGTCTCTTTCCAGGCGATTCAGGTACTGGGTGAATTCATTATCCGATTTTACGGGGCTACCCTGCGGGAAATCGATTCTGAAAAAGATATTGGGCCTGCTCAGTTTATCCCTTAACTGGGCAATCACATACACATCACCCCGATAGCCTTTTACGGCAGGGCTGAGGTTGAGGGAGCTCACCAGTTCTGCCAGACTGATGCGTTCTGCTGTATAACGTGCATCAATATGTACATCGGCATTCATGGGGTCGCCTTTCCATTCTATATAGTTGCCTGCACCAGGCATCAGTTCAAAGGGCTTTCGTAGAATGTTCTGAAGATTAAACAGGTAGCTTCCACTTTCAATATTATATCTGCCACTCATGCTCAATGCTTCGGTAGTACCTGCCTTGATTCTTAGTCTGCCACTGCCTACTGCTTTAATCACATCCCCGGCCAGTTCGTCCAGTATGACGTCAATCATTACGTCGTTGGTAGCAGTCAGATCCAGGTCAACGGTGAGGTTGAAATTACTTTTGTTCCTTTCCTTCTCCATTTCTGTTCCATACTGCTTGAAGACAATAAAATCTGCTACACCACTTTCTTTACTTACTGTGTTCGGAATATAAATGTGAGAACTATCATTAGATTCTGCTTGGAGCTGCATCTGGGCTGCATATTCCGGTCCGGTCAATCTTAAGCGCGCACTGCCAATGGCTTTGCCGTAGAATTGCTGGTTATCCTGTGCTTTGGTATCAATCAATAATAGCTTTTTGGTGTCAAGATAGAGGTCAAATACCATATTCTTAAAACCCCGTTCTTTCAGTTTACCACTTACGGTACCTGTATTTCCATACCTGTCAAAGATGGAGAACCGGCCAAAGTCAATGCCTTCTTCCGTAAAACGGATATCGGCAGAATCGATGGTATAATATACCTGGGTGTAGTTAACCTTCATGCCTGCTTTCTGCAGCTTGATTCTGCCTAACAGATCCGGAGCATTCAGGTCTCCTTTAATGGTAAGATTGCCGGTCGCTTTTCCGTTGATATCACTGAAAATATCAGACAGGAACATGTGCAGGAAATCAATTTTTGATTTGGTAAGGGTGATGTCGGTATTAAAAGAATTTCCGGTGCTGTCTTTGGTATTGTAACTTCCTTTGGCACTGAAATTATATTCTTCATTGGGTGATTGAATACTGAAAGGAAGCATACCTGTTTTGGTATCATAACTGGCTTTGATATTCACCAAACCAATAGAGTCATCATTCAGGCGGAACTGTTCTGCTTTCAGGTCTGCCGCTGCATTGAAATTGCCGGTAAGGTCATTCAGCTGTACCGTTCCGGAAGTAATACCCTCCAGCCGCGGATTTTTGAAAAAGATGGAACTAAGATCGCCCAATACAACATTTTTTAATCTCACTACCAGATTATTGCTGCTGCTGCCATCATCCGGATGATCCGATTCCACACTGATCTCCTGAAATCCCTGCGTAAACTTCACATTCTCTGCTTTTACCAGTTTGGTACGAAGGGTTATCTCACCCGATTTTTCGATACTCCATTTTTTATCATTCAATACAAACGAAGAAGGCCTGAACTGGATACGTGCGCCATCGGTAAGCGTGTATACATCCACGTACAGGTCTGCATCATTCAACGTATTGTCTGCACTGGTTTTGATAGATACTACGGAGTGATCATTGCTGGAAGTGATATTGATTCTGGAATTCGGAAAACGAAGACTATCACTTACCTGTACTTCTGTAATGGTTCCCTTTAACGAAATACTGTCTTTATTTCCGTTTCCAGTCAGATCCATTCCGGTAAAACGGATATTGTCATACCCGCCGGTAGGAATGGCGGTGGTAACTGCCAGCAGGTTTTTCCGGGTATCAACAGAGCCGTTGATACTGGCATCATTGAATCCGTGCAGTTTCTTATCAAACAATTGCAGATAAGGCTCAATATTTCCTGTATTCACTTTAAAAGTAAATACCTGATTTTGCGGAACAGATTTGGGCTGCTTGATATAGGTTGGATAATACCGGGTTAAAAAAGCCTGGAAACTGGCAGGCAGATCCCTGATACTGAATTTGCCTTCGATGGTAGCATTAAATTCATTACTGCCCAGGTGTAAACGTTTTACAGAATCTACATGGGTCGATACCAGATTCAATGAATCAAAACTCAGGTTACTGGTTCCGCTTTTTACATTCGCATTCAGAAATTTAGCAGTACCCGAAAAATTATCGATATTGGTTCCGGTAAAGTTTACGTCTAACAGACCTGTTACCAGTACTGAGTCTTTGGTAAAATTCATCGCCTTCAGATTGGAATTCACCAGATCGCCCACGATATTAAAACGGGGTAATGCTTTCGAAAGATCAATCTCTACCGTACTGGTAAAATCAAGATTCGGATCATCGATCTTAACCTCTCCCGTAAAATATTTACGCTGAAACGTACCTAAGGTAATGATATTGGTATACGTATATCCATTGTACTGCAGCGAACTGGCCGTTCCCTGAAGGGTGGTCTTTAACCTGTCAATATTAAAACTGCTCCCTACAATTCTGCCTTTAAAATCTACCAGCCCGAGCAAGCTGTCGTTCAGGAATTTTCCGATATTGAAACGGGTGGTCTCCAGCGAACCGGTATACACGGGGTCTCCGCGTCGGGGTAATTGTAAACTGATATTGGTTCTGACACCGCCCAGTTGTGTACTGAATGTACCGGCAGTTACAAAATTCTGAATAGTACCCTTGAAATTACCCCGGTAAATCACACTGCCTAATGCTGCGAGATTGGGCGATGTAACACCTTTCAGTTGTGGAATCAGTGCTCCGAGATCGGTATAATTGGTTTGCAGGGTTCCCTCTGTCAGTTCAATCTTTGTGGTATTGATATCAGGCAAACCTTTCATGCTCAATGTGCCGATTACTTTGCTGGTATTGCCTATCCGCGCAGACAGATTCTTTACTACAAAATTGTCAACAGTACCCAGGTACTTACCACTTATGACCACTTCTTTTTTCCAGCTGTTCAGTTCCGGTGCGAAATAGGCAATATCATCACTGTTCACCCTGGCTTCGGTGAAATTCGCATTCATGACCACCTGACTGATGTAATGCCCAAAGTCTTTATTAAAGTCTTTGTACTGCATCGCATAGTAGTTGGTTAGTCTGCTTTTGTTTGTCTGCAGATCCAGTTTAGCGAGCTCCATGATCTGTGGTGTGAAACGGAATTGTGTCTTTAACTTTCGCAGTTCCAGACCGCAACGGTCTTTCACAGACAGGTCTATATTGGCCCTGAGGGTATCTTTCAGAAAACGGATATTTTTAATAGTACCGGTAAGTTTGCTCAACTGGATATGGCTACCGTCAAAATGCGGAAGGGGGGCATCTGTATTTCCATCAATGAACAGACTGCCGTTTCTGATGGAAAAATTATTAACAGATAGTGCGATATCTCCCGCATTCAGGTACATGCCCGTATCTACGGTCGCTTTTTTTCGAAGTGATTCCGGGCGAAGGGCATCCAGGCTCTGGATACTGATCAACGGCTTTTCGAGTTGTATGGAATTGATCTGAAAAATGCTTTTCTGGAGGTCTACATTTTCAGCATCTGCCAATAAACTGTTAACAGAAACGGTCATACGTTCGCCTACCCAAAGATCATTCTTTAGAAAACGTACATTCTTCAGGTCAATGGTCTTCAGATTCAGTTCCAGTCCGCCCCCTTCTTTTTTGGGATTAGGAGAGGAGAAATAGTCAACAATGAATCCATAGTTCCAGACACTGTCTTTCCGTTGCAGTTTAATCACGGCATCTTCCAGTCCTACAAACTTCAGTACGGCTTTTTCTTTCAGGAAAAACCAATCTGTGATCCGCACTTTTAACTGGCCTGCATACAGTAATGTGTCCTTTTTCTGGTCACGCACCATCGTGCCTTCCATGTTCAGCCGGTTAAACAGCGAAAAACTTACATTTTTAACACTTACTTCTGTGCCCAAAGCATTGGATAAACGGGAGGTAGCGATACTCACCAGCCAGTTTTGTACAAAATCAGTCTGGATCGCGATGAATGCCAGCAGAATCACAGCCAAAATAATGAGAACCGATCGACGTAATATTTGTAAGAAGCGCTTCAGGCGTTGGTTGGTTTGAGGGGTAAAAATACGTATTCATAACCGTAGGGCAAATACAATACCAAACTGGGTTATCCAGCTATAATCCCCCATAAAAAAACTTTCCTGTCAAAGAAGGTACAAGGGATGTCAGAAGCGATCTTTTATGAATGCATCAATCTCTTCCAGATATGCCCTTGCGGCGGCAACATGGCTGTATTCCGGTCCTGCCATCATCAAAGTTTTTACCCATTTTTTGTGCAGGTTACCGGCAGATATATTCCGGTAGAGAAAAATGGCAAGCAGGGTAAAAAGCAGGGTAATGGGAAAAGCAATCAGCCAGAAGCCCATACCCGGTTCCTTGATCCAACTGCTGCTCCAGAACCAGGTAGTATAAAACGGGAGCTGCAACCAGGCAATAGCAGTGCTATGAAACGTGGAACGCTGTAGCCTGGCCAGTTGTTGTTGGGTATCGGTTACGGAATTGTCGTACCTGACCTGCCCAATCAGGATATTGTGGCGGATGTAGGTAGCTGTCACAAACAGGGTAATCAAAGCGATGGCGCTGACAGATAGGGAGAAAAAAACATTTTGAAAGCGGTTTAACCATACCAATAACAGTAGAAATCCTGCCCATACGATTCCAAGGATGACGGCCCGGGTATTAAACCGACGCAGGGCTTTTAGTTTTTTTTCGGCCTGTTGTTGCTGCAGACTTTCAAAACAACGGATATTCAATGCCCACGATTGCAGGTTCAATAACTCGGCTTTGGCTATTTGCTGGTTGTAAGATTCCCATACCTGCTTGAGTTCCATGTCTTGCATAACTATGATATTAAAGGTGATATTTTTTGTTTGAGCTTTTCTTTGATCCGGTTAATCTTACTGGCTACATTGGTTTCGGTAATACCCAGAATTTCTGCTATTTCCCGGTAGGTTTTAGATTCGAGATATAACAACATCAGAGCCCGGTCAAGTTCCCTGAGTTCATTGATCAGCTGCTGTAAAAGGATCAACTGATCCGATCTGCTGTCCGTTACTTCAGGAATCATCAGTGTTTCTTCCTGCGCTGAAAGGGATACCGTATCCGGTTCCCTGGACTTTTTTCTGTAAAAACTGATGGCTACATTTAAAGCCACCCGGTACATCCAGGTCGAGAATTTTTTATCCGGATCAAAAGCATGTCCTGATTTCCAGATATGGTAGATGATTTCCTGCGCCAGATCCTGGTGCTGGGTTTTATCTGAACAGTAGGTGTGGCAGATCTTGAAGATAATGGCTTTGTTATCTTCAATCAACCTGAAAAAAGCTTCCTTATCTGCAGTAAGTTGTACCATAGTAGTGATCCCTTAAATATATGATTCGCACATCGGCTTAAAAAATCACAGCCGGCAGTGAAAATAAAATCCCGGAGCCATTGCGGATGAGGAGGCATTGCTTATTTTTAAACAGCCGATTAACTGATTTTTATGAAAAAGATCCTTGCCTGCCTTTTATTAGTAAGCCTGCTGGCCTGTCAGAAAAGGCCCAAACCTGCCGAAATAGAGGAAAGACTGAAAAAAGCTTTCTCCGGATTTTTATATGAATCGGTCAACAATGATTCCTCCCGTGTGAAGTTCAGGGTGGTGGAAGTTGTGTATTTTGAGGAACAGGAGGGGTATGAGTGCGAATTCAAAGTAAATATGGCGCAGGCCGGAAAAGATACACTGGGGGTGATGAAAGCCACTATTGCCAAAGATTTTTCCAAAGTGAGCCGCAAACTATGACCCGGTGGGTTAAAAGAAAATCCTTTCTTCTGATGAATAACTTTTCTTGAACTCCTTCGGTGTGCAGCCCTTTTTCTTTTTAAAAATGCGGTTGAAATTGGAGATATTGTTAAAGCCGCATTCATAAGCGATCTCTGCCACCGACTGTGTAGTATCGATCAGCATTCTGGAAGCATGACCCAGCCGGATCTCAGTCAGGCTATCAATAAAAGTCATTCCTGTTCTTGTTTTAAAAAACCGGCTGAAGGCAGAATCGGCCATGTTGGTTAGTTTGGCTACTTCTGTTAATGAAATCGGATTTTTGAAATTCTCGTTCAGGTATTCCATCACTCTTTCAATCCTGCGGCTGTTGTAGGTAAAATGCTCCATGTTATTGAACGTGGAGTTAGACAGGATCTTGGAATGGCGCGAAATAGAAAGTTCATGCAGGATCCACATCAGTTCATGTACCGATTCAAAGCCATCTTTTTTGCTCAGCCTCATCAGCCGGGAGGAGAGGAGAGCCGCCGTTTCGTAGGAGAAAAGAATACCCCGCAAAGAGTTTTCCAGCATGGTACGGATAAAACTCAATTGGTTCCTGCGCAGAAATTTATCATCAAACAGATCCTTGTGAAACTGGATAGTTACTTCTGTGATCTCCGGACTTTTACATTTATGGGTAAACCAGGCATGCTGCAGGTTAGGGCCGATCAATACCAGTTCGTAATCGCCAATCTCTTTTACATGATCTCCCACTACCCGTTTTACCCCTTTCCCGTTTTTGATAAAATTCAGCTCAAATTCTTCGTGGTAATGTACGGGGAAGTCGAACGCTGTTTTGGTACGGGCAAAAACCGTAAAACAATCGGCGGAGGTTAATGGTGTAATTTCTCTGAGTATGTTTTTCTGCATGGCATGGTTCCTTCTGAAAATTGGGTCAGTAGGCGGCAGTCAAAAGGTCTGCTGCACTACGGCAACTTCTTATTTTTCAATAATTACTTTTCTGAATCAAAAGCATTCAGGTCTGCTTCCCCCCCGGTGTTACCGAAGAACGGATCGATTTCCTATCTTCAGACAGGCAGGGGGGATTATTCGCTGCAAATAACTGGTACTTTTTTATCATTTTCGCATTTTCAGGTAATATAATCACCAAAGAGTTACAGCTGATTTACGCTGTAACTCAGTATAATAAAATGAGTATTCGATATCGTTTATGAAGCTTACTGTATTGGATATCAGCATTATAGTTGCCTACCTGCTATTAATGCTGTGTATTGGCTGGGTATTGCGTAAGAAGGCGGCCCGCAATAAAGAGTCTTACCTGATGGGTGGTAAAAAATTACCATGGTACCTGCTGGGCATGAGTGATGCCTCGGATATGTTTGATATCAGCGGCACCATGTGGATGGTGGCCCTTTGTTTTGTATATGGTATGAAAAGTATCTGGATCCCCTGGCTCTGGCCCGTATTTAACCAGGTAGTGCTGATGATGTTCCTGTCTAAATGGCTCCGGCGTTCCAACGCCAATACGGGAGCCGAATGGCTATCTACCCGTTTTGGTACCACCGGGGCGGGAGTCAGAGCTTCGCACCAGGTAGTGGTGGCTTTTGCGCTGCTGAGTTGTTTTGGTTTCCTGGCTTATGGTTTTGTAGGATTGGGGAAATTTATAGAGATTTTTGTTCCCTGGGCGGAAGTGAAAAACTACCTCCCTTTTGATATCGCGCCGCAGTATGTGGCTCATTTTTACGGGATTATCTTCACCCTGTTCGCTGCTTTTTATTCTATACTGGGAGGAATGCACAGTATTGTGCTGGGCGATCTGATCAAATACCTGATTATGACCGTTGCCTGCATCGCGATAGCCATTATTGCAGGGCAGCATCTGCAGCAACAATCATTGACTGTTCCGGATGGCTGGTTAGATCCTTTTTTCTCCTGGAAATTACAGCTCGACTGGAGCCGGATTGAGCCGGCAGCCGATGTGAAAATTGCGGAAGACGGGTTCGGACTGTTTGGCTTCTTTTTTATGATGATGCTGTTTAAAGGGGTGTTCGCCAGTTTGGCCGGACCTGCGCCGAATTATGATATGCAGAAGATTCTCTCTGCCAGCTCGCCCAAAGAAGCTTCCAAGATGAGTGGCTTTGTTTCTATCGTACTCTTACCGGTGCGTTATTCCATGATTATTGGGTTAACTGTATTAGGATTGCTGTATTATCACACCCTCGATCTGTCGAATGGGGCCGGAGGGGTTGATTTTGAAAAAGTACTACCGGCTGTAATCAATCGTTATTTACCGGCCGGGATACTGGGTCTCGTACTAACCGGATTACTGGGTGCATTTATGGGCACATTTTCCGGAACGTTGAATGCGGCGCAGGCGTATATCGTGAATGATATTTATGTGAAATATATCAACCCGCAGGCTTCGGTTACAAAAGTGATGCGGATGAATTACGGATCAGGTTTGCTGGTGGTAGTAATCGGGATCATACTTGGCTTTTTCGCCAAAGATGTGAACAGTGTTTTACAATGGATCGTAGGGGCTTTGTACGGAGGTTATATTGCTGCCAATATGTTGAAATGGTATTGGTGGCGCTTTAATGCAAGCGGTTTTTTCTGGGGTATGATGAGTGGTATTATTGCAGCACTGCTATTTCCCTGTATATCGGACGATCTGCCTTTGTATAACTGGCCCTGGTTATTCCTCATATCATTGGCCGGTTCTTTGATCGGTACCTATTCGGCGCCGGCTACTGATATGGTTGTGTTGAAAGCTTTTTATAAAACCGTAAATCCCTGGGGTTGCTGGAAACCGGTGCAAAATGCAGTAATGCAGGAGGATCCGGACTTTGTACCCAACCAACGGATGGGGAGGGATCTGTTTAATGTGGTTATCGGCATTATTGGCCAGTTGTGTTTGACACTCTTACCTATGTATCTTGTGTTGTGGATGAAATTGCCCTTACTGATTACAGTAGTGATTTTATTGGTAGTGATACTGATACTGAAAAGAACCTGGTGGAATACCCTGGAAGATTAGCCCGCTTACTACCACCATGTTAGAGGATCCGGTTGTTGCTATGGTAGACAGATCATTCAGATTGTGAAAAACATCTATACGTGTTTAAAATTCATTGATTTGAAAATGTTGCAGACTCCTGCAAGAGTGTACACAAAACCGCAAGTTTCCTGAAAAGCCTTGTCCACAAAGAGTTTCAACTGGTAATAACATTTGTTAGTTTATTGATATGTGTATTTTATACATAGTACATCGGGTAAAATCCTACAATAAAATGTTAAAAAATCACAGTGTAGCATTAACAAATCATTATAAATTTAACAAAGATTGCTATAATCCTTTAACTAACAACCCAAATTGCTATGCCAACGAAAATTAACCTGCTTGTGCGGAGTTATCTGCTCGCGCTGTTTCTCGTCTTTTTCAGTTTCAATGTATTTGCCCAGAAGGCTGTCACCGGTAGAGTTACCAACAAGGCAACAGGCCAGCCTATTGCCGGTGCTACCGTTCAGGTAAAGGGTACCACGGTAATATCCCTCACCAACAACGAAGGGGTATTTTCTATCAATGCCGGTGCCAAATCGGTACTGGTGGTAACCGTTGTGGGCTTTGAAGCTGTTGAACAGACCGTGTCTGGTAAAACAGAATTCAATTTTGCCTTAACAGAAACAACCAGCCAGCTGAATGAAGTATTGGTTACAGGTTATTCTGCCCAACGGAAAAAAGATATCACAGGATCCGTTTCTGTGGTAAACGTAAAAGACCTGAAAGCGGTTCCGGCCGGTAGTCCCGAGCAAATGTTACAGGGACGTGCTTCCGGTCTGAACGTAATTACGTCTGGTCAGCCAGGTTCCGGAAGTAATATCCGTATCCGTGGTATCACATCTTTCGGTAACGTAGATCCCCTTGTTATTGTAGATGGTGTGCAGGGTAGTTTGTCAAACCTTAACGCATCTGAGATCGAATCTATCCAGGTATTGAAAGATGCCGGTGCCGCTTCTATCTATGGTGTGCGTGGTGCCAATGGTGTAATCGTGGTTACCACTAAAAAAGGTAAATCCGGTCGCGCTACCGTTACCTATGATGCTTATGTTGGTACACAAAGACCTGCCGGTGGTAATCCTTTTAATCTCCTGGGTACACAGGGAATGGCTGATCTTACCTGGCTGGCGCTCAAAAACTCTGGCCAGCCCACCACACACCCTCAATACGGAAGCGGTGCTTCACCGGTAATCCCTGATTACCTGATGAACGGTCCCAGCGGATCCGGTATCGTTGGTAGCATCTCTGCTGCGGACCTTGCCAAGTATAATGTGACTGACTTTAACAAAGGAATCTACCAGATCACTGCTGCCAATAAAGTGGGTACTGATTGGTTCCATGAGATCTTCCGTCCGGCCCCTATTCAGAGCCATACCGTAACGGCCAGTGGCGGTAACGAAAAAAACACTTACCTGTTTTCGCTGAATTATTTTAACCAGCAGGGTACTTTGATGGGTACTTACCTGAAAAGATATTCTGCCCGAGTAAATACAACCTATAATATCAGCAAGAATATCCGCGTAGGAGAGAACCTCTACATTTTTAACAGAGATAATCCAAGAATCACCAACCAGGATGAAGGTAATGCCATCTCAATGTCTTACCGCGAACAACCGATCCTCCCGGTATTTGATATCAATGGCGGATTTGCCGGTACCGCTGCAAAGGGTTTGGGTAATGCATCGAACCCGGTAGCCAACCAGATGCGGTCTTTCGATAACAAAGGAAACTCTTGGGATATCCAGGGTAATATGTTTGCAGAGGTTGATTTTGCCGATCACTTCACTGCCAGAACCGCTTTTGGTGGTACCATGAGTAACTACTATTATTATAACTACGGATACCGTACTTACGAGAATGCGGAGAACAATGGCTCCAACTCATTCAGTGAAAATGCCGGTTATAACAGGCAGTGGACATGGACCAATACCATCAAATACAGCAATGTATTTGCCGCTAAACACGCCGTAACGGCACTGGCAGGTGTAGAAGCTGTTGAAGCCTATGGTCGCTCAGTAGGTGGTGGTGCACTGGGTTATTTCACAGATAATCCTAACTACAGAACATTAAGTGGAGGTTCTTCCGGTTTCACCAATTACAGTAATGCGTATTCAAACTCGCTGTTCTCTATATTCGGTAAAGTGGATTATGCCTTTAATGATAAATACCTGTTAGGGGTTACGGTTCGTCGTGACGGTTCTTCCAGATTCGGCCCCGACAAACGTTATGGTGTATTCCCGGCCTTTGCTTTAGGTTGGAGGATTTCCCGCGAGAACTTCATGAAAAATATTACCTGGATCGATGACCTGAAAATCAGGGGTAGCTGGGGTAAAATGGGTAACCAGGCCAACGTAGATCCTTCGAATGCCTTCAGTCAGTACGGAAGCCGTGCCGGTAGCTCTTTTTATGATATCAATGGTGCCAGTACCAGTTCTGTTCAGGGCTTCTATGCAACCCGTATCGGTAACCCTAAAACAGGATGGGAAGAAGATATCCTGACCAACTTCGGTTTTGATGCCCAGTTGTTCAAGAACAAAGTAGACTTCTCTATTGAGTACTATGAGAAAAAAGTAAACGGTCTGTTGTTTACCGATCAGGCACCTGCTACTGTAGGTGGTGCTGCCTTACCTAACGTAAACATCGGTGATATCCAGAACAAAGGGGTGGATGCTTCTTTAACCTATCATGGTACAGCTTCCAGAGACTGGAAATATGATATCGGTGCCATCTTTACTACTTACAAAAGTAATATCGTGAATATCCCAGGCAACTATTTCACTGCCGGTGGATCACGTATCGGTGATTTTGTAAGAAATGAAGTAGGACATCCTATCGGTTCTTTCTATGGTTATGAAGTAGCCGGTTTATTCCAGGATGCAGCAGATGTAACTAAATCTGCTACACAGGACGGTGCTAAACCCGGCCGTTTCAAATACAGAGATGTTGATGGCGATGGTAAGATCACTGATGCAGACAGAACCTATTTTGGTAACCCTAACCCTAAATACACACTGGGTCTGAACCTGAGTGTAAGTTATAAGGACTGGGATTTCTCTACCTTCATGTATGCTTCTGTGGGTAACGATGTAATTAACTATGTACGTTACTGGACTGATTTCTATCCTTCTTTCCAGGGTGCTAAAAGTATCGACGCCTTAAACAAATCATGGCTGCCTACGAGAACCAACACAACTGTTCCAATTGCAGAGAACGATGCCAGTTTCAGTACCAACCAGGTTCCTAACTCTTATTACAAAGAGAACGGTTCTTACCTGAGATGTAAGTCAATGATCCTGGGTTACAACATGCCTGCTTCTCTGTCGAAAAAATGGGGTATTGAGAAACTGCGTTTCTATGTACAGGCCGCTAACTTATTTACAATTACAAAATACACAGGGTTAGATCCTGAATTATCCGGTTCTAACGCAGCATTTGGAATTGACTATGGTAACTATCCTAACAACCAGAAAAATTTCAACTTCGGCGTAAACGTAACTTTCTAATTAACCCATTAAACTGTATTTAAAAATTGCAATATGAAACAATCAAAATTTAAAATATTACTGGTAGGGGTTACCACTTCGATGGTACTGTTCTACGCATGTTCTAAAAACTTTCTCGATAAATCACCCATCGGTTCATTAGACCAGAATACCCTTGCCAACAAAGCAGGTGTGGAAGGTGTATTGATCGGTGCCTATTCCATGCTGGATGGTTACGGTGGTGCCGGCGGTGGCTGGCAGAGTGCCGGATCCAACTGGGTATATGGTGGTGTAGCGTCTGATGATGCGTACAAAGGTTCCGATCCGGGTGACCAGGCAGATATCGTTCCGATCGAAACCTATTCACCCACTGCTTCCAATGGTTATTTTAACCAGAAATGGCAGGCGGTATACGATGCTGTACAACGTTCCAACGACGTATTGCGTCTGATGGCTTCTGCTACAGATATCAGTGATGCGGATAAAAAACGTATTGAAGCAGAAAGCCGTTTCCTGCGTGCGCATTATCACATGGAAGCAAAAAAAATGTGGAATAATGTTCCTTTTGTTGACCAGACCATCACCTATGCTGCCGGTAATTTTAATGTATCGAACACAGCAGATATCTGGCCCAATATTCTGGCTGATCTGGATTATGCCATCGCTAACCTGCCTGCTACACAAAGTTCTGTAGGACGTGCCAATTCATGGGCTGCCAAAGCGCTGAAAGCAAAAGCGCTGATGTTTAAGAAAGACTATACAGCTGCTTTGCCTATCCTGAAAGATGTGATCGCCAATGGTGTTACTGCTTCGGGAAAGAAATATGCGCTGATGCCTAATTTCTTCGACAATTTCAATGCAGAAACCAAGAACTCTGCAGAAGCCGTATTCTCTTGCCAGCAATCTGTTAACGATAACTCCAGTGGTGACAATGGTGGATGGGGAGATGTATTGAATTTCCCTTACAATGGTGGTCCCGGCGGTTGCTGCGGATTTTACCAGCCTTCTATCAGCCTTGCCAATTCCTATAAAGTGGATGCCGTAACCGGGTTGCCTTTACTGGATACCTGGAATGCTGTTGATTTCAAAAATGATCAGGGTCTTACTTCTTCACAGCCATTTACACCTGACGTTACCACACCGGTAGATCCACGTCTGGATTTCACTATTGGCAGAAGAGGTATTCCTTACCTGGACTGGGGTTTACACCCGGGTAATGACTGGGTACGTGACCAGAATAATGGCGGACCTTACGCTGCGATCAAACACGTTTACTACAAACGCCAGGCAGGAGCTTTAACAGATAATTCATTCTGGACTGCGGGTGTAACTGCCAATAACTATACTTTCATTCGTTTTGCAGACGTATTATTATGGGCTGCAGAGTGTGAAGTAGAAGTTGGTTCACTGGTCAATGCCGTAACACTGGTTAATCAGGTTAGGTCAAGGGTGAAAGACAATCCGGCTACCTGGGTTAAACAGGCTGGTGGTGCTAATGCTGCCAATTACCAGATAGGTTTATACCTTGTGTTCCCTGATCAGGCCTATGGCCGCAAGGCAGTTCGCTTTGAGCGCAAACTGGAACTGGCTATGGAAGGACACCGCTTCTTCGACCTGGTTCGTTATGGTACAGCCGATGTTGAGCTGAATGCCTATATCGCCAAAGAAAAAGCAAAACGTACTTACCTGAACAGTGCTACTTTCACTAAAGGTAAAAACGAATACTTCCCGATTCCCCAGTCTCAGATCGATCTGAGTAAAGGTGCATTAAAACAGAATCCCGGTTATTAATAGCCTTGCATGTTTCATCATAAATCTTAAGAAAGAGGCGGTGTTTTACACTGCCTCTTTCATTTTTTTTAAGGATATTGTAGTCCATATTTTTTTAGTTCCTGAACCTGCTTCCATGAAATATCCTTTCAGATATTCTATTCTGTTTGTTGTTGTTTTTTCTGCCGTTTTGTTTTTTTCCTGCAAAGGCAAACACACATTATTCTCCCGTATTGATCCGGAAACATCCGGGATTCACTTCAATAATACGATCATAGAAAATGATTCAGTAAACGTACTCGATTTCGAGAATGTGTATAACGGAGGTGGGGTAGGCGTGGGCGATTTCAATAATGATGGCCTCGCTGATTTGTATTTTTCTGGGAACCTGGTGGCGAATAAATTATATCTCAACAAAGGGAAATTTTCTTTTCAGGATATTACGGAAGCGGCAGGTGTGAATGGGGAAGGCAAATGGTGCAGGGGTGTATCTGTGGTTGATATCAACAATGATGGCCTGATGGATCTGTATATAAGTGCCACTTTGCGCCGCGATTCCAAACTGCGGGAACACCTTTTATATGTAAACCAGGGGAATGACAAAGAAGGCGTACCTCATTTTAAAAATCTCTCCAAAGAATACGGATTAGCAGATACTACGCACGGAACAATGGCGGCTTTTTTTGATTATGATAACGACGGCGATCTGGATGTGTATATGGTCAATAATGAGATCGTAAAAAACGACTACCCTAACCGGTTCCGGCCTATTTTGAAAGACGGTAGTCATAAGAATACAGATAAACTTTTCCGCAACGATTGGAGCGCTGAGCTGCAACACCCTGTATATACCGATGTATCGAAAGAAGCAGGTATTTTACAGGAGGGCTATGGCCATGCTGTTACCATCGCGGATATTAATAAAGATGGCTGGAAAGATATTTATGTAAGTAACGATTATCTCTCCAACGACCTGTTATGGATCAACAACCGAAACGGTACTTTCAGTGAGCAGTTGAATATGTATTTCAAACATACGGCCGCCAATGCCATGGGGAATGACATTGTTGATATAAATAACGATGGATTAAGTGATGTAATAACACTGGATATGAACCCGGAAGATAATTTCCGGAAGAAGATGATGATGAATGCCAACAGTTACCAGACCTACCAGAACAGCGATTATTTCGGTTATCAATACCAGTATGTTCGTAATACCCTGCAACTGAACCAGGGCCCGCGTGTAACACAAAACGATTCTATCGGAGCACCCATTTTCAGTGATATATCTTTTTATGCCGGTATTGCTGAAACGGACTGGAGCTGGACACCGCTGGTGGCCGATTTTGATAATGATGGGAACCGGGATATTATTGTTACCAACGGGTTTCCGAAAGATGTAACGGATCATGATTTTGTGGCTTTCCGGAATACTGCTTATGCAGTGGCTACCAAAAAACAGTTGCTGGCCCAGATCCCGGAAGTGAAAATTCATAATTATGCTTTCCGGAATAATGGCGATCTGCATTTTACCAATGTAACCAATGAATGGGGATTAACCATTCCTACTTTTTCCAATGGTGGTGTGTATGCAGATCTTGATAATGATGGTGACCTGGATGTAGTGGTTAACAATATCAATGATGAAGCCGGTGTTTTCCGGAATAATGAACGTGAACAGCAAAAAGAGAACACTCACTTCCTGCAGGTAAAACTGGCGGGCGACTCACTGAACAGGAACGGACTGGGTACCTGGCTGGAAATTTATTATGATACGAATAAAAAACAGGTCCTCGAATATTCTCCCTACCGTGGGTACCTCTCTTCTGTAGAGGGCTATGCACATTTTGGTTTGGGAAAAACAACTGTAATTGATTCACTGATCGTTCGCTGGCCCAATGGAAAGATGCAACGGCTCGATAAAGTAAAAGCAGATCAACGCATCACTGTGACCAGTAAAGAGGCACAGCTTTCATTCTCTTTTGGTCAGGATACTTTTGCGAAGGATACCTGGTTCACCGATATTACGGGTGCTGTAAACATTAATTATATACACCCGGAAAAAGATTTCGTTGATTTTAATATCCAGAAACTGATCCCGCATAAGTTTTCTGAGTATGGTCCGGCACTCGCTGTTGGCGATGTGGATGGAAATGGGCTGGATGACCTGGTAACGGGCGGTTCCTTTTCTTTCAGTGGTCAGATCTTCCTGCAACAAAATGATGGGAAATTCAGCCAGAAAAATCTCATCGATAAAGCAGATATCAATACCAAGCGATGGGAAGATGAAGGAATGATCCTGTTTGATGCAGATGCCGATGGCGACCTGGATCTGTATGTATCCAGTGGTGGATATGAAAACGATAAAAATGCATTGGTATACCAGGACAAATTGTATGTAAACGATGGAAAAGGAAATTTCACCATCGATGTCAAGGCTTTGCCCACCAATTTTACAAGCAAGTTATGTGTAAGAGCAGCTGATATTGATAAGGACGGAGATCTGGACCTTTTTGTATCGGGCAGAGTAGAGCCATGGAATTATCCCAAACCAGTGTCGAGTTTTATTTACCGGAATGATTCAAAACCCGGTGAGATACGTTTTACAGATATCAGCGATCGGGTAGCAAAAGAATTAAAAAATATTGGGCTTGTTTGTGATGCATTGTTCACTGATTTTGATAATGACGGATGGACAGACCTGGTGCTGGCAGGTGAGTGGATGCCGGTAACTTTTCTGAAGAACGATAAAGGTGTTTATAAAAATGTAACCGCTGCTACTGGAATCGGCCAGCAGACCGGTTGGTGGAACAGCATTGCCCCGGGCGATTTTGATAATGACGGTGATATTGACTACATCGTAGGAAATATGGGCCAGAACTCTTTCTATCGCGCCAGCGAAAAATATCCGGTTCATATTACGGCGGCTGATTTCGATAAGAATGGAAGCTATGATGCATTTCCTTCCCTTTTTCTGCCGGATAAAAAAGGGGAGATGAAAGAATTTCCTGCCCAGACGAGAGATGATATTGTGAAGCAGATGATCAGTATGCGTACCCGTTTTCAGAATTATAAAACCTATGCAACGGCAACCATTGATCAGTTATTTACGCCCGAACAGTTCAAAGCATCGCAGCGACTGGAAGCCAATACTTTTCAGTCTATGTACCTGAAGAACGAAGGCAATGGACAATTCAGTATGTTGCCCTTACCGCAACAGGCGCAGTTCTCAACCCTGAATGGAATGTCTGTTATGGATTTTGATGGAGATGGTAATCTGGATGTAGCCATCAATGGAAATGATTACGGAACTGAAGTCTCTGTTGGAAGATATGACGCATTAAATGGTCTGGTACTGAAAGGAAATGGTAAAGGAGAATTTACAGCATTGTCTATTCTGCAAAGCGGGATCTTTTTACCGGGTAACGGAAAATCCATGGTGCAGTTGAGAGGTAAAGAAGGTAATGCTTTACTGGCGGCCAGTGAAAACCGCGGCCCTTTGAAAATATTCAAACAGAAATTGAAAGTAAAAACAGTGCCGGTTACTCCTGCGGATGTGAGTGCGGTATTGCTGATGAAGGATGGACGAAAACAAAAACAGGAACTGTATTATGGGGCATCTTTTTTATCCCAGTCGGGAAGATTTCTGCAGTTACCCGAACAGGTAACCGGTCTTGAAATCAAAGATGCCAAAGGGAACCTCAGGAGGATTCAGCTTAATTAATGTAAAAGATAACGTTATGAAAAAGTATGTCTATGCAGGTTTGTTTGTATCAGCCGGATGGCTGTTAACGGCCTGCGGTGGTAAAAAAGCAACTGCCATTGATGATGCAGCCGTGTTGCACAATAACCAGGATCAGTTAACCCAGATTATCATATATGATGTATTTACACCGCCGGTAAGCAGCAGGATTTATGTCTATTCTTCACTGGCTTCTTATGAAGCTGTTCGTTTTGCCAGGCCGGGTAGCCCGTCTATTGCGGCTAAACTGCATGGTTTTGCCCCCATGCCAGAACCCGAAAAAGGGAAAACGTATAATTATACATTGGCCGCTACACAGGCTTTTTTTACAGTAGTGCATAAAGTGGTGTTCTCGCTTGATTCCCTGAAAGCGTATGAGGAGGCTACCATGGAAAAATTCAAGGCATCGATGGATGAAGAAACTTTTCAACGTTCAGTGGCTTTGGGCGATACCATTGGGAAAACGGTGCTGGCAAGAGCCATGAAAGACGGCTATGCCCAATCGAGAGGCAAACCTAAATTTTTGGGAAACAATGAGCCGGGTCAATGGCATCCAACACCGCCTGATTACCTTGATGGGATAGAATGGTGTTGGAATACCATGAAGCCAATGGTCATGGATTCAGCTTCGCAGTTCATGCCAGCCCGACCCCCTAAATACAGTACAGACAGTAACAGTTTCTTTTTCAAGGAAGTAAAAGAAGTATATACGATCGGAAAAAATCTGACAGAAGAAGAGAAAACCATTGCTAAATACTGGGATGATAATCCGTTTGTAATCGAACATTCCGGACATATGATGTTCGGCAATAAAAAAATCACTCCCGGAGGTCACTGGATGGGAATAGCAGCCATTGCGGCGCAATCAAGTAAAGCAGATGCAGTGAAAACAGCGCAGGGATATGCCTTAACGGCGATTGCTTTATACGATGCTTTTATTTCCTGCTGGGATGAAAAATACAGGAGTAATGTGGTTCGTCCGGTTACAGTGATCAATGAACACATTGATAAGGGATGGACCCCGTTTCTGCAAACACCTCCTTTCCCGGAATATACCAGCGGGCATAGTACCATTACTGCTGCAGCTGCTATGGTGCTGGCGCATCTCTATGGTGATAAGTTTGCCTTCCAGGATACCAGTGATCTGCGCTATATCGGCATGCAGCGGCATTTTAATTCTTTTCAGGAAGCTGCAGCAGAAGCATCTATCAGCCGGGTATACGGCGGAATTCACTATCGTAATAGTGTAGATGTTGGTGCAGAAGCGGGAAAAAAAGTAGGGACAAATATTATCAACCGGATTTTCAAATAATTTTCAGCTTAGGTTATGGAGAAGATAGTTCCGTTGGGTGTGGTAAAAGTTCTTTGATGAATGCGGATGGCTGCATAATGTTCGATCACATCTTTGGCACCATGAAAGGTAAGATCTGTTCTGGCATCTTCCTTACCGATACCAATGGCATGCATACCCGCGCCCGTGGCAGATTGTATGCCACTGATTGCATCTTCGAATACGAGGCAGTGTTCGGCTGCAATATTCATTTTAGTGCCCATGGCCAGGTAAGGTTCGGGATCAGGCTTACCCTTGCTAACGTCATGAGCGGTAACAAAATGAGAGAACTGCTGCAGTAGTCCCAGCTGCCTGATCATTTCCTGCATGCGGGAATGATGAGAGCTGGTAACAATACCAGTAGGAATTTCCAATTCCTGTAGTGTTTGTACAAAGGATACAATACCGGGTATGGGGCCGGGTTGCAAATCTTGGTCAAACAGGTAAGCTGATACGCGGATCTCTTCCAACTGTTTGGCTGATAGGTGATGGAAGAGACCTGAAAGTGTATCGCCGATTTTTCGGCCATGGATCCACTGGCGGATCAGTGGTTCTGTGAGTGAGATGCCGTATTTGTCTGCCAGTGTTTTCCAGAATTCCTCGATAGCGGGATTGGAATCAACGATCACACCGTCTAGATCAAATATGACTGCCTGAATACGATATTGCATACAATAAATGATGATCACACTAAACTATTTATTTACACGCATTTTGTTATGATTGCTATCTATTATTTTTTCAAAATTTTCGACATGAGAAAAACACTAATGTTTGCTTCTTTATTATTGAGTATGACCTCTTTTGCGCAGGATGCCAAAAGACAGATTGCGATTATTCCGGAACCGGTTTCAGTGAAACAGGGTGCAGGCAGTTTCCGCTTACCTGCCCAAATCCGCATAGAAGCACCGGCGAACCCGGAACTGAAACAGGTACTGGCTGTGTTAAAACAGCATTTGTCTGCGGTAGCCGGCAGTACATACTCGGTAAGTACTGTTTCGCCTGGAGCTGATATCAGACTTATTTTGAACAGTACGGAAAATCCTGCTATTGGTAAAGAAGGATATCAGTTGTCTGTTACCCAGAAAAATATTCAGATCAAAGCCAATCAGCCCGCAGGGCTTTTTTATGGCGTGCAATCTCTCTTGCAGCTTTTTCCTAAAGAGATAGAGAGTAAAGAGCGTGTTACTGGTGTAAAATGGCAAGCACCTGTAGTAGAAATTACAGACAACCCCCGTTTTGGCTGGAGAGGATTGATGTTTGATGTGGCCCGTCACTTCTTTACCAAGGCGGAAGTAAAACAGTTCATCGATGATATGGTTCGTTATAAATACAACCTGCTGCATCTGCATCTTACCGATGACGAAGGCTGGCGCCTGGAGATCAAAGGATTGCCAAAACTTACTGAAGTAGGTGCCTGGAATGTGAAAAAAACAGGTTATTTCGGCACTTTCAGCAAACCTACACCCGATGAACCCAAAGATTATGGGGGATTTTACACACAGGATGATATCAAAGAACTGGTGCAATATGCGAAGGAACGTTTTGTTGATATCCTGCCCGAAATAGATGTGCCCGGTCATAGCCTGGCCGCAGTGGTATCTTATCCTGAATTATCCTGTACGCCGGAAGCCAATACTTACCAGGTAAGATCCGGAGAAGAGATCATGGATTGGTCTAAAGGAAATCCGCCTACCGCTTTGGTAGATAATACCCTTTGTCCTGCCAATGAAAAAGTGTACGAGTTTCTCGATAAAGTAATGACACAGGTAGCACAGCTGTTCCCTTTTGAATATATTCATGTGGGAGGAGATGAGTGCCCCAAGAACTACTGGGAAAAATCTCCAGCTATCAAAGAATTAATGCAGCGGGAGGGATTACACCATATGGAAGAAGTACAGAGTTATTTTGAAAAAAGACTGGAGAAGATCGTTTCATCCAAAGGCAAAAAATTCCTCGGATGGGATGAGATCCTGGAAGGTGGCCTTGCCTCCGGCGCAGCAGTGATGAGCTGGCAGGGAATGAAAGGAGGGATTCAGGCTGCTAAAATGAAACATGAAGTGGTGATGAGTCCTACGACTTATACCTATATCGATTATATGCAGGGGGATCCGATTATCGAACCACGCATCTACGCTTCCTTACGGTTGAACAAGACGTATGAATTTGAACCTGTACCGGATGAAGTGGATCCAAAATATATCAAAGGCGGACAGGCCAACCTCTGGACAGAGCAGGTGTATAATATGCGTCACCAGCAATACATGACCTGGCCCCGTGCATTTGCCGTAGCAGAAACACTCTGGTCTCCCAAAGAAAAAAAGAACTGGAATCATTTCTTCGGAAAAGTGGAACAGCATTTTGAAAGATTTGATGTGGCGGATAAAAAATATGCACCCAGTGTGTACGATCCCAGTTTTGCGGCCAGTTTCACAGCTGATAAACAACTGAAGATAGAGCTGGGTAAGGAAGTAGAAATACTGGATATCTATTATTCATTCGATAACAGCTTTCCGGATAACCACTATCCTAAGTATACCAGTGCACTGATAGCACCAAAAGATGCCGTGATGCTGAAAGTGGTAACTTATAAAGGCAAAAAACAAACCGGTCGTATCATTGCCATGCCCATTGCAGAATTGAAATCAAGGGCAGAAAAAGCAAAGAAGTAAATTCAGCCAAATCAAACCACCAAAGGCCGCTGTTCTGTAATAGCGGCCTTCTCTTTTGTGTTTTTTAACAGGCGGTACTGTTTGGGTATAAAACTGTCTCTGTTTTCTTCGTATTTTTAAAAGGTGGTCATTTATCCTGCTGTTATTGCATGTGACTGACACATGTGCCATCATGAAACAAAAGTTGCTCTATTTTTTACTGCTTACTATACTCTGTTTTCAGGCTAACGGACAACTTTGTAATGGCAGTCTCGGAGATCCCGTTGTAAATGTTACATTCGGCTCAGATGCTACACCCAATGGCCCTTTAAAGGCTGGCATTACCAATCTGCAATATGTAACTTCCGGTTGCCCGGGCGATGGACAGTATACCATTACCAATATGTCGTTTGGTTGTTTCGGTAATACCTGGCACCTGATGGTGGGAGATCATACCGGAGATACCGGTGGCCGATTTATGCTGGTAAATGCTTCACCGGAACCCAGCGAGTTTTATGTAGATACCGTAAAAGGCTTATGTGCCAATACCACTTTTGAATTTGCTACCTGGGTAGCCAACGTTTTAAAACCCACCGCCTGTGGTGGTACTGGTGTGAAACCCAACCTTACTTTCCGGATCGAAACAGTTGCCGGTGTATTACTCCAGAAATTTGATTCGGGCGATATTCCTTTCGAAGGGCAGAAGGTATGGAAGCAGTATGGTACATTTTTTAAAACCCCGGCTGGTGTAAATACGGTGGTACTCCGGATTACAAATAATGCTCCCGGTGGTGCCCAGTGCGGAAATGATCTGGCGCTGGATGACATAACTTTCCGCCCCTGCGGACCGGTTATTGCGGCTACGGTAGATAACAGGATACAATCGCTGATAGATGTATGCGAAACAGAACAAACCCTATTTTCTTTTGCTACCACTTATCCGGCAGCATTCGCCAGTCCGATGGTGCAATGGCAGCTCAGTGTAGATACGGGTAAAACATGGAAAGATATTACGGGTGAGACTTCTTTGAACTTTACCCGTAAAGCAACTGCCGGTGGTATTTACCAGTATCGTGCTGTAATGGCAGAAGCTGCCAATTTCAGTTCGCTCAACTGCCGTATTGCTTCCAATATCACCACCATTAATGTAAATCCTTTACCACCGGTTGGTGCCGATAAAAATCTCCTGGGTTGTACAGGTAGTGATTTCAGGCTAGCTGCCGTAGATGGTTCTGCTTTTACGTATCAATGGTCTGGTCCCAATGGCTTTACCGCCAAAGTGCGGGATCCTTTCTTGTATAATGTGAGTGAGAAAGATTCCGGATGGTATATAGTGCAGATCAGAACGGAACCCGGTTGTACCCGGATTGATTCTTTCCATATTACCGTTTTTCCCGGAACCAAAGCGTTGGTCAGTTCAACAGTAAATATTTGCGAGGGGAGTAGCACGCTATTAACAGCATCCGGTGGAGTCGCTTATCGCTGGTCGCCGGTAAATGGACTTTCCGACAGCAGTTCAGCCAACCCGCTTGCATCACCTGTAGATACCATTTCCTACAAAGTGGTGATTACCAATCAGTATGGATGCAAAGATTCGGCCACTGTACTGGTGAATGTATTACAGAAACTGATCGTTAATGCAGGACCGGATAAAACCATTTTTGAAGGAGATACGGTAACGCTGAATGGCTCTGTTCAAGGCAGTCCGCTCAGTATTTACTGGACACCCAATACCCATATCCAGAATGGGAATACCGTAACACCTGTAGTGAATCCGGTGGATAACACTACTTATACCTTGGCTGCTTTGCCAGGTTCGGGTTGTCCTATAGAAACTGATGAAACATTTGTAAGGGTGTACAAAAAATTACGGGTTCCCAATATTTTCTCACCCAATGGAGATGGCATCAATGATACCTGGGTGATCCAAAACCTGGATACTTACCCGCTGGCTACTGTGAAAGTATTTGCCCGTAATGGCACGCAGGTTTTTGAGACAAGAAATGCCAGCAGGGAATGGGACGGTAACTATAATGGCAGGCCATTACCAATGGCTACTTATTACTATGTAATAGACCTGAACATCAACCAGCCGGTCATTTCCGGCTGGGTAGTAATTGTAAGATGAGATAGGAGATACGCTGAGACCTATTGTACCTTTTTTACCAGGATCGGATCTTCATTTAATCCTTCGATCTTAAGTTTATACCCCTCCGAACTCAGGTAAATCAACACTGCAGGACGATACATATTGGCAAACACTGTGCTGGTAGGATTATCCTGCTTCCAGATCTGTTGGTTCACAAGTTTAAAACTCGTAGAGCCATCCCAACCTTTAAAATCTCCGTCAATATTGCTTTCGATGACTTCCTGTACTTTATTGCAGGTTAGCAGTTTTTCGATTCCCTCAATTTTGATTTTGAATTTTTTACCATCCTGGTACACCAGCAGCTGCGGCTGGCCATTATTGAACTTCTGGTTCACTTTGTCATTGATCTCGTAATAATGAAAATTACTGGTCTTGATCAAACTGCCACGTGTAATGGCTCCATTGATAGGTTTAAAAGGAGTGGTAGAATCTACCAGTTTCATGGTCTCGGTTATCTGGGCCTGTGCTAACTGACAGGTAACGAGCACTAAAAGAGAACAAAGTAATTTTTTCATGATGCGTATGATTTAGGGGTAATTGTTTAATGGTACTATGCTTCTGTCATTTCACGAAGGTATTGCTTCGATTCCTCTTTAAACGCTTTCCGGGGCGATAATCCTAATAGTTGAAACATGGCATTATCCGCTTCAAAACCGGGATTGGCGGTAGTAAGTAACTTATCTCCGGCAAAAATAGAATTGGCACCTGCCATAAAGCAAAGCGCCTGTTCGGCTACACTCATATCATTTCTGCCTGCACTTAAACGTACCATGGTTTTGGGCATCAGGATCCTGGCGGTGGCGATCATGCGAACCATGTCCCAGATATCTACTTTGGTATTGTTCTCCAGCGGTGTTCCGGCCACTGGCACCAATGCGTTAATGGGAACACTTTCCGGATGCTCCGGCATGGTAGCCAGCGTATGCAGCATCTGAATCCTGTCTTCATGTGTCTCTCCCAAGCCAATAATGCCGCCGCAACAAACGGTTACCCCTGCTTTGCGTACATTTTCGAGGGTTTGCAAACGATCGTCATAAGTGCGGGTAGTAATGATATCGCCGTAATGTTCCTTACTCGTATCCAGGTTGTGGTTGTAGGCATATAAACCAGCTTCGGCCAGTCTTAGCGCCTGGTATTCGGTAAGCATACCCAGCGTACAACATACTTCCATCCCCATTTCATTCACGCCTTTTACCATATCCAGTACACGGTCAAAATCACGGTTATCCCTTACTTCTCTCCAGGCAGCTCCCATACAAAAGCGGGTACTGCCGGCTTCTTTGGCTTTTTGTGCATAGGTTAATACTTCTTCTTTCTGCATCAATGCCTGTACATCTACGCCGGTATTGTAACGGGCAGCTTGCGGACAGTATGCACAATCCTCACTGCAACCTCCGGTTTTAATACTCAGTAAGGTACAAACCTGAACTTCAGCGGTATCGTTGTATTGGTGGTGTAAACCTGCTGCGCGATAAATCAGCTCCAGCAGAGGGGTATCGTACACAGCTTTGATTTCAGAAAGGGTCCAGTTATTCCGGATATCTGTAGACATAGGGATCTGTTTATAGTACAAATATAAGCGGGTATCTTATATGCTGAAGGGGTGTGTTGAATGAAGTAGTTACTCTTTCCGGGTACCGATATACGCTCTCCATTTTTCAATAACACCCTGCATATCTTCGGGTAAGGGCGATTCAAATAAAATTTCTTGCTGTGTAACCGGGTGAATAAATCCCAGTGTTCGGGCATGCAGTGCACAACGCGGACAAATCTCGAAACAGTTATCTACAAACTGTTTGTATTTGCTGTAAATGGTTCCTTTCAGAATTTTATCGCCGCCATATTCCCAATCGTTGAAAAGAGTATGCCCGATATGTTTCATGTGCACCCTGATCTGATGGGTACGTCCTGTTTCGAGCACACATTCTACCAGGGTTACATAATTGAATCTTTCGAGTACTTTGTAATGGGTAATGGCATGTTTACCGATTTCTCCTTCGGGATATACATCAAACATTTTTCTGTGCTGTTTATGCCGGGCAATATGACCGGTTACCGTTCCTTCATCAAATTCCATATCACCCCAAACCAGTGCAACGTATTTACGTTTTACCGTATGGTTAAAGAATTGTTTGGCGAGATGCGCCGCTGCTTCCGGTTTTTTGGCCAGCACAATCAGTCCCGTAGTATTTTTATCTATCCGGTGTACCAATCCAAACCTCGGTAAAATATCTTCATCAATACCCGGATGCTGTTGTTCGAGGTAATAAGCCACCCCATTCAGTAAAGTACCGCTGAAATTACCTACGCCCGGATGCACCACCATATTGGCTGGTTTATTAATCACCATCAGGGCATCATCTTCATACACGATATTTAAGGGGATATTCTCTCTTTTCAATACGGTATGCTCCGGGTTAATCAAGCTCATCAACAACAACTCATCACCCGGTTTGATCTTATAATTGCTTTTTACTGTTTTTCCGTTCACCGTTACAAACCCGGCTTCAATACCCTGTTGTACCTTATTACGGGTAGCACCTTCCAGGTGCATCTGGATCCATTTGTCTATACGCAGTGGTTCCTGTCCCTTATCAATGGTAAAGGTTTTGCGCTCATATAGGGCTTCTGATGTGTCTTCGGGCAAATTATCAAGCTCATCCAACATGCGGCAAAAATAAAGGTTTGAAGGGAGATGGCGTGTTTTAACAGCCACCCCCGGCAATTCACAGTGCCAATTTCTTCCTACTTTTGCGCCATGCAACAGGAAGTCTTGTTCCAGGATCTTGGCCGGCAACGCAGTTACAAGGAGATCTGGGATTACCAGGAAAAATTATTAAAAGAGAATGCCGATACAAAGGCCCTGCTGCGGGCAGCAGATCCGGCAGTAGTGGCAGTATTGCCCTCCACTGTTCATCGCCTGCTTTTTGTTGAACATGAACCTGTTTATACACTGGGTAAAAACGGGAAAGAAAGCCATGTGCTGATTTCAGCAGAAGAAAGACGGCAGAAACAGATCGAATACTTCCATATTAACCGCGGCGGAGATATTACGTTTCATGGACCGGGACAATTGGTAGGCTATCCTATTCTCGATCTGGAAAAATTAAAGCCAGATCTGGGCTGGTACCTACGTAGCCTGGAAGAAGTGATTATTCTTACGATGGCCGAATATGGTCTGAAAGGAGAACGCAGTCCCGGCGAAACCGGTGTATGGCTCGATCCTGATCAGAAAGGCAGGGAGCGTAAAATCTGCGCCATGGGCATCAAATGCAGCCGCTGGATCACCATGCATGGATTTGCCTTTAATGTTAATACGGATCTTGACTATTTCAGTCATATCGTGCCCTGCGGCATCGAAAACAAACAGGTAACTTCTCTCCGGAAAGAACTGGGCCGTGAAATTCCTTTCGATGAAGTAAAAGAAAAAGTAAAAAAGAATTTCGAAAAAGTATTCCCCATTCATCTCGTTTCCCCCTGACAAAACATTCACTCATTCACTCACTCACTCATTCACTCATTCTATCATTCATTCACCTCGGCAGAAAGAACTTGTTCTTTTCCATCAGTCTATCATCCTCAAATAACTCAAAATAAAACCAACCTGCATGAACAAAGTCTGTTTTGTCCAGGATCAGTTCCTGCTCTTTCAGGTTTTTGATGCGGAATAGTTCTGAGCCATCTTCTTCATAAAAGATCACAGCATATCTGTGTTGTTTTACCAGTGGCAGCAGAATAGTCACATATCCTTTGTTATTGGTGAAGATATAGTCTGAAGGTTTCCATACATAACGCGGAACAAAAGGCCTGATCTCCACATGTTGCTCATCGCTGGCATATAAGGTGTCCTTGGTTTTATTGGCTACCGAGTCTTTGAATTTACGATACAGGGCGGTTTCCAGTACCTGCAACAGGCTATCATTCCGGTAAATAAATACATAGGCTTTGGGAGGGGGGGCATAGGAGCGGATCTGGCTATGGTATGCATCCAGCGCATACAGGGTATCCTGTGTTTTGTATTTAATCGAGTCTTTCCACTTCAAGAAGGATTTCTTAGTTAACTCAGCCACTACCTGTTGGTCTTTATAAATATAGTATACCTCTTTGTTTACAGGGATCCATTCTACCGACCTCTCGTTCAGGCGACGGAGTTTGTCTTTGGTTTTTGTATTGATGGAATCCTTAAATCGCGCATACCCTGCTTTATCAAAACGGAATAGGATATTCTTTTGTAAATAGATGCTGGTCAGGTTTTTCTTTTCTCCAGCAGTGAGGGTGGGTGTAATGAGTTTTTCTTTTATCGGCGGTATTGATGGTGTAACAGTAGGCAGATCAACAGGCAAAGATTTTACCACCGAACTGGCTTCTACTGCGATGGCCCTGGTGAAAAAATAACTACCTCCCTCCAGCGAATAAAAAATCCGGTAGAAATTTTTCACACTGGGCACCGGTCTGTTATCAACATAACCATTCGAAGCCAGCTCCGGCGATTGCGAAGAAAAAATAGTACGGAAATTTTTGCTGCTGTCAAGGGATCGTTGAATAGCCAACTGAACACAATTACGGTAAGGATTGTTCCAGCTGATCTGGATTTTTCCGCGGGTCAGTTCCCGCGCAGCAAAGTCGGGCAGCAGGCTCTGCGAAAAAGCGGTAAAACATACGAGTAACCCTGTCAGTATTGCAAGTGAACGTAAGATCGGCCTCATGGGTTACAAATATAAAATCAGATCGTTTAAGAAAATGGTAATATGCCGGACGGTAAAGAGTTATTTCCCTGCAATCCGCCGCTATGGATCACCAGTAACCGGCTACCTGTAGGAAAATATTGATTGGATACCAGCTCTTTCACTGCATACAGCAGTTTGGATGTATACACAATATCTGTGGGTAATTGCTCTGCCTCCCAGGTTTCGCACATGAATCGGATCAACTCAGCGGGGTGTTTGGCATAGCCGCCAAAATGATAGTTATGCAGGATGGTAAATGGTGCCTGCTGGCTATTGGATAGTAGTGATTTTACTTCCTGTTCCAGTCCCAAATGGTTTTTGAGAACACTGATTCCGATCAATTGCTGTTCTATGCGGGCAGACCGGATCAGACCCGCCAGCATGGTACCCGTGCCTACGGCACAAATGATATGCGTATAGGCTTGGGTGTCGGCCGATGATAAGATATCACCCGCACCTTTGGCGCCTAACAGGCCATAGCCACCTTCTCGTACCCAATATACCCCCGGGTCAGTGTTAGCGCGGATGATAGTATCCGGATCCCGGAACTGCTCCCTGGTTACAAACCTCAGCTCCATACCCAGTTCCCGCGACTGCCGCAAAGTGGGAGATAGGGGATGGGTTAACTCTCCCCGGATATACCCACGACTCTGCAATCCGGCTTCTTTAGCGGCATAAGCCATGGCCACAATATGATTAGAGAAAGCACCGCCAAACGTGGCAATGGTATGATGGCCGGCCAGGTGGGCTTCCACCAGGTAATACTTCAGTTTAAACCATTTATTGCCCGATACGATGGGATGCAGTAGGTCCAGCCGCAGGATATCTGTCTGCACCTGTTCATCCGAAAAATGGGGCAATGGCTGAACCTTGATATTTTGTAATTTCGCATACATTTTAACCGATCATTCATTCTTTTAACAGCACAATCTTAATCATATTCTGCATGAAACCAACACTTGTGATCTTAGCTGCCGGCATGGCCAGCCGATATGGAAGCATGAAGCAGACCCAGTCTTTTGGTCCTTCCGGCGAAACTATCATGGATTATTCTATTTATGATGCTATCCGCGCAGGTTTCGGCAAAATCGTTTTTATTATCCGGGAAGAGTTTGCAGAAGGTTTTAAAGCCATTTTTGAACCTAAATTACAGGGACGTATTGCTACTGATTATGTTTACCAACACCTGAATGCCTTTACCGGTGGCCGCACTCTACCGGCAGAAAGAACCAAACCCTGGGGAACCGGTCATGCCGTACTTTGCTGCAAAGGAAAAGTAAACGAACCCTTTGCCGTGATCAACGCAGATGATTATTACGGGAGAGACGCTTTTGTGAAAGCATATGATTTCCTGACTACCCAGTGTAATGAACAAACCTATT
Organism: Sediminibacterium sp. GW821-FHT12F12; assembly: GCF_058806635.1. Classification (NCBI taxonomy): domain Bacteria; kingdom Pseudomonadati; phylum Bacteroidota; class Chitinophagia; order Chitinophagales; family Chitinophagaceae; genus Sediminibacterium; species Sediminibacterium sp. GW821-FHT12F12. Next base: position 121,310 of record NZ_JBXAPW010000005.1, on the reverse strand, counting down.
GTATCCTGGGTTATGAGTTAAAAAACACGCTCAGCGATAACGGTAGTGTAAGTCGTGGCGTTTGTGATATTGATGCTGATAATAACCTCACTGATATCAATGAACGTACCAGCATTTTCAGAGACGGGAACGGCAAAATCACCTACCAGGATGAGACCGGCTTGCATGAAGTATCAGAAGACAGCCTGGTTAGCATGAACTATCTCTGTTTTGCACCCGGTTTTATCGATCTCTGCGAAGAGCAGTTCCACCATTTCCTTGATCAGCATATGAACGAGCCCAAAGCTGAATTTTTTATTCCTACGGCTACTAAATATTATATTCAGTCAGGAAAAGGCGTAGTAAAAGTAATTCCTACTTCTGCCAAATGGTTCGGGGTAACGTATAAGGAAGATGCACCGGGTGTACAGGCCAGTATCAATGCCTTGGTAGCTTCGGGTGAATATCCCTCAGCTTTGTGGACCTGATCCTGGTTATTGATTGATAAAATACTAACAGGGAAGCAAATGCTTCCCTGTTTTTTGCTATGTAATGGCCATAAAAAAACAGCCCGCAAAAAGCGGGCTGTCTAAATCAATAATTCATATCTTATTTCTTAAAAGCTTTCACAGAAAACACCGATTCTTCCAAACGGGTGATCTGCTGTTTTCTTTGTACACCCTTTAAACTCGAGCGACCGGGCAGCTTCAGTCTGGCAAAAGAAGTATCAGCTGCTTTCAGCTCCTCCACCAGTTTATAAATATTTTTAGATTTCACGGCAAAAGCTACGCCTTCGGCTTCCGCCTGGCGGGTACTTAAAATCCCGATCACTTCGCCACTGTTATTGAATACCGGTCCGCCGGAGTTACCGGGGTTGGCGCTGATCTGCACCTGGTAGGTAAGGGAGTCGCTGTTATAACCGGTTCTGGCACTCAGGTAACCTTCTCCGTACACAATATCGTTTCTTGGGTAACCAAGGGTAAATATTTCTTCCCCTAATTCGGCATTGGATTTACGGATGGTATAGGGGAGGGATTTCTGTGGCTGGTATTCTGAATCGTTGATCTTCAGGATCGCAAGGTCGCGGTCTGTATCTATATGGGCAATAGTAGCATTGTATTCCTGCCCTTTATTGTCTACCACAACCGCACCGGAACCTTTCAGCACGTGTGCATTGGTAATAATATATCCTTTAGGATCGATGAGGAAACCGGAACCACCGCTGATCAGCCTGGCGTTTGCAGGGATCTTGCTTTTTACTTCATTGATCAGGGTTCCCTGGTATTGCTGGTTCTTCTTGATTACTTCAATGGCTTTGCTCAACTGCTCAATCTGGTTGCCATTCACTACCGGAGAGAAATAAATGGCCAGTCCACTGATCACCAATGCAATTACGCCACCCACAGAAGCTGCGATAGCGGTTACCCTTTTGTATTTGTTCCAGATCTGGATCACTTTACCGCGGGTGGTCAATTCGCCACCTTCATTGATATCGCCACGCTCCAGTAATTTGGCATGCGACAGCTGTAAGCTGGCACGCAGGTTACGGTGAAGCGCGTAAATGTCCATCTGGTGCAGGAACATGCCATGCTCTACCACCATCTGGTCTATTTCGGGTGTATTTTTCCGGAGCGTCTCAAAATAGTCACGCTCTGCGGCATCCATATCGCCGTGGAGGTAACGTTCGATTGCTTCCAAAAGTAGAATGTCGTCCATGATATTAGTCTCCGATATTATATTGCGAGAAGAACAATTTCTTCAACCGCATCAAACATTTATATTTCTGGTTCTTGGCATTGTCGGCATTGGTGTACCCAAATTCGGCCGCCAGGTCCTGCATTCCCATTTTCTTCAGGTAATACCCCTCCAATAAACTCTTACACGGTTCTCCCAGGCTGTTCAGGGCCCGGTCCATGATGGCAAACTCGGCATTACGCTTTTCGTGTATGTCAAGATCTTCTTCCACCGGAACCGTTTCTTCCATACTGTCGATCCGGTTCGAATATCTACCCAACTGTTGTAATCTTTTCAACCATAAACGCCTGCATATAGAATATACATAGGTTTTGATCTGGCAGGTTAAGACAAATGATTCGCTTTGTGCTTTCTCATACAAGGCGATCATGGCTTCCTGGAAGATATCCCGGGCGTCGTCGTAAGAGCCATTGTTCTGCAGAATAAAAGCCTGAACCATCGAAAAATTATCCTTGTAAATGGTTTCGATGGCTTTGGAGTCGTTCAGTGCCAGTCCCTTCAGTAATGCTTGTTCGTTAGTATCGGCTTTCACTATCTGTACATTTAATACGGTATAGGGGGTAAAAGTAACCCAAAATAGGCCTAAAATATTTTTTTAAAAAACTTCGGCTACCCCGGGTTACCTTTTATCACATGCGGGTATTAATACTAAATTCACTCACAACAAAACAAACAAACATGAAAAAGCTGTTATTCGTATTGGCTCTGGGCGCTTTCGCTGCCTGTAATTCTGGTGAAAACCAAACTCCTGCTGCTGACACAGTAAAAACTGATTCAGTTACTGCCCCAGTTGACACTACCGCTGCTGCTGTAGATACAACCAAAGCTGCTGCAGACACTACCAAGAAGTAATTCTTAAAGCTAAGTGTGTAAGATTTGAGGTGACTTAGCTTGCCGGTCAGAACAGCTTTCGAACTTTTTTTCATATGGCAAGCAATCGTTAGAGGGCGCTCCGTTTCCACGGAGGGCCTTTTTTATGTTGGGACGCTGGAGCGGCCTGACATAAAAATTAACAATTAGCAATTAATAATTAATAAGTAATAAGTAAAAGTTAACCCTATTTCCACCCTCGCCACTACAACAACCAATCAATCCCCAGACCACATCCGTATCCTATCTTAGTTCTAACTAAGGTTTGTTAGTATAATATTTTTTGAGAGATGATGCTATTGAATAGGATCAATGATTATATTTGGCATAGAATGATTCAAAACACAGCAAATACTTTCTATTTTTTCTTTTATTACTTCTTTACACAAAGAAGCCGGGTAGTATTTGCCAAAGCATAAAAGCGAAAACAAATTAAGATACGATCCCGGCCCGAAAGGCCGGGATTTTTTTTGCCCCGCTGTAAGGAAAGGGGGTAATGAAACAGGAAATAATATGACAACTGTAAAACAGGATAAAAGATCTGCCACTACCGATCCGGCTGATAAGCCGGCAGGGATCTGCATTCAGGGGTACGAAGGAAGTTTTCACCAGGTAGCTGCCCGTTCCTTTTTTGGTAAACAGGTAGAAGTGATTACCTGCGCCACTTTCCGCGACCTGATCCGGATATCTTCTGATAAAAAACAGTCCGCCGGCGGAATCATGGCCATAGAAAATTCCATTGCCGGAAGTATCCTTCCTAATTACAACCTGCTGCAGAAAAGCAACCTGAAAGTGATCGGGGAAGTGTATCTCTCTATCAGCCAGAACCTCCTGGTTAACAAAGGCGTGAAACTGGAAGATATCAAAGAAGTGCATAGTCACCCGATGGCCATCCTGCAATGCCTCGATTACCTCGAAAAACAGGATTGGAAACTGGTAGAAACAGAAGATACCGCACTCAGTGCCAAACATATTCACCAGAAACACAGCAAACATGCGGCCGCTATTGCGAGCAAACTGGCGGCAGAATTATACGATATGGATATCATTGCTCCGCATATCCATACCCTGAAAAATAATGTGACCCGTTTTCTCGTATTACAAAGAGAAAAAGAAGTGCAGGAAGTGGCCGATGCGGATAAGGCATCTGTTTATTTCCAGACCAATCACTCCAAAGGCATACTGGCACAGGTATTAAGCCGGATCGCAAAAGGGGGCATTAACCTGAGTAAACTCCAGAGTATGCCCATACCCGGCAGTAATTTCAAATACGGCTTTTATGCGGATCTGGAATTTGATTCCCGCAAACAATTTGAAGGAGTAATGGCTTCCATTGAAGCACTGACGAACAGTGTAAAAATATTCGGTATTTACAAAAAAGGAAAACTTGTAAAAGGTTAATTATGACAGTAGCTACTTCAACAAGACTGGAAGGCATCGGCGAATACTATTTCTCGCAGAAACTACGTGAGATAGAAGAGCTGAACAAACAAGGTAAAAATATTATCAACCTGGGTATTGGCAGCCCCGATCTGCCGCCGCATCCCGATGTGGTAAAAGTGCTGCAGGAAGAAGCGGAGAAGTCTAACACGCATGCCTATCAGAGTTATAAAGGATCTCCGGTTTTACGAAATGCCATTGCCGCATGGTATGCCCGGTGGTATGGTGTTACCATTAACCCCGATACGGAAGTATTGCCGCTGATCGGTAGCAAAGAAGGGATCATGCATATTTGTATGACCTATCTGAACGAAGGAGATGAAGCACTGATCCCTAACCCCGGTTACCCCACCTACAGCAGTGCCGTAAAACTGGCCGGAGGTAAAGCGGTTTCCTATGAAATGAAAGAAGAGAACAACTGGGAACCTGATTTTGCCGCACTCGAACAAATGGATCTGCGGAAAGTGAAACTGTTATGGGTTAACTACCCGCACATGCCAACCGGACAATTGCCAACAGTGGCTTTGTTTGAAAAGATTGTGGCATTTGGAAAAAAACATAATATCCTGGTTTGTCATGATAATCCTTACAGCTTTATCCTGAACGAAACACCCATGAGCCTGCTCAGTGTGGATGGAGCCAAAGAAGTGGTGATTGAGCTGAACTCATTAAGCAAAAGCCAGAACATGGCCGGCTGGCGGGTAGGAATGCTCTGCGCCGCCAAAGAAAGAATTGAAGAAATCCTGCGGTTTAAAAGTAATATGGACAGCGGTATGTTTTTGCCGGTACAACTGGCTGCGGCCAAAGCCCTGAGCCTTGGTAAAGACTGGTACGATGATATTAATGCCATTTACACAGCCCGACGTGAGAAAGTATTTGAATTGCTGCAATTGCTGCACTGTGAATTTTCCAAAGACCAGGTAGGTTTATTCGTATGGGCTAAGATTCCTGCAAAATACCCAAGCGGTTACCAACTAAGCGATGAAGTGCTGTATAATGCCAGTGTATTTATCACCCCCGGTGGCATTTTTGGTTCTGCCGGCAACGGTTATATCAGGGTGAGTTTATGCGGCAGCATCGAAAAATTTGAAGAAGCGATCAATAGAATTAAAAATTAGCAATTAACCATTAATAATTTCTAAACAGAGTTAGTGAGAACGCGTATTCAATTTTTAATTTCTAATTTTTAATTCTTAATTACCATGACAGTTACCATCATCGGGGTTGGCCTTATCGGAGGTTCCATGGCTTTGACATTGAGAGAGAAAGGTTTTGCCACCAGACTGATCGGGGTAGAAGCTAATCCTGCGCATGCATCTAAGGCTTTGGAACTGGGGCTGGTGGATGAAGTAAAGGATTTGCATACAGCCGTTCAGGAATCCGGTCTGGTGATACTGGCAACGCCTATTAACGTGGCTGAAGTTTTGTTGCCACTGATTTTGCAAATGGTAGACAAACAGGTAGTAATGGATGTGGGCTCTACCAAAAAAACGATCTGCGAAGCGGCGGATCAAAGCCCCCAACGCGGACGTTTTGTAGCCACCCACCCGATGTGGGGTACCGAATACAGCGGTCCGGAAGCGGCAGTAAAAAATGCTTTTGAGAAAAAAGCAACCGTGATCTGCAGTAAGGATGCAAGTGATACGGATGCTGTGGAACTGGTAGAAAAAGTCTATGGACTCCTCGGTATGCACATCGTTTACATGAATGCGGAAGCGCACGATGTGCATGTAGCTTATGTAAGTCATATTTCGCATATCACTTCTTTTGCCCTGGCCAATACGGTTTTGGAGAAGGAGAGGGAAGAAGATGCCATTTTTGAACTGGCGAGTGGCGGTTTCGAGAGCACCGTACGTTTGGCCAAGAGTAATCCAGCCATGTGGGTACCCATTTTTATGCAGAATAAAGACAATGTGCTGGATGTATTGAATGAGCATATTGCCCAGTTACGTAAGTTCAAAGCCTGCCTGGAGAAAGAGAATTACGAATACCTGGCCGAGTTGATCGAGAAGGCGAACGGGATCAGGAGAATATTGAAATAGGGCAGCTTCGAGCTGCGAGCCATTAGCTGTGAGCTATCTGCGTATCGAAAAATATGGGGTAACGTTCTATCGACAAGCAAGATTAGGAAAAGCTCATGGCTCACAGCTCGCGGCTAATAGCCTGTCTGAAGAGGGAGGGCGAATTAGCAAATAGCTATTAAACATGAATCCGTTATCCGCTAATTCGCGAATGATAGCCGATAGGCGGAAGGAAGTACAAGTGTGCGACGCAAGAATAGCTGAAATCCACGCTGCTGCTGGGTTTCAAACAAAAAAAGGGTAAAGAGGTATATAAAAAGTACCTTTGCAGCAAATTTTTTATTACATGACGACATTTGAAGCGTTGGGAATTGATGCTAGATTGATTCAGGCAACGGATGAGTTGGGGTATGTGAACCCAACCGCAATACAAGAACAGGCAATCCCCGTATTGCTGAGTGGCACCAAGGACTTTATTGGCCTGGCGCAAACGGGAACCGGCAAAACAGCGGCTTTTGGCCTGCCTTTGCTGCATATTATTGATGCCGCGGCTAAATATCCGCAGGCGCTGGTGGTTTGTCCCACAAGGGAACTCTGCCTGCAGATTGTGAAAGAAATAGAGCTCTTTAAAAAATACATGTCTGGGGTATCCGTAGTGGCTGTGTATGGGGGCGCTTCTATCGGGTTACAGATCCGCGACCTGAAAAGGGGCGTGCAGATCGTGGTAGCTACACCGGGTCGTCTGATCGACCTGATCGAGCGTAAAGCGATCAATCTTGAGCAGATCAAGTACGTGGTACTGGATGAAGCGGATGAAATGCTCAACATGGGTTTCCAGGATGATATCGAATTCATCCTTAAGAATACCCCGGTAAGGGAAAGTACCTGGTTATTCAGTGCTACCATGCCGCCGGAGATCCGCAAAGTGAGCAAGAAGTACATGAAGGATCCCAAAGAGGTAACGGTGGGGAAGGTGAACACGACCAACAAAAGTATCGATCACCAATACTATGTTACCACGGCACAGCACCGTTATGAAACGCTGAAAAGGATCATCGATTTTAACCCGGGTATCTATGGGATCATTTTTACCCGTACCAAGATCGATGCTCAGGAGATCTCTGAAAGACTAACAAGGGAAGGATACGATATTGACGCCCTGCATGGAGACCTGACGCAACAACAGCGTGACCGTGTTATGGGACAGTTCCGCGATAAAAGCCTGCAGTTGCTGATCGCAACCGATGTGGCGGCGCGTGGAATTGATGTGGTGGGTATCACCCACGTGATCAACTACGAATTGCCGGATGATGTGGAGATTTATACACACAGAAGTGGTCGTACTGGTCGTGCCGGTAACCAGGGTATCTGTATCTCGATCGTACATGCGAAAGAGATGTATAAGTTCAAACAGATCGAACGGATCAACAACTCGCAGTTTCACAAGCTGGATATACCGAGTGGCAAGGATGTATGCCGCAAACAGTTCTTCCATTTCATGGATAAATTATTGTCGGCCGATATCAGCCATGGCGATTATGAAACCTATGTTCCCATGCTGGCAGAAAAGTTTGCCGATGTGAGCAAGGAAGATGTACTGAAACGTGTGGCAGCGATGGAGTTTGACCGCTTCCTGAAATATTATGAGAATGCGGAAGACCTGAACCTGCGCGAACGCAGCAAAATGGACCGCAACGACAGAAGCGAACCCAGAAGAAGAGATGATAGAGGTGAAGGTCGTGGCGATAGTCGCAAGGAATATACCAGAGGTGGCGGTTACAGCCGGCTGTTTGTGAACCTGGGAACCAAAGACGGGTTTTTTAAAGCCAGCTTCCTGCAGTTTATCCTGGATATGAGCGACCTGAAAAAAGAAGTACTGGGTAAGATTGATATGAAGGACATGAACAGCTGGATCGAGATCGATCGTGGCGCCGCGCAGCAGATGATCCGTTCTTTGGACGGTAAAAGCTACAAAGGCAGAAGGATCCGTATGAATGATGCGGATAGTGGTGGTCCGGCAGGTTTCTCCAAGAAACCCAGAAGAGGCGAAGGGTAATCAGATGTTAGCAGGTAAACCTGTTGATTGGTGATTGATTGCCGGCCAATAGATGGGTTTACCTGTTAACTGATCAACCAATAAAAAACATAAAAAGTAACAACAACAAACATGGAACAAGCAATCGAACAGGCAACAACGGTGGAGGCATTATTAAAGAAGCGTCCATTAATTATTTCCGGTCCCTGCAGTGCCGAAACAGAAGAGCAGGTGATGCAAACGGCAATGCGTTTGGCAGCTACCGGTAAAGTAGATATCCTGCGTGCAGGTATTTGGAAACCCCGTACCCGTCCCGGTAGTTTTGAAGGAATCGGCACCAAGGGCCTGCCCTGGTTACAGGCCGCCAAAAAAGCTTCCGGATTACCGGTAGCTATTGAAGTAGCCACCGGCAAACAGGTAGAAGATGCCCTGCATTTTGGGGTAGATGTGCTTTGGATCGGCGCCCGTACCACGGTAAACCCGTTCAGTGTGCAGGAAGTAGCAGATGCTTTACGTGGTGTAGAAGTGCCTGTTCTGATCAAAAATCCTATTAACCCGGATCTGGAACTCTGGATCGGTGCGATGGAGCGTGTAGCCAAAGCAGGTATCAAAGATATCGGCCTGATACACCGTGGTTTCAGTTCCTATGGCAATACCGAATATCGCAACGCACCCATGTGGCACCTGGCCATCGAAATGAAGCGTCGCTACCCCGAGTTATTACTGATCAATGACCCTTCTCATATCTGTGGCAGAAGAGATATTTTACAGGAAGTAGCCCAAACGGCTATCGATCTTGACTTTGACGGTCTGATCGTAGAAAGCCATATCGATCCGGATAACGCCTGGAGCGACGCCAAACAGCAGATCACACCGGAACAACTGGGTGAAATGATCGGCAATATCCGCTGGAGAAAAGAAGACATTGCTTCTCCCGAATACCATGCAGCACTCGAAAAATTGCGACAGCAGATCAATAACCTGGATGATGAACTGATGCAGATCCTCGGCCAGCGAATGAAAGTGGCAGAGAATATCGGTCAGTACAAAAAAGATAATAATATCACCATCCTGCAAACCAACCGCTGGAACAGCATTCTGGAAAGGGCTTTCGCCAAAGGCGATAAACTGGGCCTGAGTAAGGAATTTGTAACCAAATACTTTGATGCGGTTCACATGGAAAGTATTACCCACCAGAACAAGATCATGAATTCCTAATGCAAGCATTACAGATAGCGGATTGGCGGATCATATAATCCGCTCATCCGCCATCCGCTAATTCGCTAATCCCATGAAAAAAAGAAGTTTTACATTCTCCACTACCACGGTTAATTATTATTTCGATGCCGATTTTTCGCAGATAGAGAAACTGGCACCGAAAGAAAATGCGGTGATCATTACCGATGAACATGTTTTTGCCAAACACAAGAAGAAATTCAAGGGCTGGAATACGATCGTACTGAAAGCAGGAGAGAAGTATAAAGTGCAGCAGACCGTAGATGTAGTGATTGACCAGCTGATTGCATTCGGGGCCGACCGCAAAACCACGCTGGTAGGTGTGGGCGGCGGTGTGGTAACCGATATTACCGGGTATGTGGCAGGGATTTATATGCGGGGCATCCGTTTCGGACTGGTACCTACTTCCTTACTGGCCATGGTAGATGCGGCCATTGGTGGTAAAAATGGAATTGATGTGGGTGTGTATAAGAACATGGTGGGATTGATCCGTCAACCGGCTTTCCTGCTGTTTGATATCTCATTACTGAAAACCCTGCCCAAAGCAGAATGGCAGAATGGGTTTGCAGAGATCATCAAACATGCCTGTATCAAAGATGCGGTCATGTTCCGCCATTTGCAGAAACACAAACTCAGCGATTTTCAGAAAAGTCCCAAACTCTTGTCTGCCTTGATCGAACAGAACGTATTGATCAAAACCAAAGTAGTGGTAGGCGATGAGTTTGAACAGGGCGAACGGAAACTGCTCAATTTCGGTCATACACTCGGACATGCTATTGAGAATATGTACGATTTAAGTCACGGACAGGCCATCAGTATCGGCATGACCTATGCCGCCGTCATGTCGCAGCAACTGAAACATTTTACCGGTGCAGAACTGGTGGTGAAAGTGCTGGAACAATATGGTCTTCCCACGCTGGCCAAATTCAATACCAAAAAAGCTTTTAAGATCCTGCTGATGGACAAAAAGAAAGACAATGTAAGCATCAACTATATCCTGCTCGAAAAGATCGGGAAAGGCGTGGTGCAGCCCTTGCTCTTTGTTCAGCTCCAGGACATTTTTAAACAATTCGGAAAATAAGACCGGAGCTGGTGTCTAATCCGCAATCCGCCAATCCAACAATGATCGTAAGCATACAACCTTCCCAACTTACCGGATCCATCGTTGCCGCTGCGAGTAAAAGCAGTATGCAAAGGGCCTGCGCGGCAGCTTTGTTAACGGTGGGCGAAACCACCCTGCATAATCCCGGCAATAGTAACGATGACCTGGCAGCCATCGATGTGATCCAAAAACTGGGCGCATCTATTGAAAAAGCCGCCAATGGCGACCTGGTGATCAGTTCCCCGGGGATCTTCCCGAAAAATAAAGAAGTGAACTGTGGCGAAAGCGGCCTCGGTATCCGGATGTTTACCCCCATTGCCGCATTGAGCAGCGAACCCATTACCCTGAATGGAACGGGAAGCCTGCTCACCCGTCCTATGGATTTTTTCGATGAGATCCTGCCGAAACTGGGCGTAACAGTTGTCTCCAATGGCGGTAAACTGCCCCTGCAGATCCAGGGTCCGCTGCAACCGGCCAATATTGAAGTAGATGGCTCACTCAGTTCCCAGTTTTTAACGGGTTTACTGATGGCTTATGGTGCAGCCGGTGCGCATGATGTGGGGATCACTGTCAAAAATCTCAAAAGCAAACCCTATATCGACCTAACCCTCCAGGTGATGAAAGATTTTGGCTGGGAGGTAGAGAACCAGGCATACGAAGTTTTCCGTTTTACCCATACCCGAACCACTCCCGCTGCTGAAGCCGCCATTGAATATACGGTTGAAGGAGATTGGAGCGGCGCTGCTTTTCTGCTCGTAGCCGGTGCCATTGCTGGTCCGATAACGGTAAAAGGGCTGGATATCTATTCTACCCAGGCCGATAAAGCGGTTTTACAGGCATTATCGGATTGTGGCTGCTGTTTATCGATCCGACCTGATGAGATAGAGATTGGTCCACTGCCTTTAAAAGCCTTCCATTTCAACGCCAATGATTGTCCGGACCTCTTCCCCCCGCTGGTTGCCCTTGCCGCTTATTGCGAGGGAACCACTGTGATTGAAGGGGTAAACCGGCTCGCCCATAAAGAAAGTAACCGTGCCCTTACATTACAGCAGGAGTTTGCTAAATTGGGGATCGAAATTAACCTGCAGGGCGACCTGATGCTGATCAAGGGAGGAACCGGGGTAAAAGGAGCGGTTACCCACTCCCGCCACGACCATCGGATAGCCATGGCCTGTGCCGTGGCCGGATTAAAGGCTGATGGCGCAGTAACCATCGAGGAAGCAGAAGCGATCAACAAATCCTATCCTGCTTTTTACCAGCACCTGCAGCAACTCGGTGCCAGTGTTAGTAAGTAGACCAGTAAACGAGTAAACCAGTAAACCAATAAACCCCTCACCCGTGAACAGTTTCGGACGCATTTTCCGCATACATATTTTTGGCGAGTCGCATGGCGAATCGGTAGGGTTGGTTCTGGATGGCTGCCCGGCGGGACTGCCCCTGCGTACAGCTGATTTCCTGGAAGATATTGAACGCCGCAAAGGAGGTGTTCAAAAAGGAACCACCCCCCGTAAAGAAGACGACCTGCCCATTTTCAAGAGCGGGCTCTTTAACGGCCATACCACCGGAGCCCCCATTACCATCCTGTTCGAGAATAAGAATACCCGTAGCGGCGATTATGAGAAACAGCGGGAAGTACCCCGCCCCGGACACGCCGATTTTACGGCCCATGCCAAATACGGCGGTTTCGAGGATTTCAGGGGAGGGGGACATTTCAGCGGCCGCTTAACAGTTTGCCTGGTAGCTGCCGGAGTGATCGCCAAAAAGCTCTTGCAGGGAATAGAAGTTAAATCAACCATCCTGGAAATAGGGGGTGAAACCGATCTGGAAAAAGGATTGAATAAAGCCATCGAAGCCAAAGACAGCATTGGCGGTATTGTGGAATGTCGTGTAAATGGATTGCCTGTTGGACTGGGAGAGCATTTCTTTGATTCTGTAGAATCATTGCTGGCGCATGCCGTATTTGCCATCCCGGCTGTAAAAGGAGTGGAGTTTGGAGCCGGTTTTGCTGCTGCCAAAATGTTCGGGGTAGAGCATAACGATCCCATCCTGGATGCTTCCGGTAAAACCAAGACTAATCATGCCGGTGGTATTGTGGGAGGTATAACAAATGGTAATGAACTGGTTTACAGAATAGTTATAAAGCCTACTTCATCTACTCCTAAAGAACAGGTTACCTTAAATTGGGAGACAAATGAGCTCGAAACCTTCTCGGTAAAGGGGCGCCATGATCTCTGTATCGCCCTTCGCGTACCAGTGGTGATGGAAGCCGTAACCGCCATGGTGCTGGCCGACTTGCTCTTACTTAACCAAAAATTAAAGCCCGTATTGGGCTGATAACCGGTTCAAAACAATAAGTTGCTGCCGCTACCCGTTTTAATCTTTACGGATTAATACGTTATTAAATTCAAATACAATGGAATCAGATTACATATACCACGTTACTACCAAAGAACAGTGGGCCGAAGCTCAGCAGCTTGGTCATTACGATTCAGATACCCTCGCTACCGAAGGTTTTATTCACTGCAGTACTGAACCGCAGGTGGCAGGCGTTTTGGAGAGATATTACAAAGGCAGAGCCGGACTGGTGAAACTGAAGATCGAGAAAGCGAAAGTAGAAAGACCTCTCATATTTGAGCTGGCTGGTTCCATTAATGAGGTCTTCCCTCATATTCATGGCGCCCTAAACCTGGATGCCGTAATTGAAGTTTCTGAAATACAATAAGTTATGCACAGTTACCTCATAAATGCGTCGATCCAGTTATTGCCTGTGGTGCAGGATAGACATCCCTACGAATGGGTGGATGAAGCCATCGCCATCATCCAGCAATCTGGAATCAAACACGAGGTAGGTCCTTTTGCTACTGTATTGGAAGGCACTTATGCCGAAGTGATAGCCGTGATTAACCAGGTTAACGAATATCTTTTATCCCGCGGATGCCCGGAATGGATTTCGAGCATACAACTCCAGATCCGTAGCCAGGGAGATATGACGGCCGATGAAAAGACGGATAAATTCCGGTCGTAAAGAAAGGGCGGGCTGTTCTGGTCAGGGCCAGATAAATTCTCCATATACCCGCTCTCCCCAATATTGGTACCCCGCTTTTTTCTCGTACCTGGTGCCACTCAGTATGGTATGGATAAACCCATTTCTTGCCACTTGTTCTGTATGATAAATTTTTCTTTCTTGGTTGGTTTTCAAATGAATGTCGATTCTATTTGATAATGAACTGTAATTGATAAAGCTGCTGTCGGCACTTTTTGTAAAGCGAAAAGAGGCGGCGAGCTTTTGTTGCATCAGTTTGGTTCGGTACCAGGTGCCACCGGTAGGACTCACCAATGGTTTGCCATTATAGATCACTACACTATCGTTATAAGCCAGCAGGTTCAGGTGGTGCTTGCGGGAGGTACTCAGCCATTGCGTAAGCTTTTGGGTGTGCAGGGAGTCTTCATAACCGTAATCGCTATCAATGAAGGCAATCCGGCTAACTTCCCGGGGTATAGAGGATACAGCGTCCAGGTAGCCAAACAGGAAACTGCCTCCTCCACTATGGCTGTTTAATGCCAGTTCTGTATGGAATGGATGAAAAATGCCAGCTATTGAATCAACCATACGTTTGATCTCCCCTGGCCCATCTGCTTGCTGTCTTTTCCAGGCGGGCCAACTTTTCAGTTCATTGGCCATATAAGCCACCACTACCTGCCTGTCTTTCATAACCTCCCGGATAAACCGGGTTTGGGCTGCAATATGCTGTATATCATAATGCCAGTCATCTCCGGGTGCCATGGTTTTGCCCATGGTCCACTCGATGCTATTCCCGTTAGGCAGGGCGAAAAAGATCAAGAGTAGCTTTTTGGATCTCTTTAACCGGTGCAGACTGTCTGGCAGGTTGATCCATGTGATGGTTTTGTTAGCCGGGTTGAGGATCCGGATAGTGGTTTCTGTTTGCAGTTGCCGGGTAAGAGAGGGGCTTTGTGCCTTTACCCATATCGGCCCGTGGCAGATGATGAACAGGATAAGGAGGGCTGCTGGCAGCTTTGATCTGATCATCTGCATCCATTTTCCATTTTTTATAAATTCTGATATTATCATTGATTAATAGTATATTATAATTGTTTATTTAAACTTTAATGTCAATACAATCGTTAAAATTGGCATGGTTATTGGCAACCTGCGGCAACCATTGGCAGTAAAATTAATAAAAGAAAACTGCCTGGATCCGCCAGCTTTTCCTATTTTACTAATGGGGAAAAGCTGTGACGCGGTGTTAAAATGATCTTCATGATGCAAAAACTGATATTTCTATTCTCTTACCTGCTGATTGGTGTTAGCCTGTCTTTTGCCCAGGTTGATTCCACGCTCAGCCCAAAAACAGTTTTAGGACAGGTGTCGGATTCCTTTCAGGTAACCGGTAAGCCCATAACCGGGATGGCAGCCACCTATAGCAGCAAAGCAGATGGCAGCAAAACCACCAGTAAGGAGATTTTCTACAATGCACAGCCTACCGGCGCCTCTAATCAATTTCCATTAGGAACCTGGGTAAAAGTAACTCACCTCAAAAATGGCAAATGGGCCTTGGTTAGGATCAACGACCGTACTTCAAAAAAGAAATCGGCCCCGGTGATCCAGCTGAGTCGTTCTGTAGTGGCACAATTGGGCTTTTTGCGTACGGGTTCAGCTAAAGTTAAAATAGAGAAAATATTTATAAATAATTATCAATCAAATGATAATGTAGATACTGTACCACTTGTTGTTAAAACAGAACCTATTTCTGATACCATACAAACTGATACCCCGGGTTATATCATCAAAGGGAAATCGGTAAATGGTATTGCCAGCTTTTACAGCAGTAACCTGGATGGCACCCTGACTTCTACGGGGGAGCGATACCGTAATAATAAGCTGACAGCAGCCAGCAATAATTTCCCCCTCAACACCTGGGTAAAAGTAACGAGCCTGTTTAACGGCAAGTCAGTGGTGGTAAGGATCAACGACCGGATGCACCCCCGAATGAAGAAAAAAGGCCGGGTGGTAGACCTTAGCCGGGCTGCCGCCAACCAGCTGGATTTTATATCGCGGGGCATTACCAAAGTGAAAGTAGAAACCATTATCTGGCAGAAAAATGTGCTTATAAGTAAAGACCAAGCAGATAGTTTGCAGGCAGTATCTGATTCTGTGGTTAAGCGGGTAGATTCTTCCCTTATTGCCAGGGATAGTGCTGTTATGGTAAATAAGGATGCCGAAATAATCCTGAAAAAGGAAGATGGAACTTTACAGGGGATTGCCAGCTTTTATAGCAGCAATCTGGATGGTACCAAAACCGCTACCGGCGAGATCTTCCGGAACAAGAAAATGACCGCTGCCAGTAACCAATTCCCCCTAAACACATGGGTTCGGGTAACCAACCTGAAAAACGGAAGATCGGTGATTGTGAGAATCAACGACAGGATGCACCCCCGGATGAAAGTCAAAGGCAGGGTGGTAGACCTGAGCAGATCTGCCGCTCAGAAATTGGGTTTCCTGAAAAAAGGGTTAACCCGGGTAAGAGTGGAGAGGGTTAAAAAGGGCACTCTTAACTAATTGGGTATAATATAAAGTTATCATAATTTTCAAAAGTCAGTTTCTGACTGTATTTTTGCCCCATACATACTAAAACTCGTATTATGAAGAAATTCCTCTTTTCCCTGATAGCACTTGGCTTGTCAGCTGCAGCTTTTGCACAGCCTGCCACCATCAGCTATAAAAAAAGACCTACACTGACTGTTAACTTCCTTTTGAAAGACATGAGAACAGCTGATCTGATTGATCATAGCTCTTTGTCTTCTGTATTAAATAACGGACAATGGACGAAAGTGCGTGATATGTCTCCAGGTCTTGGTCTTCAATACTTTCAGGGGTTGACTGAGCATATCGACTTTATGGGATCTTTGGGTGGTTCATACGTTAAATATCCTTTCTCTTATAAATCCGGTGTTTCGCAGCAAACCAATAGCCGGTTTTTACTGGAAACATCTGCCAGCATGAATTTCAAGCTGTTAACAGATAAACATTTCCTCGTTCCTTACTTTACAGTAGGACTGGGTGCTTCCATGTACGCAGGTACTTATTTTGCAGCATATATGCCGTATGGTATGGGGCTGCAGATGAACCTGGGTGAGGGAACTTTCATTAACACCCAGTTTGGTTATAACGCCAAGATCTCTAATCTCGCTACCAACCACCTGACTTATTCTATCGGTATCGGTTCTCCCTTGAAAGAGAAAAAAGCAGAACCAGTTGTAGCAGCTCCCCCACCACCACCGCCGGTTGAAAAAGATACTGACGGTGATGGTATCCTCGACAGCAAAGACAAATGTCCTACTGTTGCCGGTACTGCCAAATACGACGGTTGCCCTGTACCTGATACAGATGGTGACGGTATTAATGATGAAAACGATAAGTGCCCTACCGTAAAAGGTCTGGCTAAATATCAGGGTTGTCCTGTACCTGATACCGATAAAGACGGCATCAACGATGAAGAAGACAAATGTCCTACCGTAGCAGGTGTTGCCCGTTACCAGGGTTGTCCGATTCCTGACCGTGATAAAGATGGTATCAATGACGAAGAAGATAAATGTCCGGATGTACCAGGTGTTCGCGAGAACAATGGTTGCCCTGTTATCAAAGAAGAGATCGTGAAAAAAGTAGCGGCCAGTGCCAAGAATATATTCTTTGCTACAGGAAGCAACAAACTGCTGGCTAAATCATTCAAATCACTGAACGATGTAGCTGCGATTCTGAAAGAAGATGCTGCCCTGAAACTGGATATTGAAGGTCATACTGATAATACCGGTAGCGACAAAATCAACCAGCCACTGAGCCATAAGCGTGCACAGGCGGTTTATGATTACCTGACTACCAAAGGTGGTATTGATGCCGGTCGTATGACACATGAAGGATTTGGTTCATCCAGACCTGTTGCTGATAACAAAACAGCCAAAGGCCGTAGCCTGAACCGTCGCGTTGAAATGAAATTGAAATATTATTAATCGTATTGGATTAGTAGTAACCTACAAAGAGGGCCATCGTTTGATGGCCCTCTTTACTTTTATAGACACAGTTGTGTAGAACAATCAGATAATGTTGACTTCTCTTTCGAGCAGGATTCCGAACTTTTCCTTAACAGAATCAATGATGGATTGGGACAACTCCCAGATATCCTGTCCGCTTGCTTTTCCGTAGTTCACGAGTACCAGTGCCTGTTTCTCATAACAACCGGCATCCCCTTTGCGATAGCCTTTCCAACCGCATTGTTCTATTAACCAGCCTGCTGCTACTTTGGTATATCCTTCACCAGCAGCATAACCGGGTATAGCAGGATATTGTGCTTGCAGGATATCGTACTGTCCGCTACTGATTACAGGATTCTTGAAAAAGCTACCTGCATTGCCGATCTGTTTGGGATCTGGCAGTTTGCTGCTACGGATCTGGATCACTGCCTGCGAAACCGCCTGGATGCTGAGTTCCTGTATACCCATCTGCTCCAATTCCTTCGCAATGGCTCCATAGCTGGTATGAAAATCAGGTTTTTTGTTGAGACGGTAAGTTACATCAAGGATCACGTATCGGCCTTTGTACCGGTTTTTGAAAATACTTTCCCGGTAACCGAAAGCACAGTCTTCCAACCCGAAATGCCGGATGGTCTTTTCCAGAAGGTCATAGGCACGGAGCTCGTGAAATACATCTTTGATCTCCACGCCGTACGCGCCGATATTCTGCATGGGAGAAGCACCTACATTACCCGGTATCAGACTAAGGTTCTCCACACCTGCATATTCGTGTGCAATACAATATTGTACAAACCCATGCCAGTTTTCACCTGCCTGGGCTTTGACATAGTAGTGATCCTCATCTTCTTTCAGCAGTTCTATGCCTGTCAGATCATTCTTCAGCACCCAGCCATCTACATGTTGGGTAAGTAGCACATTACTGCCGCCACCGAGAATCAGTAATGGATCTGTTGCAGGGATGGTATTGCCTGTTACCAGTTCTGCCAGTTCCTCTACCGAAGTAAAAACAGCAAAGGATCTGGCAGAAACATCGATGCCAAAACTGTTATAGGGACGGAGTGATATATTATGCCTGATCTCCATAAGGGTTATACGGGGTCCACATCGGGCAGGATAGTGACACCGCGGTATCTTTTATTGGATTGAATAATGACTGCCTGCTGCAGTATTTCTCTTTTACATAACTGGATCCTTCTGGCATCTTTGGGCAGTTTGATGAGGATCTCCCACAGGTATTGGTTCCGTACGCGGTCTACCACCGGTTGGGCCGGTCCATTACATTCTGCACCAAAATCCTTTTTCAATCCCTGCATCATAATATGCGCAGCTTCTTCTGCGAGATGTTTTTCCTTGTGTTTGAAAGTTACCTGGATCAACCGGGTAAAAGGCGGATAGGCAAATTGTTTCCTGTTGGCTATTTCGTAAGCAAAGAGCCGGGGAAAAGAATGTGCTTTTACAAACTGCAATACCGGGTGAACCGGATTACTTACCTGTATCAATACCATTCCCTTGCCATCCTTTCTTCCGGCCCTGCCGCTTACCTGTTCCATCAACTGAAAAGCTCGTTCATTTACCCTGAAATCGGTGAAGTTGAGAATGCCATCTGCATCTATCACACCTACCAGGTTCACGTGTTCAAAATCAAGACCTTTCACCACCATCTGTGTGCCTACCAGTATGTCTATCCGCTGCTGTTCAAATAATTTGATCAAGGCATCGTGATCATTTTTTCCTTTTACACTATCATAATCCATTCTCGCGATACGCGCATCGGGGAAAGCTTCGGTGACCAGTTCCTCTATTTTTTCGGTACCAAAATTTTTCTGTGTAAAACCATGACTACCGCAGGCGGCACAGGTTTGGATAACCGGGTAAGAAGTACCGCAATAGTGACAGCTGAGCGTATTCTTTATTTTGTGATAGGTTAAAGTAACATCGCAGTTGCTGCAATGCGGGATCCAGCCACAGGTAGTACAGAGCAGGTAAGGGGAGTAACCCCGCCGGTTCTGGAACAGGATCACCTGTTTCTGTTGTTGCAAAGACGTAGCGATTGCTTCCAGCAGCGTGGGTGTGAGCGCGATCTTACCTTTTTCTTTGGTTGGAACCCGCTTGATATCAATGATATTGATCTGGGGCAGTTCTACCTGTCCGAATCTTTCTTCCAGGGTTACCAGTCCGTATTTCTGCTGCTCACAGTTATAATAGCTTTCAATAGAAGGGGTGGCACTGCCCAGCAATACGCGTGCATCAGATAAAGCGGCATAATAAATAGCCGCATCCCTGGCATGGTAACGGGGTGCCGGATCCTGTTGTTTGTAGGAGGCATCATGTTCTTCATCTGCGATCACCAGTGCGAGGTCTTTGAAAGGAAGGAAGAGAGAAGAACGGGCACCTAAGACTACTTTGGTTTCTCCTGTTTTTACTTTGTTCCAGATCTCTACCCGCTCGTTAGGGTTGAATTTGGAATGATAAATCGCGATATATCCCCCAAAATGCTTCTGCAGCCTCCGGATGATTTGTGAAGTGAGGGCGATTTCGGGCAACATATACAATACCTGTTTACCCTCGCGGATATAGGATTCGATCAGTTTGGTATAAATCTCCGTTTTGCCGCTGGCGGTTACCCCATGTAACAAACAAACGGATTTGTCTGTAAAATGCTGTCTGATTTCACCCAGTGCAATTTCCTGCGCTTCCGATAAAGTGAAATCTATCTGTATGTCTTTGGGAAGGCTGCGGATGCGGTCCGTATTTCTTTTCTCAGCCCTTACTATTCCTTTTTCGCAAAGACCCTTCAATTGTGCGGCCGTGGCGTTCGATTTTTTTAATAACTGCGGTTGGGTTACTTCTCCTGCTGTTTTCTGCAGATGCAGATACGATAACAACAGCTCCATCTGCTTGGGTGCTTTGCTCCAGTTATTCAGCAGATCGGCCAGTTTTTCTTCCTGCTGGTAAACGGGATCAAGTGTGATATAGGTCTCCGTTTTTGTCTTGTATTTTTCCTTCAGTTCCTCCCACACATAACACACGCCTTTCTCGATTAGTTTTTTGATCACCGGGTATACATTCGATACATCCAGTAATTGCTGCACTTCTGTAAGCCTGAGTTCCTTTTTGATCTCCAGTGCCTCTGCCACCAGAAACTCTGCATCGGAGAGATCGCTGAAATCGTAACTTCTCTCTTCATTCCACACCAATATACTTTCGCTAGATAGTTTCAGGTTGGCAGGGATCGCAGCCTGCATCACTTCTCCTTCGCTGCACATATAATATTGGGCCATCCATTCCCATAAAGCCAGTTGATGCGGGTGAATCAGCGGTTCTGTATCCAGCACATTACTGATATCTTTTGGCTGAAAAGCTTCCGGTTTTTCGTTCAGTATTTTTTTTACGATACCGGCATATCGTTTGTTCCTGCCAAAGATCACTTCTACGCGTACGCCGGGTTGTATGCCTGCCTGCCACTGTTCGGGAACGGCCCAGGTATAGTTTTTAGGTAAGGCAAGTGGTATGATAACTTCAACAAACAAACTGTAGAATTTGATCAAAAATACGCTTTAAGCAGATGGATAGTTACGATACCTGCGCAGGCCGGCATCCATCATATCAAATACCCGTTGTTTCAGGTGGGGGATGTCTTTGCTGGTCAGGCCCGATACGGGTACTTCTTCGAGGTATACTACCCGGTTTTTACCAGGTGTAAGTTCAAAGAGACTTCTATAATGTAAGCGGTCAAGTGTATCTACCAGTAACAGGGGTTTAATGGGCGTTTGCGTTTCAATAGCGATCCGGAAAGCACCGTCGTAAAAATGTTTCAAAGGATGTTTTTCATTTTCATTGAAAGTGCCTTCGGGGAAAATAAAAATGGAGATATGGTGTTTCAAAGCCGATTTTAAGGCACGTACACTTTTGGCGCGGGTGTCGGCATTTTTCCGGTTCACGAGTATCACTGCTGCGCGGTAGATCCATCCGAAAACAGGCACTTTCACCATTTCATATTTGCCCAGGGCACGCATGGGCTGGTGTACGGCCAGCACCAACGGAGGAATATCCATATACGAGATATGGTTGGCCACGAAAATATACTGCCGGCTGGTATCATGCGGGTGTTCATAGATCTCTTTGTGCCTGACGCCGATCAGGCAGTACCAGATATAAGCCCAGGCATGACATAAGCGGTATATCATATTACCCCCCGTGATCTTCCCGAAGAACAATGACAGAATCACAAAGGGAAACACCAGCAGCATTACCCCGATGAACGTAAGCAAGGCATACACGCAATAGATGTATTGCAGGAAGCGTAGGATCCGTTTCATCCCCCGAACTTAGGAAATAAAACAATGCTTCCGCTGCCTGTAAACAAAAGAGACACCCGACGGGTATCTCTTTGCGTTTCTCTCATGTATAGGTAGAAAATTCTTGGTTAGAATCTGTAAACGGCGGCCAGTATAAAGCTGGCGGTGCTTTTGGTAGCAGTTCCGTTTCCTTTTACAAAAGCGGCACCGCTGCCACTGTCTAAACGTAATTCAGGAATGATGGTCAGGTTATCCAGTTTTACATTACCCGATAAGGTAGTGGCGAACATTTTTTTAGCACCACCCAGCAATGGCGACAGTTTCCTGTCATCGAAATAATCGGCACGGAGGGTAAGGCCGAATGTTTTGGCGGGGTCATAGTTCAGATAAACCGCATGACTTTTCCAGCTCGAATTGGTGGTTCCCTGTTTGGTTGATTGCAGGCTGCCATCATAAGCAAGACTGAACTGGTCTGATACAGCACCGGTTACCACGAGGTTGAATTGTGTGAGTCCTGTTCCTCCCTGGAAGTTCAGATAGCCTTTCACTTTATCATTGGCAGAACCGGTACTGAATTGTGCTATCAGCACTTTCACACTGTTGGGTGCACTTACATAATCGGTAGGGTTGGCCACACCCAGCATCAGGGCACTTTTGCCACCCAGAGAGATATCAGCTTTGATACCTGTATGGAAGAAAGGACCGTAAGAGAAACCGTAAGACATACTGTAATTACGGTTGGCATAGGCATCCAGCAGTTCATAACCCACATGGGTAGACCATTTACCGAAAGTGAATTTTACTTTATCGGAAGCGGCATAGCTCACAAACGCCTGTTTTACGGCAGTTAAAGTGGTGCCAATATCGTTGTATGAGAACTCCTGTGCACGGCGGCCAAAGCCCACATCTGCCGTGGCAGATACTTTGCCAAAACTATGGTCCACTTTGATGGAAGCCATACCCAGTTCGAAGGAATTTTTTGAATTGGTAAAACTGGTAAAGTTGTTGGTGCCAACAGGGGGATCGTTGAAATTAAAACGATAATACGCATCTACAGATCCTGTAAAAGTGGTGGTTGATTTTTTGCTGGAATCAGATTGTGCATTGGCCGAGACGAGGGTTAAAAATCCAATACAGAATACTCCTGAAATTTTCTTTAACATTGCAATAGGTTTTATGATTAACAAAAGGGTACAGCCGATATACCTGGTCAGAGGTGTATCATATGGCTGTACCTTATTTTTTGGAGACCCGGAAGCTTCTTTGTGCACACCCTGGTCAGAGGGTTCTTCGTTAGTAGAAAGGCACTTTTGTTGATGATGAAACAGCTACCGGTACTATGGGTTATTCCGGATGAATCATGAATCAGGCCAGTTGTGGCGTTCTTCCGTATTTTTCGTTGTGTTGAGAGGCATCCAGACCCTGGATCTCTTCTTCCTCCGTAACACGTAAAGGCAGGATCAGGTCAATGAATTTGAAAATAGCAAAGGATACCACAAAACTGTAGGCAACTACAATGGAGAGTGCTTTCACCTGTGTGAAGAAGAAAGCAGCGTTTCCATAGAACAAACCATCTGCTCCGGCAGCGTTAACCGATTTGGTGGCGAAAATGCCTGTCATCAGCATACCTACCATACCCCCCAGTCCGTGGCAGGGGAATACATCCAGTGTATCGTCCAGGCTGGTTTTGGTTTTATAGTAAACAGCGAGATTAGAAACGATGGCAGCTACGAAACCTACAAAAATGCTTTGTGGCACGGCAACAAAACCGGCAGCAGGGGTGATGGCAACCAGGCCAACCACGGCACCGATACAGAAACCGAGTACGGAAGGTTTTTTACCGCGGATCACATCAAAGAACATCCAGGAAAGACCGGCTGCAGCAGCGGCCGTGTTGGTAGTGGCGAAAGCAGATACAGAGAGTGCATTGGCACCCAGTGCAGATCCGGCATTAAAACCAAACCAGCCAAACCAGAGTAAACCGGTTCCGATCAGTACATACGGAATATTAGCCGGCGGAATTTCCTGTTGTTCCAGGTGAGATTTACGACGTTTTAATACCAGCGCACCGGCCAATGCGGCGCAACCGGCAGAAATATGTACCACGGTACCGCCTGCAAAATCGAGGGCACCCATTTTAAACAGGAAACCTTCAGGATGCCAGGTCCAGTGTGCAATGGGAGCATATACCAGCAGGCTGAACAATGCGATAAACAGGATATAAGCGGTAAAGCGGATCCGTTCAGCTACCGCGCCTACCACCAGTCCGGGAGTAATGATGGCAAACATCAATTGAAACAAAGCGAACAGGGCCAGCGGAATGCTGGGCGCCAGGCTCCAGGGAGCGCCGGAATTGATGCCTTTGAAAAAGAGGTGGGTGGTGGGATTACCGATAAATCCCCCGATAGACTCGCCAAAGCAAAGACTATAGCCTACAAATACCCAGAGAATACTAACCACTCCGGCGGCAACCACACTTTTGATCATGGTAGAGATCACATTCTTGCGGTGAACCATCCCGCCATAGAAAAAAGCCAGACCCGGAGTCATCAGGAATACCAGGGCGGTGGCTACAATGATCCAGGCGATATCGGCGGCACTGTATTTACCCCCATCATCAAAGTTGGGGAGGGAGGGGACAAATAAAGCCGCTACGGCTACTACTAATAAAAGAATGAAAGGTGCAAATTGCTTGACGGTTGATTTTGACATAGACTTAATATTAAATTAAATAATAATAATTATTTACAAATCTAAATTACTCATAAAATTTGTTAGAATTGATAAAATTGTTAACATTTTATTTAAAATAATATATAAAACCATCCAAGCCTTTTTTTCTTAGTTATTCTTTAATTATACAGCGATTTATTGAATAAAATAAAAATGCCTCCGGTTTTCGGAGGCATTTTGCGATACATTAAAATATATTATATGCTTACTAAATAACTCTTGTCCTTCGATTCCAGCACTGAACCACCCATCAGGTACTCATCTACTTTACGGGCGCATTCCCTCCCTTCGCTAATGGCCCATACCACGAGTGATTGTCCGCGACGCATATCCCCCGCTGTAAAAATCTTCTGGATATTGGTCTGGTAAGATTGTTCCGTTGCTTTTATATTTCCTCTTTCATCCAGGTCAATGTCCAGTTGTTTTAAGAGGCCTTCGTGCTGGGGATGTACAAATCCCATAGCCAATAAAGCCAGTTCGCAGGGGATCTCTCTTTCGGAACCGGTAACTTCCTCAAAGCGGGCCTGTCCGCCGCCCTCCGGTGTTTTCCAGGCCAGATCAACCACTCGTAGTGCTTTCAGGTTTCCTTTCTCATCGCCAATAAAGGCTTTGGTTGAAATAGACCAGTGCCGGTTGGCACCTTCTTCATGCGAAGAAGTGGTTTTCAGTGTCATGGGATACGTGGGCCAGGGCATGGATATGGTTCTGCTCTCCGGTGGTTTGGGCATCAGCTCAAACTGGGTAACCGAAGCGGCACCCTGGCGGTTGGAAGTGCCAACACAGTCGCTGCCGGTATCACCGCCTCCAATCACCACTACATTTTTAGCAGTGGCAAAAATATCTTCTCCCTCTACCGGACGGTTGCTGACTCTTTTGTTTTGTTGTTTTAAAAACTCCATCGCAAAATGCACGCCTTTCAGTTCCCTGCCCGGAATATCCAGGTTGCGGGGGATGGTTGAACCACCGGCCAATATGACTACCTGGAATTCGCGCAGCAGATCATTGATGCTGGTATTTACACCCACGTTCGCATTACAACGGAAAGTAACACCTTCTTCCTCCATCAATGCCACTCTTCTTTCCACTACCCATTTTTCGAGTTTGAAATCGGGGATTCCGTAACGCAGTAATCCGCCTGGTGCATCATCTCTCTCAAAAACGGTTACACTATGACCTGCATAATTTAATTGTGCGGCAACGGCCAGGCCGGCTGGTCCGGAACCTACTACGGCTGCTTTTTTACCTGTTCGCAGATTAGGCTTGCGGGGTTTTACAAATCCTTTTTCAAATGCGATCTCGATAATATGTTTTTCTATTTCTTCGATCGCTACCGGTGGTTGGTTAATACCCAATACACAGGCGCTTTCGCAGGGGGCAGGACAAATCCTTCCGGTAAACTCAGGAAAGTTATTGGTGGCACTTAAGATATCGTACGCTTCTGCCCAGCTTTTACGGTAAACGGCATCATTGAATTCGGGAATGATATTACCCAGCGGACAGCCGTTATGGCAAAACGGAACACCGCAGTTCATACAACGGGCTGATTGCTGGTTGAGTTTTTCTTCGGGGAATTTTTCAACAAATTCCCGGTAATCGTTAACACGTTCTTTCGAAGGGCGTTTGCCGGGAAGCTCTCTCGTAAATTCTATAAATCCGGTTGGTTTACCCATTGGGATAATCGTTTATTGGTTTACTGGTTGTTAGTGATCAGTTCGTGTAATGGTTTTTACTTTTGACTTTTTACTTTTGACTTCTCAGTTCTCTCCGCCAGTGCTTTCTTATAATCTCTCGGAAATACTTTCACGAAATTCTTCAGCTGGTTCTCAAAATCGCCCAAAACAAATTTGGCAACGCTGCTGGCTGTGTAAGCGAAATGACGGGTAATCATATCCTGTAACAGCTGCGCATCAGTCTGATCGAGTGGATCAAGATCTACCATTTCTTTGTTACAGAGCTGATCAAACTCACCGTTCACATCATATACATACGCGATACCGCCACTCATGCCTGCTGCAAAATTTCTGCCTGTGCTGCCTAAGATCACAGCTGTTCCGCCGGTCATGTATTCACAACCATGATCGCCCACACCTTCTACCACCACGCTGGCGCCGGAATTTCTTACGGCAAAACGTTCGCCTGCTTTTCCACGGATATAAGCTTCTCCGGCAGTGGCACCATAGAAGGCTACATTACCGATGATGATATTTTCTTCCGGTACAAAAGAAGCCTGTTTGGAAGGATACACGATCAGTTTAGCGCCGCTTAATCCTTTGCCAAAATAGTCATTGGCATCTCCTTCCAGTTCCAGTGTAACGCCTTTGGTGTTAAATGCACCAAAGCTTTGTCCGGCAGTACCGGTGAAGGTGAAGTGGATGGTATCTTCCGGTAATCCTTCGGCTTTATAGATCTTCGTGATTTCATTAGAGAGAATCGTGCCTGCCGTGCGATCTGTATTTTTAATCGGGAAGGAAGCTGCCACTCTTTCTTTTTTCTCAATGGCTGGTTGTGCGGCTTTCAGCAACTGCCAATCCAATACGTCTGCAATACCATGATCCTGCTCTTCCTGTTTGTATAAACCGGTGTCTGCGCTTGCGGGTTCTTTATATAATACACCAGACAGATCCAGTGTGCCATATTTCCAGTGGGTGATGTTTTCGCGCATCTCCAGCGAATCTACCTGGCCAATCATTTCGTTCACAGTTCTGAAACCGAGTTCTGCCATGATCTCCCGTAATTCTTCTGTGATGAAATGGAAAAAGTTAACCACATGATCCGGATTGCCTGTAAAGCGTTTGCGCAGTTCGGGATCCTGTGTAGCTACGCCAACAGGACAGGTATTCATATGACACTTACGCATCATGATACATCCTTCCACGATCAGTGCAGCAGTGGCCACACCCCATTCTTCTGCACCTAATAAAGCGGCAATGGCAATGTCGCGACCGGTTTTCATCTGTCCATCGGCCTGCACTACCACGCGGCTGCGCAATTTATTTTTGACAAGGGTTTGATGTGTTTCTGCAAGCCCCAGTTCCCATGGCAAACCTGCATGTTTGATGGAACTGATGGGAGAAGCACCGGTGCCACCATCAAAACCTGCGATCAATACCACATCGGCTTTGGCTTTGGCCACACCTGCCGCAATGGTACCTACACCTGCTTTAGATACCAGTTTTACATTGATCCTTGCCGCACGGTTGGCATTTTTCAGATCAAAGATCAATTGTGCCAGATCTTCAATGGAATAAATATCGTGGTGAGGTGGTGGAGAGATCAGTCCTACGCCCGGTGTAGAGTGCCTGGTTTTGCCGATCCACTCGTCTACTTTATGGCCGGGTAACTGACCACCCTCGCCGGGTTTGGCACCCTGTGCCATTTTGATCTGCAGTTCATCTGCTTCGGTCAGATAAAAACTGGTTACACCAAAACGGGCAGATGCTACCTGTTTGATGGCCGAACGCATCGAATCCCCGTTAGGTAAACGCTGGTAACGGATCTCATCTTCGCCACCTTCGCCTGTATTACTCTTACCGCCTAAACGGTTCATGGCAATGGCCAGTGTGGTATGCGCTTCCCAGGAAATGGAGCCGAACGACATGGCGCCTGTGGCAAAACGCTTGAATATATTGGCCGCTGGTTCTACTTCATCAATAGAAATAGAAGGGCGGTTGCGTTTGAACTGGAACTGGCTGCGTAAAGTGCAGGCTTTTTCAGTCTGGTCGTTTACCAGTTTAGAATATTTTTTGAATGTGGCATAATCATTCATCCTGGTTGCATGCTGCAAGAGGTGAATGGTTTGCGGATTGAATAAATGGAATTCACCTTTGCGTTTCCACTGATAAATACCGCCCACAGGTAAACGATCGATCGGAATTTCTTTTTTGCTGAAAGCGAAATAATGTTTGGCGAGAACTTCTCTGGCGATCTCATCCAGTCCCATGCCTTGTATACGCGAAGTGGCACCGGTAAAGTATTGATCCACCACGGTTTTATTCAGTCCGATGATCTCGAAGATCTGGGCTCCCTGGTAAGACTGTAAAGTAGAAATTCCCATTTTGGAAAACACTTTCAGTAATCCTTCATTCACCGCTTTTACGTAATTCTTTTTCAGGTATTCTACATCCAGTTCTGTCTGGAGTTTGTTGCCCAGTTTCATATCACGGATAGATGAAAGCGCTAGATAAGGGTTGATGGCGGTGGCACCAAAACCCAGCAGGCAGGCAAAATGGTGTACTTCCCACACATCCCCGGCTTCTACAATAATACCTACCTGGCCACGGTATCCTTTGCGGATGAGGTGGTGGTGTACGGCTGCCGTTGCCAGCAGGGAAGGGATGGGTGCGTGATCGGAGTCGATCGCGCGGTCGGTAAGAATGATCACTTCAAATCCATCTTCTACTGCATCCACTGCATACCGGCAGAGACGGTCAAGGCCTGCTTTCAGCGAACCTGGCTTGCCATCTGACCGGAAATAGGTTTGCAGTGTTTTGGCCTGGAAGATACCTGTATCGATACTACGGATCTTTTCCAACTCGTGGTTATTCAGTACCGGATGTTTCAGTGCTACACTGTGACAGGCCAGCGGATCTTCGACCAGTAAATTACCATTACTGCCGGCAAATGTGGCCAGCGACATCACCATTCTTTCGCGGATGGGATCGATCGGTGGATTGGTTACCTGCGCAAATAGTTGTTTGAAATAACTGCTGAGATGTTGTGGCTGTTCGCTGAGAATAGCGAGCGGAATATCGGTACCCATTGAACCGATGGGTTCTTTACCGTCAATAGCCATGGGGGCAATGATGGTATCGAGATCTTCTGTTGAATAACCGAATACTTTCTGGTATTTAAAGACCTGCTCGTGTTCAAGGTGTGTGAACATAACACGGGGTTCGGGTAATTCTTCCAGGCGGATCTTGTATTTATTCAGCCATTCTGCATACGGCTTTTGTGAGCAGATGTTTGCTTTCAATTCGTCATCACTGATGATGCGACCCTGTTCCATATCAACCACGAACATTTTTCCGGGCTGTAATCTTCCTTTTTCTTTAATGAGGGAAGGATCGATCGGTAACACACCTGTTTCAGATGCCATGATCACACGGTCATCGTGTGTAACAGCGTAACGGGAAGGGCGTAATCCATTCCTGTCCAAAGTGGCACCAATCATTTTACCATCGGTGAAAGAAATGGAAGCGGGGCCATCCCAGGGTTCCATCATACAGGCGTGGAATTCGTAGAAAGCTTTTTTTACCGGATCCATCTGGTCGTTACCGTCCCATGCTTCGGGTATCAGCATCATCATTACATGTGGTAAGGATCTGCCGGTGAGGGTAAGCAGTTCGATCATATTATCCAGGCAGGCAGAATCTGACTGGCCGGCGGTTACGATCGGTAACAGCATTTCCATTTCTTCTTTGCTGAAATAAGGCGAGGTAAACCCTTTTTCGCTGGTGCGTAACCAGTTCAGGTTTCCCTGCAGGGTATTGATCTCGCCGTTATGGGCGATATAACGGAATGGCTGTGCCAGTTTCCAGGAAGGGAAGGTGTTGGTAGCAAAACGGGAGTGTACCAGGCCGAAGGCTGATACCACTCGTTTGTCACTCAGGTCAGGGAAGTATTTCCTTACCTGCATGCTGGTTAACTGTCCTTTGTAAATAAGTGTTTTATAAGAAAGGGAAGCGAGATAAAAACCGATCTCATCTTTTTTTACTGAATTGCTGATGGTATGCGATGCATAGTTGCGAAGTACAAAGAGTTTGCGTTCAAATTCATCGGGATTGGTGATATGATCTGGACAAGCTACAAATACATGCTCCATACAGGGTTCTACAGAAAGGGCAGTGGGACCGATGTCTTCTTTGTTCACCGGCACTTTCCGGTAGGCGAGTATTTCCAAGCCGAGTTTTTCAGCGGCGCGGTTAAAAATGTCGCGGCATTCTTCGCGCAGGCGGATCTCTTTGGGAAAGAATACAACGCCCACGCCATATTTTCCGTAAGCAGGCAGATGAACGCCCAGTTGTAAACACTCATCAAAGAAAAATTCGTGGGGGATCTGCAGCATGATGCCGGCCCCATCGCCGGTATTTACTTCACATCCGCAGGCACCGCGGTGTTCCATATTTTCCAATACGGTCAATGCATCTGCAATGTGCTGGTGCGATTTGTTGCCCTTGATATTCGCTACGAAACCAATGCCACAGGCGTCATGTTCAAACGAAGGGTCATACAAACCTTCGCTATGTCTGGAAACAAGCATGTACAATCGAATTAATGTTCAGGAAATAAAATGGCAGGCAATCGTTGTGTGAATTTATGCAAAAAATCCGTCTTTATGAAAGATTATATGAATAAATTATCAAGATAGGTTGATAAAATTTAAACAAATAGCCGAATTGTTGAATATTATCTATTTGTTAAACTAACGGGTGTTAATCAGTCTGGTAGACGGTCCAGCCGGGTTGGCGTTGAATGGTGGGGTTGGTTCCTTGCTTAAAAAGACCGTACACGGTACTTCCGCTGCCCGTCATAGATGCATACAGGGCACCCTGGGCATAGAACTCTTCTTTGATAGCGGCGATCCCCGGGTAAAGGATGGCCACATTTTTTTCGAAATCATTTACAAGTAGTTCCTTCCATTGGCTGATGGGTAGTTGAATGATCTCGGCTATACTTTTTGCTGGTGGTTGTGGTTGTATGCCCGCAAACGCCTGGGCCGTAGATACATGAATACCGGGATTGATGAGGAGAAAGCGATAAGCTGAGAGGTCGAGGGTAACAGGGCGCATTATTTCGCCCCTGCCTGTTGCAAAACAAGGTTTGTTCAGAATAAAAAACGGGCAATCGCTGCCCAGTTGCAATGCATAACGGATCAGCTGTTCTTCGCTCAGTTCCAGTGCAAAAAGCCTGTTCAGCAATAATAAGGCAAAAGCACCATCGGCGCTGCCGCCGCCCAGTCCGGCACCCATGGGAATCTGTTTATGCAGGTGCATTTCTATACCACCGATCTCGGGGAAATCCTGTTTTAACAGCCGGTACGCTTTTACACAAAGGTTATCATCAGGATTGCCGGCTACTGCCAGACCCGAACTGCTGAACCGGATACCCTGCTCACCCATACGGATGGCTTCGAGCGCATCTTTGAGGGCGATGGGATAAAAAACGGTTTCCAGGTCATGGTAACCATCCTCCCGCTTGCGGATGATATTGAGACCGAGGTTGATTTTGCAGTTGGGAAAAAGAACCATGGTGAGTAGTGAGTAGTGAGTAGTGAGTAAAATTAAATGGAAATAGTAATCACTGACTATTCACCACTCACTACTCACGAATATTATTTCCTTTTATTAATCTCATCTCTGATCGAGATGGCGCGGATATAGTCTTCCTGTTCCAGTACTTCGTTCAGTAATGTCTGCAGTTCTTCCAGGTTCAGGGCACTGAGGTCGTCGTGGGTGGCGCTGTTGTCTTCGATGCCTACGGCTTCTCCTTTGTTCTTTTTAGGAGTGCCGTCTTCCATTAAGATGCCTGCATTTTCGAGGATATGTTCATAGGTATAGATCGGGCAACCAAAACGAACGGCTAAGGCCAGTGCATCGCTGGTGCGGCTGTCGATCTCAACGGTATCATGTTCTGTAAAGCAGACCAGTTTCGAATAAAAAATGCCTTCCTGCAGGTCGCTGATAATGATTTCCTGCAATTCTACGTTAAAAGCATTCATGAAGTTCTTCATCAGATCGTGGGTGAGGGGGCGGCTGGGTTGCATATGTTCCAGCGCTACGGCAATGGCCTGCGCCTCAAATCCGCCGATCACAATGGGTAAACGGCGTAAACCATTCATTTCGCCCAATACCACCGCATAGGAGTGCGTTTGGGTAATGCTGTGCGAAAGGGCCACGATTTCCAGTTCGATCTTCTTCATAGATATAGCAAAAATACGTATAATGAAAACACGAAAAACAGGGGATGGAAGATTGAACAGATGAACAGACGAACAGATGAGCAAGGAACCGACGATCGGAAAGAGAGAATTTGGAGGAGGGATGTTTTATATTTTATAAATACTTAATGTGTATGTTGCTTAATCTAGCTTGATCCATTCCCAATTCATCATTCTCCCATTCGTCTGTTCATCTGTTCCTTGTTCTTCTGTTCGTCTGTTCCCCCTGTTCTTTTGCCTGTTGCCACTATAACCTTAGTTTTGCCGCATGCATTATGTTTCTGCGGAAGGTTTGACGAAGAGTTATGGGATCAATCCCCTGTTTAAGAATATTTCCTTCCATATCAACGAGGGCGAAAAAATAGCCCTGATTGCCCGGAATGGGGTAGGTAAATCAACGTTGCTGCGCATCCTGAATGGGGATGAAACGGCGGATGAGGGTAAATTATTCATCCATAAAGACGTTACTGTGGCCCTGTTTGAACAGGATCCCAAGTTTGATGAGTCTAAAACGGTGTTGGAGAATATCTTCCATACCGATCACCCGGTGATGAATGTGATCCGTGAGTACGAGATAGCCAGCGAAAGCGAAGATGGTTTGGCCTTGAGTGAACTTTTTGGCAAAATGGACGACTTGAATGCCTGGGATTTTGAGGTAAAAGTGAAGCAGATTCTCACCAAACTGAATATCCATCACCTGGAGCAGCCGGTGAGTGATCTGAGTGGTGGACAGCGGAAAAGGGTGGCACTGGCCAAAACCCTGATCGATATCGGGTTTGATCATAAGCATACCTTACTGATGATGGACGAGCCCACCAACCACCTGGATGTGGAGATGATCGAGTGGCTGGAGAATTACCTGAACCAGGAAAACGTAACGCTGCTGCTGGTTACACACGACCGTTATTTTCTTGATGCGGTAAGTGAAGAGATCTGGGAACTGGAAAGGGAGAATATGTATGTGTACCGTGGCGATTATGAAAATTATGTAGAGAAGAAAGCTGCCCGTATTGAAAGTGAGCTGGCCAGCATTGATAAGGCCAAAAACGAATACCGTAAAGAACTGGAGTGGATGCGAAAGCAGCCCAAAGCCCGTACCACCAAAAGTAAAAGTCGGCAGGATAATTTTTACGAAGTAGAAGCCCGCGCCAAACAGCGTATCGAAGACGCTCAGGTGCAACTGCAGGTAAAAATGAGCCGACTGGGTGGCAAAGTGGTGGAGATGAAAAAAGTGTACAAAAGTTATGGCGACCTGCCTATTTTAAAAGGGTTTGATTATACTTTCAGCAAGGGCGAGCGCATTGGCATCATCGGTAAAAACGGGGTGGGTAAATCTACTTTCCTGAATATGCTGCAGCAACTGGAAACGGCTGATAGTGGCAAGATCAATATCGGTGATACGGTGGTGTTCGGTAATTTTTCGCAGCAGGGACTGGTGTTCAAAGAGAATATGCGGGTGATCGAATATGTGAAAACATTTGCCGAGAATTTTCCGCTGGCCAATGGCGGCAGTTTAAGTGCGGCACAGTTTCTTGAATTGTTTCTATTTACGCCGGATAAACAATACACCTATCTCAATTCATTAAGTGGAGGAGAGAAAAAAAGACTGCAGTTACTCATTGTACTGTTCACCAACCCGAATTTTCTGATCCTGGATGAACCTACCAATGACCTGGATCTGCCTACACTGGCCGTACTGGAGAATTTTCTGAGCGATTACCAGGGTTGTGTACTGATTGTGAGCCATGATCGTTATTTCATGGACCGGCTGGTAGATCACCTTTTCGTGTTTGAAGGAGAGGGGGAAGTGCGCGATTTTCCGGGCAACTATACGCAGTACCGGCTTTGGCTGAAGGATAATGAGAAGAAGGAAAATAAATGGGATGTACTGGAGCAGCGGAAAAGTAAGGGAGAAACTACTGAATCAGTCGTGGTGAGTAAAGAAGCGGTAGTTGTGAGTAGTCAGTCGTCAGTGGGTAGTGTGAAGAAGAAAATGAGTTTTAAGGAAAAGCGGGAGTTTGAGCTGCTGGAAAAAGAAATGCCCGAGCTGGAAGCGGAGAAGAAAAAGATCACCGAAGAAATGGGAACGGGTAATCTGCCCTTTGAACAGCTGAATAAATTGAGTGAAAGGATTATCGTGATTGATCAGCTGCTGGGAGAAAAAGAGTTGCGGTGGCTGGAGTTGAGTGAGATGGGGTAGGGTTGGTAATTAAAAATTAGTAATTAGAAATTAAAAATTAATAATTAGTAATTGGGGAAATGCAGAACTGGGGTGGTTCAGCATTTCCCCAATTTTTTTGGAATCAGATAAAGCTGATCAGTTCTACGTCGAAGATCAGGGTACTGTTGGGGCCGATCTGGGCACTTACCTGGCGATCGCCGTAACCAAGATGTGGCGGGATGAAAAAACGCCATTTGCTGCCGGTAGGCATCAATTGTAAACCTTCTGTCCAGCCTTTGATCACCATGTTTAAAGGGAAAGAGGCGGGTCGGCCTCTCTGTACAGAACTATCAAAGATACTGCCATCAATAAGGGTACCGTGGTAATGACAGGTAACTTCGTTATGCGCCAGTGGTCTTTCGCCGGCGCCGGCTACCAATACTTCGTATTGTAAACCGCTGGGCAGTTCTGTTACTTCGGCCCTTTCTTTATTTTTTGTGAGAAAATCCTGCCCTGCTTTCAGGTTGGCAGCGGCTTTTTCTGCTTTCAGTTGTGCTAATTGGTCTGCTACACCCATATCTTTTTTTTGGCAAATATACGCAAGCATCCTGCGAAAACCAGTACCTGCTGCCTCAGGTTATGTTTGTATTATCTTTTGTAATAGAACAGGTAATACTGGTACGAACCCTGTACCTTGTGAGGAATAGGAACAAGTGTATGACAACTATCATTAATAAGTCGGGAGAAACGATTGCTTATCTATACCAGAACATGATCCTTGATATATCCCGCGAAAAAGTGATCGGCCTGCTATTGGGAAATTGTGTTTTTGGCAAGCAGACGGAACCGGCGGGTAAGTTTTTCAACGATACATTCCGCAAAAAAAACGGGAAAATCATCGCTAAATTGGGAGTAGATGTTTCCTCCACGTTTAAAAAATCTCCCAAAGACGCCCAGCTTTCCTTACAGGCCTGGCAGATACTGACGAGGGTTGATAACCACGTATGCTTATGGATTGAAGAAAAGAAATCCTGGACCAAACAGTCATTTATTGAATACCTGCAGGCAGATAAGGAGATGGTGGAAGAGGAATAAACTTTAGTTATCCAAGATTCTGCAAACCCAGTTTAGTTTTTGTTGTAGGTAAATCGGAATGCCTTCAGGTCGGGAACAAATCTGCGCTTACGGTTCCTGTCATACGCCAGTAAGATCTCACCGATTTCTTTAAAAAACGGATACCCTATTTCGTTGTATTCATATTTATCATCGTTCAGAATTCCATCCCTGTTCACATAAATGACGGCACTTAACATACACTCTGTTTTGCTGTTGAAGTCGACTATGTAGGATGCATCAGTCAGATAACCATAACTCCATCCGGGTTTATTAAAGATGCGTATATGGGCAGGCGGTTTTTGTTTGCCGGATTTATAGAGAAAAAATTTGCAATAGCTGTCGAAATATTCGGTGGTATCGTATTTGGGATGTTCACTTTCAGAAGGGTAAGCGGAAAGATATTTTAATACAAGTAACCTGTCTTTTTTGCTGATATGGAAGCGCTTTTTTTCTGGTACAGATTCAGGGAAGAGAACGGATTGGAGCATGTGCTGCAGATCTTCGAGCGGCAGGTTATTATGGCGGGTAAAATCGAATGGCGCTTTGATCAAAGAATCGAATCGGTTGTAATGTGCATTTCCTACCCGTATTTCTTTGCTGTAATCGAAGGTCATCTTGCTATAATATGGTAACAATCGCAAAACCGTATCTGCGCCACGTACAAATGAAATGCCATTGGTATGACGGTTCTCTTCTTCGGTCATGGTAACAAAACGACGTACGATACGGACATCCTGGTAACCTTTGTTCCGGAGTAATCCATTCAACTGGTCCTGCCCGGTAAATTCATACAGACGGTTATATGCATCATTATCACTGACAAGAAATATTTTCTTCACATAATTGGCGATAGAAGGCAAACCATTGGCAGCGGATATGTCTTTGGTAACAGCGGTTTGTCCGCTGAAAGAACTATCTGTGAGCATGGTGGTATTGATATCCAGTCCGGGTTTGCGGAAAGTATTCAGTTTCTCCAGTGCAATTAATGCGGTAGGAAGTTTTACGGTAGAAGCGGGATTAAAATAGCGATTGTGGTCTACGTGCAGGTAATGATTTTTAAATTGAGGCCGGTTATGCTGATCACGATTAATCTCCGTATAAATGATCTGGTATTGAAAACTGTCAGGATTGTTTAGTACATGTAATAAAAGGGGAGAAGCTTGGCTTTTCAGTAACTGCCATAACCAGTCGTCTGTTTGCTCCTGCGCTTCAACAGTTGTATAGAAGCTTATGCAAACAAAAGCGAGTAGCAGGTATTTCCGGATCAAAATGGGGTGTTTTCAAATGGTAATAAATAAATGGCACTTAACGCGCTATAAGACAGGTGACCTGCCTTATAGGTGGTTCCGGGTTATTTCAGGTTCGCTTCAAAAAAATCCAATGTACGTTTCCAGGCATGCAGGGCCGCATCAGCATTGTAACGGGCTTCAGAAGTGTCGTTATGGAAGGCATGGTTTACATTTGGATACATGTACAGTTCATATTTGACCCCTGCTTTTTTTAATGCTTCTTCGTAAGCAGGGATGCCTGCATTAACCCGTTCATCCAGTCCGGCATAGTGTAACTGTACCGGAGCCTTTATTTTGGGCACATCAGCTGCATCCGGTTGTCTGCCATAAAAGGCGACTGCCGCATTCAGTTTGGGTGAGTTAACGGCTAACTGATTGGCCAATGCGCCACCCCAGCAAAAACCAACGCAGCCTACTTTGCGGTTGGTTTCTTTACGGGCCCGAAGGATTTCGACGGATTGTACAAAATTGGCGAGGTTCTTTTTAGCATCCAGTGCCGTAAAAAGTTTGCGGGCTTCGTCTTCAGTGGCGGGTGTGCCTCCTGCTTCCGACAGTGCATCCGGCGCCATAGCCAGATAACCCGCTTTGGCCAGGCGGCGGGTTACATCTTTGATATGATCGTTTAGTCCACGGTTCTCATGAATCACCATTACGGCACCCATGTTCATCTTCTTTTTGGGTTTGGCAGTGTAAGCAAACATCACAATGTCATTTACTTCGTAGGAGATCATTTCTGTATCGAGATCCTCATCATCTTCGGCAATAGTAGCTGCTTTGGCTTTGTTCGACTCCAGTAACGGCGTAATGGATAAAGCCAAGGCCATACTTCCTGTAATGGCAGCGAGACGTTTTAAAAATACTTCACGACTTAAAGGTTTATGTGTATACTCGTCGTACAGGTTAATGATGCGCTGGTCCATAGTAATGGTTTAGATGCTTAAATATAACCAGAAAACGAGTACCTGCAAACAACAAGAGTCAGTGCTAAAGGCTTGTCAGTTCCCTTATCTTTCCCGCTCCTTCCTGCTTTTGCGGGCTTTTCCTTTTTTCGGTTTCAGCTCAGTTGTATGAATAACGTGTGCTGCTTCTACCAGCCTGGTGAGGTGCTCGTAAAGACTAAGGATGGCAGAACGTTCTGATGAACTCAATTCTTTTTGATAGGTGCCTGCTACTGTAACTTTTAACCACTCCCACATCAATTCCCGGATATCGGGCAGGTGCGCAAAATCGAACAGGTCATCAATAACAAGCTGTGGGTCAGCGATTTCGGTCTGGGAAAGCGGTGAGGGTGCATACGTGGATTTTTGAACCAATGGCATGGGTAAAGGGATTAAGCGGAGCTACCTTACGATGGGATGGATGGGTCAATTTGCCTGACAGGATCTCTGGCTCCGTGAAAAAAACAGGCAAATCAGGTATAAACCGCATTGCAGGGTTTATGGGATTACACGTAATTCGTAATGGCTTTGGTAATACAATATTACCCTATAGTCGATGTATTTCATACCGTTTCATCACCTATTTTCTAACGTATTTATACCTGATGCGCCTGATCGAAAGACTTCACGACTACCTGGTTTACAGCAATATCTCAGCTTATTCCTTCGAGCGGAGCTGTGATCTGTCTAATGGTTATCTCGGAAAACAATTGAAGGGCAAGGGCTCGGTGGGTTCGGATATACTCGAAAAGATCAAGGAGAATTATTCCGACCTGAGCCTGGTATGGCTGGTAACCGGTAAAGGCAGGATGTTGCTTTCACCTCCCGGCCATGGCCATGATAAAAAACAACCGCTAACAGAGCTGAATGAGGAACAACAGATTTATTTTGCTTCTAAAGATGAAGTGATCAAACTGCTTAACCGGCAGCTGGAGAAAATGGAAATCATGCTGGTCGATAAAGACAAACTCATCAGCCTATTGGAAGAACAGGTAAGGCAGTTGAGCCAGACGGCGTATAAGCGAACGAGGTAGAAGAATATCGAATATCGAACAGGGAATTTCGAATGTCGAAGTAGCGATTCACTCTACTTCGACGTTCCTTGTTCGATATTCGATATTCGATATTCGTTATTCCTTAGGCATTTTCCATGTACGAAGAAACCGGCTCGCAGGTACAGATCAGGTTTCTGTCTCCATGGGTATTGTTTACCCGTGCTACGCTGGGCCAGAATTTGTTCTGGGTAACATAGTACAGCGGGAAAGCGGCTTCTTTGCGTGAGTAAGCATGTTTCCACTCATCGGCACAGATCACAGCTTGTATATGTGGCGCATTTTTTAAGGCATTATCCACTTTATCGGCTTTACCGTCTTCAATGGCTTTGATCTCTTCATAAATAGAAATGAGGGCATCACAGAAACGATCCAGTTCAGCCTTGTCTTCACTTTCGGTAGGCTCGATCATGATGGTACCCGCTACCGGGAAACTCATGGTAGGCGCATGGAAACCATAGTCGATCAAACGTTTGGCCACATCTTCTGCCTCAACACCCACACTCTGTTTAAACGGACGCAGATCTACAATGAACTCATGCGCACAGGTACCGTTGGTACCGGTATACAGTATCTTGTAATATTTCTCCAGTCTTGCCTTCATGTAATTGGCATTCAGGATCGCATATTCTGTGGACTGACGCAGACCAACTGCTCCCAGCATTTTGATATACCCATAACTGATCAGCAGGATGCTCGCAGAACCATAAGGAGCAGCGCTAACCGAACCGGTACTATTTAATGCCGGGTGGCCGGGTAAATAAGGAGCCAGTTTATCGTTCACGCAGATAGGGCCCATGCCGGGACCGCCACCACCGTGCGGGATAGCGAAGGTTTTGTGCAGGTTCAGGTGGCAAACATCGGCACCGATCATTCCCGGGCTGGTTAATCCTACCTGTGCATTCATATTGGCACCGTCCATGTACACCAAACCACCATTGTCATGGATAACCTGGCAAATATTACGGATGGTTTCTTCAAACACACCGTGTGTGGAAGGGTAGGTAACCATTAAAGCACCCAGTGTGTCTTTGTATTGTTCCGCTTTGGCCTGCAGATCGGCTACATCAATATTACCGGCATCATCACATTTTACCACCACCACTTTGAATCCGCACATCACCGCGCTGGCAGGGTTGGTGCCGTGGGCGCTGATCGGGATCAATACCACATTACGGTGATCTTCTTTTCTTGCCTGGTGGTAAGAACGGATGGTAAGCAGACCCGCATATTCTCCCTGCGCGCCGCTGTTAGGCTGCAGGCTGCAGGCTGTAAAACCGGTGATCTCGCAGAGATAGCTGTTCAGTTCTTCAATAATCTGCTGGTAACCTTCGGTTTGATCGGCAGGTACAAAAGGATGCAAGCCACCAAACTCTGGCCAGCTCACCGGGATCATTTCCGAAGCGGCATTCAGTTTCATGGTACAGCTTCCTAAACTGATCATGCTGGTATTAAGAGAAAGGTCTTTGTTCTCCAGTGATTTGATATAACGCATCATCTGGCTTTCGCTGCGGTGCGTGTTGAATACCGGATGGGTTAAATAAGCAGAGCTGCGCTGCAGGTCGGCTGGTATCTGATACTGAGCAAATGAAAGAGAAGTAGCCGACAATTGGTGTCCGGTACTTTTCTCCGTCAGTGCTTCAAATATTTTCAGGATGCTGTTGGCATCTTCTACGGAACTGGTTTCATCCAGACTGATACCAATACTGCCATCGGCAAAATAGCGGAAATTGGCATGGTATTTTTCAGCCATCGTTTTTACCGATTCAGCCTTTAATCCGGTGATATGTAAAGTATCGAAATAGGCATTGTTAGCCTGTGAAATACCCAGTTTTCCTAATCCCCCTGCTACAGCCTGTGCCAGTGTATGTACGCGGGTTGCGATTTTTTTCAATCCATCCGGTCCGTGGTATACGGTATACATGGCGGCCATATTGGCCAGTAAAGCCTGCGCGGTACAGATATTGGAAGTAGCTTTTTCGCGTTTGATATGCTGTTCGCGGGTTTGCAGGGCCATACGCAGTGCACGGTTGCCCTGTGCGTCAATACTCACACCGATCAGGCGGCCGGGCATTCCTCTTTTAAAATCATCTTTGGTAGCGAAAAACGCGGCGTGTGGTCCGCCAAAGCCCATAGGCACACCAAAACGCTGGGCAGATCCAAGGGCGATATCAGCTCCCAGCTCACCGGGAGATGTTAATAAAGTTAATGCCAGCAGATCGGTAGCCATGATCACCAGTCCTTCAATAGCGTGTACACTGTTGATGAAACTGCGGTAATCTTCTACTGATCCGTTATCGTTCGGGTATTGTACAATGGCACCAAAATAAGTGTTATCCAGTTGGGCGGTTTTGTAATCTCCATACACCAGTTCTACACCAATTGGTTGTGCACGGGTAACCAGCACATCTTTGGTTTGGGGGTATACGGCATTGTCTACAAACAGTTTGGGTTTACTAATTACATCCGTTTTGTTTACATGGTGAAAGATCATGGCCATGGCTTCGGCAGCAGCAGTAGCTTCATCCAGCAGCGATGCGTTGGCGATGGGCAGTCCTGTAAGGTCGGATACCATGGTCTGGAAATTCAACAGACTTTCCAAACGACCCTGTGAAATTTCGGCCTGATAAGGAGTGTATTGGGTATACCATCCCGGGTTTTCAAAAATGTTACGTAAAATCACACTTGGTGTGATAGTGCCGTAATAACCCTGACCTATATAATTTTTATATAATTTATTTTTGGCAGCTACTTTCTTGAGCTCTGTGA
Source organism: Sediminibacterium sp. GW821-FHT12F12 (assembly GCF_058806635.1). Taxonomy (NCBI): domain Bacteria; kingdom Pseudomonadati; phylum Bacteroidota; class Chitinophagia; order Chitinophagales; family Chitinophagaceae; genus Sediminibacterium; species Sediminibacterium sp. GW821-FHT12F12. The sequence goes on along the minus strand of NZ_JBXAPW010000005.1, from coordinate 79,533 downwards.
GGTAGGTAAACTCACTAACAGCAGAAGGGATATTCAGATCTCCTTTGATGCGGATCGAATCCGGCACTGTTTTACCGATCAATTCGTCTAAAGTACCTGCTCCGATGGTCGCTAACATCTGTTGCGTGTCTGCACTGTTGGGTCCGATGTGCCTGCCCTGAAATTCTGTGGATTGCTGTTCAAATAAGTTCATACGATAGTCTGTAGTTTGAGGTGATTTTGTCGCTTTACAGGGGACCCCGAAAGCAGGCAAAGAACTAAATCGCCGCAAAGGTAAGTGGATATCAGAGTATAATAAAGCTTTTGTTGAACTTGGGGATAGGGGGTGGATTGTAGTGAGAAGTGAGTGGTCAGTGGGGAGGATTATTCGGAAAAACGGGTAAATCCTGCTAATCTTGCAGGAGAACCGGGCTGTTTCTGCCTGCTGTTTCAATTGATATTGTGTATTATGAGTGACGTTAAAATGGACAACTGGGAAAAACGGAGTGGTGAACACCAGAAACTGTATAAGCAGTTCCTGCAGCGGGCCGATAAAAATAAGGTACTGAAATTGCTGCCCGACCTGCATGAAGCGGCTTTTGAGGAGATCGATTGCCTTAGCTGTGCCAATTGCTGCAAAAATTATTCGCCCCGTTTCAAAACACCGGATATCAAACGGATCAGCAAATACCTGGGTATGAAAGAAGGGGATTTTATTGAAACCTATCTCTACCTGGACCAGGAAGGTGATTATGTGACCAAAAGCAAACCCTGCCCGTTTCTGGGAGCAGATAATTACTGTGATATATACGAAGCAAGGCCGTCTGATTGTCACCGCTTCCCCTATACAGATGAAGATGTGTTGCTCAAACGGCCCGCTATTACATTAAAAAATTCTACTTTTTGTCCGGCAGTATATTTTGTGTTGGAGAAACTGATGACTACTTTGAAGTAAGCTCTTCATAAGCAGCCGTGAGGCTTCTTTCTGCACCGCTGTTTTTCCAACTGATGCCGGGTATTTCTTTGGCTTTGATGATCTCCTCTTTGCTTTTACCGGCTTTGATCTGGCTGTCTACAAAATCGAGCAGTCTTTTCAGGTAATCTTCAAATGCCGCCAGATCGCTTAAGGAACCGGTGATCTTTTCAGGGTCTGCGGCATGGCCAAAAACAAAAAGGGTGTCTTTGTTAAATGTTTTTTGTGCTTTCTGCATTACCTGCACCCAGCTTTGGATATTGGCACCGGCAGAGCGGTCTATAAAAGGAGAGACCTGGTTAAACAGCAGGTCGCCGGTATGGGCAATATTGGCATTCTCGAAATGGATGATGGCATCGCCGTTGGTATGTCCGGCACCGAAATAATAAGCCCGGATTTTTTCCTTGCCGATTTTCTGTTTCCAGCTTTTATCAAAAGTGATATCCTGGAACAATTGTTTGTCGGTTGATTTGGCCTGTTCTGCCACACGCCTGTAATTGGCGAGGCAGTTTTCATGTCCTACCACGTGTTCGGCAATGTCTTTAAAGGAAATATTACCACCTGTATGATCTCCGTGGTGGTGGGTATTGATGAGGAATTTGAAAGGCATTTCTTTTTGCTTCTTCAATTCATCAATCAGGTGTTTGGCCGGATCGGGGAACTGGGAATCTACCACCGCATATCCATCAGCAGATTGGTAGAATCCGATGGTGCCGCCTCTTTCGGTAAAAATGCCCACATCTCCGCGCAGCATTTTGATCTTATAAGCGGGCTGCTGTAAAAAAGCAGCAAACATATCTTTCGGAGTAAGTGCCAGTAAGCCGGCTGTTAATCCGGTATTACGCAGAAAGGAACGACGTTGCATGAATATTGGTTTGAGGGTAAAACGGGTTACTAAGATAGGTAAATTTAGTATTCCATTTTCCGCAGGCTGGGGGCTTTGATCCAGGTGCCTGCTACTACCAATAAGGTCATACAGCCGCCAAATACGACGGATGGGATGACGCCCATCAGTTTGGCGGCCACGCCACTTTCAAACTGTCCCAGTTCATTGCTGCTGTTGATGAACATGGAGTTCACGCTCATGACACGGCCCCGCATATTGTCGGGCGTTTTTAATTGAAGGATGGTTCCTCTCACCACTACACTGATACCGTCCAGAATACCGCTGAGTAATAGTACCGCAAACGACAACCAGAAGATCTTTGAAAGGGCGAAGATGATGATGCATGCACCAAATCCGGCCACGGATAAAAGCAGTTTTTTACCTTGTCCGCGACGCATAGGAGAGATGGTAAGTATCACAATGATGAGGATGGAACCGATGTCTGAAGCTGCATTTAACCAGCCAAAGCCGATAGGGCCGGTTTTTAATATGTCTTTGGCAAAAACCGGGATCATGGCTACGGCACCGCCGAACAATACTGCAAACAGATCGAGAGAAAGAGCGCCTAATACTTCTTTGGTTTTAAAAACAAAATTCAATCCCTCTTTCACACTGTCCAATGTTTTTTTCTCACCGGGTTCATTCAGGGGTGGTTTGGGTTTTAACTGGTACATGAATGCCAGTCCGAAGCTGACCAGCACACAAATGATCGCCAATGATCCGGTATTGCCCAAGCCGGCAATGAGAAAACCCACTGTTGCATGCCCGGTTACCGATGCCGATAACCAGATACCCTGGTTCCAGGTGGTAGCATTCTGCAGGATAGATTTGGGTACGATGGATGCCACCATGGTTCCAAAACTCGGGCCCGTAAATGAGCGGAATACACCGGTAAAGAAAATGATCACATAAATACTGAATGCGATCCAGTGGTTACTGATCTGTGTTGAAGTGTATTTTGTGGATAATCCCAGCAGCAGCAGTGCACAGAATAAATAGAGGGACACTCCTTTGAGCAATAATTTTCTTTTTTCGCTGATATCAATCACATGACCTGCATATAAGGAAAGAGATACCGCCGGGATCACTTCCGATAAGCCGATGAGGCCAATAGCAAAGGGTTCATTGGTAAGTTCGTAGATCCACCAGCCCACCAGGGTACCCATCATGCGCAGCCCCATAATAAAGAGAAAACGCCCCATCATCAGGTGCCGGTATTCCGGGATCCGCATAGCGGCAAAGGGGTCGTGTTTCTGCTGGGTTTCTGTCATTGTTTATCGAAGAGCCTGTTGTGAATGGTGAATAGAAATGCTTTATTGCGGAACTACTCCTGTTCAATAGTCAACCAATTTACTACGGTAAGCTGAAATAATGTTGGCCATCTTCATAGTCCTTATCAAGGGCATCGATCACGATCTGCAGGTGTTTTTCGTTGCCCAGGAAATCCGCATTACTGGCGTCTATGAAAATGGTCTTGATATTATGGTGTTTGATATAACTGGTATAGGTTTCCTGGATATTGAAGAGGTATTCATCAGGAATGCTCTGTTCGTAACTGCGGTTCCGTTTTTTGATATTGGCCTGCAGCTTTTGCACCGGCGCATGCAGGTAGATCAATATATCAGGAAAGGTGAGTTGCTGGTGAATGATGTCGAATAATTTCTGGTACAGCCTGAATTCTTCTTCGGGCAGGTTTACTTTGGCAAACAGTAAACATTTGGTGAAGAGATAATCAGAAATCGTGACACTCTGAAAAAGGTCTTTCGTGTGTACCATTTCTTTTAACTGCTTATATCGTTCCGCCATAAAAAACAACTCAAGCGGGAAAGCGTACTGGTCTGGTTTCTCGTAGAATTTTGGCAGGAAAGGATTGTCTGCAAACTCTTCGAGTATTAATCTGGCATTAAAATGTTTGGCTAATAAATGCGTTAACGTGGTTTTGCCAACGCCGATATTTCCCTCAACAGTGATAAAGTGATGCTTCATGAATAGATTCCTCGATGATGGTCAAAATTAACCGCCATCAGATAGCGGTGGGGGATTTTTTTTGCACATTCAATTCGTCGGTACATTCCTCCAGTAATTGCTGAATGGTTTTGTGTAAAACAGGGTGTACCAGTGCCGGGGCTATCTCGTTCAGGGGTAAAAGGGCAAATTTCCTGTCGGGGAGGGCAGGGTGCGGTAATGTTAATAACCCGGTTGCCATAACGAGCCCGTCTATCAGTAAAATATCCAGGTCAATGATCCTCGGCCCCAGTTTGATGGTTCTTTTCCGGCCCATTTTTTCTTCGATCCGCAATAATTGCAGCATCAGCTCTTCGGGGGCCAGATTGGTCTGAACAACCAGTGCCTGGTTATAAAAACTGGGCTGATCCGTTAATCCCCAGGCCGCAGTTTCGTAAATAGCCGAAGAATGAACGATATTGCCACAGGATTGTTCAATTTCGTGAATGGCTTCCTGCAGATAAGCAGATCGGTTACCAAGATTGCCGCCTATCAGCAAATAAGCTGTATTCATAATTGGGATCAGATTTACCGGTTCAAATATCTTTAAATTCATTACTATTTAATACAAAGTTATGCAGGGTTTCTTTAAAACGTTCTTTGCTTCTTTTCTGGCACTGATCATTTTTACCGTTATCGGATTTTTTATACTACTGGGATTTATTGCCAGTGCTACTTCAGCCGATAAACCGGTTGTAGGAAGAGATGCTGTACTGGTGCTGGATCTTTCCGGTGAATTCAAAGAGCAAACACAGGAAAATCCCCTTGATGCGCTGGTGAATGGGGTAGATCATGAGGCTCCGTCTTTATACGATATGGTGCGGATGATACAGCATGCCAAATCCGATTCAGCCATCAAAGGGATCTATATTTTATGCGGAAATAATAACAATGGGTATGCCGCCGGCGAAGAACTCCGCAAGGCACTGGTTGATTTCAAGACCAGCAAAAAGTTTCTGATTGCATATGGTGAAGCCATTTCGCAGAAAGGTTACTATGTGGGTAATGCAGCAGATAAAATTTATTGTCATCCGCAGGGGGGATTGGAATGGACCGGATTTTCTACGAACCTGCTTTTTCTGAAAGGCATGCTGGATAAACTGGAGATCCAGCCGCAGATCTTTTATGCGGGTAAATTTAAAAGCGCCACTGAGCCACTCCGCGAAACACAAATGACGGCTGCCAACCGTTTACAAACCTCCGTATGGCTGGGCGATCTGTACACCGACTTCCTGCATACAGCAGCGCTTGCCCGCAAACTGGATACGGCCCAACTCAGAGCGCTGGCGGTGCAGGGAAGCATACAAACCGCTCATGATGCTTTACAATATGACCTGGTGGATGGATTGAAGTATGATGATGAAGTAAAAAGAGAGATCCAGGACCATTTGCATATCAGCTTTCGGGAGAAAATCAATTTTGTGACTTTTGGTGACTATGCCAAAGCAGTGGATTTTAAAGGAGAATACAGCAGTAATAAAATTGCATTGATTTATGCGGATGGGGATATTGTTTCCGGAAATGGTGATAACGGCCAGGTGGGAAGTGATGCTTTCAGGGCACTGATCCGCAAAGCCAGGCTGGATAATGAAGTAAAAGCGATTGTTTTCCGGGTCAATTCTCCCGGGGGCAGTTCACTCGCCAGTGATGTGATCTGGCGCGAAATAACCCTGGCCCGCAAAGAAAAACCTGTGGTGGTAAGTATGGGTGATCTGGCTGCTTCCGGTGGTTACTATATTGCCTGTAATGCCGATTCCGTTTTTGCCAATGCGAATACCATTACCGGCTCTATTGGTGTGTTCAGTATCATTCCTAATTTTCAGTCCTTTTTTAAAAATAAACTTGGGATCACTTTCGACGGCGTTAAAACGGCCCCTTTCGCAGATATGGGTGGTGGCGACAGACCCCTGAATGAAGCTGAAAAGCGGTTTTTCCAGTCAGCCACAGATTCTATCTATCATACTTTTAAAACAAGAGTAGCTGAAGGAAGAAAAAAAGAGATGGCATATATTGACAGCATTGCCCAGGGAAGGGTGTGGACGGGTACCCGTGGCCGGGAAATAGGGCTGGTAGACAGGATCGGCACCTTACAGGATGCCATTGTTTCTGCTGCAAAAATGGCTGATGTAAAAGAATATAAACTGAAAGAATACCCCGAAAGAAAAACCTTGCTGGAGCAGGTGATGAGCAGTTATAAAAAAGCCATCAAAACCAATCTGATCAAAGAAGAAATCGGAGAGCGACAGTTAAGGGCTTTACAGGAGTTGAAAAAAGTGAAACAAATGGTGGGAACCCCACAGGCAAGATTACCTTTTTCTGTGTCGATTCATTAAACAGTTTGTTGCCGGAATAATCTCTCGTCAAAATAAAAATCGGCGGTATTACCCAGTTTTACTTTTTTAAAATCGGGGTGGAGCGGGTTCAGCAGGTAATTATGTTCCCGGTGTACAATGGCAGAAGGGCAACGGCACAAAAGGGTTTTCGGTAATTGCAAGATCTCTTTTCCCAGCCACTGCGTATAATCAAAGTCACGGTACCAGTTCTTTTTAAGTTCCTGCAGTGGGATCTCATGATAATGGGTTTGCATAGGCACTTCAATTTCCATGAGTTGGATCATCTGTAGGTCTTCCAGTGTTTGGGCGTTGGCCAGAACTTCCAGTAAGGCGAGGGAGATGCTTTCACTGGTATAGATCACCGGAATCCCCGGAGGGTTCCACCTGCCACCTTTTAAACGGGCACCGGTACCCGACAGATCCTTTGCAAATTTTTGATGGGCAAAACGGTATAGGATCATGCGTAAACACCTTGTTGAATACGGGTAAGCTGGTCAATGATCTCCTGAATCCCTCTGTCTGAATAGAGCGATTCAAAATTGAGTGTTTGGCCCATTACATTTTTCTCCTTTTTTAACCAGCGGTACAGAGCCTGTGCATCTGTAAAGGTTGCGAGACCTGTTTGAATCATTTCCTGTAACAGCAGGATCCGGTCTGTATGGATACCATCGAAGGAAGAATTGTTCTTTGCATAACGCTGCAGGGTTCTTTCAGAGAGGTGCAGCATATTGGCCCACTCGGCTTGTGTAAAAGGTACGAGATCGGCAATTTTTTTCAGTTTCTTATACGTATAATCGGCTACCAGCACCTGTTTTTTTACCGGTTGGTAGGCCAGGTCAGGTTCTTCCAGCCGGGCGGGTTTATTTTTAGGGGCCGTATATTTCTGTATTTTCGCCATATCCGTCAAATGTCATACAATTATACGACATTTGTCTGATACTTCCCCATTTTTCTCTTTTTTTTCCAATAGGCAAATAATGGGATAGATTTGTTCACACAATGAATGCTTTATGAAAGGTACTTATAGCCAGTACAGGGCCATGCTGGCCATTACCAGGGGTAGTTTGCGGGCTATTTTCCGTAGTCCTTCTGCGGTTATATTCAGTATCGCTTTTCCCCTGATTTTCATTCTTGTTTTTGGATTTATCGGTAATGGTGGAAGGGTATCCCTGAATGTAGCGTTTGATAAACATACAGATACGGCCAACCCGGTGTATGCGGCCCTTAAAAATATTGCCGGCATCAAACTGGTGAGTAAACCGGATAAGGAAATACAGGAAGACCTGGAAAAAGGAAGGATCACGGCCGTGATTGATATCCGGAAATCCGGTCTTGCCAACCCACCCTATACCATCAACCTCGTTAGTTCGGAAGCGGTGAGTCCACAGAATATACAGGTGTTGCAATCCATCCTGAATGCCGTTATTTCAGGCATTAATCAACAAACCTATGCCAATGCACCTACCATTGCTATTGTTAGTAATACGGTGAAAAAGATCCCCGGCCGCATTTACCGTACCATCGATTTTATCCTTCCGGGTCAATTGGGATTCTCCCTGTTAAGCTCTGGTGTATTTGGTGTGGCATTCCTGTTCTTTAATCTGCGACAGCAATTGGTATTAAAACGTTTTTATGCCACGCCTATCAAACGATCCTATATCGTATTGGGAGAAGCCATTAGCCGGGTATTGTTTCAGATGCTCACATCCATCATTGTGATCGGTGTTGGACATTTTTTGTTCAAATTTACGCTGGTGCATGGTTTGCAGACCTTCCTTGAGATTATGGTACTGAGTTTTATCGCCTTGATCCTTTTTATGGGATTTGGGTTTATTGTAAGCAGTGTGGCTAAAAGTGAGAGTACCATTCCACCTTTTGCCAACCTGATTACTTTGCCGCAGTTTCTGCTGGCGGGCACTTTTTTTTCGATAGAAGCCTTCCCATCCTGGTTACAACCCATCTGCCGCATTTTACCGTTAACTCATTTCAATACTGCCATGCGGAATATCGCTTTTGAAGGAGCCAGCTTGTTCAGCTGCTGGAAAGAATTGGGTATCCTGGGAATCTGGACCGTGGTGGTATATGCGGTAGTTTTTAAAACTTTTAAGTGGGAATAAATCATGAAACTGATCAGACTGGTTTTTTTTAGCGTGTTATCGCTTTTTGCGATTGCTTCCTTTATAGGCATCCTGCTGCCGGCAAATGTGCTTGTTTCGAGAGCAGTAGATGTGATGGCACCTGCCGATTCTGTACGACCCTATCTAACCGATATCCATCAATGGAAAAGCTGGATAGATGGAATGCAACAATCTTCTGTCACCATTGAATCGCCGCTAAAAGCAGACCTGGCAGGGACAAAAGTGGCATTAACTAATATTACAGATTCTTCCGTAGTATCTACCTGGTTATCTCCCAAAGGAAGCCTGCAAACCAGCACCATCCGGGTAATTCAAACCGCTTCTCACGGACAGGTTATCGTGCAATGGCAGTTTGAGCAGAAACTATCCTGGTATCCCTGGGAGCGGTTTGGCTCAATGATGAACGACAAAATTCTGGGTACGATGATGGAGAAAAATCTGCAGAATCTCAAGACCTTGTCTGAACAATAAACATCAGCCGGTAATGGTTGCCAGTATAGACAACAGTACCGTATACACTTTTTCCAACTCGGTTTCTGTGATACAATAGGGTGGCATAAGGTAAACGGTATTGCCCAGGGGCCTGATATAAACACCCTGCTCCATTGCTTTCTGTGTGATAACTGCACTGATGCTGTTCAGGTACTCATCTTTTCCCTGAATGATCTCAAAAGCGAGCAGGGTTCCCAGATGCCGCACATCTTTGATATGTGGATAGGTGTTCAGGGTAGCTGCAAATTTTTCATTCGAATGGCTGATCCAGTTTATTTTCTCCCGGCAGCTCTCTTTTTCCAGCAGATCTAAACTGGCCAAAGCGGCGGTGCAGGCCAGCGGATTGGCTGTAAAAGAATGGCCATGAAAAAAAGTCTTGTATTTATCATCCTGCACAAATGCCTCGTAAATCCGGTTGTTACAGGCAGTAATACCCAATGTCATGGTACCTCCGGTTAAACCTTTGCTCAGGCAGATAATATCCGGTTGTTCGGTGAGGTGCTGACAGGCAAATAAACGGCCGGTACGGCCAAAACCTGTCATCACTTCATCTGCTATACAAATGATACCTGATTGTTTTGCCGTGCGCAGTAATTCGTCCATCAGGTTGGGGGCATACATTTTCATTCCGCCTGCACCCTGCACCAGTGGTTCGTAAATAAAAGCGGCGATCTCTGCTCCGTATTCCCGGATGATCTTCTGGCTGTCGTTGATATTTTCCGGGGTAGGTGTGTCGATAAAGATCACTTCAAAAAGCAGGTCGTGAAAAGCCAGGGTAAAAACACTCCGGTCGCTCACGCTCATGGCCCCGAATGTGTCTCCATGATAGGCGTTGCGGAAAGCCAGAATTTTTTTACGTTGCTGCTGGCCCTGGTTCCACCAGTACTGAACAGCCATTTTGAGGGCCACTTCGGTAGAGGTAGAGCCGTTATCGCTGTAAAAGATCCGGCTCATATTTCCCGGCAAAATGGGTAACAATCTTTCTGCCAACCCCACTGCCGGTTCGTGTGTAAAGCCGGCAAAGATTACCTGCTCCAGCTGTAATGCCTGCTGGTATAATTTTTCTGCTATATAGGGATGTGCATGTCCATGAAGTGTAACCCACCAACTGCTGATGGCATCAATATAACTACTGCCGTCTTCGGCATATAAAATAGTTCCTGCTCCTTTTACAATCGGCACAGGGCTGGGCATATTCTTTTGCTGGGTGAAGGGATGCCAGATTACCTGCCTGTCTCTTGCTGCTAAATTCATGGGGCAAATGTAATCCTGATTTTTTTGCAGGGAGAGGGAGAAACGGAAACATTTTTTAAAAGGTGCAACGATTGTTCACCTGTCTGTGTCAGGGAAGGGAACACTGGCTATGGTGAATGAGCAACAACTGGTAAAAGACTGCCTGAAGAACAAACTGGTCGCCCAGAAACAGTTATATGAACTGTATGCTGAGCGGATGCTGGGGGTATGTTTCCGGTATACCAAAAACCTGAACGATGCGGAGGAAGTACTGCAGATCGGCTTTATCAAGGTATTTCGCAACCTGCACCAGTACCGGCAGGAGGGGGAACTGGGTGCCTGGATCCGAAGGATCATGGTTACTTCTGCCCTGAATTACCTGAAACGGAAGCCGCAATACCAACTGGACTTGGCCTTTGAAGATACCTACCTGCACCCCGTAGAACGGGATACGCCCGATATTACGCTGAATACCAAAGATTTACTGCAACTGATTACGCAACTGCCCACAGGTTATCAAACCATTTTTAACCTCTATGCAGTGGAGGGGTACACGCATGCAGAAATCGGGCAAATGCTGGGTATCAAAGAAGCAACCAGTCGCTCGCAATATGCCAGAGCCAGGGCCTTGTTGATTAACTGGCTGGAAAACAAATCCGGTAACAATATAAAATCGCAATATGGCGGATAGATCATTTGAGGAACAGGTTCGGGAAGAGATGGCCGGTCTGCTCATCAGACCTGGTGTGGCTGTATGGGAAAAACTGGAGGCCGATCTTACCCGTAAGAAAAAAAGACGGGGACTGATCTGGTTTGTTTTTGCCGGACTGGGAATCTTATTGCTCTCAGCAGTATGGTATAACATGCGGGAGGCCGAGCTGAATAAGGAAGAACTTCGGGCTAACATAGTTTCAGGAAGGGATTCGGCTTTACCCAAAAAAGAAGGGAGGGCAACACAACCAGCTAGTAACAATGTGATAACTTTTCATGATAAGGAAAATAAGGAACAGCCCGGTATTATTCATGACAAAACTGAAACAGCAGCCACTTTTTACAAAAAAGTAACGGATAGAAAACCGGTTAAGCAAGTTCTTCCGGTTTTAGCAGACACTACAAAAAAGATCACCGGAGAAACCAATACCAACAGCTCCATTACTGTTGCAGATGCGATAGTGAGTAAGGCGGATAATATGAATGCTGTAACTGATCCTGTTACTCCAGTTCACAAAGAAGAGCTGTCTGACAGTGTTATCGCACCTGCTGCGAAAACAACATTGACATCAGATACAGTTAGTAAAGAGATGACTGCTCAAATAAAAGAAAAGGCTGCTGTAAAAAAACGCTGGCAGCTTAGCCTGGCTGTTGCGGGTGGTATCAGTGGTATGCGTAAACTTCCGGGGCAAACACTGGCCTATCAATCTTCTATCTCTAATCCTTCCGCTGGTGGATTGCCAGGAGGAAACAATACATATAGGGTTCCTTCTCTGCAGGATGCAGGGTCTTACGGAATTGCTTTGTGGGCTGATAAACAACTATCAAAAAGATATGGGGTGGGGATTTCATTGGGATATGAAACCTATCATTCAAAAACAGGCGTGGGCACAAGAGTAGATAGTTCGCTGCAATCTTCTTTTTCCACTTCTGCTGCTGATCAGCGGTTTTATTATATCAGTACCGATAGTGTGCCTTATGTAAACCGGTTTCAATTTGCACAGGCTGCGGTATCGGGTTATGCAAAATATTCTCTGGGTAAATCACTGCAATTAAGGTGGGAGCTGGGCCTGGGTCTATCTGCCTTGCTGGGTAGCAATGCTTTGCATTATGATAATGGAAGAGGAGTTCTTTTTACCAACCGATCTTTGTTAAGAACCCTGCAATGGAATCTCTCTACCGGTGTTGAATTCGGTTTTGGCAAACAGCCTTTTTTATTCCTGGGGCCACAGATAACCTGGTTTATACAATCGCCGTATACAGATCAGGGCAGTGCCGATCAACATCTATTTCGTTCAGCCCTCAGAGCAAGAATAGTTTTGGGTAAAAAAGGGAAATGATGCAACGACGTTTGTACCTGCCGTGTCAGGGAATAAATGTCAGTTATGAAAAAATATTTTTTCGCCCCGCTGCTGTTATCACTGTTTGCGCTATCCTGCACCAAAGACCGGATAGATGAACATTATACCTTTTTCAGGCCGGTATATGCCACCAAAGAAACGGTAAAGACCAATATTAAAAGCAGTGCCCCAGAACTGTTACAAAATCCCGGTAAGCTGGTAATTAAAGATAATATTCTCTACCTGAATGATCTTGATAAAGGAATACACGTAATTGATATCAGTAATCCTGCACAATTAAAAAATATCGCGTTTATCCATATTCCCGGTTGTATAGATATGGCGATCAATGGAAACCACCTGTATGCAGACTGTTATACAGATCTGGAAGTGCTGGATATCACCAACCCTTTACAGATAACAGTAAAACAAGACCTGCCGGGCGTGTTTCCTCACCGGTTCTACAATAATTTTGTGGCTGATACAACAAAAGTGATCCGGCAATGGGTACGTGTGGATACCGTGGTCAGTCATCGGTTTAGTGAGACGGTTGATTATAGCCCCAGAAGAGATTGGATGCTTTTTTCCGCTTCGTCTGCTGTAATGACCGCAACCGGTGCGGGGCTGGGAATCAGCGGTTCTATGGCCAGGTTTGCGCAGCTCAATCAACGGTTATATACAGTAAGTTCCGATGATCTGAAAGTATTTAATGTAACAAGGGAGGATAAACCTTTGTTTGTGAAGGCGGTGGATCTGCAGAATGGGAATATTGAAACCATATTCCCTTATACAGACAAACTTTTTATAGGCTCGCAAACAGGGATGTTTATTTATGATGCCGGTAATCCGGACCAACCGGTTAAGTTGGGTCAGTTTATGCATAGCCGCTCCTGCGATCCGGTGATAGCCGATGGGCGTTATGCCTACGTGACATTACGTTCCGGCAGTTTTTGCGGGGGCTTTAACAACCAGTTGGATGTGATAGATATTAACCAGCTTACGAGTCCGCAACTGGTTAAGTCGTATAGTTTATCTGCACCCGCCGGATTGGCCAAAGACGGCAAATTCCTGTTGATCTGTGATGGAAAAGAAGGATTGAAAATCATGGATGCAACCCATCCCGCAGCAGTAAACCTGCTGGGGCGTGTTCCGGGTATCGATACCTATGATGTGATTGCGATGAACGGAACCGCTTTTGTTGTGGCTAAAGATGGGGTATATACCATTGATTACACCAATCCTGCACAGCCCCGTATACTTAACAGGATCCTGAAAACGGAAAACAAATAACCATGAAAAAGATCTGCCTGCTGTCGGCCCTGCTGCTGGCTAATTATAGCTATTCGCAAAAAACCAACCAGCCATCAACTCTATATATTACACCACAGGTAGGATTGCTGAACGGGGATCATGCGGTGAGTGCACAAGTGGTGTTATCCGGCGGTATGAAAACCAGGACATGGAGTTATGGTATTGGCGCCGGTGTGGATTATTATAAGATCAGATCTGCACCACTTTTTGTTGAGCTGAAAAAAGACTTCGGCAGAAAAGAAACTCCTTTGTTTGCCTATCTGCAATTGGGTGCCAATATCGCCTGGCCATTGTCATCTGATTACCGCGAAAATGTTTATAGCTCCTGGTTTGGTAATACTACCTCCCGTTTCCAGAGCGGCATGTACCGGGAGTTGGGGATAGGCTATACCGGTTGGTATACCAAAAATAAAGGGGTCTGGATCAGCCTCGGATACTCAACCAAAACCATGGCTGAGTTTTATGACGAAGTAATCTACCCCGATTTTCCGCCCTACGACCGTGTTACTAAAACCGAACGGAAATTGGCCTACACTTTTAACCGGTTAGTACTGAAAATAGGTTGTCGTTTATAGGCAATGGGATATCTCTCTGGGGGAGGGAGATATCCCTGTTTTCAGTCAGGATTGCAGAAAGGTAAGATTGCGCTGGATTCCCTTGTATTTACTTCGTTTGATAGGTGATTCTTTAAAGATGCGCGCAAAAGCGTCTTCACTTAATTCCTCCCATTCTTTGGTAGAGAGGTTCAGGATTTCGGGGATGGGGGTAAACTGTAATTCGGTGTTGGGCTTGCTGAACCGGTTCCACGGACAAACATCCTGGCACACATCACATCCGAATAACCAGTTGTTGAATTTGCCCTTCATGTTCTCCGGTATCAAGGCATCTTTCAGTTCGATGGTAAAATAGCTGATACATTTACTGCCATCGATCACTTTGTTTTCTTTGATGGCATCTGTGGGGCAGGCATCTATACATTTATGGCAACTACCGCAATAATCTTTGACCAGCGGATCATCGTACTGAAGTTCCAGATCTACGATCAGGGTAGCAATAAAATAAAAGGAACCGCTTTGTTTATTGATGAGGTTTCCGTTGCGACCGATCCACCCGGCTCCGCTTTTTACCGCCCAGGTTCTTTCCAGCACCGGGGCGGAGTCTACAAAACCACGACCCTGTATTTCTCCAATGGATTGGTTAATGCTGGCGAGGAATTGATGCAGTTTGGTCCTGATCACTTCATGGTAATCTTTTCCGAAAGCGTATTTGGCGATATGCGGGGTTCCTGTTTTCTGTTGCTGTGACGGATAATAATTCTGCAATAATGTAATCACTGATCTGGCGCCAGGTACCAGTTTGCGGGGATCTACACGGAGGTCGAAATGATTTTCCATGTATTGCATGCTGCCATGCATACCCTGCTGCAACCAGGCTTCGAGCCGGCGGGCATCTTCATCCAGTTTTTCTGCTTTGGCAATACCGCAATAGAAAAAACCCAGCTGTTGGGCTGTATGTTTGATGATATGGGTATGCTTGGTCTGGTTGGACAAGAGCTCAGGTACAATTTGACGGTAAAGTTATTTACAGGCAGATGACAACTGCGTATCGATGGATTGTTTCATATCCATAAAGATCTCTTTTCGTTCTTCTCCCAGCCCGCCTTTGGTAAAAAAGATACAGGCATACCCCCGGCAAAAATCTACCATGGGCCAGGTACCGAATAAACCCGGACTGGCCAGTACCTGTGCCTGTCCGTTTTCATCGGCCTGCAGTACCCAGGCACCGAAACCATAGTTATAGCCCTCGGCGGCTTTGGGTGCATATTTGATCATGGCCGGAGTTGTTCGAACCGTTTGCATGTCGGTTATAGCTTTTTCGCTCAGGATCCGTTTACCGTTAAACATGCCTTTGTTCAGGATCATGGATAGAAAGTTCATATAATCACTGGCGGTAGAAATGGCACCGCCGGAAGGGTTTACCGCATTAAAGCTGGAGAAACTGGTATTACGCATCATCAGCGGACGGGTAATATGTTCCTGCATTAACTGTTCAAAACTTCTGCGGGTTAACACTTCCAGTACCCGACCGGCAATGTTCAGTCCGATATTGCTGTAACGGAACTCGAGGCCGGGGTTGGCCATAATATCTTTTTTGGAGGCAAAATCGTTAACCTCTTCTTCGAGTGAAGCATATTTTTTCCGACCAAGCAGGCTTAACATCCGGATGGGTTCTGATTCTATCCCGGTTAGATGCGCGAGGCAGTCTTTAATAGTTATATATCCTTTGGAATACTTAGTGAAAACCGGAAGGTATTTACTCACTTTATCATCCAGCGATAATTTACCCTGATCCACAAAACTCATTACAAGGGCTGCTGTCAGCCATTTACTGCAACTTGCTATTGGTGCCTGTGTTTTGGCATTAAAATCGGTACCCATGGCTTTCTGGTAAACCAGTTTGCCATCCTTGTAAATAAGGGCCACCACATTGCCACCCAGTTCTTTTTTGGAGGCTTCCAGTTTACGGTCGACCTCCGAAAAATCGGGTTGGGCAAGGGCCACCTGAAAGAATAACAGGAAAATGAATACAGCACTGACTTTACCGCAGATAGTTTGAGATTTTACAGACATAATTACCGGATTTATTACTTGGATTATGATTTGCAATAAGGTTTAAAGTTATTTGAAAAAAAGGTAGTTATCACTGTAATCCCAAACTTTGGCTGTATAGAACCATTTTTAACATCCTATGCTGCCCAAAGAATAGAACGCAGAAGAGTGCGACGCAATGAAAGCCCAACACTGACCTCCCTGCCGGCTAACAAAAACTACCGATAAATCAAATAAACGAATAAACCAATAAACAAACAGCCCCCTATATGAACCTGAACAATTATACCATTAAAGCCCAGGAAACCATCCAGGCAGCCCAACAGGTAGCGTTCAATAATGGCAACCCCAATATTGAAACCAACCACCTGTTAAAGGCCCTGTTGGCAGATAAGGACAGTCCGGTAGAGTTCTTGCTGAAAAGGAACAATGTGAACGTGAGTTTTACCGAAAGCAAGGTGGATGAAAGTATTGCCAAATTACCCAAAATCCAGTCTGGCGAACCTGCCCAGAATATCAGCCGCGACCTGAATACCGTTTTTCTGAAGGCTAACAGTACCCTGAAAGAATTCAAAGACGAATTTATCAGCACCGAGCATTTATTGCTGGCTTTGCTGCAGGTAAACGATGATACGGCCAAAACGCTGAAAGCGAACGGCCTTACGGAAAAAGGACTGATCACGGCCATTAAAGATCTGCGGAAAGGAGATAAGATTCAATCGCAGACCCAGGAAACCCAGCTGAATATGCTGAATAAGTTTGCCAAGAACCTGAATGAAATGGCCAGGCAGGGTAAACTGGATCCGGTGATCGGTCGCGATGAAGAGATCCGCAGAACCCTGCATATTTTAACCCGCAGAAGTAAAAACAACCCGATACTGGTGGGTGAACCCGGTGTGGGTAAAACCGCCATTGTGGAAGGGCTTGCTATGCGGATCATTAACGGCGATGTGCCGGATAACCTGCGTTCGAAAACCATTTTTGCGCTGGATATGGGGCAACTGATTGCGGGTGCCAAATACAAGGGAGAATTTGAAGAGCGTTTGAAAGGGGTGGTGAAAGAAGTGGCTACGAGCGATGGGGAGATCATCCTTTTCATTGATGAAATTCATACCCTGATCGGTGCCGGTGGCGGCGAGGGTGCCATGGATGCGGCCAATATTCTGAAACCGGCCCTGGCAAGAGGAGAACTGAGAGCCATTGGTGCCACTACGCTGAATGAATACCAGAAATATTTTGAAAAAGACAAAGCACTTGAACGCCGTTTTCAGAAAGTAATGATCGATGAACCTTCGATGGAAGATGCGATCTCTATTTTGCGCGGATTGAAAGACAGGTACGAAACCCATCACCATGTGCGCATCAAAGACGAAGCGATTATTGCGGCGGTGGAATTATCGAGCCGTTATATGACCGACCGTTTTTTGCCGGATAAGGCGATTGACCTGATTGATGAGAGTGCTGCCAAGCTACGGCTGGAAATGAACTCGATGCCGGAAGAACTGGATAAACTGGAAAGACAGATCCGCCAGCTGGAGATCGAACGGGAAGCCATTAAACGGGAGAATGATGAGACCAAACTGAAAGAACTGAACATAGACATCAGTACCCTGATGGTAGAGCGTGATACCCTGAAATCGAAATGGAAACAGGAAAAAGAACTGGTAGAAAAAGTACAGACCGCCAAAGCCACTATTGAAGATCTGAAACAGCAGGCAGAACAGGCTGAGCGGAACGGGGAATATGGAAAAGTAGCGGAGATCAGGTATGGTAAAGTGAAAGAGCAGGAGACCCTGATTGCAGAAGTAACGGCGCAGATCAACAGTTCTACCGATAAACGTTTGCTGAAAGAAGAAGTAGACGCAGAAGATATTGCAGAAAACGTGGCCAAAGCCACTGGGATACCGGTAGCAAAAATGCTGCAGAGTGAAAGGGAAAAATTACTGCACCTGGAAGAGGAGCTGCATAACAGGGTGGTAGGCCAGGAAGAAGCCATTACTGCCGTAGCAGATGCCATCCGCAGAAGCCGCGCTGGTTTGCAGGATCCTAAAAAGCCGATCGGTTCTTTCATTTTTCTGGGAACCACGGGTGTGGGTAAAACGGAGCTGGCCAAAGCGTTGGCAGAATACCTGTTCGATGATGAGAGTATGATGACCCGGATAGATATGAGTGAATACCAGGAGAAACATACGGTTTCCCGGCTGGTTGGTGCGCCTCCGGGATATGTGGGATATGATGAGGGCGGGCAATTAACCGAATCTGTTCGCCGTAAACCTTATAGTGTGGTGCTGCTCGATGAGATCGAAAAAGCGCACCCCGATGTATGGAACGTGTTACTACAGGTATTGGATGATGGTCGCCTGACCGATAACAAGGGTAGGGTGGTGAATTTCAAGAATACCATCATTATCATGACCAGCAATATCGGTAGTCACCTGATCCAGGATGCTTTTGAAAAAGTGACTGAGAACAATGTGGAAGAAGTAACTGAATCTGCTAAAGTAGAAGTGATGAACCTGCTGCGCCAGACCATCCGGCCGGAGTTTCTGAACCGGGTAGATGAGATCATTATGTTCAGTCCGCTGATGAAGAAACAGATCATGGGCATCGTGAAAATCCAATTGGAGGGATTGAAGAAGCTGGTAGCCGATAACGGCATCACGCTTCACTTCAGTGATTACCTGCTCGAATTTCTTTCGGAACAGGGTTATGACCCCCAGTTTGGAGCAAGACCGCTGAAACGACTGATCCAGAAACAGATCATCAATGCACTGAGTAAGAAAATACTGGCCGGTGATATTGATAAAACAATGCCTGTTTTGGTAGATGTGTTTGATGGAATTGTGGTGTTCAGAAATGAGGAGGATAAATAAGCAGAAACAATAAATGTAGTAAAAGCCGGGATAGGATTATCCCGGTTTTTTTGTGCAGGTATTAGTGTTTTTCCTCGGTTGTACTGCGGCAAATACGCTATGCGGGATTGGCTGGTTGTTATACATTAGTCTTAATTTCTCCACAATTGGAGGACGCAATTTGCGTCCTCCAATTAGAAGGGATGGGAATAATGAATATGTATAAGAACGATACCATGGTGGCTGATGAGGTGATTATGAGTCAGATATACCTAATCAGAGGCTGTAAAGTAATGATCGACAGAGACCTGGCAGTCTTGTATGGGGTTGAAACAAAAAGACTGAAAGAAGCTGTTAGGCGTAATTTTTCCCGTTTCCCCGAAGATTTTATGTTTCAGATGGATAAGGCGGAGTTTGAACAGTGGAGGTCGCAGTTTTTGACTTCTCATTCGCTCAAAATGGGGCTCAGGTATCTGCCTTATTGTTTTACCGAACAGGGTGCTACTATGTTGTCCTGTATCCTAAACAGCGAAAGAGCGATTAAAGTGAATATCCAGCTGATCCGCATTTTTACCAGGATGCGGGAGATGTTATTAACGCATAAGGACATACTGCTGCAACTGGAAAAAATAGAGAAAAGGCTTTCTGGCCATGATGAACAGATACAGACTATTTTCCATTACCTGAAGCAACTGATTAACCCGCCCCAGCCTCCTCGACAAAAAATCGGGTTCCGGAGAAATGACGAATGATTTTTCTTATCTTTTAGCGATAAAAGCAATCTATGAGATATTCTCTATTACTGGTAACTGTTTTGTTACTGACTTCTGCCACAGGATTTTCACAAGCCGCTCCGGTAAAGAAGATCAAGTATGGTAATAACCCCACTGCGGGTAAATACTATGATATCCGCGGTTTTAAAATGTATTGCGAAGTGTATGGCGAGGGCGAACCTTTACTGATCATTCACGGAAATGGCGGAGATATCTCTAATTTCAAGGAGAACATCCCATACTTCTCACAACATTACAAAACCATTATTGCTGATAGCCGTGTGCATGGTAAATCTACAGACAACGGTGATTCCCTCAGTTATGAAATGATGGCGGATGATTATGCAGCTTTGTTATCGGCCATGAAGATTGAATCGGCCAACGTAATTGGCTGGAGTGATGGCGGTATTAATGGATTGTTGCTGGCGATGCGTTATCCTGAAAAAGTAAAGAAACTGGCTATTACCGGAGCCAACCTGCAACCAGATACCAATGCAGTATACCCGGAAGTATGGGACCTCGTTAAGCCAACTTACCAACGATTACAGAAAAAAAACATCAAAACACCGTCAGAAAAAACAGAATGGAAACTGATGCGTTTGCTGGTGGAGCAACCGAATATTTCATTGGCGTCTCTACGTACTATTCAATGCCCAACATTGGTGATTGGCGGGGATCATGATGTGATCAAGGAAGAACATACGATGCTGATCTATAAAAATATCCCGAAAGCCTATCTCTGGATCTTACCGAATTCCGGGCATAGTACTCCCATTATTTACAAAGATGCTTTTAATACAACCGTAGATCAGTTTCTGAAAGAACCGTATCGGATTTTTAAGGGAACGGACAGGTTCAACTAAGCGACTGTTTTACAATATAAATCATCCGGCCGGTTAATGACAACCTGCCGGATGAAAAGTATTTAATCTTCTGCCTTATTCTTCAAGGCCATCAGCAAAGTATAAGCGCCTTTGATAACAATAGCTTTACCTGTTATACTGCCACCATTGAGGACTTCGATGAATCCATTTTCTTTGGTGCCGGTTTCAATGGCTGTCATGAGAAACTGGTTAGCTGTTTTCTGCACAAATACATAATTGCCTCCTTCGTATGCCACAATCGCTTCCTCCGGTAAGGCGGGTACCTGCAGGCTCTTCAATCTGATTTCGGCATTCATATAAGTGCCGGGGAAGAGTGTTTTGTCATAATCTTCAAAATGGCAATGTACATCGGCGGTTCTTTCGGCAGAAAGATCGTGGCTGATGATACTGATCTCACAGGTGTGTTTTCTGTTAGGATCATTATTGGTATAAGCTATCAGTTTCTGTCCGATAGCCAGTTTGGGCAGGTCTTTTTCAAAGACCTGGAGATTCAGGTGGATATCATCCGGGTTAACCAGTTCAAACAGGATATCTGATGGATTTACATACTTGCCAATATTCACATTTACACGGGATACAAACCCATTGATAGGAGAGTAGATATTTACACTTTTGGAAATATTGGTTTCCGTTACGTTCTGCGGGTTGATATTGATCAGACGAAGTTTCTCTGATAATGCCGCAAGGTTGATCTTCTGTGTCTGATAATCCATCTGTGTTTGCTGAAATATTTTGTCGCTGGTGGCTTTGCTCTGGTTCAGTTCTTTCTGACGCTGAAATTCCGCTTCGAGGTAAACCAGTTTAGAGCGCGTGGTTAAATAATCTTGCTGCAGTTGAATGTATAATTGGTCTTCCATTACACCAATCACTTCTCCTTTGCTGATATGCATACCGGGCAGGAGTTTGGTAGAACGGAGAAATCCACCCAATGGCATACTTACTGTGATCATATTCTGCGGGGGTACATCAATCTTGCCGGTTACTTTGATGATAGTAGAGATGCTTTTTTCCTGCACCTGCCCTGTTTCTACTTTGGCAGAAGCCAGTTGCGGTGCGGTAAGCGTGACCAGGTTGGCTACTTCCGGCGCAGGTGTTGTTTTTTCTTCCTGCTTTTTACTGCCACAGGCAGCCAGTAGCACAGACAGAGATACGATATATAGGTACTTCATATAAATTTATTTAGATAATAAGTAAGTAATGTGAATCAGGCTTTCATTCAGCATTTTCAGTGCATCCAGGTAACTACTTTCGATAACAATACTCTGGTTGCTCAGCATTACCCATTCCAGGTAATTGATCTCGCCATTCAGAAACTGCTTGTTGGCTGTTTTAACAATAAGGTCAGCATTGGGTAAGGCGGTCTTCTCAAAATATGCGACAGACTGTAAGCTGGCCATGTATTGTGTAACGGCGGTTTTATATTGGGTTTCGAGCGCCTGTAACTGTAACTGATAATTATTCTCTGATACACGTTCAAAAGCCCTGGCAGAATTGATCCTGGCTTTTTGTGCGCCTGCAAAAATCGGGATGCCGATACCCAACATGGCAGCACTAAAGCGATGGCCACTTCCGTACACAATATTATCCGCGCCTACTCCCCGTATACTGGCATTTGAGTAACCAATATTGATATCCGGTAGCAGTCTGGCTTTTTCCAATGCAGTATTGGCCGTAGCCGCCATTTTCTGCTGTTGCAGAGCGGTCAGTAAGGGATGATCTGCGAGATAAGCGCTGTCCATACCGGCGGGTACTGCCATTTTGAGCGCACCCACTTTTGGTGTCAATGGATCAGTTGTATTCAACAGCAGGTTGAACTGGATCTGCAGTAATTCCATTTCTTCCTGCAAAGCTTTCAACTGCAGATAGATATAACCCCGTTGCGTTTCTGCAGTTGTTTTCTCCAGCACATTGGCTTCTCCTTTCTCCAGGCGCAGGGTTGCTTTACGCAGAAACTCAGCGTAATTGCTATCTGCCCGTAACAACAGTTTTTTCTTTTCCTGCAAAACCAGCATGGAATAAAATACCTGCGCTACAGCTCGTTTCAATTCCGCTTCTTTTACGGCTACTCCGAGTACAGCAGATTTCCATTCTTCTGTAAGGAGATTTTTTTGTTTTGTGTATACCGCAGGAAAACTGAAAGATTGTGTAACGCCGAACTTGGTATCGGTGTAACCACTGTTGATCTGTCCGGCTTCGGCCGAAAAACTGGTTTTGGGAATGCTGGCCGCGGTAAGAATCATTTGTTGCTGCCAGGCCGCTTTCAGTTGCTCATTTTTTACGGTCAGGTTATTTTTCAGGGCTGTATCGATAGCAGACTGGAGACTAACCGGTTGTTGTGCCTGCACACGAAAGGTAGCCAATGACAAAAATAACAGAATGACTGCCACAGGCACATGTCCATGGCCATTTCTTTTTTTCTTCTTTTTGGTGCCAGACTTTTCGAACATAATATACATGATGGGTAAAACAAATAAGGTAAGGAAAGTAGCGATCAGCAAACCGCCGATTACCACTGTTGCCAAGGGCCGCTGTACTTCGGCTCCGGAACCGTTACTGATAGCCATAGGTAAAAATCCCAGCGAAGCAACAAAAGCTGTCATCAACACCGGCCGCAAACGTACTTTGGTGCCCATGAGTACAATATTGTGTAGGTTGGTTAAGCCCTCCGCCTTTAGCCGGTTAAATTCTGCAATCAGTACTATACCATTCAATACCGCCACACCGAATAAAGCAATAAAGCCCACACCTGCACTTATGCTGAAAGGCATTCCCCGCAGGGCCAGGAAAAAGATACCGCCGATGGCAGACAAAGGAATCGCCGTATAAATCAATAAACCATGCTTCAGCGAGTTAAAAGCGAAATGCAGCAATACCAGGATCAGGAAAAGCGAAACAGGTACCGCGATCGTGAGTCTTTTTTTGGCTTCATTCAGGTTTTCGAATGCACCACCATAGGTAATATAATATCCATCCGGCAGTTTGATCTGCTGTTCAGCTTTCTGCTGTAATTCTGTTACGATAGATTCTACATCCCTGTCTTTTACATTAAATCCTACCACAATTCTACGCTTGGCATCTTCTCGCTGTATCTGGTTAGGACCATCTTTGATGGATACAGTGGCCAGTTGCGATAAAGGAATCTGTGTACCCTGCCGGGTAGGTACCAGCAGATTCTGCACATCTTCGAGACTTTTCCGTTTATCCATTTCCAAACGTACTACCAGACTGAAACGTTTCTCTTCTTCAAATACCATTCCGGCAGATTGACCGGCAAATGCGGTGTTTACGATCTGGTTGATATCAGCAATACTTAAACCATACTGCGCAATCAGCGGCCGGTTATATTCAATAATGATCTGTGGCATACCCGTAACCGGCTCAATAAATAAACTCTGGCTTCCCTGTACGGTGTTGACAATCTTGCCCAGTTGTGCGGCATAACGTGCCAGTGTATCCAGGTTCTCGCCAAAGATCTTACACACCACATCCTGCCGGGCACCCGTCATCAGTTCATTAAAACGCATCTGTACGGGAAACTGGAAACCGGTAGTAATACCCGGAACTTCCTGCAAGGCTTCTCCCATTTTCTGCGAAAGCTCTTTGAATGTTTTGGCCGATGTCCATTCTGATTTGTCTTTTAAGATCACCATCAGATCACTGGCTTCCATGGGCATGGGATCGGTGGGGATTTCGCCACTACCGATTTTAGTAACTACTTTCTCTACCTCAGGGAATCTTGTTTTCAGAATATGTGCCGCTTTCTGCGTGCTCTCAATCGTGGTGGTGAGGTTACTACCGGTAAGCACCCTTGTTTCTACAGCAAAATCGCCTTCTTCCAGCGCCGGTATAAATTCGCCTCCCAGTGTGGTAAGAGTATATACAGCTACCACAAACATGGTAACAACGGTTGCTAAAACCAGTTTTGGAAATTTCAGGATACTGCCCAATGCATGCTGGTAAAACCTTTCTACCCGGAACATGAGCTTGTCTGAAATATTGGGCTGGTGTTTCACTTTTTTACTCAGCACTAGGGAACTCATCATCGGGATATAGGTAAGCGACAGAATAAAAGCTCCAAAGAGCGCAAAAGCTACGGTTTGTGCCATCGGCTTGAACATCTTGCCTTCGATACCCTGTAGCGTGAAAATGGGAAGATAAACGATCAGAATGATGATCTGACCAAATACGGCACTGTTCATCATTTTACCGGCAGACTGGTTTACCTGATCATCCATTTCTTTCTGCGAGAGATGGGTGATATGGGCAAATTTCTTGCTGTGCGTTAACTGGTGCATTACCGCTTCTACAATGATCACCGCACCATCTACGATCAGTCCGAAGTCAAGCGCTCCCAGACTCATCAGGTTTCCGCTTACCCCAAACATATTCATGAGAATGACTGCCACCAGCATAGACAGCGGGATCACGGACGCCACCAATAATCCTGCCCGGAAGTTGCCCAGGAAGAGTACCAGAATGAACACCACGATCAGTGCCCCTTCCATCAGGTTTTTGGTAACGGTTCCAATGGCATTGTTCACCATTTTGGTCCGGTCAAGAAAGGGTTCTATCACCACCCCCTTGGGCATGGTTTTCTGGATCTGGGCGATCCTCGCTTTTACGTTTTTAATTACCTCACTGCTATTGGCGCCCTTCAGCATCATCACTACCGCGCCGGACACTTCGCCCTTATCGTTATAACACATGGCGCCATAACGGGTAGCATAACCGGTTTTGATCTCTGCAATATCACGGAGAAATAGCGGGGTGCCGTTAGAGGTCGATTTGATGGAGATATTACCCAGGTCTTCCGGGTTCCCGATCAATCCCTCACTGCGGATAAAAAGTACAGTAGCACCTTTCTCAATATACGCACCGCCGGTATTCTGGTTATTCTTTTCCAGTGCCGTAAATACATCACGGATATTGAGTTGATAGGATTGGAGTTTGTTGGGGTTCACGGCAATTTCGTATTGCTTCAGTTTGCCCCCAAAACTGCTCACTTCTGCCACACCTTTCACTCCCAGTAACTGGCGCCTAACGATCCAGTCCTGAATGGTTCTTAATTGCGTGGCGTCATATTTGGCTTCATAGCCCTCTTCCGGCCTTACCACGTATTGATAAATCTCCCCCAGGCCGGTACTGATGGGGCCCAACTCGGGTGTGCCGATACCGGGCGGAATCTGTCCCTGGATCTTCTGGAGCCTTTCCGCTACCTGTTGTCTTGCCCAGTAAATATCTGTTTCGTCATTAAAAACGATGGTCACCAGCGAAAGCCCGAAACGGGAAAAACTCCGGATCTCCAGCATACCACTGATATTGCTGTTAGCCTGTTCTATCGGAAATGTGACCAGTCGCTCTATATCTGTCGCACCAAAAGAGGGTGCTACGGTAATCACCTGTACCTGGTTATTGGTGATATCGGGAACCGCATCAATGGGCAGTTTGGTGGTTTCGTAAATACCAAACCCCACCAGGGTGAGTACAAACAGCCCGATGATGAGTTTATTACGTATCGAAAAGTTGATAATTTTTGTCAGCATAATACTTGTTGATCATTAATTGGTTAGATGAATTGCATAGAAGGTATTGCCAACACGGACCGTGTTGGCAATACCTATACCAGTAGTGATCAACAGGTTTTGGGAGGTTGCCAGATGGCAGACAGAAACGAAGAACCCCTGAATGCCTCATCTAACAAAGGGAAATTGTTGGATTGACTGGTTACGGGTTTATGGATTTCGGTTGAGAAATTGTGTGGAACAAAGGCTGCAATGGTGGCATTGGTACAACCGTCGTGCGTTTTGAAGGGGAGTTTCATGTCTTTTGCATAGTCCGAATCCTTATCCGTGGAAGGGGTGTAATGCAGGCAGAGGAACTCCCAGAAAGTCAGTTCATTTTTCGCTTTTTTATGTTCCATGAAATGTTCCACCAGCAGGGGTAATTTTACCAATTGGTACATTTCTGTTGTTGAAAACAGGTAATTGGAAAGGAACGATATAGCGATCAATCTTTTCAAGATACCAAAGTTAACAAAAACTGCCCGGTTGAACAACCTGCCTGCCGATGCGGGAGCCGGATTTGCCGGTTATCAAATCGCTGAAAGCAGATTTGTATGGTAAAAAGAGATATCCGAAATTAGAACCCAGACATGATCCAGTTTACCGCTACCATACAACAATTTGCCGAACAGGGCGAAAAAACCGGCTGGACCTATGTGGAAGTGCCGGCAGATCTGGCAGAACAGTTACAGCCGGGCAGTAAAAAATCTTTTCGTGTAAAAGGAAAACTGGACGACCATGCTATTAAAGCTGTGGCCCTCATCCCGATGGGTGGTGGGGTCTATATTCTGCCGCTGAATGCGGCCATGCGCAAAGCCCTCCATAAAAAGAAAGGGGCGATGCTGAACCTACGTCTTTCTGTTGATAAGGAACCCCTGGCCATACCTCCGGCTTTACTGGATTGTCTGGCAGATGAACCGGAAGCCATGGATTTTTTTGAGCTGCTTAAACCCTCGCACCGCAACTATTTTATTAAATGGATAGGTGGGGTTAGTTCAGAAGCGGCTGTAGCCAAACGGATTGCCCAGGTGGTAACTGCCATGCTGCGTAAACAGGATTTTGTTACCATGATCCGAAGCCAAAAGGCCGAAAAAGCCAAATGGGAAGGTCGTTAATACGGCTGGTTCCGCTTATCCCTTTCATTTGTCTAACCTGTAGAATAGTCGTAACTTCTCTGTCAGTTTACTGACATGAAAACCCTTTGTTTATTTACCTGTATCGTGCTGCCGCTCTTCTCAGTGGCCCAGGTGAATATGAGTGCTTCCGGAACAGAGATCAGAGATATCTACGACGTCAGCGGTCGCCCGCTTGTAACACTGAACAATACGCCGGTAGTGGGCAGTCCCTTGTTTGCAGACAGTTGGGCAAAAGGTACCGTTACTTTCGCCAATGGCAGGTATATTACCAATGCTATGCTGCGTTTTAATGTGTACAGTAATGAGCTTGCCTATAAAGTAGGGGATCTGGTCTTTAGATTTCTGGACCAGGTGCAGTCATTCCAGCTAACCTACGTAGATGATGCTGCTTCCGATACCTTTCAGTTCCGCAATGGGTATCCGGCCACCGGCAAAACCGGTCCCACGGTTTTTTATGAAGTATTGGCAACCGGCAGGCGGTACCAGTTATTGAAGCATCATTTTAAGGTACTGAAAGATTATTACGAGTATGGATCAGCACCCACCAAAGCCTACCGTGATGGCACAGAACTTTGGCTCTTCGATAGTAAAACCCAGGGGATGACCCATGTACGCAATATCCATGAACTGGTCAAAGAGATACCTGATCTGGCTGTCTTACTCATCAAACAACCGCTGCACAAGTCCGGTCCTGCAATGGAAAAAGTGCTGGCAGCCTTCATTAACCGGTTGGAGTAGGCTGCGGGGGACCGTTCATCCATTTTTCAGAAAAAGTACGCCCTAAAACTTACTACTTAGTAAGTTTTTAGTATTTTCAACCTGTGGCCCCCAGAAATATTGATACCAAACAGGAGATACTGCGGATCGGAATGGATCTGATCAAGCGGTATGGATACAATGCATTCAGTTATGCAGATATATCCAAAGCACTGGATATGAAAAATGCAGCTGTGCATTATCATTTCAGGGGAAAAGAAGATCTGCTGGCAGGCATACTGGACCAGTACCTGAATGATTATGTGCTGATGGGGAAACAGTTACAGGGCTCCGGCTTTACTGCTTTACAGAAACTGGAAAAGTTTATCGAGCGGTATTCTGTATTAACAGAAATGGATTGTATCTGTATCATCGGCTCTGTAGCATCGGATTTTAATACGTTGCCGGAATCGGTTAAAGTGAAGATCAAAGAGCTGGTTTCGCTGGTATTACAGATGGTAGAAAAAACGCTACAGGAGGGTAAGAAGCGAGGCGAGTTTCATTTCACCGAATCTGCCAAAACCGAGGCTTTGCTGATCATGACCAACCTGGCCGCCGGTGTGCAGCTGTCGCGGATTACAGGTAAGTCCGATTATGAGCTGATCCGTAAGGCGCTGGTAAGACAGGTAAAAGGATAATTTTTTTGACCCTGCAACTTACTTATTAGTAAGTAATTGACAACCTTGTAAAAACACACTATATGAAAAAAATGATCGCATCGCTGCTGCTGGCAGCTGTAAGCTTCAGTTATGTTGAAGCACAATCTTCTTCAGATTTCCAGAAAGGAACGGTTCTCACGGCTGCCAATGAAACCCTGGAGGGAAGCATCCGCGACCAGGCGGCTAAAAAGGGAACTATTCTATTTCAGTCGGCCTCTGGCAAAAAAACAGTGTATAGTCCGGCAGAAATTGCGGGATATAACCTCAATGGCAGCAGTTATATTTCCTATGCCAGCGATTTTTACAAGGTACTGGTTGCTCCCGGTAAAGCAGGTTTATACCAGCGGGTAACCGATAACAGCGGCAAAATGTTATATAATGGCGCGGAAGTGATAAGTGTAACCACTGCAGAAGGCAAGGCAGGCGATTATTATATTCAACTGCAGTCAGACAGTAAATGGATCCGCGTTACACAGAAAGATTTTGAAGTAACAGCAGCTTCACTTTTCTCAGGCTGTTCTTCTGTAACCGATGCAGTAAAAAACAAACAGCTTGATTACACCCAGTTAAGCAAGCTTGTGCAACAGTATAATAGTTGCAGTAAGTAAGCATAATAGCCGGTAACTGCGGGTATGTTCCCCCGGCATACCTGCACCTGGCTGTTGGCTAAATTGTATATTTGGTGTTATTTGCCAAATGGATAGCTCACTGATTCTTGCGAATGTTAACAGGCTGATCTCGCTGTCTGATGATCAGCAATCTTTATTTATATCCTTACTCAAATACAAAAAACTCAGGAAAAGGGAATATCTCCTGCAGGCCGATGATATCTGCCGGTATGAGTATTTTGTGATAGCCGGTTGTCTGCGTTCTTATTACCGCGATGATATGGGGATTGAGCATGTTGTACAGTTTGCCATTGAAGACTGGTGGATAGGCGATATGCGCAGTTTTATCACCCAAACGCCGGCATGGCTCTACATTGATGCGCTGGAAAATACAGAAGTGCTGATGCTGTTGAAAGACGACCTGGATAACCTGTATGCAGCTGTCCCTGGATTTGAGCGCTACTTCCGCATACGCATTCAGAATGCACTGGTATCGGAACAGCAAAGATTAGGTGCTTCCCTAAGTAAAACCGCAGAAGAACGATACCTTGATTTTATCCAGAGATACCCCTTTCTCGAAAAGCGTGTTCCCCAATTACAGATCGCTTCCTACCTGGGCATTACACCGGAATTTTTGAGTAAGATCCGTGCCAGAATTGCCAGAGAAAAATAGAGCAGCTTAATCTGGTTCAAGTATATTTCTTAATCTATGTTATTGGATAATAGTGCTCAGGCTGGAGATTTTTGCAGCTTAAAATAGTATTCAATGAAACAAATGATTTTCAAAACAGAGAATAACTATACCGGCCTGATCGCCAGGCTAACTATAGGGCTTATTCTTTTCCCCCACGGTGCACAGAAAGCGCTGGGTTGGTTTGGCGGGTATGGTTTTTCCGGAACCATGCAGTTTTTTACAGATACGGTGCACCTGCCATGGCTGGTGGGCTTAGCAGTGATCCTGATCGAATTTATCGGTTCCATTTGCCTGCTACTGGGTTTGGCCGGAAGAGTATGGGCCTTAGCTGTTACCGGGTTGATGATCGGCATCATTCCCCAGCATACAGCGAATGGCTTTTTTATGAACTGGTTCGGCAACCAGAAAGGTGAGGGCTTCGAGTATCACCTGCTGATGATGGCACTCGCAATCATCGTATTGACAGGCGGGAGCGGTAAAATGTCTATCGACAGAAAGTTATCTGTATAAAATAGTAAAGAGAGGCTGATACAGTTTCAGCCTCTCTTTGCTATATATGATCTTATTGGTTTATAGTTCAGAATACTCAGTCGGGTGCAAATACAACTGTTCATTTTTCGAAACCGTATTCAGGTATTCGGGCATTACTTTCAGTTTTGTCCATTCCGGATCTGCACCAAAAACTTTCCAGTGTTCATCTCTTTCGGCCATATTGTTGAAACTGGTCATATACATCAGGTTCGGCATTTTGCTGCCGGCAATCACTTCGGCATAAAAAACTGCATTGAAATTGAGGCGCTTGAACAATGCAATTTCTCCGCCCGCATTAAACATCTTCACTTTCTGGCGATACAGCCTTTCGGTAGGGCCCTCATAACTTCTCAATTCATATACCCGATCTGTTTTGTTACCTGAAAGTTCCGGGGCTTTAAAAGAAGGCATTAAGGGGAAAGCTTTCAATACGATATTCTCAATCCTTTTGTAGGCTGGTTCATTGAAAGCTGTATTCCAGTAGGCGTCTCCGTCTTGCTGCAAACGGGAATCCTTCACCAGCAGATCTTCCAGTGAACTCACCTGTTCCAGAGATTTCAAAGGAATAAACAGGTAAATTCTTTTTTCCGAAGCGGTATCATTACCGATCCAATGAAATACACCCACTTTACTGATGCCTGCTCTGTGCAGGGCAGGCAGGTAGGCATTTTTCAGAAAAGCATCTACTTTCTGTACCTGTTCATTACTGGCGAGGCGGTAGAGTTTGATCTCGTAATAATCTCTTTTGGGTTCTTTTTGTGCGTTCACTGTTGTATGGAATAAGCCAACAAACAGTAACAGGATACATAGTGTTTTTTTCATGGTAGTTATATGGATTAATCAGTATGGGTTAAACGATAGATGAGTAAAGCAGCTCTCTGTATCAGCAAAGGAAATTCTTTCAGGTTAATGGTTTCTCCCGGTGCATGTGCTCCCCGTCCGGAAGCACCCAATCCGTCAATACTTCCTTTCATGTACCGGGCCACATAAGAAATATCACCGGCACCTCTTGCACCAGGATCGCCGGCCTTGGTAGCACCAAGCCCCATGGCTTCGGTAACTCCACTCACCACTTCAAGTAGCTGGTTATTTCCTGCAGTTGGCTCCATGGCGGGGATGCCGTCCTGAAACCTGATCTCTGCCTTGCTGCCGTTGAGGTTATTGGCAACGATCCTGCGCATTTTTTCTCTGGCAGCATCTTTCTGCGCTTCCGTTAAAAAACGGAGATCACCGGTTACCACTGTTTCGGGCGAAATGATATTGGTTTTGCCCATGGCTTCACCGCGGGCTTTGGATTCCTGGTATTGCATTTCAGAACCACCGAGTATCAGACCGGGATTAAACGTGAGGTATTTTTCTGTGCTCAGTTCCTCGCGGAAACTATTCAGGATCCGTGCGGCCTCATATATAGCACCATATCCGGCCCCCTTACTGAATACGCCGGATGAATGACCAGTTTTACCGCTGACCTGCAGTTGCCATCCACTGCTACCCCTGCGGGCCGTGGCTATGGAGTTGAGGCCGTTGGCTCCTTCAAATGCCAATGCCAGATCGCAGGTTTTGGCCCGTTCTATAAAATCTTTGCGACTTACACTGGTGGGTTGTCCCGATTTTTCTTCATCGCCGGTAAAATAAACGATGATCTGGGTATCATGCAGTAAACCCGCCGCCTGCAAAGCCTGCAGGGCAGCAATTACCACCACATCTCCGCCCTTCATATCATTGGCCCCCTGTCCGGTAGCCGTTGAATCATTCAAACGGGTATAGGGTGTAAAAGCCATATCGGGTTCAAAAACGGTATCAAGGTGACCGATGATAAACAGTTTTTTCCCTTTTTTCCCCTTGCGGGTAGCTACCAGGTGTCCGGCTCTCTTCAGCGAATCAGGTAAACTCACCCATTCTGTCTGAAACCCGGCTTTTGCAAATTCACGGGCAAAAACATCTCCCACTTTTTTAACCCCGTTAATATGGAGGGTACCACTATTGATATTCACCACTTCTTCCAGCAATTTTTCAGTAGCGGGCAGGTGAAGTTTGATATGACTGATGAGTTTTTTTTCAGCGTCGGATAAAGGTTGCGAAAAAATATTCTGACTTAGAAGCAACGCCAGAACAAAGGCTGGTATCTTACTCATGTGGCATTAATTGAGAGCCACCAAGTTAAGTAAGAATTGCCTGCTTTACAAAACCTGTAAAGAAATCGTAAACACTAACCCCCGGAGTAATGTTTCAGCAACTCGTATGCTTAGGCACTGCTTTGTCTACTACAAAATCTGTAGACATTTATCGGTACAAAAAGTTCTTTAACAAATTATTGAGGCAAGTCCGCACGGTTATTGCTTTTCCGCGAGTAAAGGGATCAGCGTATGGCAGAATGCTACATCATTAAAACAACCACTATGAAAACAAAAAACATCTTTCTGGCCGCCTTGCTGGCTATGGCTGTATCCGCTGTGATGACAGCCTGTAACAAGAGTACTTCTGCCGAGTCGAATGCGGCAGGTAAAGAGCAATTGTCATTGTATCTGACGGATGGTCCGGGTGTATTCGACAATGTGTACATTGATATCCGTTCGGTAAAAGTGCTGGTAGATACCAGTAAAGATACCCGCAGGCATGATAATGACGACTGGGACAGGAGAGGAGAGGATGATAAGAAAAAAGATTCTTCTTTTGTATGGGAAGATCTGGGCATCAAACCCGGCATCTATGATATCCTGAAATTCAGGAATGGTGCCGATACCATTCTCGCATCAGCGGGCATCACCAAAGGTTCTATCCGTTTGATCAAAATTGAACTGGGAACCAATAATACACTGGTAAAAGACAGTGTAACCTACCCCGTACAACTGCCACCGAACGATAAGAACTATGTACTCATCAAGTTAAAAGGTGGAGAGTGCGAGGAACACGCTCCCGGCAAAAAACGCCTCTGGCTTGATTTCGATATCGCCCGTTCGATCGTAGAGAATAACAACAAATTCTTCCTTAAACCTGTGTTCCATTTCTTTGTGGTGAATAATTCAGCCATGGTGGCCGGAAAAGTTACCCCTAAGGAAGCCAAAGCGGTGATCACCCTGTTTAACCAGACAGATACTGCTTACGCGCTACCTAACCAGGAAGGTTATTTTAAAATGAGAGGACTGAAGGAAGGTAATTATTCGCTTTACGTGAATGCTTCCAATGGTTATTTCGATACTACGTTAAACAATATTACCGTAAAAGCAACAGGCGAAACTTCTGTTGGCATTATCACGCTTCGTAAGTAATCAATCAGAATAACAGAAAAGGGAGCCCGGTGCTCCCTTTTTTTATGCGCCGGATTGTTTGTACATTTCCTTATGCAAAACAACACATTCCTGCTTTATGGTGCCAATGGGTATACAGGTCAGCTGATAGCCCGTATGGCGGCAGACTATGGCTTGCAACCCATTCTGGCTGGCCGTAACGAAGCAGCACTCAAAAAACTTTCGGAAGAGTTGGGATATCCCTACCGGGTCATTGATCTGTCTGATACAAAAGCCCTGGAAACAGCGTTACTCGAAGTGCCGGTTGTGCTACATGCCGCAGGGCCTTTCCAGTTTACTGCCCGCAAAATGATTGAAGCCTGCCTGGTTACACATACCCATTATCTCGACATTACCGGAGAGATCGGCGTTTTTGAAATGGCCAAAAAATACCATGCCCAGGCGGCAGATGTGGGTATCATGGTGATGCCGGGTGTTGGTTTTGATGTAGTGCCTACTGATTGCACGGCTTTATACCTGAAAAATCAATTGCCCAACGCTACCCACCTGCAGCTGGCTTTTGCCACACTGGGTGGAAAACTTTCGCACGGAACCGCCACTACCATGGCCGAAGGACTGGGCGAGGGCGGCGCGGTAAGGGAGAACGGAAAAATTGTGCGCAAGCCACTCGGACATAAAGGGCAATGGATCGATTTCGGAGTGAAGAAAATGTTTGTGATGTGCATACCCTGGGGAGATGTGTCTACCGCTTATTCCACCACCGGCATCCCCAATATTGAAACCTATACCGGTGTGGCTCCCAAAACCTTCAAGCTTTTAAAATGGCAATTTCTCTATAACTGGCTGTTGCGCACTTCTTTTATCCGAAACAGAGCCAAACAGCAGATCAAACAGAAACCGGCCGGTCCTTCAGACGATATGCGCAGCAAAGCCATGAGCCTTGTTTGGGGAGAAGTGAAAAACCCAGCCGGTGAAACCCGCTCGGTTCGTATGCGTTGTCCGGAAGGATATACCTTAACCGCTATCAGCAGTCTGCTCATTACCCGAAAGGTGTTAGAGGGTAATTTCAAAACAGGTTACCAGACACCCGCAGGGGCCTATGGAGCCGACCTCGTACTGGAGATTCCGGGAGTTAACAGAGAAGATCTATAAGTTTTATTAGATTTGTTCCCTTTTTCAATTTTAATATATCCCATACATGGCCACAAACCGCAAAGCTGCTATTGGCTTTATCTTTATTACGCTGTTGATTGATGTAACAGGTTTTGGTGTGATCATTCCCGTTATGCCCAAACTGATAGAACAGTTATTGGGGATCGATGATATCAGTAAAGTGTCGCAATATGGCGGATGGTTAACCTTTGCCTATGCTTTCATGCAGTTCCTTTTTGCACCTGTACTGGGTAACTTAAGCGATAAATACGGAAGAAGACCTGTTTTGCTCTTCTCGCTTTTTGGATTCGGGATCGATTATATTTTTCTGGCTTTTGCTCCTTCCATTATCTGGCTCTTTGTGGGTCGTTTGATTGCGGGGGTTACCGGCGCCAGCTTTACTACCGCTTCTGCCTATATCGCCGATATCAGTACCCCCGAAAACCGGGCACAGAATTTCGGGATGATCGGTGCCGCTTTCGGACTCGGTTTCATCATCGGTCCACTGATCGGTGGTTTGCTGGGCGAGTTGGGGCCGCGGGTGCCTTTTATGGTGGCTGCCGGACTGGCACTCACCAACTGGTTATACGGCTACTTTGTGTTGCCTGAATCGCTTGACCAGGAACACCGCCGCCCCTTTGAATGGAGAAGGGCCAATCCACTCGGCTCTTTGCTGCAACTGCGCAAATACCCGGCCGTAGGCGGATTGGTAGGTTCTTTTGTATTGGTATACCTCGGTGCACATGCTGTGCAGACCAACTGGAGCTATTTTAATATTGAAAAATTTCATTGGTCACCTAAAATGATCGGCTTCTCCCTGGGTGCGGTAGGGTTGCTGGTAGGACTGGTACAGGGCGGATTGGTACGGGTGATCAATCCCCGCATCGGTAATGAACGGAGTGTATATATCGGTCTGGGTTTATATGCGTTGGGACTGCTGCTTTTTGCCTTTGCCTCTCAAAGCTGGATGATGTTTGTGTTTCTGATTCCCTATTGTTTGGGAGGCATCGCAGGTCCTGCGCTGCAATCCATCATTTCAGGCCATGTGCCACCCAGCGAGCAGGGCGAATTGCAGGGGGCTTTAACGAGTCTCATGAGTGCCACTTCCATTGTCGGTCCTTTGATTATGACGAACCTATTTGCTTATTTCACCCGAAAAAATGCACCCATTTATTTTCCAGGTTCTTCTTTTTTCCTGGGCTTCCTGTTCATGCTGGGCAGTGCTATCTGGGCCTATGTAGTGTTGCGTGCAGAGAAAGATCCGGCAGGTACCGCGTAGCGAGAGATATCTTTTAGGGGTCACATGGTTATGTGATAGCAGGAAGTACCTTTCTGTATTACTTTCACAGATAAAGCTGTTACATGGCATTAAAAATTTCCTGGAAATATCTCATCGCTTTTATAGCCCTGAATATGATCATGGGCGAGCTGCATGAGCAGGCACATATTCAGATGGGCTACCTGATCTGCGGCTGTTATGGTCCGCGTGATTTTAATGTCTGGACCACCTGCGATACCTGCGCCAATCCATCTCTGGCCTATTGGGCTACGATCATGGGGCCAGTCTTCTCCTATCTTGTGTATTGGTTCTCGGCTTTGTTTTTACTGAAGCAGGCAAATGAAAAGAGAAACAAGTTGGGTATAGCACTGCTCTTTGCCACATTACCCTTTGCCCGCATTTTCACCGCCTGTATGGGTGGGGGAGATGAGAAAACAGTATTGGTGATGGTATGGGGAGAACAGTTTTCACTTCCCTTGCTGAAAGTGATGGCTGCAGCCCTGGTAATGTTGTTCTGCTTACCACCCCTATGGATAGCCATTAAAAGCTTACCCCAAAAGAACCGCTGGTGGTATGCAGCAGGTTTCTGTATCGGTCCACTCTTGTTTGGTGTATTCTGGCAAAGATGGGTACTCAAAAATGCCTTGTCGATGGAATGGTGGAAAGACAGCTATATCGCCGGAACCCCTTTGCTGGTGATTCTGCATTTTCTCCTGATGCTGGTATTACTGATCCGGTTCCGGAAAGCGTTGACGGACTAAACAGATAATATCACACCGTTTTTTTCTGCACCTGCAAATAATACCTGAAGCGGATGATGATCGCCGCTATCACCAGCAGGAAACAAAATTCAGAAAAGAATTTTTCTGCATCCAGCCAGTCGGTAGGCCTGTCTTTTAACAAGGGGTCCATTAATAATCCATGCACCAGAAACAGTAAAGCAGTGGCATAGGATACCAGGTGAATATTCTTCCACAACCGGAATCCCAGTTGCTTTTTAATAACTTTTTGTGTGGTAATGATCACGAGCAGTAATGCATAAAAACTGATCGTTCCCAGCAGTACCACCGTACTTTGTTTGGGGGCATTCACAGGCCAGAGTACCTGTTGCCAGGTAAACTGTTGTTCCTTATCCAACAGCAGAAATACTGGATGCAGTACTACAAAGCATAAAGCAATATACGCTGTCCAGTTATGCAGGTCATCGATACTGATCTGCTGTACGGCAGGAGGTAATTTTTTCCAGTACACCGAACGTTTATAGGCAGTACTCAACAGCATGCCCAGCAGAAAATTAAAGGTCAGCAGTCCGGTGGCACAAAGTCCCATGGCACCTGAAATATCAAGATAGCTCAAACCAAACATAGTCAGTTAGTTGATGATTTTGTTTTGATTAAAAGGGATACTATTTCACCCGGCTGCTGAACCAGCTTTGCCTGATCTGCTGCATGGCTTCCGTAACCGTTTTGCCGGATTGCTCAAAAGATACCACAGAAACAGTTGCATTTTCTCCCAGCACCAGCCGGGTTTGTTTTTCTGTATCCCGGTGTTTATAGGTAACAGTAATAGCTTCACCCGGCTTTTTGGTAGAAAGAAAACTGTTGATGTCTATTGAACTTTTTACGGGTGTGTCATCCAGTTTCAGGATCTCATCGTCTATATCCAGGCCAGCTTCATAAGCCGGACTACCTTTGGTGGTATTGCTCCCGATCACTAGCTTACTTCCGTTCACTCTTGTGTTGGCACCCAGCCAGGCTTTACCTTCTCCTGTTTTCACCAGATCATATCCTGCTTTGGCCAATAAGGTGGCATAATCGATCATCTCGTGCCCGTTGATGTATTTGCTGAAAAAAGCGGCTGCAAAATTATTGTCTGTTACAGAAGCCAGCGCTTCCTGCATGCCGGCAATGGTATACGCCGTTTCGGTTTTGCCAAAACGCTTCCACATGGCCTGCATAAATGTGTCCAGTGTTTTCTGGTATTTTGTCTGCATTTCCAGGTCAAGTGCCAATGCAATAGCTGCTCCGTAGGTATAATAGGAACTGAACATATTGGCATAGTTATTCCTGTCAATAGATACGGCAGCATCTACAAAAACCGCATGGTTACTGGCTTGTACCGGTGAATAGAATTTTCCACCTGCTGTGTTCTGTTTGGTATTGATCAGGGAAGCGAGCTGGTAGAGATAGGAAGCGGGTTGCGACAATCCGGCTCTTGCCAGCAACAACTCTCCATAATACTGGGTAAACCCTTCTGCAAACCACAATTCATGGCTCATATTGCTTTTATCGAAGCGGAAGGGTTCCAGTGTTTTCGGGCGGATCCTTTCTACATTCCAGTTATGAAAATATTCATGCGAGAATACACCCAGCAGACCACCCGCCGAAAAGCTGCTCATCGGGATGGAAATCATGGTTGAATTGCGGTGTTCCATACCATCGCCATGCACATAGGGATTGGCACTGGCAATAAAAGTGTAACTGCCGTAATCGTATTTCGGAAATTCACCGAATACGGCCCGGGCTTCTGTTACCATTTTTTGGATCTTATCTGCCAGCTCATCAAACTGAGATTCGGTGGCTTTGGCTTCCAGTGCAATACGCATGGTATACCTACTGCCATCAGGATTGCTGAGGGGCCATTCACGGAAATGAATGTCGCCGATCTTCGTAGGACTATCCATAAAATACTGGAGTCCCGGAGCGGTGAACGTATAAGGGTCTGCAGTCGTCACCAGCTGGGTGGCCACTATTCCGCGGTTTTCTTTCGGCAACACAAAACGGATAGTGATGGGCGCTTTTTCCAATCCCTGCATCCACATAAACACGGCGGGCATGTTCAGGTGTATGCTTTCGGGATCAATGCCCGCATACGTACCATCGGCATAATTGCCATATAAGGTATAGGAGAGGGTAACCGTTCCCTTGTGCGTGGGCACTTCATAGATATCGCCATCTACTCTTACTACGGAGAGGGTTTTGCCATCCGCATCAGTAGCTTTTACATCATACACATTTTTACCAAATTCATGCGTGGCATAACGGCCGGGGGAGGAGCGGCTCATCCGGAATTGGGCGGTGGTTAAAGGAATGCCTGAAACGGTCAGTTCAATCTGTGCCTCATGATGCACCGCATTGGGAAAGGATACCAGGTAAGAAACTTTCTGGGCACCAACGGTTATCACAGCAACAAGAAGTACCGCAGATATAAACAGCTTTTTCATCATAAACAGAAGATTTAACAGATCAGATGTAGTTAGCTAAGATAAGTGCTGCAAACGAGTTTACACCTACATTGCCTCCTCTCTTATATGAACGGATGAATGAAATGTATAGCTGACACTTAGGCATTTATACCTGTAAAAGCCGCCTATTGGCGCTTATTTAACAGTTCAGAACCATAATTATTAGGAGGGGAAGGGTTTAAGTGTTACCTTTGCGGCCATTAATTATTTACAATTTTACAAATGGACACACAAATCACAGGAACTGTAAAGTTCTTTAACGAAGAAAAAGGTTTTGGATTTATTAAGCATGATAACTCCAGTAAAGAAACTTTTGTACATGCCAATGGCTTGATCGATCAGATCGAAGCAAACGACAAAGTCGTTTTTGATGTACAGGAAGGACGTAAAGGCTTAAATGCCGTTAACGTGAAACGTTTAAGCTAATCACTGAACTTTCTTAACCTACTATAGGCCACTCCGCTCAGCGTAGTGGCCTTTTTGTTTGGAGGAAGCCGGCAGCAGTATCATACCCTTACTACTCACCACTCACTACTCCCGATTCCCCCCATATCGTTATCTTTGCACACTTAAAAAAATCAGTATATGTCAGATACCATGCAACAATTGCAGGAAACCGTTACTTATATCCGTGGATTGGTAAGTGGAGAAGCTGCTACCGGGATCATCCTGGGTAGCGGACTGGGTAACCTCTCAAATGTGATCGTAACCGAAAAAGAGATTTCGTACAACGATATTCCCCATTTTCCGGTAAGCACCGTAGAAGGACACAAAGGCCGTTTGATCTTTGGAGAATTAGGTGGCAAAAAAGTATGGGTAATGGCCGGCCGTTTTCATTTTTATGAAGGATATACCGCACAGCAGGTTGCTTTCCCGGTAAGGGTGATGCGTTTACTGGGGGTACAAACCCTGTTATTGTCTAACGCAGCGGGTGGCGTTAACCCCGCATTCGGTATCGGTGATCTGATGATCATTAACGATCATATCAGCCTCTTTACGGTAAACCCGCTCCTGGGCAAAAATGAAGACAAACTGGGTACCCGTTTCCCGGATATGAGTGAGCCCTACAGCAAAGAACTGATCAAACTGGCGCGGGAAATCGCAGCAAAAAACAATATTTCGCTGCAACAGGGGGTATATACCGGTGTAACCGGACCTACTTTCGAAACCCGTGCTGAATATAAACTGATCCATATCCTGGGTGGCGATGCCGTAGGTATGAGTACCGTGCAGGAAACCATTGCTGCCGTTCATTGCGGCATGCGGGTATTTGCCATCAGCGTTATCACCGACCTCGGGATCCGC
This sequence comes from Sediminibacterium sp. GW821-FHT12F12, assembly GCF_058806635.1. NCBI lineage: Bacteria > Pseudomonadati > Bacteroidota > Chitinophagia > Chitinophagales > Chitinophagaceae > Sediminibacterium > Sediminibacterium sp. GW821-FHT12F12. The sequence goes on along the minus strand of NZ_JBXAPW010000005.1, from coordinate 38,842 downwards.
GAAGAGGAAAATACCATCACCCACGAAGAAGTATTACAGGCAGCCAAAGAAGCAGAACCCAAGCTTACTTTGCTGTTTACCGAACTAGTAAAAAGCCTGTAAGAGTCAGGAGTCGGGAGTTGGGAGTCTGGAGTCTTTCACAAGCCACTCCAGACTCCCACTCCTGACTGCAGACTATTTTAACGCCATCCTTAGTAGCTTTACCCTTATTTTACAGCACATTTGCAAGCATGCGTCTACTGTCAGGTCGGAAAATATGGTTGGGGCTGTTGTTACTCCTGCTCGGAAACAGTGCGCTGCAGGCACAGTCCCGTTTTGGACAAACGGGCAATCTGCAGACAAATACTGCTCCGATTACATACGACAGCCAGGGCAGACCGATGAAAAAGAATACCGGCAATGATTCTTTGCAGCGGCGCGACAGGAATGCTGACTCGATCACTATTTTCTATAAATACTTTGATTCCAGCAGGCTGCGTACGATTGATTCCTCGATCAATGATTTTACTACCCGTTTTCCCTTGCCCTATTATTATCATACACTCGGTAATTATTCAACGGCGTCGCAGTCTTATTTTTTCAATCCGATTTTGAAGCCTGGTTTTGATGCGGGTTTTCATCAATACGATATCTACAGTTTTACGGTGGAGGGAACTAAACTGTATCAGACCACGCGGCCGTATACAGAACTTTCTTATGTGCTGGGTAGCAAAGCAGAACAGTTATTAAGTGTTACCCATACCCAGAACCGCAACAGTAATCTTAATTTCTCGGTAGAGTACCGGTTCAATAATGCACCCGGCAACCTGAAAAACCAGAATGCCAGTCAGAATAATTTCCGCTTTGTAACGCACTATCAGACGCTGAATAAGAAATACGAGAACTTCCTCGTATTTATCTCTAACAAAAGTGCTTCTTCTGAAAACGGGGGATTGCAGGATGTGGCCAAACTGGATAGCCTGGCTCTGAATGATCCCTATGAACTGGAAACCCGTTTGGGTAAAGCCGGTACTGCCGGACGAAACCCCTTTAATACTGCGGTGAATACCGGTAATATCTACAAGAATACCACTTTCCTGTACCGGCATCATTTTGATCTCGGCTCAAGGGATTCTTTGGTAACAGATTCGGTTACCTACCAGTTATTCTATCCCCGGTTCCGCATAGAACATACGTTCCGCTACACAACCAGTAACTATAATTTTTTCGATAAGTTCGTTGACTCGGCCAGGTATCAAAAATATTTCAATTATACTACGCGCGACAATCAGCCCATCAGTTTCAAAGATGCCTGGAGCGATCTATACAATGAATTCAGTTTGATTTCTTTCCCCGATAAGAATAATCTTTCACAGTTTCTGAAAGCCGGCATTGCCCTGCAGAACCTGAAAGGAACTTTTGATGATTCGGTAGAGACGATATCGTTGTACAACCTTTCTTTACTGGGTGAATACCGTAACCGGACACGTAATCAGGTCTGGGATATTGAAGCAACCGGTCAGTTATATGTGAATGGATTTCATTCAGGCGATTATGCAGCGTATATCAGTATGAAGCGGATGCTGGGGAAAAAGCTGGGCTACCTGAATATCGGGTTTCAGAATGTGAACAGGGCACCTTCTTTTATTCTTAACCCGATCAGCCGGTTTCCGGTGGCTAACCAGGGTGCTTATGGGAAAGAGAATGTGATCCGCTTTTTTGCATTATACGAGAACCCGCGAAATGGCTGGAAACTGGGCGGAGAGTATTTTGCCGTGAACAACTATATGTATTTCGACAGTTTCTTTTCAGCCAAACAATATGCCACGCTGTTTAATGTACTGCATCTGACCGCAGAGAAAAAATTCCGTCTTTCTAAATACTGGAACTGGTATACAGAAATACATCTGCAGCAAACCACCGGACAGCCGCCTGTCAATATTCCTTTTATCTTAACCCGCAACCGAATTGCATTTGAAGGAAATTTTGCAACGAATCTTTTCCTGTCTACCGGCCTGGAAGTCCGCTATACAACCGCGTATAAGGCTGATGATTATTCACCCTTTATCGGCCAGTATTTTGTGCAGAATACCAACACCATTTCCAACCGGCCGGATATAACGGCATTTATGCATTTCAGGATCAAAAGTTTCAAAGGATTTCTACGGGTAGAGAATCTGAATACATTGAATGTGAAGAATGGGTTCTCTTTCAATAAACCCAATTTTATGACCACTTACAATCCGGGAACGGGGCTCTGGACCCGCTTTGGTCTCTGGTGGAACTTTGTAAATTAACGGAGCGGACGCTTAGTGTTTCAGTGCCCTTTTTTTGATCATACCGCCCCGGGTATCTTTCACACTGTTCATTACGACGAATGCGTGCGGATCAATTTTTTCAATTTCGGTATTCAGTTTGTTCAGTTCCAGTCGGGTAACCACTGTGTAAATGATATCGATATCATTCCTTTCGCCATGGCTTCCAAATCCACGTTTTCCTTTATATACGGTTAACCCACGACCAATTTTTTCCATGATCATCATCCTGATTTCTTCGCTATGGGGCGATACAATCGTTACACCGGTATATTCCTCAATCCCCTCAATTACAAAATCCAGTGCTTTGGAGGCAACGAGGTAGGTAATCATGGAGTAGAGGGCAGTTTCAACAGAAAGGAGATAGGCGGCCGCGGAAAAAACGAGCACATTGAACATGATGATAAAATCACCGATGGTAGTACCCAGTTTCTTACTCAGGAAAATGGCCAGTACTTCCGTACCATCTATCACAGCGCCACCTCTCACTGAGAGTCCGATACCTGCGCCCAGAAAAAAACCGCCAAAAACAGAAACCAATAATTTATCATGGGTGATTTGCGGAAAATGCACGAAAGCAACTGTGATAGCCAGACCGGTAATAGCGATGGCTGTTTTGATGGCAAAATTCCGGCCAATTACTTTGTAGCCGAGATACACAAAAGGGATATTCACCGTGATCAGTAGAATGTACAACGGTATATCCGACAGCTCTGAAATCAATAGTGAGATACCCGTGGCACCGCCATCTATAAAATCATTGGGTAAGAGAAAGCTTTCAAGGCCAAACGCGGCAGACATGATACCTGCTGCCATAAAAAAGATATCCCTGACTAACCGTAACAGGTTAATCTTCAATTCGCGGAATCCTTTGGCAAGTTCATAATCAGAATAATCTGCTTCGCCCCGTTCGTTTTCATTTTTGGGGTGCAGTATGGTTCTTGTAATGATTTTTGTCCAGAAAGAATTCATTCAAATGAAGATACAAAAAAAATATTTCTTTGATGTGGCTACGTTTCAAAATAGGCAAGACTACCACCCACCCATTCTTTATCTTTGTTATAGCGCACTCCGATCATTTTCCCTTTACTGAGTCTTGCAAGGTTATTGGTAGCCACAGGTCTGGCTTCTCCTTCTTTCCAGAAATAAAAAATCCTGATCTCTACTTTGGCAGAGATATCCGGGGTAGGTATAACGGCTGCATACTGCACTTTTTTCTGCAGGATCCAGTTTTGCGGGTCGGAAACTTTGGCAATATCTTCTTTGGTCACATCAATCACCACACCTTGTCCGGCAAAAGAGAACAGGGGTTTTAAAACATAATTCTCCAGGTCAGCAGGGATCTCGCTTAGCTGATTCAGGAACCAGGTTTTTGGAACATAGGGGTGATCGATAAACGGTAAAGTGTATTTACTGATGCGATAAAACCAGTTGGGATGTGGCACCCATTCCACATCCAGATCGCTTAAGAGTAATTTTCCCTTTTCCTGGATTGCTGCTGATTGTTGCTGCAGGTCGTCGAATATGATCCGGTTATAGATTCTGTGTACCGCTGTTTTCTTTCCATCTTTCAGGTAAAATAAATGCCGTCCCTCCTGTATCAGCTCAGTTAAACATACAACAGGAATCCCAACGTAATCCGTAGTGCAATAAAAATCAATCCTGGTTTTCTGCTGATGGGGCAGGATCTCCAGCAGGATCACATTTTCCGGCTGGTGTTTGCCCAAGATCACTTCGCGGAGTAACTGCTGGTAACTCTCTTTCGTAAATCCATTCAGGTAAGTATGATAGTTGGCCGGGATGTCGAAATGTTTCCGGGTTACTTCATCGTGCCAGATCTGGTAAGCGAACAGGGTAGGAAAGCCCTGCATTTCGATCAGCTGGGGTTCCAGTTCTCCACTTGCATTCTCACAGATCCCGAAATCAAAAGCGATAAAATGAGTATACGCATTTTCATTCGGCACTTTTACTTCCGGTGGTATGGCATGTGCACTGATGGAACTGAAGTTAAACTGTGTAATTACGTCTACAATACTTTCGCAGGCGGACAGGACTTTATCTTTAAAAATTTTATCAATAAACACCGGTGTTTCTGCCACACGGAATTCGATGGCTCCCGGGTGTTTACTGTGTAATTCCCTTAGGTATGCTTCGTATTTCTCCGTGGTGAAATTTTCGTTGAAATGTTTTCTGACAGAAGGTACCATATAGCTGTATTTGGCTTTGCCTGAAAGTAAAAAATCCTTTTCAATACCCGAAAGATTTTTTAGCTGACTGATTAGTTGTATTTTCCAGTAACAGCTATGCAGTTATTCTGTTATTTTTCAAATGTCTGTACATGGTATTCTTGCGCAATAAATACTTCTTGTCCTTTTTTTCCGTTTTCCTGCTGCTGACAGGATCTGCGCAGGTGTTGCGTGTAGATAATATCACTGTTGAGGCTGGCAAAGCGGAGACTATATATTCCCTGTTTGCCAATACTTTTAAATTGCCGGTGTTGTTTCGTTATCAGCCAGCAGGTGCAGCCGAAACCGGAAAGGTCTGGTTGGGCAATATGGCGGTGTCTTTTACCCGTTCAGATAAAGACACGGCCTTTTTCAGCAAGCTTTCACTGGAACCGCTGCAGCACGGTGAAGCACTGATACAGACACTGACAGGCTTTGGTATATCACTGAATCCTCCTGACATAATTACCCAGCCAGGTACTGAAGGAGAACAATGTAACTGGAAAACGATCGGTGTGCGCGATCTCTGTTCAGAATGGTTACAGGTAGTTATCGCAGATGCACTCAATCCTGCTTTCTTTGCCAGTCAAAGGGCCAACGCTAAAAAAGTATTTGCGGAAAAAGAGGGCGGAGCATTGGGTGTACGGTCAGTACAGAAAATCATTCTGACTACTACCGATGCAGCAAAGAGTTTACAGGCCTGGGTCAGTATTCCCGGCGTTCAACGTTTGGCCGATCTTGGTTTTCGTTTGATAGATGGGCCCGTCATTCTGGTAGAAAAAGGCCATTACAATGCAGTTAAGGAACTGGTGGTGCAGGTGCAATCACTGGCTGCTGCTGAATCATTCCTGCTACAAAAAGGATTGTTACAAAAAGAGGGGAACAAAACCCTGATCCTTCCGGCTGCGGTGCAGGGATTGCGGATACTGCTGGAACAATAAATGAGGTTTTAGGCTACTACCATTTCTCCGATGGCCATATTCAGAAAATTGGGCAGCACGTGCTGGTAGGTCCACATGATCTTTTCCGGATCCTGCAGCTGCTCTACCATGCTTTTCCATTTTGCTTCGCCATGGTTTTCTATCACCGTTTGTTTTTTGTCTTCGCGCAGCAGGTACATATGCATACCGGTAGCATCAGCTTCGGGGTGAAATTGGGTTCCCAGAAAATGGTCATTAAAACGTACAGACATAATGGCCCTTTCATAAGGTACATGGGGCCGGTCTTTTTCTATGGCCAGTATTTTCCCACCCATCTCGCGTAAGCGGGCATGATTGGGTTCTATTACCTGGTAATCGCGGCTGTCTACACTGTAAAAGGGATCTCTCAGTCCTTCAAATACTTTTTCCTGTTTGCCATCTTCAAGCATGTGAATCGGAAATACCCCGAAGGCGGTTGATCTACGCTTGCAAACAGTACCAATTCCGTAATGCCGGCAGGCTAATTGAAAACTGTGGCAGATAAAAAAAACATGTTTTTTAGCAGCATCCTCTGCCTGCCTGTTCCATTCTTCTATCTGGCCAAGCCAGGTAAAATACTGTTTTTCCCACTCGGTGTTCACGGTTTCTAAGGGAGAGCCCGGCCCACCACTGGAGATATAAATATCAAAGGAAGTATCAGGTACTTCGTTTTTTACACGCACATCAAATTCCTGGCAGATCAGTTCTATCTGGTTCGCCGCTTCCCATTGTAAAAGGATATCCCTGATACAACGCATACCCTGGTTGGCCTGACCCTCATACAGATCCAGGATTGCCACCCGCACATATGTATTCTCTTTGCCACTCATAAGCCGCGAAAATAGGGATTTTTAAAAGTTGGTAGTTAATAGTTAAAAGTTAATAGTAAGGAGGCACTTGTTTTTGTAATATCAACTATTAACTTTTAACTATTAATTATTAACTCTTTATTCCAGACTCCTACAAGTAGCTCAAATTGGTTTTAGGTGAAATGGCCAATAAAGTCTCGTACATCAGTTTAATGGTCTCTTCTATATCCCGTTTGTGCAGCATTTCAACCGTGGTATGCATATAACGAAGGGGGATGGAGATCAGTACTGACGGACATCCATCATTGGCATAAGCGAAACTATCTGTATCGGTTCCGGTACTGCGACTCAGGGTTCTGAACTGTACAGGAATCTTGTTCTTGGTGGCTACGTCTTCCACTACTTTCAGCAGTTTGTTATGAATGGCCGGGGCATAGGCTAAAGAAGGGCCTTTGCCACACTGGATATCGCCTTCGATAGCTTTGCTGATCAGCGGGGTGCTGGTATCATGGGTTACATCGGTGATGATGGCAATATCTGGTTTGATCCGGCGGGCAATCATTTCTGCACCGCGTAAACCGATCTCTTCCTGTACGGCATTGACAATGTATAAACCAAAGGGCAATTTTTTCTTGTTCTGCTTCAGCAAACGGGCTACTTCGGCGATCATGAAACCACCCACCCGGTTATCAAAAGCGCGACCGATAAAATAATCATAAGCCAGTTCGTCAAAACCTTCTTCATAGGTAACTACTGCACCGATATGAATACCCAGTGCCTCCACTTCTTTTTTACTGCGGGCACCACAATCCAGTGTCAGGTTATCCACCTTGGGTTGCGGTTCTTTCTGCTCCGGGTTGCTCATGCGCGTATGGATAGCGGGCCATCCGAATACCGCTTTCACAGGCCCTTTTTTACCATGGATCCACACCCGTTTGGCGGGAGCCACCTGGTGATCCACACCACCATTGCGTTTCAGGTAGATCAGTCCCTGTTCATTGATATAGTTCACAAACCAACTGATCTCATCCGCATGGGCTTCTATCACCACTTTAAAAGGAGCGGTAGGATTGATCACGCCCACCGCAGTTCCGTAAGCGTCGGTAAAATGGGTATCTACCAGTGGTTTGATATATTCCAGCCAGATTTTCTGTCCGCCACTTTCAAAACCTACCGGAGAAGGGGTATTGATGTAATTTCTGAAAAAAGCCATGGCTTCATCGCTGAGAATGGATTTGGCTTTTGATTTAGAGGGTGTTTTCGCTTTTGCCATTAGGGTTATTTTATGAATATCATACCTGCGATACCGCAGATTGCTTTAACGAGCATTAATCCGTCAATGATTGCAAGATAATAGAGAATGCTTTTACGCCGGTGCATTGAATAGGCTACAGTTATCAACAATAGGAACGGGATCATGTTAATGAGAATCGTAGGTAAAGGAAACCCACGGATAGTGGTAAATACCAGAAACACGGCCAGTCCCGCCAGACTCAAAGGAATCAATAACGAGAATATGGTAAACCGTAAGCCATATCTCACTACAAAGGTTTTTAGCTGGCTGTTGTGATCCGCAGCATAGTCTTTGATATCGAACATGATACAAAGCATGGTAATATACATGAGGTTTTTCAGGGTAAGCAGGAACATAAACAGGTTGGGAGGATCCAGCCGGTTATGTTCCATATCACTAAAAATCACTGGATATACCGTTACGGCCCCGGCCCATACAAAACCGATCACAAAAGGTTTCAGCCAGCCGTTTCTGCGTAGGTTTCTGGTACTGGAACCCGGCGAAACACTGCCATAATACAAAGCGGCCATTATCGGGAAAATGAGAACCAGCAGCCAGCGCCAGCCCTCCAGGTGAAACAGGTTTTTCCAGTTTTCACGGAGCAGGTAACTGCCGGTTGTAAGGCATACAATGGTTAATGCCAATTGCGACCAGCCAATCAATACCCGGTTTTTGGCATACCAGGCGGTTCTTTTGTTATGGTGTAGCGGATCCGTAACGGGTTCCGAAATATAGGCATGTGTATAATAGAGAACCGTAGCCGCAAAAACAAAAAGGTAGTAGGTTATACTGTTCAGCGGAATATGCTGCTGCAGGTTGGCTTCGATGGATAAAGCAATGGCGCAGAAACCGTAAAAATAGTTTCCAAAAAAGAGTAATCTCGTTAAACCATTCAACCTGTTTATTTTAATAGGATGATATCGCCACTGGTAATGGTATCGCTCATGTTCTGGGCCTTGTCTTTTAACCAGAATTTGAAATAAGCGGTATCGTTTTTGGTGCCACAACCGGTAATGGGGCTGTATCCCTGTACATTGGCATTGTATGCATATCCCAATTCCAGCGTGCCTTTCAGATTCGACGTTCCTGTAAAATTGGGGACTTTGTTTTTGCTGATGAAAGTGGCACCTGGTGTGGCAGGACAGTTACGGGAAAATTTCTGTACCCATAAAGTATCCTGAATATCACCCTCCTTATCAGTAAATTCCAGTTGAAACAGCAAAAGATCACCCTGGTTCAGGGTAGTGGCATTCACACTTTTGATGCTGATCTGGGGTTTGGTGGTATAGGTATCTTTCTTACAGGCATAAAACATCGCCGGGATTGCCAATAGTATCAATAATTTTGTCTTCATTCGGGTCACTTTCATTTCAAATTTAGTTAAAACATTACAATACATAGCTGTGGACGCAATTGATGTTAACAATATTTTCTCTCTTTCTGCCGATCCGGCTGCTTTCAGGGAAGCCTGTTTACAAACATTCCGGTTTCAATACCAGGAGAATCCTGTTTACCGCGAATGGTGCAGCCTTACCGGAACAGATCGGGCTGCTGTAAAGACGCTGAATGCTATCCCTGCGTTGCCCATCTCATTCTTTAAAAGCAGGGAAGTCATGAGCACTTCCTTTGTTCCGCAAACTGTTTTTGAAAGCAGCGGCACCACCCAAAGCCTCACCAGCAGGCATCTGGTAAAAGAAGTTGCTATTTACCGGCAGAGTTTTGTGCAGGCTTTTATACAGTTTTACGGAGATATAACAGACTGGTGTATTCTCGGTTTGCTGCCTTCCTACCTGGAGCGTCAGCATTCCTCCCTGGTGATGATGGTAGATGAGCTGATCCGTTTAAGCGGTCATCCCGCCAGTGGTTTTTACCTCGATGAACACGACCTCCTTTCAAAAACCCTGCAGCAACTGGAAGCTCAATCTCAAAAAACACTGCTGATCGGTGTAACTTTTGGTCTGCTCGATTTTGCCGCTGCTTATCCGCAACAACTCAAACATACCGTGGTAATGGAAACCGGGGGAATGAAAGGCCGCCGAAAAGAACTGACTCGTGCAGAAGTACACCACTTATTGATGGATGGACTCGGCGTTGGTTCGGTACACTCGGAATATGGCATGACGGAACTGCTGAGCCAGGCTTATTCACAGGGAGAAGGCCGGTTTACCTGTCCGCCCTGGATGAAAGTACTGGTGCGGGATGAGGAAGATCCCCTGGCTGTGCAGGAATCGGGGAGGGGCATATTGCAGGTCATAGACCTCGCCAATATATACAGCTGCTCTTTCATCGCCACAGAAGACGTGGGCAGGGTATACGAAGATGGCAGTTTTGAAGTATGGGGCAGGCTGGATAATAGTGATATCAGGGGGTGTAGCCTGTTGGTGGTGTAGAAGCTCGAAGGCAATTGAGAATTAAAAATTAAAAATTAAAAAATATAGGGAGAAAATTTGCTTGGTTGGTATCCCTGATTCCCTTTATATTTGCAGCCCTGAAACACCAATTGTTAATTACTAATTTCTAATTATTAATTAATGATAATCTGCCCAGATGGCGAAATTGGTAGACGCACTGTGTTCAGGTCGCAGCGCTCGCAAGGGTGTGCTGGTTCGAATCCAGTTCTGGGCACAAAAACCTTATAGACTTCCCGTTTATAAGGTTTTTTCTTTTCACCAGCTGTCGTCACCGGGTAAGCGCATGCAGCCTATTTTATCCAAACGACTTTCTGTCGCTGTTTTCTACCACAAATTTTCGGTGTTTTATGCAGGTATTAGGGTGTTTATAGCGTTGTATGTAGTCCGCACATGGTGTAAATTGCCCGTGCAATCATGCAGTGAAAAGCTGTTTCAGTATGGCAGATTGTCATTGTAACATCATTTTCCGCTGCTTTGCCGGTAATGGGCATGCGGGATGGTGTTGGATGGAGCTGGTGACAGTCAATCAGTTAGAAAGAAAATTCGGGTTAAAACGAATGGATTTTGTTTGCATGTATTAGCCGGTATGCGATGTTTTTTGCGGTAGAACAATATCCAAAATACAGTAACTTTGCACAAACAGATATTTAGTTAATATCCAAAAGTTTTAAAGGAGTACCCATAATGAGAATATTGATTGCAGACGATCACACCCTGATCAGGGAAGGTTTGAGGAAGATATTGGTTGAGTCGTTTCCGTTTGCAGATATACATGATGTGTCTGATTCTGCCGATCTGCTGAAAAAAGCGATCCAGGAAAAATGGGATATCATCATTTCAGATATCAGTATGCCCGGTTACTCTGGTATTGAAATCTTAAAGCAGATCAAAGAAAATGCACCGCTGACACCTGTGTTGATGTTAAGCATGCATGCTCCCGAACAATATGCCGTTCGCTCACTGAAAGCCGGTGCCTCCGGTTATCTTACCAAAGAGAGCGCCCCTTATGAATTGGTGAAAGCAGTACAGCAGATTCTCAGTGGCCGGAAATATATCACCAGCGAAGTAGCCGAAGTATTGGCCGGTTCCATTGAACAGAATAATACCCAGGCCCCCCACGAACAGCTTTCAGACCGCGAGTTTGAAGTCTTCAAAATGATCGTTTCAGGCAAAAGTATCTCCGCTATTGGCGAGATCCTTTCGCTCAATGTGAATACGATCAGTACCTACCGCTCCAGGATCATGGAAAAAATGCATTTACAAAGCAATGCCGACCTGGTAAAGTATGCGATCATGAATAATATTATTTAAGGGACTTGCTTCTCAAAAGCGGATTGTAGTACAATAACTACAAAATAACAATATTATACTATTTTCCAGGTCGTTTTATATCATTTTCTTTACACAATAGGGAAGGCTATATTTAATCCGCTTTCCGCTTACCTTATCAATCGATATCCTTAGAATTCACTATCCTCGGAAATTCCATCAATGCTTACCGGTTGCTTGCCATTGTAATGCATTTGCTTACACAAAATTTTCTCCTAGAAAAACCAAGGGACAAAACTGAATAACCCTGTAACATTCCTTGTTATAGGGTTTTTCTTTTGTATGATCGGGCAAATTATTTTTTCGATACGCTAACAGGAAATTTCCAGGCCAGGGGGCACTATGAATTACTTCTGTGTTGGTAGTAGATTAACTACAACAGCTCGATGGGCAATGCTACAATGCATTTTCTGCTACAGGTCTATCTTCGGAGCATCTATTTATTACATGATGGAAAATAAAGGGCTTAAGGTTCTGCTGATTGATGATACCGTGATGATACTCCAGCATCTCAAAACGATCCTGGCAGAAGTGAAAGATATTTCCAGTACGGAGTCTGTGACCAGTGCCGAAGAAGCATTGGTGTTACTAGACGGCTACCAGCCGGATGTAATGGTGCTCGATATTAATATGCCGGGGATGAGTGGAATAGAAATGTTACGCCGCCTCCATCTTCGCAGCATGATCAAGCCGGTTGTCATCATGCTTACCAATAATACTTTTGCCGGCTATCGCGATGAGTGCATGCGTTTAGGCGCTGATTACTTTCTGGATAAGTCGCGCGACTTTTTACTCATCCCTTCCATCGTGGAAAAAGTGAAAGAGAAAAACCTGATGCAATACTGATTAGCCCGATATCAGATTCCCAATACTTCCCTCAGTTTGGAATAACCGGCTTTGCTTACCGGTAGTTTTACCCCGATACTTAATACAGCCAGGTGGCTTTCTTTTTCATAAGGGTCGATCCTGGTAATCAGTTGTACATTGATGATATAGGACCTGTGTATGCGGATAAAATTCTGAGACTCCAGTATTTCTTCAAAATAGCCCATGGTTTTATTCTTGAGGAAAACGCCATCAGCCGTGTGGATTTTCACATAATCATCTGCTGCTTCGAGGTAACGGATAGTTGCCGTGGGAATGATCTTTACTTTGCCATTGTCCTTTACCACTACCCGGTTCTGTTGCACAGGGGTGAGACCGGAACTGTTCAGCAGGTCTGCCGTTGTATTTTTTCTTTCCTGCTGATTTTGCATTTGCCATTTCTGTATCGCTTTGCCAAAGCGTTCCTTGCTGAAAGGTTTCAATAAATAATCCACCGCATGCGTTTCAAAAGCTTTGATCGCATATTCTTCAAAAGCGGTGGTAAAAATCACTGCCGGCGGATTCTCGATCAGTTCCAGCATTTCAAAACCATTGATTTTGGGCATCTGTATATCGAGGAATACCAGGTCGGGCTGGTGCTGCTGAATGGCTTTGATGCCTTCAAAACCATCGTGGCATTCCTGCACCAGTTCCAGCTCGGGAAAATCCTGCAGATATTCTTTTACAATGCTTCTTGCCAGCATTTCGTCGTCTATGATAATTACTTTCATAAGATTAATGATACTGCGGTATCAGAATGGTGGTGGTGAATAAGGTTCCTGTTGTATGGGTTTGTAACAGATCGTGCCGGGCAAACAATAAATACAAACGACGTCTGATAGATGCCAATCCGAACCCCGTTCCCTGTGTGCTAATGGCTGTTTCTTCATCGTAAGGGTTGGTGATGGTGAGTTGTAATTGCTCGTTGATTACAATCGCATCAATGGTGATCAATACAGCTTCGGTAGTATCATATAAACCGAATTTGATCGCATTTTCCACGATCGGCTGCAACAACAGGGAAGGTACTTTCATGTTACGGGCAGCATCATCGATGGTTACGGCTGTTTGCAATCGTTGCCCAAACCGTACTTTCTCAATATCGAGGTATAACTGTAAATGAGTCAATTCTTCTTCAAGAGAAACCCATTGGTGATCGTCTCTTTTTAAAGTGCCCCGCAGAAAATCAGATAACTGCTGAATCATATGCCTTGCTTTCTCCGGCTGACTGCCGGCCAAGGCACTGATAGAGTTGAGGCTGTTGAATAAAAAATGCGGCTGTAGCTGCTGCCGCAGTTGTAAGAGCTCTGCATCTTTGGTCATTTTCTCTGCTTCTTCTTTTCGCCTGTCGGCGGCCTGCTGTTCCTGTAAAGTGTACCATAACAGGCTCAGGATACCCATGCAACCGATCATCAGAAAGCCAATTACATACCGTATGTAGATTGAGTTGTCAAGAAAACGCAGATACGCCGGATCTCCCCCCAGGAAAAAACGCAGGGCGGTTTTGATTACCCATAACCAGACACCACTCAGCACCACACTCATCAGTAATACATACCAATACCTTTCTTTCTGCGGCAGATAGTATTTCATGTTATTGGTGATCAGCAGACAACTGGCAGCCAGTAAAAGATTGCAGAGGATCCCGTCGGTCAGACTTTGCCGCAGCGTGGCGCCGTAACTGCTGATCACCATTACCTGTACCAACGCCCATACCAGCCACCAGACGGCAAATGTGATGCGGAAACGGGAGGCGTTGGTGACAGGACTGATCATGGGTTATAATGACTGTATAAATTGTTCTGTACAGCGTTCGGACAAATATCTTGATTTTACCTGTACCGTATGCTGGTAATTGTCGCCATCAGGATCCTCGTAGATCCGGGAATACACTTCTGCACCATCTGAGAGTTCTTCGAGTGGATGCAGTTCGGTTACATTGATGAATTTCCAGTGAACGGCCTGTTGCAGACTGTTTTCAAAACAATCCTGCTCCTTACTGCCAATCAGTTGGGCTTTGTTAAAAGCCTGCAGCTCATCTTCTGCACAGATCAACCGGAGTTGTTCATCAAATTGGGCTGTATGGTTACCGGGTCCGCAGATGATGCGGTAAACCAGTTTTGCGAGGTACCAATGCATGGAGCTAGTAATTAGTAGTTAATAATTAATAGTTAATAGTTAAGGGGCTGTAAAACAACTTCAGACCCCTAACTCCAAACTATATTAGTAGCTTCTGATTTCGATGCCGCCGAATACGGTGGTTCCTTTGAGGATCAGTACTTTACTGGGATCGAATGTGCCGGGTTGTGCGGGGCGTTTGTCTTCGATGCCGGCAAATACAGCCACGGCTTCTGTACGGATTTCCCAATGGGGAGGAACCACGAGTTTGGTGCCGCCGAATACCTGTATGATTTCGATGCTGACCGGGCCGGTAATATCTGCCTGGCTCAGGTTATATTCAGCACCTCCCATAAAACAGATGATCTCGCCCCCTTTAAAATCTTTGGATGTGATTACTTTTTTAACGCCACCGAATACGGAAGTGCTGTTGATCACATCTTCGGATGATTGTGTTTCATACCCTGTGCCAAAATTCAGATTATCATCCAAACGCCCCCATTTGTCTTTCATTCTGTCACTGTACCATTTTTTTTTAGGACGGAATATGAAGATCAGACCGACACCGATGATGATGATGGGCCAGAAATATGGTTTAAGATTGGTATCGATCATCATTTCATCCCATAAAAAGAATACACCGATGCCTGTCATGATCAGCCAGGAAGCATTGGCAAACCGATGTTTCAGTCCGGTGGTGATGCCCACCACTATCAGTATCATGGGCCAGCTGAATAACCATTCAGGTAAATCAGCTCCCAGTTTTTGTACCAGCAATGCGGCACCTACCAGTATTAATACGAGTCCTGTCCAGAACCTGTCATGTTTTTCGCTGGTGAATCCCCGTTGTCTTTTTTCGTTGTCCATTGGTTTTATTTTATACAGCAAAACTATTGGGCAATAGCAGGCAAGTCAATCCGTTTTAGGCTGTTAGCCGGAAATAGCCGGTAAGTGGCAGGAAACTGTCGGTAAAAAAAGCAGGGATTACTGGTTGCCGGCAAATTTGGATTGCCAGCCGATGAGAATCACCCCTGCAATCACCAGCGCAGTCCCAAAGATCTGTGCCGGAATGATCTCTTCCCCGAGAAACCAATGTGCCTGCAGAATGGTAGATACCGGGCCGATACTGGTAATGATGGATACATTGTTGCTGCCAATGCGTTTCATGCCATTGCTCATCATAAAAGAAGGCAGTACGGTGGCAATGATGGCTAGTGCAATCCCATACCCCACCAGGGTGCCGGTAAAAGGAATTTCCTGCACCCGGTGGGTTACCAGAAAATGAACGAAAATACCTGCCGTGGCAGCCAGCATAGCATACGCAGTATACCTTGTTACGCCCACCCGCTGTACCATACGTCCTGTACCCACCAGATAAAAAGAGTAGGTGATGGCACAGAGAAAGATCATAAAGGAACCATAATAAAACCGGGGATTAGAAGTATCCAGTTTCATCTCGCCAAAATAGGCAATGCCGATACCCAGGTAGGTCAGCACCAACGCGATCAACTGCACCCTGCCCAGTTTTGTTTTGAAATAAAAAGTATTGATCAGTACCGCAAAAGTGGGGTAGAGGAAGAGGATCAGCCTTTCCAGTCCGGCAGAAACATATTGCAGTCCGATAAAATCAAATAAACTACTCAGGTAATACCCCAGTATGCCCATTGTGAGAATCAGCAACCAGTCGCGGCGGGTGAGCAGCTGTTTATTTTCTTTTCTGGCCACCAGCCAGGCTGCCAGCAGGTAAAAAGGAAGAGAGAACAACATCCGCATGCTCAGCAGGGTAACGGCATCTACCTGTGTAGCGTGGAAAGCGAGTTTTACAAGAATGGCTTTGGTAGAGAAAAAGATCGCTCCCAGAAGGGTGATAAGAAAACCGGCGAGCGTGATCTTTTTGTCCATAAACCAGGATCAATAGTATACAGAATATAGGGTGGTTCAAAACATGCAAGCCCTGACCCCCCTTTTTTTTGATTAAGCACTTACATTAAAATCACGCAGCGCATCATTCAGGCTGGTCTTGAGATCGGTGCTGGCTTTCCGCTGACCGATGATGAGGGCGCAACTGACGCTGTATTCGCCGGCATTGAATTTTTTGCTGTAACTGCCGGGGATCACCACACTTCTGGCCGGAACCCGTCCCTTGTATTCAACAGGTTCTGCACCGCTTACATCAATGATCTTGGTAGACTGGGTCAATACCACATTGGCGCCCAAAACAGCTTCTTTCTCCACGATCACACCTTCTACCACGATACAGCGGCTGCCGATAAAACAACCATCTTCGATGATCACCGGACTGGCCTGCAGGGGTTCCAGTACACCACCAATGCCTACGCCGCCGCTCAGGTGTACGCCTTTGCCTATCTGGGCGCAGCTGCCTACGGTGGCCCAGGTATCTACCATAGAGCCTTCGTCAACAAACGCACCGATATTTACATAACTGGGCATCAGTACCACGTTTTTGGCGATATAGGCGCCATAGCGGGCAACGGCATGGGGTACAGCCCTCACACCCAGTTCTTTATAATTGCTTTTCAGCAACATTTTATCATAGAACTCGAAGGGAGGCAGGTTCCAGGTCTGCATCTGCTGTATACCGAAATACATCAGAATGGCCTGTTTAACCCACTCATTCACTACCCATCCGTTGTCGGTTGGTGCAGCTACCCGGAGGCGGCCCTTGTCTACTTCTTCAATCACTGCTCTTACGGCTTCTGTATAAACAGTATCTTTTAAGAGTTCCCGGTTGGCCCAGGCTTCCTGGATCTGTGTTTGTAAAGACATGCGTATTTTTTTTGCAAACATACAGTATGAAAACTTTATGGGAACTTTGTGTTGTAATTGTTCTGTCACAATCAGTAATTTGCCATTATAAACAGCTTTCCCAATCTATGCTGCCATTCAGTAATGATATTGACTATTGCCTGGAGAAACTGCAGGAAGGCGGGTTGATACTCTATCCCACAGATACCGTATGGGGTATTGGCTGCGATGCCACTAATCCTGTGGCGGTGGAAAAAATCTACCAACTGAAACAGCGGGTCGACAGCAGGGCCATGATTGTACTGGTGGCCGATGAGCGGGAGATATTGAAATATGTTACCCAACCCGAGTTACAGATCTTCGACTATATCAAGGGGGTTACCCGTCCCACAACAGTGATTTATGAAGGAGCTGTTGAACTGGCCGATAACCTGCTGGCCGAAGATGGTTCAGTGGCTATCCGGATCTGTGAAGATGAGTTCTGTAAAAACCTGATCAAGCGATTCAGGAAACCGATTGTGAGTACTTCGGCCAATATCAGCGGATATCCCTCCCCCATGTGTTTTACCGATATTGAACCGGCCATCGTAAACGGCGTGGATTATGTGGTTAGCTACCGGCAGGAAGAGACCGAATACCGAAAGCCATCCTCCATCATTAAATGGGAAAAAGACGGAACACTTACTATTATCCGACCCTGAGCATTCCCGGTTTTACTACAGGAAATTCCATTTGTATTGACAGAAAATGTGACTGGCATATAGTCCTGTTTCTGTGGCAGAAATATTTCATAGATAAAGCTGAAAATACTTGCATTCTTCAATAATATGAAGTAGATTTCTATAGCATATTACAAACATGACCCGAATCGTTATCGATATTCCCAACAACAAAATGCAACCTTTTCTCAAGGCCATCCTTGGGTTGGGACTGGATTCTCATGTAATACGCACGAACCGGAAGCGACAGCCCTTTCTCCGGCAACGCAGGCTGGCCAAATCTCTTCAGAAAATTTCTTCCAGTTTTATTTTATTTGATTGGGAATTTTTCAGCAATGAGCTGGAGTACGAGTGAACGGTCTGTTCGATAAATCTTTTCAACCAACTCCCTGTACTTGATTAATTTTACGCCATGCAGCAAATACTGGTGATACAAACTGCTTTTATCGGGGATGTGGTACTGGCAACCGGGATCCTTGAAAAATTACATGCCCATTTTCCGGATGCGCAAATCGATATTCTTGTGCGTAAGGGAAATGAAACCCTGTTTACCGGCCATCCCTTTCTGCGTGAAGTAATCAGCTGGGATAAAAAAACAGCCAAATATGCCCACCTGCTGGCCGTATTAAAACAGATCCGTAATACCCGTTACGATATCCTGATCAATGTGCAGCGGTTTGCTGCTACGGGTTTGCTGACGGCTTTTTCCAGAGCCAGGCAAACTATCGGATTTGATAAGAACCCCTTCAGTTTTTTATTTTCAGATGTGGTACGTCATATCATCAGCGAGAATGACCATACGATGCATGAGATAGAAAGGAATCACCAGCTGATCCGTTCTATCACAGACAATAAGGCTGGTAAACCCAGGTTATATCCCTCTGCCGCCGATCAGGAGGCAGTTCGTAAATGGAAGCAGCAACCCTATGTATGTATTGCTCCGGCTTCTGTATGGTTTACCAAACAATTCCCCAAAGACCAATGGATAAAACTGGTGAATGCATTACCACAAAACCTGCAGGTATACCTGATTGGTGCTCCATCGGATAAGGAATTATGCGAAGAGATCCGCAGCGCTGCGTCTCACAACAACGTAGTTAATCTGGCTGGCAGTCTCCGGTTTCTCGAATCAGCGGCCCTGCAGCAGGATGCGGTGATGAATTATGTAAACGATTCTGCACCCATGCACTTTGCCTCTTCGGTTAATGCACCGGTTACGGCCGTATATTGCTCTACCATACCGGCTTTTGGCTTTGGCCCCCTGTCTGATAACAGCCATATTGTAGAAGTGGCCACTGCTTTGCCTTGCCGCCCCTGTGGTTTACACGGCAAAAAAGCCTGTCCGGAGTTACATTTTAACTGCGCAAGGCAGATCACTACCGAACAACTGCTGGCTGTGTTGCCTAAATAATTAATTGGCAAAGCACCTTACATTTGCAGCAGATGGAGATTCAATGTACAGATAGGGAGTTAGCAATATTGGAGAAGATAGCCGGAGCGGCCGATGCGTTGTCGGTTCCCTGTTACCTGATCGGTGGGTTTGTGCGCGATAAGATCATTGGTCGGCCCACCAAGGATGCAGATATTGTTTGTATGGGCGATGGGATAGAGCTGGCGCACAAAGTGGCCGATGCCTTTCAGCCGCGCCCCACCGTGGCCTATTTCAAGACCTTTGGTACAGCACAGATCAAACTGGATGATTTTGAGATAGAATTTGTAGGCGCCCGTAAAGAAAGTTACAGCCAGGATAGCCGCAAACCCGAAGTGGTTCCCGGTACGCTGGAAGATGACCAGAACCGCCGCGATTTCACCATCAATGCACTGGCCATCAGCCTGAATAAGGCAGATTTCGGTAAACTGGTGGATCCATTTGACGGATTGGGGGATATTGAAAGAAAATGTTTACAAACTCCGCTGGCGCCTGTTCAGACTTTCAGTGACGATCCACTTCGGATGATGCGGGCGATCCGTTTTGCCTCACAACTGCATTTTGAGATTGCCGAAGAAACTTTTCAGGCAATTACAGATAATGCACAGCGTATTAAAATTGTTTCGCAGGAAAGGATTACAGATGAACTGAATAAAATCATGCTCAGTGAGAAACCTTCGGTGGGTTGGGACCTGTTGTTCCGCTCCGGACTATTGGCCCTGATCTTTCCGCAGATGGTAGACCTTTACGGGGCAGAATATGTGGATGGGAAAGGGCATAAAGATAATTTCTATCATACACTGCAGGTGCTGGATAATATTTCAGCGAACACGGATGATCTCTGGCTCCGCTGGGCGGCCCTGCTGCATGATATCGGTAAACCCGCTACCAAAAAGTTTGAAGAGGGCCATGGCTGGACCTTTCATGGCCATGAAGTAGTGGGGGCGAGAATGGTACCCAAAATTTTCACCCGTCTTAAATTGCCATTGAATGAACGGATGCGGATGGTACAGAAACTGGTGATGCTGCACCTTCGGCCCATCAGTCTTACCAAAGAAAATATCACCGACAGCGCCATACGCCGCTTGTTGTTTGATGCGGGTGAAGATATTGATCACCTGATGATGTTATGCGAAGCGGATATCACCAGCAAGAACCCGAACAAAGTAAAACGGTACCTGAAAAATTTTGAACTGGTGCGTCAGCGACTGGAAGCTGTGGAGGAAAATGACAAAATCCGCAACTGGCAGCCACCCATTTCCGGGGAGATGATCATGGCCAAATTCGGGTTATCGCCCGGCAGAACGGTGGGCGTGATCAAAGATGCTATCCGCGAAGCCATCCTCGACGGACTGATCCCCAACGATTTCGATGCGGCACACGCTTTTATGCTTCAAAAAGCTGCCGAACTGAACTTGTCGGCGGTGGAATAAATTGTAATTTTGTGAATGGGCAATGGTGAATGGTGAATTGTCAGTAGTGAATAGTCAGTGGTGAGTGTTTTTGCAGGATATGCCAATAAACCAATAAACGAGTAAACCAATAAACAACACAACCGAATGGCTATATTAAAATTCAGGATCTATCTCGAAGAAGATGATGCAGTGTACAGGGATGTGGTGATCAAACACACGCAGCATTTCCAGGAATTGCATTTTGCGATCTTGAAATCTTATGAGTTTGACTCAAAACACAAAGCCACTTTTTATCGTAGTAACGATAACTGGCAGAAGGGAAGAGAGATCAGTTTTGAACGCTACGATAAACCGTATGTGGTGGAACCTTTATTAATGGCTGATGTAACCATCGGTTCCGAGATCCGTGATACCAACCAGAAATTTGTGTACGAATACGACTTTGAAAAACATTGGGTGTTTCTGGTAGAGCTGATCAATGTGAGTAAGGAAGAAAGCAGTAAGATCACTTACCCTTCTGTAACCCGCGTAGAAGGAATTGGTCCGCAACAGTATGGCACCAAAAGTCTGCTCGGAGACAAATTTGCCGACATAGAAGAGAAATACGACCTCGCCGAGGCGGCCGAAGGATTTGGAACCGAAGGCGAAGAGGGAGATACAGAAGCCGATGAAGAAGAAGCGGCAGACGATAGTACGGGACAGGAAGAAGATTTTTAGGATCGGTTGTCAGGTAGTGGTTGCCTTTACAATTGTAATTGATGTGTTGGGCTGTTTTTAGTTTTCAGGTCAAACCATCCATCTGTTTTTCTATTTCCTCATCTTTTTCTTTTAGACAGTTCAATCGCTACACAACTTTTTGTTTCCTTTTTACACCTGATTATGCAGCCTACGATCATCATCATTGCCGGACCCACTGCCGTAGGCAAAACGGCTTTTGCCATAGAACTGGCCAAACATTTTCAAACGGATATTATCTCTGCCGATTCACGACAGTGTTATCGTGAGATGAAGATCGGTGTGGCCCGGCCATCGGAGCAGGAACTGGCTGCGGTAAAACATTATTTTATCGCTTCCCATTCGGTTACTGAAGACCTGAATGCAGGCAGTTTTGAAAAATATGCATTGGCGGCTTCGGATGAGATTTTTCAAAAGAATCCGGTTGCTGTAATGGTAGGAGGAACTGGATTATATATCAAAGCTTTTTGCGAGGGGATCGCCCCCATGCCGGAAGTGCCGGACGCTGTTCGGCAGGATGTGATTAAAGGTTATGAACAAAAGGGACTGATCTGGTTACAGAAAGAGTTGCAGACCAAGGATCCCGCTTTCTGGGAAGTAGCCGAAAAACAGAACCCGCAGCGATTAATGCGTGCGCTGGAGGTATTTAATGCCACAGGCCAATCCATCATCGTTTTCAGAACGGCTAAAAAAGCGGAACGCCCTTTCCGGGTGGTGAAGATCGGCCTTGATCTGCCGAAGGAAATTTTACACCAACGCATTCACCTGCGGGTAGACCAGATGATGGAGCAAGGTTTGTTGAACGAAGTAAAGTCGCTTTTGCCTTACCGACTCCACAATGCACTGCAGACCGTAGGTTACCGAGAACTCTTTGATCACCTGGATGGCAGGTGCAGCCTGGAAGAAGCCGTTACGAATATCAAGACCAATACCCGGCACTATGCCAAACGACAACTGACCTGGTTCAGGAAGGATGCGGCATTTGAATGGCTGTTGCCGGCTGCCGAATCCCTTCCGCTCGTGTACGGAAAAATAAAAGGTTAAAAATCCTGCGCCTTTTGTGTAATAATTCTCCCTGTTTTATTACAAATATTGCTGATTCGTTATCTTTCGCGTATTGCGTTCCAGAAATCTATCAAAAAAGTATTTTATGAGAAAATGGTTATTCGTACTACCGGCAGCGCTGTTAGTCAGCAGTACCCTGCTGGCACAGGCGCCTAAAATTGCGTTTGAAAAGTACACCCTTCCGAATGGATTAACAGTGATTCTGCACCAGGATAAGTCTGCACCTGTGGTAGCGGTATCAGCTTTGTATCATGTAGGGTCTAAAAACGAAGACACGGCCCGCACCGGTTTCGCTCACTTCTTTGAACACCTGATGTTTGAAGGAAGTGCCAATGTGAAACGGGGTGATTTTGATAAATACACTTCCAATGCGGGAGGGTATAACAATGCCAATACTACGCAGGACAGAACCTATTATTTCGAACTCTTTCCCAGTAACCAGGTAGCACTCGGACTCTGGCTCGAAAGTGAGCGCATGTTGCATGCCAAGATCGAAGACATTGGTGTGAACACGCAGAAAGAAGTGGTAAAAGAAGAAAAGCGCCAGCGCATCGATAACCAGCCTTATGGAACTATCATTGGTGAGATCTTTAAGCGGGCGTTTAAAGTACATCCGTATAAGTGGCAGCCCATTGGTTCCCTGGAACACCTGAGCCGGGCCAAACTGGCTGATTTCATTAATTTTTATCAAACATTTTATGTGCCCAATAATTGTGTGTTGAGTATTGCCGGCGATATCGATATCCCGCAGCTGAAACAGCAGATCAATGGTTATTTCGGCTCCATTCCCAAAGGTAAGAAGCCGATTCCCAGACCTACAGTAACCGAACCGGCATTGGGTGGAGAAGTAAGAGATGTGATAGAAGATAATATTCAATTACCAGCCGTGGTACAGGCTTATCACTCGCCCAAACAGGGAAGTGATGAGTATTATGCCTTCAATGTATTGTCTTCCTTGTTATCGGGCGGAAATTCTTCCCGGATGAACAAAGCCATTGTGGACGAAAAACAACTGGCCGTGCAGGCAGGTGCTTTTAACTATGCACTGGAAGATGCAGGATTGTTCATCACATTCGGTATTGCCAATATGAATGTAAAACCGGAAGATCTTGAAAAAGAGATCCAGGTAGTAGTGGATGGTGTGAAGAATGACCTGGTTGGCGAAAGGGAATTTGAAAAAGTGCGCAACAAGATCACCACCGATTTTGTGAATAAAAATGCTTCCATGGCCGGTATTGCAGAATCGCTGGCCGATTACCAGGTGTATTTTGGCGATGCCAACCTGGTGAACACTGAGATCAACCGCTACAACAAAGTTACCCGCGAAGACCTGATGAAAGTAGCGCAGAAATACCTGAACAAAGAAAACAGGGTAACCCTGTATTATGTACCCAAGGGCAGTAAGAAATAAACTGCAATCTATATGAGGATCCTGTTCTCAACCAACTAAACAAAAGACCATGAAAAAAATATTCTTTTCTTTTCTGATAGCCGCACCCGTAGCTTTACTGGCACAGGCGAAAATTGACAGAACCAAAGCCCCCAAACCCGGTCCGGCACCAGTGATCAAGGTGGGAGAGCCCGCTTCTTTTACACTGGCCAACGGACTGCGTGTTTTTGTGGTGCAGAATACCAAATTGCCCCGTGTATCGGCCACCCTCACCATCGACCGGGAAGCCATCGCCGAAGGTGATAAAGCAGGTCTCGTAAGTATGGCCGGACAGTTATTACGGAGAGGAACCACCACCATGAAAAAAGCGGTACTGGATGAGGAGATCGATTTTCTCGGTGCCAATATCAATACCTCCGCTAAAAATGTAAGTGGCGGTTCGCTGAAAAATAATTTTCCGAAAGTATTTGCATTGATGGCAGATATCGCCTTACGTCCCTCGTTCCCGGCAGATGAACTGGAGAAGATCCGCCGCCAGGCTTTATCCGCACTGGCACAGAACAAGGAAGACGCCAACGCGATTGCTTCCAATGTGGTGAGCAGACTGGTGTATGGCAAAACACATCCTTATGGTGAAGTGGAGACAGAAGAAAGTGTGAAAAAAGTGACCGTAGAAGATATCCGTACCTATTACAGTACCTATTGGAAGCCGAATATCGCCTATCTGATTTTTGTGGGAGATATTACCACAGAAGAAGCCAGGAAACTGGCAGAGACCCATCTGGGTAGCTGGCAGAAGGCAGATGTACCTGCCCCTTCGTTTACCACACCAGCACCACCTGCTAAAACCTATATCGCGATCGTAGACAGGCCCAGTTCTGTACAAAGTGTGATCAACCTGGTAACACCGGTTTTGTACAAACCCGGCCAGCCGGATGCGATTGCGGGATCTGTGATGAATACACTGCTTGGCGGTGGTTCTTCCAGCAGGTTGTATAAAAATCTCCGTGAAAAATATGGCTTTACTTATGGTGCTTACTCGCAGTTAACTGCCGACAGACTGGTGGGTAATTTCACGGCCAGTGCTTCTGTTCGTAATGAAAAAACAGACAGTGCCATCGGTCAGTTTTTTGTAGAACTGAACCGTTTGCGCAAGGAAGCGGTAAACGCCGAAGAACTCAATCAAACCAAAAACGAAATGAGCGGCGGATTTGCCCGTTCGCTGGAAAGTCCGGCTACCATTGCCAATTTTGCCCTGAATGTGGCACGCTATGGTTTGCCCAAAGATTATTACCAGAATTACCTCAAGAATTTGTCTGCGGTAGATGCACAAATGGTGCAGTCGGTGGCCACCAAATATGTGTTGCCCGGAAATATGCATATTGTGATTGTAGGAAATGCCAAACAGATCGCTCCCGGACTGGAGAAATACGGGGAGGTGAAATATTTTGATGTGTACGGTAATGAAAAAGCAGCCCCCACTGAAAAGAAAGTGGATGCGGGTGTTACGGCACAGACAGTTTTCAGCAAAGCCATTGAAGCACAGGGTGGGGAAGCTGCCATTGGCAGCCTGAAAGATGTGACCATGACCGGTGCAGCCAGTGTGATGGGGCAAAACCTCGATTTTTCTGCACAGTATGTGCTGCCTTCGGGTTACCTGCAGAACCTGAGTATGGGTGGAATGTCGCTGGCCAAGCAGTTAACCAAAAACGGTACTTATTCTGTGGTGCAGCAGGGCATGGAGCAAACTTTGAAAGAAGAGAATAAAGAGGAGCTGGATGAAGTGGCTTCGTTAATCCCTGAAATATACATGCAGAAAAAAGGTGGATACAGTTATACGGTAAAAGGTATTGAACAGGTGGAAGGAAAGGATGCGTATAACGTAGAAGTCAGATCGCCCAAAGGAAGGGTGTTTAATTTCTATTACGAGCTGGCATCCGGCTTGCGTGTAAAAGAAACCCGTACGCAGGAAACACCTGCCGGAAATGCCACTATCACGATTACCAATACTGAATTCAAGTCTTATAACGGCGTGAAACTCCCTGTAAAAACAACGCTGGATACAGGTCAGTTCAAGATCAATATCGAACTGGCGGATGTAAAAGTGAACCAGGGATTGAAACTGGACGATCTGAAATAGATGAAACCCCTATAAAACAAAAGGGCGGCCATACATAGCCGCCCTTTTGTTTTATAGGGAACGGGATCAGAATTTAAAACCAAAAGTCATCATCACGGTACCTCTTCCGCCTCTTTGTTCTGCAAAAGTGTTGGGCTTATCATTCAGCCGGTAAGCAAACTGGGCATCCTGGGTAAACATATGTGAATAGGTAAGATCAATGAAAATGCCATGATCGCGGTAGCCCAGTCCACCTGTTGCGAGAATACGGTTGGCTTTGATGGCATCATCTGCATAAGGACTGCCATAATAGGCACCACCGAGGCGGAACATAATGGTGTGTAATTTTAATTCGCCACCCACACGCAGATTGATATTGCCTTTGTAGCTGTCTTTAATGCCATCGTTCAGTATATCATAATAATCGCGCAGGGCATTATCAGATTTGTTGGCGGGCGAAAAACGGGCACCACGATAGTTCACATATTCGAGATCGGCACTGATAAAAGCACGCTGTTGCCGGGTATCGCTGATTTCGCGAAAAACATAACTGGCACTCGCGATCGCTCTCCAGGGAGTGGTCATGTTATATTTTCTTTCGCCTGCTCTGCCGCTGTTTAATTCATTGCTGGTGGCAGTACGGATACCTGCATAGGTTTCTGTGTTGGCGGTGATGGAGGAACTGATCTTGTCTGTATAACCCATTAACTGCGGGCTGTGAAAAGCAAAACCAATACGCCAGTGTTCCTGTGGTTTGTAGATAACACCCAGTTTAACACCTATACCAATGCCTTTTGAGCTGAAGGTTTCTTTGTATTCGAATGATTGAAACTGGTTATCTGTTCGGGTAGTAGCATCCGTTTCGCTGTACACCAGTTCGCGGCGGTAATTGATGAGGGGAATGGTAACACTGCCACCCACATACATTTTATCTTCGAGGTTACCGGCCAGGCCCAGTGCAATTTCGTGGTAACCGCCAAAAGTACTGGCATCATACAATTGGTTAACACCGCTTGAAATGGGAACAAGGCTCTGGTAACCGGCTACACTGCCACCGGGTCCGCTGAGTGTATCTACCAGAAAAGTTCTGAAAGCGAGGGAAGAACCGAAAATATAATTGCTCAGTGCTGCATTGGTATCGGCCCTGTCTTTGGTCAGTTCTTCGAGGTATTGTTCGGTGAAGGAACTGAGATTATTAAATCCTTTGAACTGGATCCGGTTATTATAATTAGCCAGTTGATTCACCGAAAGGGCAATGGCGCTGCTGGTCCATTTTTTTTCTCCCCTGGTATTGGAAGAACTGAAGATGAAACCCATGGCACCATAATTGAAATTGTTTTTGTTATTGCTGGTATCCGTGCCTCGGTAATTGAATTTGTTTTTGTTCAACCCAAAACCCGGACTCAAGACAAATTCATTGGTTTTAAACAAACCGATACCCGCAGGATTTACATGGTTGGCGGTGATATCTCCACCCAAAGAACCCATAACACCTCCTGTGGCCATATTACGTGCGGTACCGTTCTGTGTAAACCAGGCGGTGCGTAAAGCATCGTCAGGGTTCTGTGCCATGGCACTGATAGTGGTTATTGAAAATATAAGCAGTAATACTTTTTTCATACAAATGGTTTTGGATATACGATGGTCCCTCAAAACAGGATACACCGTTTTACTGAGTTAACTGAAATAAGATGAGTGAGATCAGCCCCTGCCTCCCCGGCCTGTGCTGGTACTGGTACCGGTGCTATTGAACCCGCCACTGGTACCGCCGGCATTGCTGCTGGGGGTAGACACAGATCTGGTTGGATTGTTACTCGAAGGCGTCGTATTGGAGAAGGTTCTTGCCGGCCTGTCGTAACTGTAGGCATTAGCTGTACCACTACCACTGAATACCCGCTTCAGCAGGCTACCGAAATTGCTGCTGCCGCTGCTGGGTACAAAACCACCCGTTTTGGGATCGCGGTAGCCATAGTTATCGTTGTTATAACTCTTATTGCGGTAGGCCAGAATATTACTGCCGGAAGTATAACCGCCGGGCGTAGTAGGAATGGTATAATAATGAACCACTGTATACACCGGACTACTCCAGCCCCAGCCATAATTGCCGGGATAATAGGCTCCACCATAACCCAAGCGGGGATTCCAGTAAGGGTTCAGTCCACTATAATATTGGTAGTTATAATTACCAAAATCATAGCGGCTATCATACCAGTAATCAAAATTATCGATACTGCTCCAGCGATAACGGTTGGCGATCTTCATACGGAGATAGCGATCATCCATACTGCTTACATATTCCTGGTATTCGGCCTTTTGTTTTTGCTGCACTTTTTCATCCTGCACTATCTCACGGCCTGGTGAAAAATAGACATCGTCGGGTGTCTGGCCAGCTTTAAAAGCAGTGGAGCACCCTGTGAACAGCGTTAAGCTGATAGCTGATAAGAGTAAAACATGTTTCATACTGCAGGATTGAAGGATTAGATAATGTGAAGTTACCTACATTTGCGCAGCGATGAGGCAACTTACAATTATGTGACAAATCCTTTGCCAACTAACAATTGTAAGTGTTTTAATATGTTAAAAGAAAGTTAAATAATATGGGTAAGGAAATTACTTCACGGGCGCAGGATTATTCGCAATGGTATAACGATCTGGTGATCAAGGGAAGTTTGGCAGATTATAGTGCGGTAAGGGGTTGTATGGTCATCAAACCCTATGGCTTTGCCCTATGGGAAAACATGCGTGATGTGCTGGACCGGATGTTCAAAGACACGGGACATCAAAATGCATACTTTCCTCTGTTTGTTCCCAAGAGCCTGTTTGAAGCCGAAGAGAAGAACGCAGAAGGTTTTGCCAAAGAATGTGCCGTAGTTACCCATTACCGACTGAAAGCCGATCCCAATAACAAAGGCAAACTGATGGTGGATCCGGAAGCCAAACTGGAAGAAGAACTGGTGGTTCGTCCAACCAGTGAAGCCATTATCTGGAATACCTATAAAGGGTGGATCCAATCATACCGCGATCTTCCCATCCTCGTTAACCAATGGGCCAATGTGGTTCGCTGGGAGATGCGTACCCGTTTGTTTCTCCGTACGGCCGAATTTCTCTGGCAGGAAGGACATACAGCGCATGCCACTGCTGCGGAAGCGATTGTGGAAACCAAAAAAATGCTGGAAGTATATGCCGATTTTGTAGAAAACTGGATGGCATTACCGGTGATTAAAGGAGTGAAGAGTCCGAACGAACGTTTTGCCGGCGCAGAAGATACCTATTGTATAGAGGCGCTGATGCAGGATGGCAAGGCTTTACAGGCAGGTACTTCTCATTTTCTGGGACAGAACTTTGCGAAAGCTTTTGATGTGAAATTTACCGACAGGGATAATAAACTGGATTATGTATGGGCTACGAGCTGGGGTGTAAGTACCCGCTTGATCGGCGCCCTGGTAATGGCGCATAGTGATGATGATGGTCTGATACTGCCACCGCGTATTGCACCGGTGCAGGTAGTGATCGTTCCCATTTACAAAGGGGATGAGCAGAAAGCGCAGATTGATGAGAAAGTAGGAGAGATCGTGAAAAACCTGAAAGCAATGGGCGTATCTGTGAAATACGATGATTCTGATAATGCCAGACCCGGATGGAAATTTGCCGAGTATGAACTGAAAGGGGTGCCGGTACGTATGGCCATTGGTGCGCGTGATCTGCAGAACAATGTGGTGGAAGTAGCGAGAAGGGATACCAAAGAAAAGAATACAGTTAGCATGGATGGCATTGAGGCTCATGTGAAGAACCTGCTGGATGAGATCCAGATCAGTATGTTCAATAAAGCCAAACAGTTCCGCGATGAGCGTATTACCAAAACTGATAACTGGGATGAGTTTGTACAACTGCTCGATAACAAGGGCGGATTTGTATCAGCACACTGGGATGGCACTGCAGCAACAGAAGACAGGATCAAGGAGCTTTGTAAAGCTACGATCCGTTGTATCCCATTGGATAACCCACAGGAAGAAGGAAAATGTATTTTAACCGGTAATCCTTCTACACAGCGGGTGTTATTTGCCAGAGCCTATTAAACAGAGGAACAGAGGAGCAAGGAACAGATGAACAGAAGAAGGGGAGCATGATTGATCAAATGGTTTCCGATCCTTGTTCATCTGTTCTTCTGTTCATCTGTTCTATATTCCTTGCCCATGAAGCAAAAGCCCTTACCCGATTATATGCAGCCTTACCTGGATGGTAAGGTTTTATTGTTTGATAAACCCCTGCGCTGGACTTCTTTCGATATGGTACGGAAGATCCGGAACATTACACGGGTGATGAAAGTGGGACATGCGGGTACACTGGATCCCCTGGCTACGGGTTTGCTGATCGTTTGTACGGGAAAGTTTACCAAAAAGATCAATGAATACATGGGGATGGAGAAGGAGTATACAGGCACTTTTACACTGGGTGCCGTTACACCTACCTACGATCTGGAAAGTGAACCACAGGATCTCAAAGATTATTCTCACCTCACCGAAGCAGCTATACAGAAAGCTACCGAACAGTTTACCGGAGAAATTATGCAGGTGCCACCTATTCACTCTGCTATTAAACAGGAAGGTAAACCCGTATACCTTGCCGCCAGAAAAGGGGTGGACGTGAAACTGGAGCCACGGCCGGTTACCATTTATTCTTTTACGATAGAAAAGATAGCCATGCCGGTGGTATATTTCCGTGTGGTATGTTCTACCGGAACTTATATCCGCAGCCTCGCCCATGATTTTGGGGCGGCACTGGGGGTTGGTGGTTATATGAGCAGTCTGCGCAGAACAAGGATCGGAGTATTCTCAGTGGAAGATGCGCAATCGATAAACAGTTTTGAGCAGGAGATCAGGCAACTGGCGGCCGCTTCATCAGAAGGGGAGACCAATGCCTAACTGCAGTGCATAGTTGTTTACTTTTAAACCATTGTCCCGGTTTTCAGACCACTGGAATTTATCCATCCAGCCATTGTTGTATTGCCGGGCAGGGTCTTTTACTTTATAGGCGAGATCGAGCCGGATCAGGAAATAAGAAAAATCGATTCGGAGCCCGGTACCCACGCCAATGGCCAGATCTCGCCCAAGGTTTTTCAGCGAAAATTTTGCATCCGGATCAAGCGAGTTGGTTTTGATATTCCAGACATTGCCAATATCTGCGAACAAAGCACTTCCGATTTTTACACCGGCAATACTGGTTAAGGGGAAACGATATTCGATATTAGCTTCGAACTGCAGATCCCCGAATCTGTCACGATAACTGTTGCTGGTGGTATCGGCTTCACTTCTGCGCGAGCTACCGAGTCCGAGCTGCCGCAAACCCCAGGCACGCATGCTGTAGGGACCACCGGCGGAGAACTGTTTAAAGAAAGGCAGGGTCTTATCTCTGGTGGAATCGTTACCATAGTTATATCCCACACCTGCAAAAGCCCGGTAAGCCAGTTCTGTTTTCCGCATTTTCAGAGAAGCACGATATTCTGCTTCTACTTTGATATATCGGTATACCTCATCACGTAAGCTGCTGATCAAACCAAACATGCCACCGGCTTCTTCAATACCGATACGCATATAATGACTTTTATCCGGGTTATTGGCATTTTTAAAATTCCGGATCAGTGACAGACTCTGGCTGATCACCCTTCCTGAGTTGAAAGAAGTTCGCAGAAAAGGGTTATCTACAAAGAGCTTCCGCAATCCATCCAGGGTGTCAATCGCATACAACTCTATATTCAAGGGTTTGTACAACCACATATTATTGCCCTTTTTCCATTCATATCCCCAGCTGGTTACCAGCGAACGCAACTGGTAAAAATCTCTTCTGTCTACATAAGATCCATTCACAGAAAACAGTGTCTTTTTATTATCGAGCCGGTTTAGGGCCCGCCAGTTTTTGAAAGGCACAATCAGTTTCGGAAAAGCATAGGTATGCCCCACATTGATCAGGAAGGTCTGCAGTAAACGGCTTTGGTTACTGGTGAGCAGACTCAGTTCCACTCCCGTCCGCAAAGTGGTTAAGGACTGGATGGCACTTTTCCATACATTTTTATTGTTGTAGGCGAAATTGGTAGAGATTCCCCACAGATTACCCAATCCGATATCTGCTGTATTGCGGCTGCCTTCCAGGTCTACCGTAAAATTCTGTTTGATAGCCGGAACGAGGAAAAAATAAATATCCAGGCTATCTCCACCCCTGATTTCCGGCCTGCCATCTACCTGTTGCCAGGCACCTATTTGTCCGAGTGTATTGATCGTTTTGAAATAGTTATTCTCATTGTATAAACTACCTCTGCGCAGATAAGTGTGTTCACGCAATGGCCGGTAGTTGAACAACCCTTTTTTGTAACGCATGGTTATGCCTCTGCGGGTGGTATCGAGAAAGTCTGTTTTTTTCAACAGGCTGTCGGGGATATCGGTCATTTTGGTTTCCGGGTAATAATACATCTGGCCGATATAATATTGTTTTAGACGGGCAGAGTCGGTAGTTGGTCTTTTAAAGATGGTGAAATCCCAGGTGGGATTCTCCCTTCTGTCTTTGGCCGCGTCTGCAATGATCTGGGCCTGCTTAAAGGGATCGAGTGTTAGTTGTAATAAACGGGGATCGGTTGTATCGGCCTCTGCATAAATATCATCCCGTGTAAAGCGGTAATAACCATTCTGCCGGTAAACACTCACCAATCTGTCAAGTTCTGCACTGATCAGATTTTTGGTAAATGGTTCGCCTTTTTTCAGCAGGGTACTGGCTTCTACCTCTTTGGTTAGTTTTTGCAGGGTGGTATCTCCCAGCTGAAAAGATACAGAATCGATCTTGATGTTTTTACCCGCTTCAATGGCCATACTTACTTTGGCGCGGATCTGGTCTTTCACGGTATCGATCCTGATTGAATCGGCAAACGTAGCATAGTAATACCCCTGCGAATTCAGGTAGGCATTCATCAGCGAAACGGAGCGGTTAATATTGGCAGAGTCGAATACCGGTGGATTTTTGATTTTGTAAAAAATCCCGAACTGCTGAATCTTTGGTACTTTCAGGCTGTCATCCCAGTAATTTACCAGTTCTTCTGACAGACGTTTTTTCTCATCTTTGGAAATATTTCCTGTGAGGTCGACCTTGTTTTCGTAAACAAAGGCTTTGTTTGCCGGATAATTTCTGACACTGGTAAAATTCAATACCGAACAGGAACTGAAGAGTGCCAGCAGGGTGAAAAAGAGAAAAGAACGAAAAGGTAATTTATGAAAGGTCAAACCCATACAGAATGTTAAGCAAGAATGAGCTCAAATATATCCAATCTTTGTGCCAGAAAAAACAAAGGCAGGAAGAACGGCTGTTTCTGGTAGAAGGTGCCAAACTGGTGGAAGAACTGCTGCAAACCGGCCTAAATGTCCGGAAGATATATGCTTTACCCGTTTGGGGAGAAAAACACAGCCACCTGCCTCAACTAACAGTGATCACCGAAGAGGAGCTGAAAAAGATCAGTAATCTGCAGACCCCCAACCAGGTATTGGCCTTGGTAGAACAGCCCGGCCCTGCTGCAGAACCCGTGCTGGCCAAACAATTAACCCTTGTGCTCGATACTATTCAGGACCCCGGTAACCTGGGCACCATTATCCGGATCGCAGACTGGTTCGGCATTTACCAGTTGGTGGCCAGTATGGATACGGTAGAGCTGTACAATCCCAAAGTGATCCAGAGCACTATGGGAAGTTATGCAAGAGTGAAAGTCTGCTACAGGCCGCTGGCTGATTTTCTATCTGCAGCTACTGTACCGGTATATGGTGCATTACTGAACGGGCAGAATATGTACGAGGTTGCGCCGCTGAAAGAGGGTATCCTGTTGATCGGGAATGAATCAAAGGGAATTCAGGCTGATCTGCTGACCTTTGTTTCTCATCCCATCACCATCCCGCGCATCGGAGGGGCCGAATCGCTGAATGCGGCAGTAGCAGCGGGCATCATTATATCGCATCTTACCCGGCCGGCATTGTAACTGAACTGTTTTATCTGAACTGTATCGCTTTAACCGGCTCAATTTTTTTGATCAGCCAGGTGGGGATGATGAGTGCGAGATAACAAACCACGGCAGTGGCGGCACAAACCAGTAAAAGTTGCCACCAGATAATATACACAGGGGCAACAGCAACATAATAGGAAGCTTCATCCAACCGGATAAAACCTGTGACTTGTTGTAAGAGACAGATGCCGGTTCCGAGGATAAAACCTGTGCCAATACCCGTGAAAGTGATAACGGTGGCATGGTAGAGGAATAACTTTCGGATCAGCCCGTCTGCGGCACCCAATGCTTTTAAAATGCCCACCATCCGGGTTCTCTCCAGTATCAGTATCAGCAGGCAGGTGATCAGGTTGATGATGGCCACTACCGACATGACAATAAAAATCACATTCCTGTTCATATCCTGTATACTGAGCCAGTCGAAGATATTGGGATACACTTCCCGGATACTGCGGCTCATCCAGGTAGCAGGTAACGCATCAGATAAACGGTTGCTTACGCTGTCAATGGACCGGTAATCCTTCAGAAAAATCTCATACCCACCGGTCTGGTTCGGCGCCCAATCATTTACCCGGCGGATCAGGTCCAGATCGCCCAGTACAAAAAGCTTGTCGTATTCCTCTATGCCTGTTTTGTAAATGCCTACTACGGTCAGCTTACGATAGGTACGGGAACCATCAATACCTGAGATAAAGTAGACGGTGATGGTATCAGCGAGTTCAATTTTCAGTTGGGCAGCCAGCTGGCTGGATAAGAGGATCTCTTTGCTGTAAGAGGAATCATTAAAACGGATCCAGCGGCCCTGCCTGAGAAAAGGGTAGAGGCGGCTGCTGTCGTAACTTCTCTCAATTCCTTTCAGTAATACGCCTTCAATCTCTTTGTTTTTTTCGAGTACCGCCGATTTGGTGGCAAAACCCTGTAATTGCTGTACACCCGGATCTTTTTTGATCAGCGCTTCAATGGCACTGTCTTTTTCTATGGCCGTTTCTTCTGCCACCAGCGATTTGTTGGGCTCATATTTCTGTACGCGAACATGTCCCCAGAAACTGAACACTTTCTCCGATACAGTTTGCTGAAAGCCGTTCACAAAAGACAAGGTGATGATCATGGCCATCACACTCAGGGCGGTTGCCGTAATGGACAGACGGATAATAAACCGCGAAAAAGTTTTCTGTCGGTTAAAAGCGATCCTTTTGGCGATATAAAAAGCCAGGTTCAACGGCACGATTTTGGTTCATTCAAAACTACACTGCTACCGGCAATACCCCAAAAGCATTTGGTTACAGAAATGTTGTATGTTTAAATCAGAATTCTTTGTATGTGGAATAGCTTTCTTCTATTATTAATGCTAACCGGCTTTTTGCCTGTGGTTGCGCAGCGAAAGCCGGATCGTGTATATATGCCTGATATCCGGACACCCAAACTGTTTCAGCAGAACAACCAGCAGAGCCTGCCGTTGATCTCGCTGAATTCGGCCGACCAGCTGGAACTGCATTTTGATGATATGAGCGGGTATCCCAAAAACTATTACTATACGTTTGTGTTGTGTAATGCCGACTGGACGCCGGCCGACCTGAGTGCTTTTGATTATATCAAAGGGTTTCCGCAGAACCGGCTCAGTCAGTACCGGGTTTCTACTATTGCAGAAACCCGTTATGTGCATTACCAGGCTTTGTTGCCCGACAGAAACTGTATTCCCACCAAAAGCGGTAATTATCTGCTGAAAGTGTACCTGGATGCGGATACGTCCAAACTGGCTTTTACGAAAAGGATGCTGGTAGTAGACAGCCGGGCCAGTGTAGGGGCGCAGGTGCAGCAGCCATTCGATAACGAAATTCTACGTACACACCAGAAAATACAGCTGGCGGTGAATACGCAGCAACTGAATATTCTTAGTCCGCAGCAGACCAAAATCGTGATCCTGCAGAACAATCGCTGGGATGATGCGATCCGGAATATACAGCCCACTTTTATCAGGGGAAAGATGATGGAGTATAACGCTGAACAGGATTGTATTTTCCCCGCAGGAAAAGAATATCGTTGGGCCGATCTGCAGAGTTTTCGGTTTCTCAGCGACAGGATGGATAAAGTAGATAAAAGCAAAACACCCAACGAAGTGTTTATCAAACCCGACGTAGAAAGAAATAATCTTCGCTACCTGTTTTTCAGGGATAGGAACGGCTGGGATGAGATCAATACCACTGAGTCGTTAAATCCCTGGTGGCAATCTGAGTATGCCAATGTGCATTTTACGTTTGCGCCTGCCAATAACCAGCCATTTGCAGGTAAGTCTGTGTATATTCTGGGCGAGTTTACGGGAAACCAGATAGGAGATACCTCCCGCATGCAGTATGATGCGGCAAATGGTGTATATACCAAAACCCTTTTACTGAAACAGGGTTATTACAGTTATACCTATGTAACCAAAGACAATAAACGGCCGGAAGAAAAAGCGGATCCGGCTTTAACAGAGGGTAATTACTGGGAAACGGAGAATGAGTATACGGTTCTTTTTTACTACCGCTCTTTCAGCAGCAGGCATGATGAACTGGTAGGGATTACCACCGTTAATTCCAGAACGGGAAGGCCTGGGTTTTAATGTTGCCGGAATCCTGGAAAAAGGCTAGCTGTTTCCGTTGAGAATGAAAGAACCCCTTGTTTTAATTTCCGGGAAATCAGAATCTCTAAAAAAATCGCCGGATTTACCTGCCAACCCTTATTTTTGCGCCGGCAGGTCTCACACGACCAGCTCCTGCTGAACTTCCCCAGGGCAGGAATGCAGCAAGGATAAGCGGTTGTAGCGGTGCGATGTGAGTAGCCTGCCACTTTTTTTCTATTCGCGGACGGCGAATTAACGGAAGGCAAAAAATCCGTTAATCCGCCATCCGTTAATCCGAAATGAATCTATGAAATTTTTTATCGACACGGGCAATCTCGCCCAGATCAAAGAAGCCAATGATTTAGGAATCCTGGATGGTGTTACCACCAATCCCAGCCTGATGGCCAAAGAAGGTATAAAAGGTGAAGAAGCCATTGCACAGCATTACAAAGCCATTTGCGAACTGGTGGATGGGGATATCAGTGCCGAAGTATTATCTACTGATTTTGCCGGTATGGTAGAAGAAGGTAAAAAACTCGCCGCCATTCACCCCAATATCGTGGTAAAAGTGCCGATGATCAAAGACGGTATCAAAGCCATCAAATGGTTTACCGATAATGGGATCCGTACTAACTGTACGCTGATTTTCTCTGCCGGACAAGCTATCCTGGCTGCTAAAGCTGGAGCTTCCTATGTGTCTCCTTTTATTGGCCGTATCGATGATAGTGGTTGGGATGGTATGGAGCTGATTGGTCAGATCCGTCATATTTTTGATATACAGGGTTACAAAACCGAAATTCTGGCTGCTTCTATCCGCAATGCACTACATATTATCAAAGCTGCAGAACTGGGTGCTGATGTTTGTACCTGTCCGTTAAGCTCTATTCTGGGATTATTGAAACATCCGTTAACTGATATCGGGTTGGCCCAGTTTCTGGAAGACGCAAAAAAAATGTAATCACCTTCGTACATAATATAAAAAGTAAGCCTCTCATTTCGGGAGGCTTTACTTTTATAGTTCAATTACTTTTCTTTCCTGGCTACTCTCTCTTGCGGCTTCAATGATCTGCATCACCTGTATGCCATCCATGGCAGATACCTGCACCGGTTTGCCTTCTCGAATGGATTGATGGATGCTGTCGTAGTAACCATAATAATTACCCTGTAGCGTTGGGATCCGCTCGCGGATCACCTGACCGTCTTTTTCTGTATGCAGTAAACCCTGCTCCGATATGGGCTCCGTTCCCCAATCAGTGAGGTTGGGCTTTTCGTTGGCAAGTAATTTCACTTCCTGTACATCTGCTCTTGATTTGTGGAAAGATCCTTTGCGCCCATGGATCACATAGGAAGGGAAGGGTTCCCGCACCTGGTAACCCGATTTCAACCGAACGCGCAGCATAGGGTAGTAGAGCAGGATCTCAAAATAATCATCCACTTTTGAACCTGGGCGGGTAATGCGGATATCCGCGAAAACTGCCTGCGGTTTGCCGAATAAATGCAAAGCCTGGTCTATCAGGTGTGGTCCCAGGTCGTTTAAGATTCCCGCACCTGGGGCAGGGGTTTCTTTGTGCGCTTTGGGACTGAGTTCATCTTTAAACCGGTCAAAATGAAATTCTGCTTCCATGATCTCGCCCAGCCAGCCATCTTCCACGATCTTCTTAACTGTTTTGAAATCACTGTCCCATCGACGGTTCTGGAACACAGACAATAAAAGGTTTTTTTCATCAGCCAGTGTTTTCAGCGTTACCGCTTCTGCCACTGTTGTAGTGAATGCTTTTTCCACTACTGCATGTTTTCCTGCTTCCAGTACTTTTTTAGCAAAATCGAAATGCGTACCGGTAGGGGTATTAACGACTACCAGTTCGATGGAATCATCTGCTAAAATCTCTTCCAGTGAACGATAGATGCTAATTCCGGGATAAAACGCTAAAGAATCGGTTTTGGATCTTTCCCAGATGCCCACCAGTTCAAAACCGGAATGAAGGTGAATAAAGGGGGCGTGAAATATTTTTCCCGACATACCGAAAGAGAGGATCGCTGTTTTGATGGGAGACATGGATAATGAGTGGGTGAGTGAATGAGTGAATGAGTGAATGAGTGAATGAGTGAATGTTTTGATTTGTGTGTCGTCCTAAAAATCCGATACGGTTATAAAGAATAAAAATAGGTAATTAAACGGTAGTGGGTATTTTCCTGCTACCGTTTTTGCTTTTATAGGTTTTAATGCTGATTTTGGATTGGAGATGCATTTGGCTGGGCGTTAGATATGA
>NZ_JBXAPW010000004.1:248442-314379 GCF_058806635.1 Sediminibacterium sp. GW821-FHT12F12 | reverse complement strand
TTTGGTCACTTACTTAGACAACTGCACAGCATTTTTTGCTTCATTGATTATCAACTATTTTTAATAGCACAACACGTATCTATCTATTACAAGGTAAAAGCAGAACACCATATCAACATTCCTACACAAACCATCCCTTTCCAGTTCACCCCCGAACAAACCGCCGACCCCAAAGGCGAAAGCGAAGTTTTCCGCTGGATTGAGTGGGACGCACTAACCGCAGATGCCGTAACCCTCCCGATTGACAAAGTGGTTATCAAATTATTGAAAGAAAGCCCGGGGATCATTAGCGGAAGGCAGCATGCATCTTTATAATTAGCAATTAATAATTAGTAATTAGCAATTGTAGAATATCCCCCCTACACCATTCATCCAACCTCAACCCATTCTATCATCCTATCATTCTATCATTCTATCATTCTATCATTCACTCAATCACTCAATCACTCAATCACTCATTACCTTTCCCCATCGCTGCCTGTTTCATATTGTGTGCGGTTTCTTTGCCCAGGTATTTATCGATCTGTCCCTCAATCAGATAAATCAATGGTGTTAGGATGATGGCCATGGTAAATTTATAGAGATAGTTTACGAGACAGATGGCCAGCACCAGTTGCCAGCTCCAGCCGTTACCAATTTTGAAAGCGATAAATAAAACAACAAAACTATCAACCAGTTGCGAGATCAGTGTAGAGCCTGTGGCACGAAGCCAGATCCATTTTTCGCCGGTGGCTTTTTTGATGCGGTGAAATACCGTTACATCCACAATCTGGCTTACAAGGAAGGCGGTCATACTGCCAAGAATGATCCACATCCCCTGTCCGAAAATACCTCCAAAAGCATTTTGCATATCAGGAATCCCATTCTCCTGCCGGGAGCTAATCCAGAAATCTGCGGGGGGGATCTTCATGGCAAGGTAAAACATGATAAAGGCATAAGCAATCAGGACCACTGCCGTATAACTGATGCGTCGAACAGCTCTGGGACCGTAGTATTCGTTCACGATATCGGTGATTACAAACTCGAGTGGCCATAACAATACACCGCAGGTAAGATTGAAAGCGAGCCCCGACTGACCAAAAATGGTGAAATTGGAGGGATCCATGCCGAATAGTTTCTCGAGCGAAAAGATCTTGCCACCAATACACTCGGCAATCAGTGCGTTGGCCACAAAAAAAGCGGTAATTCCCAGGAACAGTTTAGTAGGTTTGTCTTTCAGGATATTGTGTATCATGCGGGAAGTATGAAATAAACAAAAATCTGCAGCAGCAGGAATAACAGGTTGGTAACAGCCAGCCAACCGGGAATGTTCTGGTTTTTACCCAAAATCTTCCGGGATACAAACCATACATTTACAGCCATATTGATAAAAGGTGCCAGGAACCAACCCAGCACAATGATCGTACTTTTGATACTACCCGGCGGAATGATATCTGTGACCCGCTGCATCACCAGACAGAACAGGAAGAGCGCATTGCAGATCAATGCCAGTCTTGCTAAAAATAAAAGCCCCTTCATTAAAAAATTTCGTTCAAAATACCATTAATTTGCTGCACTTAAGCCGGAAACAATGAAAAAAATTCAATGGAAAGATTTGTTGCCACATGTTATAGCTGTAGTGGCTTTTGTGGTGGTGGCCCTCCTATACTGCAAACCCATACTCCAGGGTAAAGAATTACATCAATCGGATGTTTCTCTGTGGAAGGCTTCTGCCCAGAACTCATTTGAATACAAGGAAAAGCATGGTGTGTTTCCTTTGTGGACCAATGGCCAGTTCAGCGGTATGCCCACCTTCCAGATTACCAGTGTGGGTACCAACCCGGTTTCTATCGTGTATGCGGCCAATGTATTAACGCTGAACCTGCCCAAACCCGTGAGTTTCTTTTTCCTGGCCTGTGTTTGTTTTTATTTTCTTAGCCTGGTGTTACGCGTTAACCCTTATATTAGTTTGTTTGGTGCATTATCCTATGCTTACGCCACATATAACCCTATTATTATTGCAGAAGGGCATGACACCAAAATGCAAGCCATTGCGTATTTGCCTGCCTTTATCGGTTCATTACTTTTATTGTATCATAAAAAATATCTCTGGGGCACAACGCTTACAGCCTTGTTTACTGGATTACTGATCTCTGCCAATCACCTGCAGATTACATATTATGCCGCACTGATAGCTTTGATTATGAGTATCAGTTTTGGTATTCACTGGATCAGGGAAAAGAATTTCAAACAATTATTTGCTTCTGCCAGCCTGGTCATTTTTGCAGCCATGCTGGGTATTATGGTAAATGCGGTTACCTTATTCACTACCTACGAATATTCCAAAAGAACCATCCGCGGTGGTAGCCAGCTGGGTGATGAAAAATCTACCGTTACCAAAACCGGGCTGAGTAAAGACTATGCGCTCAGCTACAGCATGTACAAAACGGAACCTTTGGTAATGATGTTTCCCCGTGCTTTTGGCGGAAGCAGCCGTAAGCTGGAAGTGGCCGAAGACAAATCCAAAGCCATCGAAGCTTTGCAACAAATGCCACAGCAACTCGGGCAGCAGATACAGGGATACCTGCAGTTTTACTGGGGTGGCATTGACGGAGCCGGCGGTACTGCAGGGCCTCCCTATCTCGGTGCCATTGTTTGTTTTCTCGCCATTCTCGGTTTTGTAATGCTGGATGGTAAACATAAGTGGTGGATACTTACGGCCTGTGTATTTACTTTTTTACTCAGCTCCGGAAAATACCTCGAAGGATTTAATACTATCGTACTCAAATACCTGCCTTTTTACGATAAGTTCCGGGCGCCGAGTATGATTCTCG
The DNA here is from genome assembly GCF_058806635.1 of Sediminibacterium sp. GW821-FHT12F12. NCBI lineage: Bacteria > Pseudomonadati > Bacteroidota > Chitinophagia > Chitinophagales > Chitinophagaceae > Sediminibacterium > Sediminibacterium sp. GW821-FHT12F12. The sequence continues at coordinate 311,566 of NZ_JBXAPW010000004.1, read as the reverse complement.
TGATCCCTACCTTGTTGTTGAGTATGATGTCTGTAATGTCATTAAACCATATCCTGAGCAGAGAGAACCGCGAGTCTATCTTCGAACAGTATAAAAAAGGATTACTCGCCGTTGCTGCCGTATTTGCCGTAGCGTTACTGGTATATTTCACAGCAGATTTTACCAGTGAACCAGACAGGATGCTGTTACAGAATATCAGCACCATCACCGATGCACAACAGAAAGCGGCCATCGAAACACCGATCCGCTCCTTCCTGAATGGTTTAAAAGCAGACAGGCAAAGCCTGTTCATGGGCGATCTGTTACGTTCTTTTTTATTCATACTGGTAGCAGGTCTGGCCATCTTACTGTTCCTGAAAAGAAAACTGAATGCGCTGGCTGTTACTCTGGCGGTAGGATTGTTTGCCTTTATAGATGTAATGGCCATCGATACCAAATACCTCAATGGAGATAATTACCAGGATACCGCTGATTCAGAAGACCGGTTTAAACCCTCTGCTGTTGACATACAAATTGCCAAAGACACCGGTTATTACCGTGTACTGGATGTATCACAAGGTATAACGGCCGCTTTTAACGGAGGGCCGTTAACCGCTTATTTCCATCATTCTATCGGCGGTTATCACCCGGCCAAACTGAGCATTTACCAGGATTTGATAGAAAAACAACTCTACAATTTCCCCAATTGTTTGCCGGTACTGGATATGCTGAATACCAAATACATCATCACGTCCGGGCAACAGAACGGCCAGCAGCTGATGGCCCAGGAAAATCCGGAAGCACTGGGTGCCGCCTGGTTTGTACATACCATCGATACCAAAAAAGGTCCGGCAGAAGTGATGAAGGCCCTGAGTAATTTCAATCCGAAAGACACAGCGATCCTGGATGAAGCCGATAAGAAAAACCTGGTGGCCAATGCGGTTAAAGACAGTAGTGCCTACATCAAACTATTATACAACGACAATGATATCATCGAATATGAATCTTCGTCAAAGAACACAGAATTTGCCGTGTTCAGTGAGATCTATTATGATGCAGGCTGGGTAGCTACCATTGATGGCAAAGAAACACCCATTGTCCGTACTAACTATGTACTGCGCGGATTACAGGTTCCTGCCGGTAATCACAGGATCCAGTTCGAATTTAGACCCGCTTCATTTTACAATAGCAATCGTGCTGCTATCGGCGCCTCTGCCTTTATATGGCTGATGCTGATCGGGGCCATTGTATTAACGCTGCGGAAACCCAAAGAAACCAGGGCCTGATATGCAGCAGCCATCGGTACTGGGCATTGTTTCTTATAAAGTGTTCCCTGCACAGATGGGTGGCCAGAAATGTGTGGTGGCTTTTTACCGGCACCTCGCTACCTTAACAAGGGTGTTGCTGGCGGTTCACAAAGACAACCCGCCGGCAACAGATGACTGGCAACAGGCTTCCTATCCGATTATGTACCATCATAAAAAAGGGCCGGCTAACCTGCTGAACCTTTTCCGCTTGCGCAAGATTATCAAAACTGAGCAGATAGATCTTGTTTGTATCGAACATTCTTATCTTGGCTGGCTGGGTATTCTGTTGCGCTGGCTTACGCAAAAACCATTTGTGATCCGATCGCATAATATTGAGGCACACCGATTCAGGGATATGCAGAAACCCTGGTGGCCCCTTTACCAGTGGTACGAAAAACAGGTGCATCGCAGGGCAGATCTGAGTTTCTTTATCACCGAAGAAGACAGGCAATGGGCCATTGATCACTGGCAATTGATAGAAGAAAAATGCACCGTGATCAGTTATGGCACTGATATCCCGGGGCCTTTACCCGAAGTCATCAGACTGCAGGCAAGAATCCGCTTGCTGAAAGAGAATCAGCTGCCGGCAAACACCCGACTGTTCCTGTTCAGCGGCACACTGGATTACCTGCCCAATACCGATGCGCTGCGTATAATCATCAGTGAATTACTGCCCTTGATGCAGGCTACCCGTATTCCCTTCCGGATCTTTATCTGCGGCAGTCATACCACAGCTGCCTGGAAAAAAGTATTACAGAATACACCCGGTATTATTTTCAAGGATTTTGTGCCCGACATCAACCTGTACCTGAATGGCAGCGATTGTTTTATGAACCCGGTTACCCTTGGCAGCGGCATCAAAATCAAACTGGTAGATGCGTTGGCGCAGGACCTGGCGGCTGTTTCTACCCGCAGTGGGGCAAGGGGAGTTAACATTTCCCTGACGGGGAATACACTCCGCCTGGTTGACGATTATAACTGGCCCGCTTTTGTGCATGCTTTGTTTGAGCAGGCCGATCATACCCCTCCCCCTTTGCCAGAGAGTTTCTACCAATTCTTTAACTGGAACCATATTGTACAGAAAGCCCTGTTATCTTTGCAAACTGTATGAGCGAGCAATTGAAAATAACCGTTGTTATCTGTACCTATAACCGTGGTGTATATATCAGGGATGCGATGGAAAGCCTCTATCACCAGACACTGGCCAAAGAAGCCTATGAAGTGATAGTGGTAAATAACAATTCAACCGATAACACGCAGCAGGTATGTGAGAACTTTATAGCAGCCCATACAGATGCCCATTACGCCTATTTCAATGAATCACGCCAGGGCGCTTCTTTTGCAAGAAATAGTGGTGCAGCCAAAGCCAGGTCGCCCCTGCTATGTTTTATGGACGATGATGCCATTGCCGATACCGACTACCTGGAAAGGATCGTCCGTTTTTTTGAGACCCATCCGGATGCCGGTGGATTGGGCGGCCGCATCATTCCCCGCTATATTCCCGGTGAACCCGAATGGATGAGCCATTTTGTATCTTCTTTGGTGGGACATTTTCATTATAGTAATGAAGTAGCCGTTTTTGCTCCCAATAAATACCCGCTGGAATCGAACATGATCATCCGTAAAGCTGATTTTGACCAGATCGGGGGATTTAACCAGGCTTTACCGGGTGTTGTTGGCACCCTTCGGATTGGCGGTGAGGGAAAGGATTTTTTCTTCCGTCTGAAAGCCCTGGGCCGGACGATCTATTATGATCCGGCCATCCGGGTACAGCATGTGGTGGAAACGAGCAAACTCACCCGCGAATATATGTACCGGGTAGCCAGTGGTATTGGCCGGGGCGAGCGCGTTCGCACCCTGCAGAAAGGCAAGTGGATCTTCTGCAAAAAAATTATAGAGTACCTTTTTAAGCTGGGGGCATCCCTTATACTTGGATTATATTATACATTGCAGGGAAAACCTGCGAAAGCGTTACCGGTAATCCGTTTCAGGATAGATGCCTTAAAAGGTTTATTGAATCATTGATAAAGACAGATTATGCACTTACAAACACTATGGGACAGAAAAGTGAAAGGTACCCTGAGCAGATGGTTCGGGATCAAATTCCGGAGTAATTCTGAAACAGCAAAAGTACGGCATTGGGTGGCACCGTATTGTATTGGTAAAGGGTGCGATATTGGTTTTGGCGGCGACAAGATCATGAAAGTAAATTGCGACGGTATTGATTTTGAACAACCCTATACCAATACCGGAAAAGACAAAGTGGATATTCCCTGCGATGTGATTCATAACGAGATTCCTGTACCGGATAACACGTATGATTACGTATATACCAGTCACCTGATCGAGGATTTTGTAGACACCAAAGATGCGCTGCGTAAATTTATCCGCATCCTGAAAAATGAAGGAACCTTAATACTCGTATTTCCTGATCAGCCTAAGTACGAAGTGTATTGCCGCGAGCTGGGCATACCCATGAATCCGTACCATGTTCATCCTGACATGGGTTATGCGTATATGCTGCAATGCCTGAAGGAACTGGGCAACATACAATACGATACCTTATTCAGTAATAACTGTGAGATCGATTATAATGTGGTAATGGTATTAAGGATCCACAAAACAGTTGCTTAAACGCCACTTAGTTTTATCCCCAGCGGTTTTAGTAACTGATTAACCGTTTTCATCAATCCGGTTGATTTCTTAACCGGCTTTGCATACAGGCAGGGCATGGAACTGAATGTATCATACCCGTTACGTATAACCAGTTCCCTGTATCTGGCAAGCAGCTCTTTCAGCAAGGGCTGATCATCCAGCATAAAACGTGTTTGGTGGCGTGATAATTTTTCGGGTTCATCAAACCGGTATCCACTGATATGCAGGAACAACAAGGGATAATCACCGTTTACCATTATGGCATTATCTATCACCGATAATGATCGCTCATGCAGGTTCCAATAAGCCACATTGGCTCCGGGGTGTCTGATAATACCTGTTTCGGGAAATAAGAGAGGAACCAGGTTTAACCAGATCTGGTCTACCCCCATGCCTTCTGCAAAATTATAATAGCATTCGCCACGCATATGTCCGCTCCACCATTGCAGAAAACGGGTTACGGTTTCACAACGCCGGAATGCCATAAATCCTGCATTGTAAATACCGGAGCGCAATAGGTCACGTTCCAGGGGTCTGGCCTGGTTATCGGGTAAAGGAACGGTGAAATGTGGTGTAAGCAGAATCGGATGTGCAGCAAGTTTTGCTTCCAGCTCACTGATACTATTCTTTACCCACATATCCGAATCAAGGTACATGAGTATATCAGGGTTGTATTGCCGGAAGATATACTCAGCCACAAAAACTTTCATCGCACAATTCAGCTCAATAACGGTGTAACGATACAATAGCTCTTCAAAATCAGGAATTCCCATCGATGCTATCTCTACCAGATGGCAGGGCAGAAATTCTTTTTCTGAAAACCTGTTATCCGTTTTATCAACCAGGCCTATCACAATCTCATACCCGTTGTTACACTCCATGAATGAATTCACCATTGTTTTACAATGGGCCAGGTGATTGGCTGAACAAACGGTATATAGAATCTTTTTCATTATTTTTTCCGGGCTAAGACAACAGTATTCAAATATAATTTATCCGATCTGGGCAGAATAGGCTCTACCAACCTGAATAAAATATTGAGCATGGGTACCACTATATGGCGAATAATTTTACGGAAAAATGCAAAACGCGAAAAGAACCAGACCCTGTTCAGCCAGTAATCATGGACGTATAAAACAAATAACTGGTGTAAGGCACTCAGAAAATGACCGTTTTTATCTATTACTTCTATTTCAAACCCGTTTGCTTCCAGCATGTCTTTCAACGCAAAACGGGTATATCTCGCATAATCAACAGGTATTTCATGTTCTTCCCATACAAATGGACAGGTGATCAGAAACTTACCTCCTTTTTTGGTAACCCTCGCTATCTCCGGCAGCAGTTGCTGTAAGGCAAACAGGTGTTCAAAAACCTCGCTGCTAAGCACCGAATCAAAGCTTTCGTTTTCGAAAGGAATGGTCTTACCATCATAATAAACATCAATACTTTCCTGTTCATGACTATGCCCCTCACCTGCATAATCCAGTCCTACATATGCTGAAACATTGGTAAAAAGCGATTGGTATGGTTTAGATCCACATCCAAAATCCATCAGTCTGCCATTTAATTCTCGGCTGTAAAGACTAATTTTGTTATATAACCCTTTACGGATATAGTATAATGGATGCGAAACAGGCGGGTTATAATCTTTTGGAACCATACTCGGAGAAGAATCGTTACCCGGGCAAGTTAAATTGTTTTAGCATATGTTGAACCGGATGAAAGGATTTTTATACGACTGCATCGGCATCATGGCCCGCTTCGGGAAAAGATCCAACCCGGCCCCAAAGGTACTGCTGGTAAAAACGGATGAAATCGGCGACTTTATGCTCTGGCATAATTTTCTGGATGAATTGATTGCGGCAGACCGGTTTACCAATCACGAGATCCATTTCTGCGGTAATAGTGGCTGGAAAAGCCTTTTTGACTGTTTTCACAAAGGGGCTGTTACCAATACCTACTGGCTGCAGAAACCTGTATTTAAGAGGGATATGCGATACCGGTATCGTTTCCTGCACAGCCTCTTCCGGGAAAACTATTCCTGTGTCATCAATCTGCAGTTCTCGCGCGATAAAACATTTGATGATGCCATTGTACAGGCTGCAAAAGCACCTCTCAATATAGGAATGGTCAGTAACCTGGAGAATGTACGAACTTATCAATCAGGTTATGATAAAGGATTGTATGATGAGCTTTTCGACCATCCTGAAAAACCCTTGTTCGAATTTTACCGGAACCGGTTATTTACAGAATTTATCATCCGCAAATCGTCCCTTATAAAAAATACCCGCATCAATACTACGCTGCTGCCCGCCCCCCCCTTTACTTTACAAAAGTCTTATTTTGTTGTATTCCCGGGATCCAGAAGTGCCGCCAGGATCTGGCCCGCAGCATTTTTTATAGCCGCGGCCAATTACCTGTATGATACATTTGGCTGGACAGCTATGGTTTGTGGCGGCCCGGGCGATACCGTTTTTTCAGCAGCTTTCCTTACAGGTTATCGGCACCCGGCAGTTGATCTTACTGCAAAAACCTCTTTACCTGAACTGATGTCTGTTTTACAAAATGCCGAATGCCTTTTATCAGTAGACACAGGTTCAGTACATTTGGCCGCCGCAGTGGGATGTACGGTTTTTGGTGTTTTCAACGGATCGCAATACGGACGCTTTGCTCCTTATCCGAAAGAAACCGCTGATAACTTTTATGCAGTCTATCCAGACGAAGTAGAAAAAGAGATCCGTGATCCGCAGCTGGTAAAAGAAAAATACGAATACGTGGTGAAACTGGCTTATAGCCATGTGTTGCCCGAAAAGCTGATACAACAGATCAAACAACATTATCATCAATAGCACTATTATGGCTTTCAAACCCATCCGTTTCATAAATACGCTGCTCGGGAAAAAGACGGCAGACATTGCTTTTCCACCAGACTTTGATGTATTTCATATTGACATCATCCGGAAAGTCAGGCCTTACACAATGACCAGTCCGGAAAGGTTGTTTGCACTGATAGAAGCCGTGAAATATGTAGTTACGAACAATATCCCCGGCAGTTTTGTGGAATGTGGTGTATGGAAAGGAGGCAGCATGATGGCCATCGCTGAAACACTGCGTCAATTACAAGTTACCGACAGGCAATTATATTTATACGACACTTTTGCCGGCATGCCCCCTCCTACTGAGGAAGATAAAAACTATAGCGAAGAAACTGCCGCCTCCATGCTGCAAAAAGAATCCGATGTAAAAGAAGAAAGTGTGGTATGGGCTTATTCAAATCTGGCAGAAGTAAAAGCCAACATCAGCCAGGTGGCGTACCCTGCAGCCAATATTCATTACATTGAAGGAGATGTTTTACAAACCATACCTGCAAATGATCCTGGCCAGATTGCTTTGCTACGACTGGATACAGACTGGTATGAATCTACCCGTCATGAGATGGTTCATCTTTATCCCAAACTGATCAGTTCAGGTGTATTGATTATTGATGATTATGGCTATTGGAAGGGGTCGCGCAAGGCAGTAGATGAATATATGGCAGCCCATCATCTTTCATTATTGCTGAACAGGATTGATGATACGGGCCGCTCGGCGATAAAACCCTGATAGAAAGATTACATATTTTCCAGGCCGGCTTTCTGTTTTAGTCCGAATAGCCATTTACCAAAACCCGTCTGCAGCAGATGGTGCAGGGTTTTTAAGCGTATTTGCCAGGCCACCAGTTTGGCAGAAGATCCGAAATGGGATTCATATACCTCCCGGTTCTCCCGCAAAGATTGCAGGTATTGGGTATTACTCACACCTGTATCATCAAAAACGGCAATGGGTTTATTCAGGTACGAATAGGGTTCATCCGCTATCCGGCACATCATGTCATAGTCCATCGCTATTTTATAAGCACCGTTATATAAACCGGCTCTGTCATAAACCGCTTTTTTCACAAACCAGGTAGGATGTGATACGCTGCGCATGCCCCGGTAAAGTTTATCTTTTGCAAAAGCTTTGCCCACCAGTACGGGTTTACCAGCCCTTGTCATGTGAATATTACCACTGATCCATTGAACGGCAGGATTTTTTTCAAACACTTCCATCACCGCTGCAATCACATCGGCCGAAGCATAGCTATCTCCGGAATTGAGTAAATGTGTGATTTCGCTATTGGCTTTACCAATGCCCTTGTTGAAAGCGTCCGAAATCCCTTTGTCTCGCTCATTGATCCATTTACGGTACGGTGGCTGAGGGGTCTGTTCCAGCCAGTCTGCGATCTCTTGGGTGGAAGAACCATTGATAATCCAGTGCTCTTCCGGCAAACGGGTTTGTCCGTCTACTGAAGAACAGGTTTTCTGTAATTCAGCAAGATTATTAAAACAGATGGTTATAACTGACAGGCTGCTCATCAATGAATAATTATGACAAAATTACCGGATTAATACAACAGTTCCCTTTCTATCCACCGCACCACAGAAACTCTGGAAAGTAATATGGTAAACATAGGTACCAGAAGCCTGCGGGATACTTTTATATCTTCCATCCCAGCATCTGGCAGTGGTATTTGAATAAAAGATACGTTCTCCCCATCGATTATAAATACTGAAAGAGATATTAGTGAGGTTACCCCATTGTTTAATACCAAAACAATCATTCACCCCATCGCCATTGGGTGTAAATGCCGTTGGCACCAGGTAATTTTCTAGTGTGTTGCTAAGTGATGTAACCAGCACTTCCACAGAATCTTTTCGCACACACCCGGCATTACTGGTGGCTGTAAGATAATATTTAGTGGATTGCTGGATATTCACAACCGGATCTGCAATGCCCGGATCAGATAGTCCGGTAACAGGTAACCATTGATAGGTAGCCGCTCCTGAAGCAGATAAACGTGCAGCATTAAAAGAACAGTTTATATCATTGGATTTGCTGATACTAACTACCGGCAACGGGTTTACTTTTACGGTACTCGTCAGGGTATCATTGATATGACAGGTATTATTCCGGATAACAACCCGGTAACTTGTATTCTGTTGTGGTGTAACCGTTGCTGATGCAAGTGCAGAAGACGGGATTTCAGCTGTATTCAGCCATTCATATGAATCTCCGCCGGTAGCCAGCAGGTTAACAGCACTGCCCATACAAACTGACGTATCCGGAGAAACAGATATGCTTTTTTTAGCCACCACTACTATTTGCTTACAGTAACTGTTCTGTGTAAACAAGCCCTCATCGGTAGTAAGGCCCACATTATAGATCCCAGGTGAACTATAAGAAAAGACAGGAGGTGTCTGCAAAACAGACCCGGCTATGCTGGATTCCACACACTGCGTAAACTGCAAACGAGTAAGGTTATTTGAATATGAATTCGGCATAAATACAAAAGCATCGGCCCCTTCCCTGAATAATCTGGAAATAGAGTGAATATTACCGGGGCCGCCGATCTTACCTATATTCTGATACGTTGGGAGAGCACTTAAAGAGCTGAAATTCAACCGGACAACATCACTGTTATCGTTCCCCACAAATGCTACCGACTGGGAACAATCGCTAAGGATCATAATATCTCTCGGATTAAAAAATGAATTACCCAGATTACCGAAGTTAACCGATGCGGTTGGCGCGTTCAGCAAACTATTTCCAAAATCGATCCGCGAAATCGTGTTCCCTGTAAAGTTGGTAACAAACAGTCTCCATATACCGTTATCATTGATGGGGCATAGTCCGGTAGGACCAGACAAGCTACCGAGGTTGCCAAGATTGGTTGCAAGAGGTACATTACTGAAATCTGTACCGAAACTAAAGCGGGTGATGGTATTGTTCCGGTAATTGGCAACAAAACCATACCAGTTACCGGCATCTTTAAAAACATAGATATCATGCGGATAAGCCATATTACCCAGGTTTCCCCAATTAGTAACCACTGGCATGTTCATAAGCGAAGCACCAAAATCAGCCTTTAGAATTCTGGGGGTACTCAGCGCCCCGGGATCGCCACCTACAATAATGGCATACCAATTATTGTTCTCCTTTACAACCTGCACCCCTTCCGCTCCATCAGGTATTCTGCCGGAAAAATTACCCAGCGAAGTGGCAGTTGGCGTATTGAGCAGGCTATTGCCAAAATCTAGCCTGACAAGTCCTCCCGGCGAATTATTAACAAGAATCCCGTAATACCTCCCATTCTCATATCCATAGTCGATTGCAGCCGGAACGGCCAGTGTATTGTTGATGTTACCAAAACTCTTACCTGCAGGAACCGTATTCAGATCTGCCTGACAAAACCGCCAGTAATAAGTAGAGGCATTCGTTATCGTGTTATTGATTGTAACCGGCGCGTTAACACATACCGTATCGGGAAGCTGAAACTGTGCCTGCAAAAAAACAGGAATAACCCCTACTATCACACTAACTATGTACCTGCAAACATTGAGGACGTCTTTAACAGAAGCCATATTGAATATATATAACCCAGGAAGAAGTGGTTCCGGGATTTAAAGTTGCTGCAATTTATCTAAAAACAAAGCCAACCCTTTTCTTTTATTTGTATCCAACCGGTAACTGATATTACGGGTATAATAATCGGTCAGATCATAGGTTGGGTAGGGCTTTTCCGCAGCGATTACTTCTGCTATATGTGAGATCCCGTAAGCATTGGCACGGTTAAATGCGTCCTGGAAATCTTCGGGTAATACTTTGTTCGCTACCCAGGCAGCAAATACAAAGGGATAACCGGTATGTTCTTTCCAGGCAGTACCCAGATCGTAACAGTAACGGGAGATCTTTCGCTGTTCCAGCGCCCTGTCGCCGATCACCACACCCGCCGTGGTGTCGCTGATATGCACCCGGAAATCTTCCCTGGCATCTTCCAATACAGGGGTAAGTCTCCAATATTCCTTCAGTAATATTTTTGCCAGATTCACCGATGTGCGGCTCTGGTAATCGAGTAAAATTTTGTCTGTCTGTTCCAGCGGAACTTCGCTGAAAATGGCTACAGAAGCCACTTCCCCTTCAGTACCGATACAATAATCCGTAATAATATGAGACTCCTTCAAATTTGGAATAATGGCTACCGGAACCAACCCTACATCTATCTCATCGTTCAGCAACAGCGAAGCTACCCGGGCCGGATAGGCTTCTACCACTTCCACCCGGTCCATCAGTCCCGAACGCTTCAACCCGAACAATAATGGCCTGGTATTTAAATAACTTACCGCTCCAATGCGTATTCTCTTGTCCAATTCGGCTAATTTTGCCACAAAGAAACTTAATTAGTGACGAATTAATTGCTAAAAAAGGTCTTTTCACACAATTAGTAACCCCAATTACTAATTATTAATTACTAATTATTAATTACAATGGAGCTTTCTTCCCTTACCGCTGTTTCCCCTATCGATGGTCGCTACCGTAAACAGGTACAGCACCTCGACGAGTATTTTTCTGAATATGCCCTGATCAAATACCGGGTGCTCGTAGAAGTGGAATACTTCTTTTTTCTGGCCGATCAGAAATTCTTCAAACTGCCGATCAAAGCAAGAACCGCTTTGAAAAAAGTGCTGGACGAATTCAGCCTCGACAATGCACAACAGATCAAACAAATCGAATCTGTTACCAACCACGATGTAAAAGCCGTAGAATACTTTCTGAAAGAACAGCTCGATAAAGCAGGTATCCCAGCGCTGAAAGAGTGGGTCCATTTTGGTCTGACTTCGCAGGATATCAATAATACGGCCATCCCCTTAAGCTGGAAACACTGCATGGAATACGAATACCTGCCGGCTGTGATCAATCTGCAGAACCACCTGTACCAGCTGGCGGCACAGTGGAAAAATATTCCGTTACTGGCCAGAACACATGGACAAGCCGCATCTCCTACCCGCCTGGGTAAAGAGATCATGGTTTTTGTAGAAAGACTCAATAACCAGATCGAACTCTTCAGTAGTATTCCATACGCGGCCAAATTTGGTGGTGCCACGGGTAACTTTAATGCGCACCAGGTAGCATTCCCTAAAAAGAAATGGGTGGTATTGGGCAACGCTTTTGTAGAAGATACTTTAGGCTTGCAACGCATGCAGTTTACCACACAGATCGAACATTACGATAGTCTGGCGGCACATTTTGATGCCATCAAACGCATCAACAATATCCTGCTGGATCTTTGCCGCGACATCTGGACCTATATCAGTGTGGATTATTTCAAACAGAAAACCAAAAAAGGCGAAGTGGGCTCTTCGGCCATGCCGCATAAAGTAAACCCTATTGATTTTGAAAATGCAGAAGGTAATCTGGGTATAGCCAATGCCCTGCTGGAACACTTATCCGCCAAACTTCCGATCAGCCGCCTGCAACGCGACCTTACCGATTCTACCGTGCTGCGTAATATCGGCGTACCGGTTGGTCATGTGGCTATTGCGCTCAAATCGCTGGAAAAAGGACTGAACAAACTGGTGTTGAACGAGGCCAAACTGAAAGAAGACCTCGAGAATAACTGGGCAGTTGTAGCAGAAGCCATACAAACCATTTTACGGAGAGAAAATTACCCCAATCCTTACGAGGCCCTGAAAGACCTTACCCGCGGTAACCACAAAATCGATAAAAAAGCGATGCATGATTTTATCGGCAAGCTGAAAGTAAGTGCAGCTATCAAAAAAGAACTGAAAGCCATTACACCCCATAATTATGTGGGCGTGAACCCGGAATATTAGCAGGAACTTTTGGAAAGTTTTAAAACTTTCCAAAAGTTAATTACTACAATAAGCTTTACAGAATGATAGGATTTCTGTAAAGCTTTTGTATTTTAAGGCTATTAAACCCACCCAATATGTCAACCAACCCATCCCGCCGCTCCTTTCTACAAACACTTGGTGTAGGTTTTGGAACTACGGTACTGGCATCGGTACTACCCGGTATCAGCAGCCTGGCCAACCCGGTAAAACCTTATACAGGTAAAAAACTGGGGATCGCATTGGTGGGTCTGGGCAGTTATGCCAAAAATCAACTGGCCGTGGCACTGGAGAAAACAGAAAATTGTTACCTGGCAGGCATTGTAACAGGTACCCCTGCCAAAGCAGAAGAATGGCGGAACAAATACAATATTCCGCCACAGAATATTTACAATTACCAGAATTTCGATTCGATCGCTTCCAATAAAGACATTGATATCATTTACATCGTTCTCCCCAACTCCATGCACCACGAATACGTATTACGTGCCGCCAAAGCAGGTAAACATGTGATTTGTGAAAAGCCTATGGCCGTATCGGTTAAAGAAGCCGAAGAAATGGTGAAAGCCTGTAAAGATGCCGGTGTACAGCTGGGCATTGGCTACCGTCTGCATTTTGAACCCTATACACAGGAGATCATCCGGATCGGCAGAGAGAAAGTACTGGGTGATATCCGTTTTGTACAAACCAATTTCGGTTTCAGCATCGGCGACCCTACGCAATGGCGGTTGAAAAAAGAATTGGCGGGCGGCGGTCCCTTAATGGATGTAGGTATTTACTGCGTGCAGGCTTCGCGTTATGCAACCGGAAAGGAACCGCTTTGGGTTACTGCACAATTCGGCCCAGTTACAGATAAAGTTCGATTTGCTACCGTAGAAGAATCCGTATCCTGGCAAATGGAATTCCCCGATGGTATCATGGTGAATGGATTTACCTCTTACAAATCCAATATAGAACAGCTCTATGTATCTGCCAGCAATGGCTGGGCACAGTTAGGTCCGGCCTACGGTTATGGCCCACTCAGAGGCCGCACCAGCCGTGGAGAAATGAACCTGCTCGTTGTTCATCACCAGACCGTCATGTTGCAGGGCATGTGTAAGGAGTTGATAGAAAACAATAAAATCCCCGCTCATACGTCTGGGGAAGAAGGGCTGCGCGATATGCGCATCCTCATGGCGATCTATGAAGCCGCAAAAACCGGTCAACGGATCAGCCTTGTGTAATATTCGCGGATTTGCGGATGACGGATTAACGGATTCTTTTTTTTCTCCATCAATTCGCAAATCCGCCATCCGCAAATCCGCCAATCCTCCTACTATGAAACGTGTTTTAATTACCGGTACCAACGGCATGATCGGGCAACTGATACTTGAACTCTGTTTACAAAGAATAGATGTAGCCTCCGTCACATCCATTACCCGCAAACCATTGGGTATGGTGCATCCCAAACTGCGGGAAGTTATTCATCATGATTTTATGGATCTATCTGCTATCCGTGATCATCTCAGCAACCAGGATATTTGTTTTTACTGCATTGGCGTTTATACCGGTACGGTATCCAGAGAAGAATTCAGGAACATTACGGTTGACTACACCCGCGTTTTCGCCGAAACGTTGAAACAGATGAGTCCGGAAGTTGTGTTCTGTTTCCTCAGCGGACAGGGTGCCGACCGTACCGGAAAAAGTAAACTCATGTTTGCGCAGGACAAAGGGATCGCGGAAAATATACTGGAGAAACTGGCCTTCAAACAACTCATCATTGTCAGGCCCGGCTATATTTACCCGGTAACACCCCGAAAAGAACCGAATTTCTTTTACCGGCTTTCCAGGCTCCTCTACAAACCCTTCCTCAGCAAAGTATATCCCAATATAGGACTCACTTCTTTGCAATTGGCAACCGCGATGGTAAAACTGGGATGGGGAAGTGCTACACAGCAGGTATACGAGAACAAAGAGATCAGGCAGGTGGCAATGAGTGATTGAGTGAATGAGTGGATGAGTGAATGTTTCATTACCTGAGCACATTTTGGCATTCACTCAATCACTCATTCACTCATCCACTCATTAGTACTTCAGGAACGCATATCCCTTCAACTGATATGTAGTCAAAGTTGTAATAGCTGATAAAGCAGGCTTTACTTCTGGTGTTACAGAAGCGGGTGATACCTGTCTTTTGTTGAGGGATTGTCCGCAGACAAAGATCTTTACACCAGCCGCAACCAGTTCTTTAAACAGGGGAATATTGGGATTATCTGTATGGAATTTTTTCTGGTACTCTTCGTTGTTCACTACGTACTGTGCGGCGGGGCCATGGATCACCATCACCACATGCAGTTTTTTAGCCGTAACACCACCCAGCGCATGCAGGTTTACCACGGCACCTACTTTTTCAAAAAACTCGTGAACGTTTTCAGGTTTGGGATTATCAGAACTTACTTCCACCACTACTTTGTAATCCATTTTAAGATCCGGATTCTCTACTGAAAACGGCACTTCGGTAACGGTACCAAATTTCTTAATTACCGGATTTACTTTGGTCTGTGCCTCAGCACCCAAACAGATTGTTAAAAGCAGGAGTACCCCGAAAAACTGTTTCATGTAGTTGTATATTAGGTAAACAAGGTAAGGATTTTAGTCCTAACACAGTTCCCGTTTCCAATCTTCAACAGCTGTTATTTTCCGAATTTCTTTTTCAGTAGACTCAATGCATCTGCTACACTCAACTCTTCAACGGGCTTTTGTGCGGGTCTGTCATGCGATGGGCGCGGGCCGGACCGTTGGGTTCGCTGCGGCATTTCTTCTGTCTGTTTGATAGAGAGTGCGATCCGCTTTCTTACCATATCCACTTCCAGCACTTTTACCTGTACTTTCTGGCCCAGCTTCAGCGCTTCTGAGGGGTCGGAGATATATTTATGTGCGATCTCACTTACGTGCACCAGTCCGTCCTGTTTCACACCGATATCTACAAAAGCGCCAAAACGCGTAAGATTGGTAACACTGCCGGGTACGATCATACCCACCTGCACATCTTCCATTTTATAAATATTGGCGAAGGAAAATTGTTCCAGCTCACTGCGTGGATCAAGCCCGGGTTTCTGTAATTCTTTCAGGATATCACGGATCGTCAGTTCACCGAACTGTTCGGTTACATATTTTTTAACATCGATCTGTTTTAATACTGTTTCATTACCGATGATACTTTTCATTTCCACCCCTGCATCCGCAGCAATCGCTTTTACCAGCGGATAGGTTTCCGGGTGCACCGCACTGGCATCCAGTGGGTTCTCGCCGTCTTTGATCCGCAAAAATCCTGCACATTGTTCGTAGGCTTTTCCGCCTAACCTGGGTACTTGTAATAATTGCTCCCTACTGGTAAAACGTCCGATCTCATTCCGATACTTGACAATATTATCTGCCAGTGTACTACCGATCCCGCTCACATAACCCAGCAGGTGTTTGCTCGCGGTATTCAGGTTCACGCCTACACTGTTTACGCAACTTACCACTGTCTGATCCAGTCGCTCTTTTAAACGGAACGGATTTACATCATGCTGGTACTGCCCTACCCCGATACTTTTGGGGTCGATCTTCACCAGCTCGGCCAATGGGTCCATTAAACGGCGTCCAATACTCACCGAACCCCGTACCGTTACATCCTGATCAGGAAATTCCTCTCTCGCGGTTTCAGAAGCGGAATACACCGAGGCCCCATCTTCATTTACCAGAAATACCGGTAACCCCAGGTTCATGTTTTTGATAAACTGTTCCGTTTCTCTTCCCGCAGTTCCATCGCCAATGGCAAAACAGTCGATCTTATATTTCGCTACCAGCTCTTTGATCTTGTATTCGCTGTCGTAAATGCGGTTGGGTTCATGTACATAGATCAGATCTGTTTTCTGCAACTCTCCTTTTTCATCCAGGCATACCACTTTACAACCCGTACGGTAACCCGGATCTATCGCGAGGATCCGTTTACTGCCCAGCGGTGCACTCAGCAATAACTGGCGCAGGTTCTCCGCAAATACATTGATCGCTTCCTCATCTGCCTTCTGTTTCAAAGCTGTTCTGAATTCGGTTTCGAGGCTGGGCTGCATCAATCTTCTGTAAGCATCCCGAATAGCTTTTTTCACATGTTCGGTAGCAGGTGTTAATGCTTTTACATGATCTTTTTCCAGCAACGTCAGTGCATCTTCTTCCAGCGGTGCTATCGACATCCGTAAAAAACCTTCCATGAATCCGCGCAGGACCGCCAGTATGCGGTGAGAGGGTACGCGGGAAATGGGTTCCGAAAAATCAAAATAGTCTTTGTATTTAATGCCTTCTGTTTCTTTATCCGTCAGCACTTTACTCTGCAGTGTGGCCGTATCTTCAAACAGTTTACGCAGTTTGGCTCGCAGGTTCACATCTTCATTGATTGTTTCCGCAATAATATCGCGGGCTCCCTGCAGGGCTTCTTCTTTCGTTTTTATTTTTTCTCCGATATACTTTTCCGCTTCCGCATCCAGGTCGGCCGTAGTCTGTTCCAGCATCAGCAAAGCCAATGGCTCCAACCCATTCTCCCGCGCCGTTTGTGCCTTGGTTTTCCGTTTGGATTTGTATGGGAGATAAATATCTTCCAGTTCTACCAGCGTAGTGGCCGCATCAATTTTCCCCTGCAGGTATTCTGTCATCTTACCCTGCTCGGTGATCGATTTTTCGATAAACGCTTTCCGCTCCGTGAATTCTTTCAGAAACTTAGCTTCATCCTGTATCTGCAGGATCTGTACTTCATCCAGTCCGCCTGTCCGGTCTTTCCGGTAACGGGCTATAAATGGAATGGTAGCGCCTTCGGCAAATAATTCTAATACAACTTCAGCCTGCGTGGTTCTGATATTGAGCTTGGTAGCGATTAACGATGCGAAAGAAGACATTCTCTGATAATGGAATTTGTGTTAAATAAAACCCGCCGGGGCGGGTAAAAATGTTTTTGGGAGGGCGAATGTATGCGGTGCGTTTGAAAGAAAAAAAGAAAAATTATACACCGGACCACCGGTTGTTTACTCAGGCAATTTTGACTACTTTATGCGGGTATCGCTCCGCAAAATTTCGGATCATGGAACGCAGCACTTCGTTTTCGGGATAGGCCACCAGCTGTGGTTTGATCTGTTCCAGCCGGGTGATGTCTGTATCTTTTTCTATCTGTCCCATCCCATAAAATTTTCCCTCTTCTACCAGCACACAACCTTCTTTGTCCCGGATCAGGAAAGTTTCCTTCTGTGCCTCCATCCAATCCAGCGCCTGCTGTACAGACTGGTTATAGGTTTCCATCTCCGGTAACTCCTTCGCGCCTGTATTGTCGAGAAAACAAAGTACCGGGTGCAGTTCAAAGTCCTTCACCAGTTTCCACAACAACCGGTGTGCATCTACCAGCATCGAAAAACTCGCTACCGGTGTGGTATGTTTTTGCTTTTTATCAATTGCCAGACGCCGGTAACCCCGGTTGTCTTCAAAATGATAGATCCCCCATAACTGCTCAAACCGTTTCTGGCTTTTATTGAAAGCCGGCCACAAACGTTTGATCTCCACACTTTCAAGCAAACAGGCAATAAATTCGGTCGGACAAACCGTATAGGTGATCGAATATATACTCCGCAGAAAATCCTGCCGTTTTTTGGAGGTATCCAGTCCGGTAAAATGGCTGATCACCCTTTTTTTGATCTGTTTGGCCTTACCCACATACACCACTTTTCCTTTTGCATCGTGGAAATAATATACGCCGGGTTGTTCGGGCAGGTTCAGCACATAGGATTCTGGCAGATTGGGCGGCAATAACTGTCCTTTGTTCTCCTTTTTCAGCATTTCCCTGATCAGCATACCCCCATTGTTACGCAGCACCATATCCAGCACCTGGGCCGTAGCCAGCGCATCGCCCCCGGCACGGTGGCGGTTCTCGATCTCAATCCCCAGTTCGCGGCATAAATGTCCCAGCCCGTATTTGCGGTAACCGGGAAATACTTTCCGGCTAAGCCGGATGGTACAGAGTTTGGGCGTTTGCAGGTGAAAACCGGCTTCCTGCAGGTGGTGTTTCACAAAGGAAAAGTCGAAGTTCACATTATGTGCCACAAATACCCTGTCTTTCAACAGGTTAAAAATATAGGGGGCCACTTCTTCAAAAGAAGGCGCCACCGCCACCATAGCATCGGAAATCCCGGTCATATTGGCGATAAAAGGCGGAATGGGCTGGTGCGGATTGACCAGGGTTTCATACCTGCCCTCCACTTCCGAGCCATTATGCAACACAATGGCGATCTCGGTGATCCCGTGTTGCTGGGGAAAGCCCCCGGTAGTCTCAATATCAACAACTGCAAACAGCATGTGCACAAATTAGCCTTGCAAATTCGGGATTTACGGCTTAACTTAACACTATATTTTTTGAAATCCTCTGTCCTGAACAAGGCATTATTCTCCAGAACGTCTTTCGCACAGCAAAGGCACCGTTATTGAACCCATTTCCGATGACCGTTTTACCCGTTAAAAACGATTGCTATGGAGCAATTTGAACATGAGTCACCAGTAAACGAAAAAAAAATCCTGACCATTGGCGGCATTATCATCCTGGTGGTGATAGTGGTGATCGCTTATTTTGAATGGACAGGAAGAAGAATTTACTAGTACTTACCCTTATTTCGCTTTGCCTGACTATCCGCCAGCGGATAGATGGAAATTATTTGTGCCCTAACACCCGCCTGCCTGTAAGATTCTGGTCTTTTAGGCTACCAATAAAAAGGTAGCAACTACTGTAACTTTTTCATTAACCATACGTTTGCCTTTATTAACAATGGTTAACCTGTAAAAAGGAAACAACCGGCTACTTTTACCGAACCGTACGCAACTTTTATGAGATACCTGCTTTCTTTTCTTGTGATGGCTTTCCTACTGTCTGGCTGCAGCAGCCCGGTAGGGTATGCCGTAAATGGTATCGGCAAGAAAGTGAGCAAATGCTGCACGGCGCTTACCAGTGGGCAAACTACAGGTACCCCCGTTTCAGAACCCGCCAAACCGGCCCCGTTCCCCTCAGCCGTTTTTGAGAAGATGAACCAATTGGTTCCTACCTGGTAGTGTAACTGCCTGTTTTCACCGCCGCCTAGCGTCCTTTTCCTTACTTTTGCAAACCTGAAAACGCTGAATGTGTAAAGCAGAACGCTGCAAACAAGGTTAACCCTTAACGCATACACAAGGTTCTGCATGAAGCGTTCTGCGTTAAGCATTCAGCATTAAGCGTATACAATGGAACTGAGCAAGAATTTTAGCCCGAACGAAGTAGAAACCAGGTGGTACCAGCACTGGCTCAACAAAGATTATTTCAGCAGCCTGCCGGATGGCAGGGAACCCTATACCGTGGTGATTCCCCCTCCCAACGTAACCGGTGTGCTGCATATGGGGCATTGCCTCAACAATACCATACAGGATATTCTGGTACGCCGTGCGCGCATGCAGGGCAAAAATGCCTGCTGGGTTCCGGGAACTGATCATGCATCCATTGCTACAGAAGCCAAAGTAGTGGCTATGCTGCGCGAAAGAGGGATCACTAAATCTTCTCTCAACCGCGATGAATTTTTGCAATATGCCTGGGAATGGAAAGAGAAATACGGCGGCATCATTTTACAGCAGCTGAAAAAAATGGGTTGCAGTCTGGATTGGAACCGGACTTCCTTTACCATGGACCCGGATTATTACCAATCAGTCATGAAGGTTTTTATTGACCTGTACAATAAGGGCCTGATCTATCGCGGTAAACGCATGATCAACTGGGACGTAAAAGCATTAACTGCGCTGAGTGATGAAGAAGTGATCCGGAAAGAAACCCAACAGAAACTATATCACCTGCAATATAAACTGGTTAATGCCGATGGTTCCGCTCTGAATGATAGTCTGGTGATAGCAACCGTTAGACCTGAAACCATCATGGGCGATACGGCCATCTGTGTGCATCCCAATGATAAACGGTACCAGCACCTGCATGGAAAATTTGCGATCGTTCCATTGATCAACCGGCAGATCCCCATCATTACAGATGAATATGTAACGATGGATTTCGGAACCGGGGCCCTGAAAGTAACACCTGCACACGATATGAACGATAACCTGCTAGGCCAGAAACATGGTCTGGAAGTGATTGACATATTGAATGATAACGGCACTTTAAGTGAAGCGGCGCAGATTTATGTGGGACTGGATCGCTTTGACGCAAGAAAAAAGATCGTAAAACAGTTAGAAGAAGAAGGATACCTCGTAAAAACAGAAGAGTATACCAGCGAAGTAGGTTACAGCGAAAGAACCGATGCGGTGGTAGAGCCCCGGCTGAGTTTACAATGGTGGGTAAGCATGAAGCAACTGGCGGAACCCGCTCTGAAAGTAGTGATGGAGGAAGACATCCATTTCCATCCTGCTAAATTTAAAAATCTCTACCGCCACTGGATGGAGAATATCAAAGACTGGTGTATCAGCCGGCAACTCTGGTGGGGGCACCGGATCCCGGCTTACTATGCACCTGATGGCACATTTGCGGTGGCTGCTACCAAAGAAGAAGCTTATACGCAATTAAAAATTAAAAATGAGCAATTAAATATTGAGGATCTGCGGCAGGATGATGACTGCCTGGATACCTGGTTCTCGAGCTGGATCTGGCCTTTTGAAGTATTTAAAGGACTGTCTGATCCGGGTAATGCGGAAGTTAACTATTACTACCCCACCCATACATTGGTTACTGCGCCGGAAATCATTTTTTTCTGGGTAGCGAGGATGATCATGGCCGGGGAAGAATACATGGGGAAGATCCCTTTTCGCGACGTTTACTTTACCGGTATCGTACGCGATAAACAGGGAAGAAAAATGAGCAAGAGCCTGGGTAATTCACCTGACTTATTGGGATTGATCGATCAATTTGGTGCCGATGCTGTACGATTCGGAATTCTGATAGCATCTCCGGCAGGCAATGATATCCTCTTTGATGAATCGGCGCTGGAGCAGGGACGGAACTTCAACAACAAACTCTGGAATGCGCTGAAGCTGATCAAAATGTGGGAAGGGCGTCAGTCGTCAGCAGTGAGTAGTGAGTCATTGGCCCTCACTCAACACTCACCACTCACCACCCACAATTTTGCCGTAAACTGGTTCGGCCAGCGATTGAATGAAGTAAAATGGGAAGTAGATGGGCTGATGAAGCAATTCCGTTTAAGCGAAGCACTGAAAACCATTTATTCACTGATCTGGGACGACTTCTGCAGTTGGTACCTGGAATGGATCAAACCTGGTTTTGAGCAACCGATTGAAAAAGGAGTATACGATCAAACCATTGGTTATTTTGAAGAGTTGATGGAGTTACTGCATCCGTTTATGCCATTTATTACCGAAGAAATCTATCATTTACTGAAGGAGCAGACAGCAGATCTCTGCGTAAAACAGGCAGCGCCCCTGCAGCCATTTGACAAACAGGTGCTGACTTCCGGCGAGCTGCTGAAACAGGTGATTTCTGCCCTGCGGGATGCCAGGAACAAAAATCAGCTAAAACCCAAAGATCCCATTAAACTGTTCATACAAACCAGTGAAGATGCCGGTTACCGTGCTATTGAAAATATCCTGCTCAAACAGGTAAATGCAGAAAGCATCGGTTATACAGCTAGCACAATAGCCAATACCATTGTGGTAGCTGTTGAGAAAGATAAATTCTTTATTGAAACGGAGAAACAACTGGATGCAGGCAACCTGAAAGCGGAACTGCTGAAAGACCTGGAACACCAGCAGAAATTTCTCGAAAGCGTGATCAAAAAACTCAGCAATGAGCGTTTTGTACAGAATGCCAAACCGGAAGTAGTAGCCCTCGAACAGAAAAAACAGGCAGATGCAGAAGCCCGTATCAGAACCATTCAGGACAGCTTACAAAATCTATTATGACAACATTCGTGAAAGGTTGGCTGATCATGATCAGCATCAGTGTGGGCTGTTTGATTTTTGTAGATAGTAAGGCGCAGAACTGGGATATTAATTTGCTGAAACAAATCAACCCTTCCCAGCCCAATAGCAGCGTGTGGAAAGGATTTTCATCTTCTGCCAAACCGCTTTCCGTGGGCATTCCCGGCGTGATGCTGGCAGTGTCATTATTGAATAAAGACACTGCGCTTACCCGCCAATCGATAGAACTGGTTGGCAGTGTGGTATTAACCACCGTTGCCACTGAAGCCATCAAAATTGTTATTAACAGAGACAGACCTTACCGCAAATATCCCTTAGAAGTATTTCCTTACGATGGATCTGAAAGTGGCAAATCTTTTCCTTCGGCACATGTTTCCCTGTCTTTTGCCACCGCTACTTCACTGGCGCTGGTGTATAAAAAATGGTATGTAACGGCACCTGCTTTTCTGTGGGCAGCTGGCGTAGGGTATTCGAGGTTATACCAGGGAGAGCATTATCCATCAGATGTACTCGCCGGCGCAGCCGTGGGTATTGCCGGTGCGTATGCCAGTCATTGGTTACAGCAGAAATTATTAGTGGGGAGAAAGAAGAAAGTGATTTTGCGGTAGGAGTTACTGGTTACTGGTTGCAGGTTACTGGTTGCAGGGTTTATCATGGTGGTTGCTATTCGTTATTAACCTGCTAAACGAATAACCCCGGTCCTATTCTAATGCACCAGCACATGTGTCTGTTTAATCACGCCCATCACAAACACACTCTGCACATGGCCCAGGTTCTCTGCCTGGCTTAGTTTGTTTACGTGAAAATCATAATAGTCGTCCATGCTTTCGGCTACCACTTTCAGCATAAAATCGAATTCACCGGAAATATTATAGCATTCAATTACTTCGTTCATTTCCTGGATACTTTTGATGAATTTGGCGCCGGCATTCCGGTTATGCTGTTTGAGGGATACGTAACAGATCACCATCAGTCCTTTTTTCACCTTGGAATGGTCTACCAGAGTGGCATATTGCCTGATCACACCCGATTCTTCCATCCGTTTGATCCGCTCGTGAACCGGTGTGGTACTCAGGTGCACTTTATCCGAAATCTCTTTCACGGTTGCCCGGGCATTCTGCTGCAGTTCGCGCAGGATGGCCATATCCTTTTCATCCAGCGAAAAACCGTTGTTAGTGGAATCTACTTTTAGCGTGGCTTTTGGCATGGTAAAAACATCTTTTATTCTCCATAAAGCTATCAAAACAGCTTATTTATTCCAAATAAAATAATAATTATAGTATTTTATTCTATCAATATACATTTGTGCACATAAATCATACTATATGTCATTAAAAAACATCGATTTCAGCCTGCCTTACAAAGTAGCTGATATGAGTTTAGCCGATTGGGGCCGCAAAGAGATCCGTCTCGCAGAAGCAGAAATGCCCGGTCTTATGTCTATCCGTGCCGAATACGGCCCGAGCCAGCCTTTGAAAGGGGCGCGTATTGCAGGTTGTCTGCACATGACCATCCAGACCGCTGTGTTGATTGAAACACTGGTGGCATTGGGTGCCGAAGTAAAATGGAGTTCTTGTAATATCTTCTCTACCCAGGACCAGGCTGCTGCTGCTATTGCTGCTGCCGGTGTGGGCGTATTTGCCTGGAAGGGTCAGACACAGGAAGAAGCTGATTGGTGTATTGAGCAGACTTTGTTCTTTGGTGGTGCAGACCGTCCGCTGAACATGATCCTGGACGATGGTGGTGATCTGACCAATATGGTATTTGATGTGTATCCTGAACTGGTGGCCAACATCAAAGGTTTATCTGAAGAAACCACTACCGGTGTACACCGTTTATACGAGCGCATGGCAAAAGGTACTTTACCGATTCCTGCGATCAACGTTAACGACTCTGTTACCAAATCTAAATTCGACAATAAATACGGTTGTCAGGAATCACTGGTGGATGCGATCCGTCGTGCCACTGATGTGATGATGGCTGGTAAGATTGCCGTAGTAGGTGGTTATGGTGATGTAGGTAAAGGTTCTGCCCTGTCGCTGAAAGGTGCCGGTTGCCGCGTAATCGTTACCGAAATCGACCCGATCTGTGCTTTACAGGCTGCGATGGAAGGTTTTGAAGTGAAACCTATGATCGAAGCTGTGAAAGAAGCTGACATTATTGTTACCGCTTCGGGTTGCCGAGATCTGATCACTGAAAAACATTTCCGTTTGATGAAAGACAAAGCGATCGTTTGTAATATCGGTCACTTTGATATTGAAATTGATATGGCATGGTTGAACAAAAACTATGGTCATACCAAAGACACCATCAAACCACAGGTAGATCTGTACAATATCGAAGGAAAAGATGTGATCGTTCTGGCGGAAGGCCGCCTGGTGAACTTAGGTTGTGCCACCGGTCACCCAAGTTTTGTAATGAGTAACTCATTCTCTAACCAGACGTTGGCCCAGATTGAATTGTGGACCAATTTCAAGAACTACGAGAACAAAGTATATGTATTACCTAAACACCTGGACGAGAAAGTAGCCCGTTTACACCTGGCAAAAGTTGGTGCCGTACTGGATGTACTGACCGACGCTCAGGCTGAATACCTCGGTATTCCGAAAGCAGGTCCGTTCAAGGCTGATCTGTACAGGTATTAATACCCCGGTTTTCAGACAATTGATTTTACGTTATAGAGCCCGCTTCTGTGAAGCGGGCTTTTTATGCCGCGTACCGAACAGAAAGAGTCCTTTCTTTTCTGTATCCAAACCATCTGTAAGACAAAAGTAAAAATTCGCAATAGCGACTGTGATTTTACCGTTACATTACGGTAAATGGTTATTTTCATCTGCAGGATGATGTGTATGGAGGTTATAATTTGAACAGACAACAAAAAAATATCGGCCAAAAATGTCCATTGTTACTGGTTCTGCTGTTGCTGTGCGGTAGTAACACTGCCACAGCCGGGGATGGGAGCCGTATAGATACTACACCTTTATCTACCCGTAAACAAGCCATCAACTTTCTCGAAAAACAGGCAGACCTGCGGCCCAGTAATTTCTGGCCCAATGTGAATCCGGTGATTTTTATCCAGAATCTTCGTAACAACCTGGAAGATCCGCTCAGCATACACGAAGGAAAAAGTACCAATTTCTGCGCCTATGCGGCCCTCTCTTATATTCCGCTTCACGATGATCCTTTGGGTTTTATTAAGTTCATGCTTACAATATACAAAGAGGGAAAAGCCATTTATGGCAAGGAATATTTCGAACCCAGTAAAGAAGTAAAACTGGCAGCTGGCACCCTCACTTTTAAAGGGGAACTCGATATCAGACCCGCCGACCAGTTATGGTTTATGCTGCTGGCCGATCATTTTAAAGGTTACCTGAATTTTTTTGACAAACAATACAATCCCGGCGACGAGAACCGGCTTTGGGCCGCTGTCAATTTTGCCAAATACAACCGGATGGTCAGAAAATTATTCAATTATGAGGTAACGGCTGTTGGGTCAGACCTGTTTAAACCCGGCATCAGGGATATGTATGAATACCTGGCAGACAAACTGGCTACCGGCATCGTTACCCTGTTTGTGAATAATGTGAACCTGTATAAAAGGAACCAGACGCGTCTGAAATTCGGAGTGCCTACCCATTTTGTTATTTTACTTGCAGTAGAAGAAGTAGACAATAAGATCGCTATCACTTACTGGGATTATGGTGGCAGAACCCGGATGATGATCACTGAACGATTTTTTAAGAAGATTCTTTTCGGCGTATCACACGCCGCCAAAAAAACAGCAGATGCACGGTAAAGCTGTATATACGATATCGGTCCTTTGCCTGCTCTTGCTACTGGCTTCCTGCACTTCCAGCAAGGTATTCTCTACGGATTACTATAACCAACATGAAAAAACCCTGTCGGAGATTGAACAGTCGTATAAAAAACTATACGAACAGAACCGTTTTTCCGTGGGTTTTACCGACCGTTCTTTTAATGATATTTCAC
Source organism: Sediminibacterium sp. GW821-FHT12F12 (assembly GCF_058806635.1). Taxonomy (NCBI): domain Bacteria; kingdom Pseudomonadati; phylum Bacteroidota; class Chitinophagia; order Chitinophagales; family Chitinophagaceae; genus Sediminibacterium; species Sediminibacterium sp. GW821-FHT12F12. Next base: position 284,976 of record NZ_JBXAPW010000004.1, on the reverse strand, counting down.
TGGAGATCTTTACCGACTCCATCAAATACATTCATGAGTTCAGCATCAATGAACCGCGTTTCCTGGATACACTCAAAAAATTCGATCTGCCGGTACAGGGTATTGTTGACCTGATCAACAAAATGAAATCCATCCAGTGTATATGGGTCAATAACCTGGATTATTACAGTAATAACCAGAAAAGATCACTGGTATTTCTCTCTATCCGCAAACTGGCATTCCATTTGCCTTTCCTTAATGAGAAATATTATATCCTCACTTTTTATTCGCAGCCACAGTATTTTGATGAGCAGGGAAGGCTTTTATCTACCCGGCGGCAACGGAAACTGCGGAAGATCAATGATGATATTTTTCACCGGATCAATGATAAGGTTTGTTATACGGTGTCGGAGAGGTTTAGGTAATACAATGAGTGAATGAGTGAATGAGTGGATGATAGAATGATAGAATGATAGAATGTGGAAAATGCGGGCAGGTGGATAGACCTGTTCACATGTGAGGATAAGTAAGGAATGGGGGCCAACTTTGGCTTGACTATCTTTGGAAAAGAATTAAAGCTGTAATTATGAATCTTTGTAAAATGAACCTTCCTACTATGGCTGTAATAGCCTTAGTAACTGTGAGTAGCTGTAAAAACAAAGGCGCTGCCGAAAATAAAGGGGCAGATACTGTCAAAACGGAGACCGCGAAAATGGTACCGGGTACGCCGATCCAGTTAGACAATACCAAACGATATATTTACCTTACCTGGGACGATTCTCCCCAGCCTCCCGGAACCGTTAACTCCAAAGCCGTTTTTGTAGAAGAGGGTATCAAAGCCACTTTTTTCTCGGTGGGTTTTAACCAGGTGGGCCCTTTTAAAAAGCGCCTGATCGATTCTATCCGGAATGCTTACCCGCAGTTTCTGCTGGCCAATCACAGTTTCAGTCATGGATTTAAGGATAAATACGGCACATTCTACTCTCCTGCCATGACAGACAGCGCCCTCAATGATTTCCTGCGCAATGAAAAGGAACTGAACATCCCTGTAAAAATTATCCGTTTACCGGGTAATAACGGCTGGGCCGCCAATGGCGATCTGCACGGACAAAAAGCCAATACCCCATTGGTAAAGAAACTGGATTCGCTGGGGTATAAGATCATTGGCTGGGACCTGGAGTGGACCCAACAGGCCAAAGCCAAAGCACCCAAAGAAAGTGTAGATGAAATGATACAGCGTGTGAACCAGAAATTTGACGATGGCACCACCAACCAGCAGAATGCACTGGTCATTCTTTCTCACGACCGTTTATTCGAGAAAAAACAATATGCAGATTCTTTAAAGAAGTTCATTTCTTTATTAAAGCAGGATAAAAGGATCGTATTTGAAACACTGGATCACTACCCTTCTGTTCAGCAGAAATAGAGATCTGATCCAACCCTGGTCAATAAAAAAGCCTCTTTTTAAAAAAAAGGAGGCTTTTTTATTGAAATTCTTGTCCCGAAGCTGCTAATCCGTAACCACGGGCTCACACTTGACCGACAATAGGGCCGTTTTCGCCAGCACTAACAACCGTTCGTCCTAAACCGGACAGTCGATACAGTTCATTCATCCCGCCAAAAGGGCCTTTAAGAAAGCATTAAGAAATCGGCCGTAACCCTTGCTATCATTGCATTACAGGGCAACATTAGCCTGCGTTAACATTTGTGTTAACACCACTCATAATAACGCCCGTCACAGGAATGTAACTAATCACAATCTGCTTCGTCTACTTAGCAGCTGTTTCTACTTTTGACATATCAAATTGAAACAAACAAAAACAACATTCTTAATAAAATTTAAAGAACACACCATGAAAAAGTTATTCATCACCGCCTTAGCAGCCATCGCCATCGGAACCAGCGCTTTTGCCGGTCCTTCAGCCATCAGTACCAAAGTAAATGACCATTTTGCTGCATCATTCAGCAAAGCCAAAAATGTTTCCTGGAAATCCAGCGACAGGTTTGACAAAGTAAGCTTCATTCTCAATAATGAGAAAGTAGATGCTTTCTATGATGTAAACGGAGAACTGATCGGTACCAGCAAGACCATGGCTTTTGACAAACTGCCCAAATCTGCCCTGGAGAATATCACCAGCAAGTACCAGTATCCCGAGTACCAGTTAAAAGACTGTATCGAGTTTACCTCCGATTCTAAAGAGACAAACTTCTATGTTTCTATGGAAAAGAAAAATGAAACCCTGGTATTGGAAATCACCAAAGGTGGAATGGTAAGCGTGTTTGCCCGTAACAAAAAGTAAGGCATTCTATACTCCATATATATCTCCAAAGTCCCACGTTCTTGCGCGGGACTTTTTTATTTCCCCCATTCACTCAATCACTCATTCACTCATTCTATCATTTTGCTTCTACCCCGGTAAACTGATCTTTCCCATACTAACCGAAGGAATATCGCTGGTGCCGTTACCAATAGCTGTATTGCCGCCTGCCACAGATTCATTGGCCAGTACGGCAAAGAGCAGGGCTTCTTTGGCATCCGGGTTGATCTGCAGCGCATCTGTGGTATAAAAAGTATAGCCCGGTAACAGTTCCTGTATATGTTGCATCAACAAAGGGTTGTGCATGCCGCCACCGCTGGTATAGATCGTGAAGGAGTCAGCCGCATCCAGGGTTCTTTTCATGGCTGCTACAATGGTTACAGCGCTGAAGCGGTTCAGGGTAGCCATTACATCGGGGTGTGAGATCTTTGCAATACCTGCTTGTATAATGGCTTTTTCGAGATAGGTGAGATTAAACAGTTCCGGACCGGTTGTTTTGGGGAACCCTTTGTCGAAAAACGCGTTTTTCAGGAGTTCAGCCAGTAAGGCTTCATGTACGGTTCCTTTTTTTGCCACGGCGGCATCTTTATCAAAGGGCAGCTGAAAATGCTGCTGCACATAGGAATCCATCAGGGTATTGCCGGGGCCGGTATCGGTGCTGAAGATTTTGGCCGCATCCAGGTCGGCGGGTAAATAGGTGAAATTGGCAATTCCGCCAATGTTCAGCATAATCCGGTTCTCTCCTTTTTTACTGAAAATAAAATAGTCGCCATACACTGCCAGCGGCGCTCCTTCTCCCCCTGCAGCAATATGTTTTTGTCTGAAATCACTGAGGGTAATGATTCCGGTAGATACAGCCAGCTGGTCGCCATCCCCGATTTGTAAAGTAGCGTTTCCGAAACCGGGCAGCTGGTGCTGTAGTTTAGGAGCGTGGTAGACGGTTTGTCCATGACTGGCCAGTAGGTCTACTTCTTCGGGACTTACTTTCCATTTCTGCAAAAAACCGAGAATAATAGCGGCATGCTGCTGGGCCACCCAGCCATTCAGAAGGCAGAGTTTCTCCAGGTCAACCGTTTTTTTGGAGAAAACCGAGCGGATCTCCTCTTTAAAGCGTGTTTCATACGGATAGGTCTCAAACTGCATCAATTCGATCCGCGTTTCCGGTCCGCTGCCGGTAAACCGGCAAAGTGCCACGTCTAACCCGTCCAGTGAGGTTCCGCTCATTAACCCAATAATCAGGCGGGTCGGCTTTGCCGCAATACCGCATAATTTGTTTAAGTTTTTATTCATTTTTGCAGGTTTCTGTTGATTCTCAGAGGGAAGTATGCAACAATTTGCAGCTTTTTATTTGTATTATAAAAAAATTTGTTCATTTTTAGCAACGCAATACCCTAACGAAAATGCTTAAGAAAGAACGACAGGCCTATATTTTACACCAGGTTAGTTTGCACAACAGTGTTTTGTCTGCCGACCTGAGCAGCTCCATCAATGTGTCTGAAGACACGATCCGCCGCGACCTGAATGAACTGGCCGAAAGTGGCAAAGTTATCAAAGTACATGGAGGCGCTTTATCTAAATCTTTTAACAGCTTTTACCTGCGTTCTGATGTCTATAATGTAGACAGTAAAAAAGTGATAGCCGAAAAAGCCGTTTCCCTGATACAGGATGGCATGTTTGTATTAACCGGCGGTGGAACCACGGTAATAGAAATGGCGCGTTTGTTACCGGAGAATCTGAAAGCCACTTTTTTAACGGGGAGTATCCCGGCTGCCTATGAATATGCACAGCACCCGAATATCGATGTGATCTTTATTGGCGACAAAATCTCCAAGAAATCACAGATCGCCATCGGGGGCGAAGCCATTACCAAGATCAAACACATTAAAGCGGATCTCTGCTTTCTGGGGATCAATGCAATTGACAGGGATCATGGCATCACTGATAACGACTGGGATATCGCACAGTTGAAAAATGCGATGATCGAATCTTCGGCAAAAACCGTGGTCATGTCGATCTCTGAAAAATTAAATTCCCATCAACGCATCCGTGTATGCGGGGTTGATGATATAGATATTCTCATCACTGAGCTGAATCCAACCGATAAAGTGCTGGACCCGTTCAGGATAAACAGTTTAACCATTCTTTGATTTATCACAAATAAAAACTGCGCTATGAACACAAGTGTTAAGAAAGCCACAGGTAAATGGAGACAACTCTGTTTACTGCTGGCCATCACCCTGCTTACCGCCTACTCCTATGGGCAGGTATGCATATCAGGAAAAATCACCAGTACCACCGGTGCCGCTGTTGAATCGGTGGCGGTAACCGTAAAAGGGACCAAGTTTGGTGGATTGGCCGATAACAACGGCTTATACAGCTTTACGGCCCCGCTTGCTGCCGGAAAATATACCCTGGTATTTGCGGGCGTAGGATTTCAGCAACAGGAAACAGCGCTGACTGTAGGTACCGACAAAAGCTATACCGTTGATGCGGTGATGAGCGAAAAAGTATCCAAACTGGATGAAGTAGTGGTTACCGGTACCTCAGCCGGAACTACCCGCAGACAACTGGGTAGTTATATCAGCTCCGTGAAAGCAGAAGATCTGAACAAAGGTGCTACCGGGAACGTGCTGGCGGCTTTACAGGGTAAAACGGCCGGTGCACAGATTTCACAGAACTCCGGAGATCCTGCCGGTGGCATTTCTGTAAGACTGCGTGGTATCAGTTCTATTTCTTCTTCTTCCGAACCACTGTATATCATTGACGGGGTGATCGTAAACAACGGTACCAACCGTGTTACCAATACATCCGGCAACTATGATGGCGGAAGTTTTGTAGGTAATATCGGCCAAAGCCGTTTGGTGGATATCAACCCCAACGATATTGAAAGAGTGGAAGTATTGAACGGTGCTGCTGCCGCTGCCATTTATGGTAGCCGTGCCAACGCCGGTGTGGTGCAGATCTTTACCAAAAAAGGTAAAAGCGGTGCGCCTTCTATCAGCTTCTCCACCAACTACACTACCAGTAAACTGCGCAAGAAACTGGATGTGAACCAGTCGCCAACCAAATTCGGCGGACCTACAGACGGACCGGGTGCATTTACACAGGATATTCTTTCTCCTGCCGTAACCACCACTACTGCCGTTACCCGTTACGATTACCAGGATTATATTTTCCGTAACGCCAATGGAACCGACAATAACCTGTCGATCAGCGGCGGTACCGATAAAACCAAATATTATCTCTCAGGCTCTTACCTGTATAACCAGGGTATCATTCCCAATACAGATTTCCAGCGTTTCAGCTTCCGCAGTAATATTGACCAGGTGCTGAACAAATGGGCCAGTTTTAACCTGGGTCTGAACTATGTAAACAGTACTGCCAATGAGAAACCCGATGGTAACTCCTTCTTCTCTCCTATGAACAGTGTTACCATCATTGGTAACTTCCACAATATCTGGCAGCGTGATGCGCTGGGAAATATCCAGGCCATAGGTGAAAGAGGCCGTGCCAATCCGGTATCTGTGATCGAGGACATTAAACAAAAACAAACCACCAACCGTGTGATCGCCAACATGGGACTGAAACTGCGTCCTATCAAACGTCTGACGGTTGATTATACCATGGGTATTGATAACTATTCGCAGAATGGTACTACCTATATTCCACCGTTCGCTTATAACGTAAGTACAGCTTTCTTTGGTGGTGGTGCAGGTCTGGATCCAACCCAGAATGGTTATTCGAGTACCGCAAGCAATAGTTTCTTCGCCATCAACCATGATGTAAATGCTACTTACAATATCGACATCACCAGCAATATCAATTCTGTAACACAGGTGGGTTTCTCTCAGCAATATGAGAAAAACAATTACGCCTTGTTGCAGGGTCGTGGTCTGGCACCCTTTGTACAAACCGTGAACGGAGCCAGCACTATTTTACCTGGTGTAGATGACAGAAGTGAGATCTCCGTATCAGGTACCTATGTACAGCAGAACTTCAAATACCGTAACCAGTTCTTTGTAACCGGTGCAGTGCGTGTGGATGGTTCTTCTGTATTTGGTAAAAACCAGCGTAACCAGACCTATTACAAAGCCAGCGGTAGTTACGTGATCTCCGGAGCAGATTTCTGGAGTAAAATGGGTGTATCCAAATGGTGGGATCTGTTTAAAGTACGTGTGGCATATGGTGAGAGCGGAAACCTGACCGGTATTGGTGCTTACTCAAGATTCAACACGTATAGTTCTTCTTCTTACCTCGGCAGAACTGCCCTGAACTCCAGCGGAACACTGGCCAACGAGAATGTGAAACCCGAAAGACAGCAGGAACTGGAATATGGCTTTGACCTGGCTTTCCTGAACAACCGTTTGGGATTAACGGTGAACGTTTACAACAAAAAAGTAAAAGACCTGCTGATCAACCGCTTTATTGCGCCAACCAGCGGTTTCTCCAGTCTGCTCGATAACTATGGTTCCTTAGAGAACAAAGGGTATGAAGTAGTATTAACCGGTAGCCCTGTTGCTACCAAAAACCTGAAATGGGAAGTAACCGGAATCTATAACCATAACCGCAACAAAGCCGTAAGTATCGGCCAGGCATTGACACTGTTAAGTACCAATGCAGGTGCGCCGGTTGCGATCATTGAAGGACAGCCCATCGGTGTGTTCTATGGAACGTTCTTTGCTACGGATGCCAATGGTAACCTTTTGAAAAATGCGGCCGGTATTCCACAACTGGAAGCGGGTGTACAGAACAGTGCCCTGGTATATACTCCCGGAAGAAATACAACAACAGGTTTACCCAGCGGAAGCACATTACGCCGGATCATCGGAAATCCCAATCCTGATTATACCGCCAGTCTGGTGAATGAGATTACCTACAAAAAACTGAGTCTGCGTGTGCAGATTGATGCGGTAAGAGGTGGTAATGTATTCAATGCCGATTTCCGTACCCGTCAGGGCGTAGGTAACGGTAAAGTTGCCGAACAGGAGCAGCGCGGACAATTACCCCGTGGTTATATTTCCGGCATCTATGCCATTGAACAATGGCGCATAGATGATGGTTCTTTTACCAAACTGCGTGAATTATCATTAACCTATAACATTGGAAAACTGAAAGGCTTCAGCGATCTGAGTGTAAGTTTCAGCGGACGTAACCTGATCAGCTGGGATAATTACAACGGATATGATCCGGAAGTAAATGCCGGAGGACAGAGCACTATTCTTCGTGGTATCGATTTTGGTGCAGTTCCTATTCCAAGAACTTTCAGTTTCGGAATCCAGGCTAAATTTTAATTCAACAAAAAACTGATTTTTATGAAAAGAATATTTCAATCAATCGCTTATACCAGCCTGGTTGCGGTGCTGTTAACCACTTCGGGCTGTAAGAAAGATTTTAACAACCCTACCGCCGCTACTTCTGCGCAGGTACTCTCTACCGCAAAGGGATTGGCGGGTGTGGCTGTGGGTTTACAGCGTACCTATGCCAACAATGTTGCCAATGGTGTTGCTGATGCCAATGGCCTCATCACCGGCGAAACCATCCTGATGAATGCAGGTAATACTTCTGAGTTCCAGTTCTCCAATGGTGGCAATGCCGTTGATGGAACCAATGCCCTGCTGGGTAATGTGTGGAGTACGGCACACAAAGTGATCTATGATGCCAATAACGTGATCAATGGTGCTGCTGCATTGGCCGACAAAGGCTATGCGAGCGGCCTGATCGGTTATGCCACTATTTATAAAGCATTATCCTTAGGCGCTGTTTCCAGTTTCTGGGAAAAAGTACCCGACACCGTTGGAACCAGTACCACTACTTTTTCCGACAGAACCGTAGGTTTTGCACGCGCCATTGCAGCTATTGATAAAGCCCTGGCAGCCATTACAGCCAGTCCGATCAGTGCTTCTTTCCTGTCTGACATTCCTGCAGGTGTTGATATTGTGAATACATTGAATGCTTTAAAGGCCCGTTATTCCCTGTTTGCAGGAAATTACGCAGCAGCACTGGCAGCAGCCAATGCCGTTGATCTTACCAAAAAATCAACGCTGAATTTTGAAGCAGCCAATCCTAACCCGATCTACAACACGGCTACTTCTACCAACAACTTGTACCAGCCAGTAGATTCTACCCTGGGACTGCCCGTAGCTTTGGCACCCACTGCAGGTGACAAGCGTATTCCGTTTTACACGCTGATCAATCCAACCATCCTGCCAAGGTTCCGCCTGAACGGATTCTGGATTGCAGCCACAACCCCTATACCGCATTATTTATCTGGTGAGATCACATTGATCAAAGCAGAATGTTATGCACGTCAGACAGTACCTGATCTGGTGAATGCTTTAATTGAACTGAATAAAGTAGTTACCAAAAAAGCCGCAGCCGATCCATTGGGTGTTGGCGCCGACCTGGCGCCGGTAGCACCAGTGACCACGGCAGATCTGCTGAATGAGATCTATAAAAACCGTTGTATCGAATTGTATCATTCCGGTTTAAAACTGGAAGATATGCGCCGGTTCGGACGTCCGAATACAGAGCGCAAACGGAACCTGTTCCCTTATCCTTTCCGTGAAAGGGACAGCAATCCGAATACGCCTGCAGATCCAGCTTTTTAAGTCCCCCATTGTTACCCAAAGCCCGCTTTTCGGCGGGCTTTTTTATGCACTGCTTTTTCACTTTCAATTATTTTAATACATTCGGTGACAAGCAATCGGGATCAAATGAAAACATTTTCGGCTCCTTTTATTACCGTGGCAGGTACTGCAGATGCAGGCGAACTGGAACGGCTGGTGAATAGTGCTTACCGGGGCGACAGCTCCAAAAAAGGATGGACCACAGAAGCGGATCTGTTGGGCGGACAACGTACCAACGAAGCCGGCATACGGGAGATGATAGCAGAACCGGATGCGGTAATTCTGAAATATACCAGTGAGGAAGGATTGCTGCAGGGTTGTGTTTACCTGAAAAAAAAGACCGGCAAATTATATCTGGGCATGTTAACCGTTTCGCCCGAGCTGCAGACTAAGGGGATCGGGAAACAATTACTGGCCGCTGCAGAAAGCATGGCAAAACACCTCTCCTGTAATACCATTCAGATGACTGTCATCTCTGTCAGAAAAGAACTTATTGCCTGGTACGAACGCCATGGCTATGCGGCCACCGGAGAAACGGCCCCATTTCCTACCGACCCAAAATTTGGGTTGCCTAAGCAATCGCTTGAATTTATTGTGCTTGAAAAACAACTTCTTTGATGATGCTTGGGTGTAAAACAGATACAGTTCTTGCATTTACCACCGGATTAAGTAACTTCCAATAGCTATCAAATCGCGTCTGTTCTCAAATGCCAATGTCTTCGGTTCTGATATGGAAAAAAACAAGCTGGCTGCTGCTGCTCTGTATCTGTCATACGGCTTTGTATGCACAGGATAAACCTGTTACCGATTCCGTTTTTTTTCTCGCTAATAAAAAAGGATTATTGGGTAAACTCGGCAAAAGTTTATCAGTGAATAATCCCGATCCGGCGCTTCCTTCGGAAGGAGCGGTGAAAAATGAACTCGCTTTTAATCCTTACCGCGGTAAGATCATCCGGCATATCGAAATAAAAAAGATTGGCTTTGAACGGTATGTAAGTGATACAACCAAAGTGGTGCGGAATATTTTTAACGATATCGGTAATGCGTTACACAGCAGTACCCGCAGAAAAGTGATCCTGAACAATCTCTTCTTTACCAGTGGAGATTCCCTCTACCCTTACCTGATGGCAGACAATGAAAGGTTTCTGCGCGAACTTACCTATCTGCAGGATGCACAGATCACCATTAACCCTAATACCGGCAGCGATGATTCGGTAGATGTAATTGTGATCTGTAAAGACGTGTTCCCGATAGGCGGCAGCATGGATGCAGGTTCTGAAAAAATGGCCAGCTTTGAAGTAAATGATGACAATGTTTTTGGCAGGGGCAACCGTATTCAGATCAGACACCTGTTTGATAAAGACCGCAACCCCGGTTACGGTATAGGTTTTGAATTGCTGAAAAGAAATATCATGGGCAGTTTTATTAACCTGGCAGCAGGCTACCGAACAGAAGCCCCTTCTTTTAACAGCGGAAGACGTGATGAGAAAACCCTGTTTCTGCAGGGAGAATTACCCCTGGTGAGTCCATACCATGTTTGGACCGGTGCTTTTGAACTGGCGGATCATTATACGCAGAATGGCTATTACAGAGATTCGGTATATCAATCTGATTTCAAATACCGTTACCGTGTTTTTGATGGATGGGTCGGTTATAACCTGGGGGCGAGGAGACAATTACAGCAGAATTTCAAATCCAGGTTTAAAAAGATGATCTCTATCAGGGGGGTGCACCGAAAATTCCAGGATATCCCTAACCTGTACAAGACCATTTATAATTTCGGGTACTCCGATATATCCAGTGTATTGGCATCCTACACCATTTTTGAGCAGGATTATTACCATACCAAATTCCTGTATGGCTTCGGAAGAAATGAAGACGTTCCGGAAGGTTTCAGCATTTCGTTTATTGGTGGATGGACCAACCGTAACCAGGTAGAACGGCCTTATTTCGGTTTTGAATACAAAAGAAGCTACTTCTCCAACCGTAAAAACTACCTGAATTTTACCCTGCGGCTGGGAGGTTATTACCGTGAAAAGAATCTGGAAGATGTTAGTTTTCTCAGCAGTCTTGAATACTTCACCAAACTCAGAAAACTGGGTAACAGTAAATGGTTTCTCAGGCATTTCCTGAGTGGCAGTGCCACACAATTGGTAAGAACCCGATTAAATGATCCGCTGAGACTGAACAGTGAGTATGGGATTCCTCCGCTAACCGATCCTACTTTACGGGCCGCTACAAGGATTACTTTTAATGGAGAATCCGTTTTTTACAATACCTGGAAATTCGTGGGTTTTAGTTTTGCTCCTTTTGCCTTTACCAATATCTCTTACCTGAGAGCTATTGGACAGTATGTAGAAAGTGGGGATATCTATTCTGCCGTAGGTGGAGGGGTAAGAACCCGGAATGAGAACCTTGTATTCGGCACCATGGAACTGAAAGCCTATTATTATCCCCGCATTACCGGCACCATGAGCCAATGGAACATTACATTTAACACGGACCTGCGCTTCCGGTATGTCAGCCAGCTGATCCGGCGGCCGGATTTTGCGGTGGTGAATTAACATTTTTTTGAAAAATTCTTTCCCTATACTGAACCTTTTGCTGTTACTTTCCGTTCTAAAATAAAAACCTTATGAAAAGATTTTTCCTGCTGACAAGTTTGTCTGCCCTTTTATTTACTTCTGTTACTGCCTCTGCGCAGGATGATAAGGCAAAACGCCCCAGTCCTCCGGCCAAAGCCACCCAAACGCTTGCCAGTGGTGCTGTCATCACTATCGATTATAGTTCTCCCGCCCTGAAAGGCCGTACCATCGGCAAAGATGTGGAGCCCAAAAAAGGAGAAGTATGGCGTGCCGGTGCTAATGAAGCCACCGTTTTTGCTACCAGCAAGAACATCACAGTAGAAGGAAAAACTTTGCCTGCCGGCAAATACGGTTTCTATGTATTGTCCGGGGATAAAGACTGGACCCTCATTTTCAACAAAAAATCAGACCTCTGGGGTGCAGATGGTTATGAGCAGTCGAATGATGCACTGCGTGTTAACGTATCACCCGGCAAATCAGCTACACCACAGGAAAGACTGACTTATACCATCAGTAAAGCAGGTAAAGTATCTCTGGTTTGGGGTACCCTGGATCTGAACTTTACCGTTAAATAAGTAGCATTCATACCGCAAAAGGCCGAAGCTGATAGCTTCGGCCCTTTTTATTTTACGGTAAATAAGAACCTTTGCTGACGTATTTTGTAATAAGTGCAGTAAAAGTGAAGAGGATCTATCATGGTACAAGCCTATAATTTTTTAGCCAGCTGGCAGTTGTTTCCTGAGAAATGTGAATTTCAGGAGGGTCTTATACCCAAAAGCGGGAATTACAAAGTGGAGAGCATCCGCAACGGACATGCACTGGCTATCAGTATCAACTGGGTAAGCCTGGATAATGAGGCTTTTTACACACAATACGAAATAATCCCCGACGGAGAGATACGTCCGTTTGAGAACCAGGAAATGGCCGACAGTATACAGGCCACCATTCTGAATGCCTCTACCATACAAACAAGGTTCATCAAAAACGAAACACCCCTTCTGGAAGTAACCAACGAGATCCTTCCCAATGGTTATATGAAAGTAACCCAGAAAGGAAAGACCAAAGAGAAGATAGATTTTACTAATACTGAGATTTATCACAAACAGCTGAGTGTACTGCCCTATGCTTCTTCGGTGGGCAGTGTGGCCATCCGACCTACCAAAGAAGGGGTGATCAAACACAAAGCTCTCTCTGCCATGGAAGAGCAGACCAATATGCAGCTAGACCAGATCAAACAGCAAATCGAATTACTGGCCAGGCAGGCACAGGAGATCCGCAAACGGAAAGAACTCAGCTTGATGATCTATGAAGCCAAACTGAGTTTTAAACCCCAGATCGGACACACTTATCATCTCTACGAACGAAAAGACGGAAGCCACCTGTTATCGCTGGTAGGCCCCGGGGAATGGGGCGGTGCCGGACCTTTCAAAGAATTCATTTCCTCTGTAAGATTACTGGCAGACCACACATGGGTGGAAGTAAATTAGCAATTAAAAATGCATTGTAGCATGTAACTGCCCCAATTGTTAATTGCTAATTTTTAATTTTTAATTACCCCTGCAGGCTGCCTCCCTTCTCAAATAATCTGTCGATTCTTTTTTCAACAGCAGGATCTTTTTCGAGCGGTGGCGCATGGTGAGGTTTGATACGTGCATCGATCACCAGTGGACCGCGGCAGCCCCAGTGTTTGTTTTCGGTGAAGGAGTCGATGCCATACATGTCATGCGAAGGGTTGCAACGGGTATAGGTAACCCAAACATAATTCCGGATATTTTCAGCAGTAAAAAGTGCATCATCCGCTACAATAATCATAGCTACGCCAGTTAGCTGTTCCAGTTGATACACCAGTTGCTGATTCAGTACTTCCATTTCTACCTGCGCCAGTTCGTAGGATTCAAATTTAGCAGCTTCCAGTATCACCACACCCGGCATTGCAAGACTGGCTTTGCGGAATAGGCGGAGTTCTTTCAGTATCCCCGGCACTTCTTTACACAATGTCCGTTTTACTTCTCCGTAGGCAGCCAGCACTACTTTACTGCCGCTGTTCAATCCGGTACCGGAATAATCCAGCGTATCTATAGTGGTGTGCGTATAAAAATGTATATCGCGGGTAAGATCGATCCGCTCCAGCATATACTCCATAAAGACCTGTACGTGGTGCGTGCGCAGTTGTCTGGTATCATCGGCTGTTATGAATAGGAATTTAGCAAGACTTAACTGTCCTGTGCCCAATACATGATTGGCGATGGTCAATAATTCTGCCGGCTGTTTGGCAGGCGTATACGGTGTGTACCGTTCACTGCCGATAGCGAGTAATAAAGGGTGAACACCGGCGGCATCTACTGCATGTACTTCCTGCAGACCAGGGATTTCCTGTGGCATGGCAGCACCCGTGAGTTCATGAATCAGTTCACCAAAACTGGTATCTTCCTGCGGTGGCCTGCCTACCACGGTAAATGCCCAGATAGCATTTTTCTTTGCGTAAACTTTATGGACGCGCATTAACGGAAAGTCATGGGTCAGACTATAATAACCAAGGTGATCTCCGAAAGGACCTTCCGGTTTATTCTCCCCGGGGTAAACTTCGCCGGTAATCACAAAATCGGCATCGGTGCTTATGCAGAATCCATCCTGGTAGGTATAACGGAATCTTCTGCCCCCCAGTAATCCGGCAAAAGTCATTTCGCTCATTCCCTCGGGCAAAGGCATTACCGCTGCCACACTGTGCGATGGCGGACCTCCTACAAAACAACTCACTTTCAATGCCTGCCCCCTGGCATTGGCTTTTGTCTGGTGTACACCAATACCACGATGCAGCTGGTAATGCAGCCCGATCTCTTTATTCAGTTCATATTGGTTACCGCTAAGCTGGATCCGGTACATGCCCAGATTGGCTTTCATAATACCCGGACTGTCCACATCTTCGCTATATACCTGTGGCAGTGTTACAAATGCACCTCCATCTTTGGGCCAGTGTTGAATCAGGGGCAGATCGGAAATTTGAATTTCTTCATACATGACCGGTTTGGAAAGAGGATTTTTTAATGGCAAGGCTTTCATGGCTGCCAAACCTGTCTGCAGGTTATCGATCGGATGTTTCAGCGCCTTGATCGGATCGCCTTTCAGGGCAATGAGTTTCTGTACCTGTGCAAACGTATCGCGGAAGATGAATTTGCTTCTTTCGATGGTACCGAAAATATTGGAAGCCGCCCGGTAGCGGGAGCCTTTTACGTTCTCAAATAATAGTGCCGGGCCACCTGCATCGTATACACGCAGGTGTATGGCAGCCATTTCAAGGTAAGGGTCAACTTCTTCTTTGATACGAACCAGATGGCCGTTCTTTTCAAGGTCGGTTAAACAATCTTCTAAGGAAAAATAACTCATGTAATACTAACAGATTATTGATATAAAAGTTGACATCAATCTTTTCTTTCCGTGCCAAAAATATAATAGATCAGCAGGCCGAAAACAGGGGCCACTACAATCAGGATGGTCCATAATAACTGTGTATTCCGCTCCAGTTCCCGCCGCTCAAAAATGCCTTTGATCGTGTAAATGATCAGGGCCAACCAGAGTATACTGACCAATAGTACCGGCATATCTTTTTTTTGTACCTCTAAGCTACGCCAACCTGTGCAAATAACCCTGCTTTGGGTACAATGTCTACAGGCTATAGACTTAGTTCGTATTTTTGTACCATGACAAAGCTCAGTGTGAATATCAACAAATTCGCCACCCTGCGTAACAGCCGCGGTGGCAATAACCCGGATGTGGTGCAGGCAGCCATTGATGCACAGCGTTTTGGAGCCGATGGCGTTACGGTGCATCCACGTCCGGATGAACGGCATATCCGTTATGAAGATGTGCGACAGATCAGAAAGATCATCACCACAGAATTTAATATTGAAGGAAACCCCACCGAACAGAGATTTGTAGACCTGGTACTCGAAACCCGCCCACATCAGGTAACCCTGGTACCCGATGCGCTGGGGCAGCTGACCAGCGATCATGGCTGGGATACGATCAGGCATAAAGACTACCTTATCAACCTCATTGGTATTTTTCAGAAAGCAGGTATCCGAGTATCCATTTTTGTAGACCCTGTACTGGAAATGGTAGAAGGTGCCGCACAAACCGGAACCGACCGCATCGAACTATATACAGAAGCTTATGCCCGTGATTTTGCAGCCGGCAACGCTGCTGCTGCCATTGCCCCCTATCTCGCCGCTGCCAGCAAAGCCAAAGAACTGAGAATGGGTCTCAATGCCGGCCACGATCTTGACCTGCACAACCTGCAATTCTTTGCGCAACAGATCCCCTTCCTCGACGAGGTAAGCATAGGCCATGCACTGGTATGTGATGCCATTTACCTGGGGTATGAGAATGCGGTGCAGCTATATCAGCGGCAGCTGAAGTGAGACGAACAGACGAACAGACGAACAGAGGAGCAAGGAACAGATGAACGGAAAAATAGTCACTCCCCCTATCGCCATTCGTCTGTTCGTCTGTTCGTCTGTTCGTCTGTTCTTCTCCCCATTCCACAATCCTGAATTTTACTTTCGCATCTATCATTATCGTAAATTGATTCTTCAATACTCGATATGAAAAATTATTTACTGCTGGTGGGTTGTTTATTGGGTAATATTCTGTTGGCGCAGCCTGTTAAACCGGTATACCCGCTCCCTACCAAAGAACAACTGGCCTGGCATGAAAAAGAGTTTTACCTGTTCATCCATTTTGGCCCGAATACTTTTACCGATAAAGAATGGGGCGAGGGAAATGAAGATCCTTCTGTATTTAATCCTTCGGCATTGGATTGTGAACAGTGGACACGAATTGCCAAACAAGCCGGCGCTAAAGGCATTATACTAACCGCCAAACACCACGATGGATTCTGTTTATGGCCCAGCAAACAAAGTACCCATACCGTACGAGAAAGCAAATGGATGAATGGCAAAGGCGATGTGGTAAAAGCACTGTCTGATGCCTGTAAGAAAACCGGATTGGAAATGGGCGTTTATATTTCTCCCTGGGACAGAAACCACCCGCAATACGGCACCCCTGCTTATAATGATGTTTATATTGCCAGCATGAAAGAACTGCTAACCCAATACGGCAAATTCTTTGAACTATGGTGGGATGGCGCCAATGGTGAAGGTCCTAACGGAAAAAAACAGGTATACGATTTTAAACGTTTCGAAGACTCTGCTTTTAAATGGCAAAAACAACTGGTGATCTTCAGCGATATCGGTCCCGGTGCCCGTTGGTGCGGCAACGAGAATGGTACGATCAACCATACCAACTGGAACCTGCTGGATACCGCTGGTTTTAAAAGAGGTCATGGAGGTCCGCCTACCGACACCTTAAACTGCGGCAATGTAAATGGCAAACACTGGATTCCAGCTGAGGCAGATGTGTCTATCAGACCGGGATGGTTCTATCATGCCAAAGAAGACAGCAAAGTAAAATCTCCCGAAACATTATTTAATCTTTTTCTCCGGTCAGTGGGTAATGGCGGTAACTTCTTGTTAAATGTACCGCCCGACAGAACGGGACGTATTCATCCCGCAGATTCAGCTGCACTGGTAGGTTTTGGTAAACTAAGAACAACTGCTTTTTCAAAAGACTTGTTACAAAATGCCAGTATCAGCAGCATAGCAACTCCCGGCAAAAAGATCCCGGTATTGAACGATCATAATATACATACCTACTGGGTATCGCCACAACAGCAGAACAGCAGCCTGTTAGTGAAACTGCCGGTAAAAACAATCCTCAATACCCTGGTACTGGAAGAAATGATCGCGTACGGACAAAGGGTAAGTGCTTTCACCATTGAAGCGTTTGATGGACAGGCTTTCCAGACCGTTTTTACCGGTACTACTATCGGCAGAAAAAAGATCGCCAGTTTTTCGCCGCAGGAAACGGATCAACTCAGAATAACCATACAAGAGGCCAAAGCAGCACCGGTACTGAGATCCATCTCGGCCTACCAGGTTAAATAATCACTCAAAGCAACAGGTGAGGAACTATTGAAACGGGGTGCCTGTTTCAATAGTTCCCCTCTTTCTATTTACTCACAAAGGCAAATTTGAAGTCCTCCGCTTATCCTCTATTTCATGCTTTGGTCAGCTTCCTTCACGGTTTAATCATTTAACCGATGTCTGAAACTATTGATATGAGTAGTTTGTATCACTAAAACCATACAACATGAAACGCATTTTACTGTCGGCTTTGTTGCTGGCTGTTACTACTTTGCAGGCACAACGCCTGTTAACCACTCCGCCCAGCGGAGGTAATAAAAAAGCTTCCGTTACAGAACGCATAGGGATTACAGATGTGACCATCCGCTATGACCGTCCGGCTGTAAAAGGCAGGGAAGGTAAGATCTGGGGGCAGTTGGTGCCTGTAGGATATACCGACCTGCAGTTTGGAACCAGAAATGCCTCACCCTGGCGGGCCGGTGCCAATGAAAGCACAACGATCGAATTCAGTACGGATGTAACGATACAAGGACAACCGCTGGCCAAAGGTAAATATGGCTTTTTCATCGCCTATGATCCTGCACAGTCTACACTCATCTTTTCTAAAGCCACTACCAACTGGGGCAGTTATTATTATGATCCCAAAGATGATGTACTTCGGGTAAACGTGAACCCCGTTACCACAGACCGTTCCGTTGAATGGCTGAAATACGAATTCACCAACCAGACCGAAACCGCCGCCACGATCAGCCTGCAATGGGAGAAACTGAGTTTTCCTTTTACAGTGGAAGTGGATCTGAATAAAACTCAGGTGGAATCGTTCCGCACAGAATTGCGTACAGACAAGGGATTTTATTGGTTGCCCTGGCAACAGGCGGCGCAGTGGTGCCTGGACAGGAACACGAATCTCGAAGAAGCGCTGCGTTGGGCCGATACTGCCACCAATCCTGGTGTACTGGGCGAGAAAAATTTTACCACACTCGCTACCAAGGCACAGATTCTGGAAAAATTAAACAGGACTGCAGAATCTACGGCAATCATGAAAGAAGCTACACCACTGGGAACCATCAGTCAGGTACACCAGTATGGTAAAACACTACTTACCCAGAAACGTAGCAAAGAAGCACTGGAAGTTTTTAAATCCAATTATGAAAAATTCCCTAACCAGTTCACCACTTTAGCCGGATTGGTGCGTGGCTATTCTGCTGTTGGTGATTACCGGAAGGCACTGGAATATGCAGAAAAAGCCTTACCGCTCTCGCCCAACCAACTGAATACAGACAGCATGACCAAAATGATCCAACAGTTAAAAGATGGCAAAGATGTAAACTAAAAAATACCCGCTTCCTTACTGCGCCTCTGCGCCTTTGCGGGAAACTTTCCTGCAAAGGCGCAGAGGCGCAGTTTTTTTATCGTTACGGGATTCAAATCCTACATACAGAAAATCAAGTATCTTGCAGTAAGCAAATACCAATTATGTCAACACCCACTCCACTCGTAGGCATTATCATGGGAAGCGATAGCGACCTGAATATTATGCAGGCAGCAGCCGATATCCTGAAGCAATTCAAGATCGAATTTGAGCTGACCGTCGTATCTGCCCACAGAACACCTTTGCGCATGGTTGATTATGCCACTACCGCTAAAGAACGGGGTATCAAAGTGATCATTGCCGGCGCCGGTGGCGCAGCGCACTTACCGGGTATGGTGGCTTCTATTACCACATTGCCGGTGATTGGTGTCCCGATCAAATCTTCCAATTCTATTGATGGCTGGGATTCTGTTTTATCGATTTTGCAAATGCCCAATGGCGTTCCGGTAGCAACAGTAGCCTTGAATGCCGCTAAAAATGCCGGCATCCTTGCCGCACAGATCCTGGGTTGTTCCGATGCCAATATCTCTGCTGCCATGGCCCATTATAAAAAAGAAATGAGTCATGAAGTAAGCGGTAAAATCGCTAAACTGAAAAAAGACTGGCCCAACGGATTTGATGAATAACAACGGATTGCTATTCTCTTTATATCCTTCAAAATATTTTATGCGAATCAGACTATTACTGTTGCTTACACTTTATCTGTTACTGCAACAGAGCGGGATTTCGCAATTTTCTCCAAAAATAAGTAAGCAAGCTATTACCTATCGATGTTTGCCCTGCGGACAGGAATGCGATAACAAAGACTATCCTACACCCGGCCAATGCTCCTTCTGTGGAATGGAATTGGTGAATAAATCCACTATCCGTTTTGGAAATATATCACCAGCAGCTATCTGCCAATATATCCGAACACATCCATCAGTAGTGTTGATTGATGTGCGTACCAAAGAAGAATTTGAAGGTAAAGCCGATCCTGATTTTGGCGGATTGGCCAATTCCATCAATATTCCCGTTCAGGAACTGGAAAAAAGAATACCCTCCCTTTCGTCACTCAAAGAAAAAGAGATCATTGTTTTCTGTTCGCACAGTCACCGAAGTCCGCGTGCCGCTTATCTGCTGGGGAAAAATGGATTCAGTAAAGTGAAAAACATGTCGGGAGGTATGAGCCTAATGAAGGACAACTCCTGTAAAAAATAAAACAAGAGAATATTCTTTGTTCAGTTGTAAGCTTCTCCTAAATTCGGCCAGTAAGATTGAAGTAGATGAAACTTATATAGGGTGGAAATGAGATAAAATGAGCATATAGAATGAATAACACTTACTATTTAATCTTATTCAACCATTTATCAATACTTGGAATTTCATTCCCTGAATTATTAATGGGAGTTGGTGCAAATCTTCCATTCTGCATAATTCTGAAAGAAAAAATATATGTATACAATTTTGATGTAACTATATCTTGAAAAAGTACTTCGCCATAAATTACGAAGAAAATTCTATTAGTCAAAACAAGGTTACAAAGAAGACTATCCATAGGTTGAAACTTAAAAGGCATTAAATATTCATTATTTTCCGGCAAATAAAGATTTATGTATTTAATATCAGCACTTTGATAAATTCTATCTTTTCGAATAGCTGTATCTATATAAAACCCAATTACACTATTAAGAAGCAGAGCGGGTGTTTTTCCGAAATTCTTCAAGCCAACAGTTCCAGATTCATGTACAAATGGTTTAATAGAATCAACATTAACCGTACTAAGCATAATGTAGGCCCTATTTTGTATCGCAAAATTATTCTGAGCTGCGATGAGTGACTGTTGGGCAGTCATAAGCGAATTGTTTGCAATGCTTATTGACTTTAAAAAATTACTATCAGATTTTTTGGAATAAGCTTTTGTCAAATCAAATTGTTTTTCCGAGATATCTGTCGATCTTTTTGCAGCTTCCCCTATTTTTTTATACTCTTCCAAAGATTTTAAGAAATTTTCATTAGAAGATTTGATTGCATTTTTAGTTACACTAAGACTATTTTCAGCAGCATTCGCAGCTTTTACTGATGCATCAGCAGATTTCTTACCTTCTGATAGTGCTTTAGCAAAATTAATATCACCCGATTTGCTTGCGTCCAGTGCAATCAAAACAGCCCCTATAGTGACCGCCGCCATTATAACATTTACAATTACACTCCAAGTGGCTATCTTATCTGCCCTACTCCACTTTGCATTGTGGAGTTCATCTTTTACGGCTATTCTTTCATCTTCGGAGGTTGCATTTTTGGTGCTGCTGTTTGCAGGTTGTATGATATTTGGCGAATCGTTAATGCTATTTTGGGGCTTTGGAGTTTCACTATGCGTTGTGATATCAGGTTGTGAATTAGCTTGTTGATTATCACGTGTTTGCTCCTCAGCCATATGTTTAAATATCTATCAGTTAAAAAATAACATGGGATTATTAAAATGTGGGAATTTAAAAATATGGCAAATTTGCAGAATAGCAACATTTCAATAATATATTCTATAACTGATTAATAATAAGTTAGTTCGGGTTGTGGCTTGTGGCATATCGTCCCCATTATTTTCCTGCATAACTAACCACCCCAAACCCCTTGTTCAGTCCGGTAGAAGCTTTGTAAATATTTTGTAACCAGGTTTTGCCGTAAGTGGCATAGTAAAGTGAGAAATTATCTACCCGTTCCTGCAGACTATTATTTGGGAAGAGATGTTGTTTAATCACAGCGATCTGTTGCTGCTGCACTGCATATTTTAAACGTTCTGCACGAAGTATTTTTTTCTCGAGCGCCGTTAATTTTTTGAGTGCCTGTTTTTCAAGTGCCAGAAGGTGTTCAGACAGTGTACTATCTACGCCATCTGTAATGGTACGCAGATGACTGTAAAACGCCTGTGCCTGTTGCAATTCTGCGGTAAGGCTTACCTGGTTATCAGTTTCTCTTTTCACCAGTGTATTCAGCAGATCCAGTTCCTGTTTAAACAGATCGGTATCTGCGAAGCCCAGCTTCTGCCATTTTGTATGCTGTTCTTTGGTGATCAGGAGAAATGAATTTCGCAGCAGCAATACAGGATAGGGAATGTTTACTGCTTCAAATACATTTTTCAGTTCCAGCCAGTAAGCCAGTTCTCCTCCCCCGCCAATAAAAGCAATATTCGGCAGTACTGTTTCCTGAAAAGCACCTCTCAAAATTACATTGGCACTGAAACGTTCCGGATGCTGGTCGAGTTCCTGCAAAATCGCTTCTTTCGAAAACGACAATCCCAAACTCTTCACTTCGTAGGTGTCATGCTGCAATTCTATCCGTTCGCGTTTATCATTGATCAGGTAAAAAAGATTCAGCTCTCTGCCTCCTGCCTGTACTTTATAATTTTTCTCCAGCGCTGCAATCGTATCAGCTACAATAGTATGTGAGAAACCTTCTGTTAACTCTTTCTCTACTACAGACCGGAAAGCTGTTTTTAGTTTTGCGCTATCCGGAATCAGTACCACCAATCCAAATTCGCCAAACAACTCATTCACCAGTTCCAGCGTAGCCTGCTGTATGGTTTTGCCTTCGGTATAACATCGTTGTAACAGTTCAGTCAGTTCACTACCAAAGGGCAATACACCTGCCTGGCCATGAATGGCATGAATCAGTTTACTGAGCCCCTTATCCACTTTCATCCTGCCCACAGCACCGGTTTGTTTGGTTTCCCAAACCAGTTTTTGTCCGCCAACAGTTACATAGCCCAGTTCATCCAGATCAGCATCTTCGCTTCCCATGTAATAAACAGGTACAAAATGTAAACCGGGTTGCTGTTGGTTCAGTTCATCGGCCAGTTTAACTGCGTGAAGAATTTTATAGATAAAATAGAGTGGTCCGCTGAAAATATTCGGCTGATGGGCCGTTGTTACGGTAAAAGTATTATCCAAAGAAAGTGATTCGATATTCTTGGTTACTTTATCCGTTACCGGTAAAGAAGTATACTGCTCCCATAACACATCTGCCAATAGTTTCCTGGGAGTATTGAAGGCTTGCCTGGCGGCGATGGCATCTTGTATACCCGCCAGATCAGGTGTATGTTGGTAAAAAGGTTGCAGGGTACCGGATTGCGACAGGTAATCAGAAACGATCTTGGAAAAATAGCCGGTGCTTTCGTATGGTAAGTAGGTAACTGTCTGATCCATAATAAGGGATAAAAGTACAATTTACTGGATACTGCAGCATCCGTTCATCATTTTCACATTCCGGCTACGCCGTTTTAACGAAACCTGTCGGGATTGAAAGGTGCAATATCCATGCTGAGTTTCTCTTCATTCAGGATTTCGCTTACGATTTTCCCGGTTCCGGCGCCTAGGCTCAATCCTACCATCGCATGACCCGTTGCCACCACTACATTTTTCCACTTAGCAGTGCGGCCCAGGTAAGGTAATCCATCCGCCGAACAGGGGCGGAAACCGTACCATACTTTGTCCATGGTTGGCATGGGGATAGTAAAATCCGGGAAAAACCGTTCCACTGCTTCCAATACCCCTTTTACACGGCTCATCCTTGGTGGAGTATTGGTTGAAGTGATCTCCATGGTTCCTCCAAAGCGGATCTTATTCCCATCCATTGGGGTCAGCGCCACACGTCCCTCGATCAGTACCGCCGGGTGATTCAGTTTGTAAGGAGAATCTTCCAGTGTAACAGAATAACCCCTTCCACCTACCAATGGTATTTTAATATCCATTTTAGCAGCAATCTCCCGGCTCCATGATCCAGACGATAAAACAATGGCATCCGCATCATACACTGCTTTGGCTGTTTGCACTTTCGTAATCCGGCCCTCACTGTTCTCAAAACCGGTTACTTCCTCATTGCCCAGCAATCGAACACCTTTCTGCCGCAGATCTGCTAACAATTGCTGCATCAGTTTGTTCGGATACAGGTGTGCATCGCACTGAAAATGCACAGCCCCTTTGGCCAGTATGCGGGTCTGGGGTTCCAGTGCATCCAGCTGTTCTTTTGAAAGTAATACCGTATCTGTTAAACCCAGTTCATGGGCTTTCTCCAACATGTGTTTGGCATGATCGCCACCCGTATCGGTCTGAAAAATCTCAAGCAACCCTTTCCGCTCATACGCAAAACGGAATTGTGGCAAGGCCGTCCACTCTTCATACATTTTTTTACTGATGATCGCGATATCACGCAGCGGTATCGCTGAACGTTCCACATGTTCCGGCGTAGCTGCT
The DNA here is from genome assembly GCF_058806635.1 of Sediminibacterium sp. GW821-FHT12F12. Classification (NCBI taxonomy): domain Bacteria; kingdom Pseudomonadati; phylum Bacteroidota; class Chitinophagia; order Chitinophagales; family Chitinophagaceae; genus Sediminibacterium; species Sediminibacterium sp. GW821-FHT12F12. Next base: position 260,887 of record NZ_JBXAPW010000004.1, on the reverse strand, counting down.
TTCATGAACTTCATCCCCCAGTCTATCAGGCTCCAGCTTAAACGTGGTTGAACATAAAAAGGACTGCGTGAATTCCACATCCATTTCAATCCTTGTTTTACAATGCCCGGTGTAGCCAATGGCACAAAATGACTCGGACAAACATATCCCGCATTACCATAAGAGCAATTAGATGACATATCCGTTTTATCAATCACCGTTACTTCATGTCCGCTCTGCTGCAGGTAATAAGCACTGCTCAAACCTACGATCCCTCCTCCAATGACTACTACTTTCATATCCGTTCTGTTTAATTCTCAAAATTAAATGATAGTGTGATAGAATGAGTGAATGATAGAATGATAGAATGATAGAATGTTTTGATTTTGCTTCACCCGATAAGTACCCATATTATTTTTTTTCATTCTATCATTCTATCATGCTATCATTCTATCATTATCCTACAACACCTGAAACCCGCACGCATAAGGATCATCATCTCTATCTATGGAAATCGTATTATACCCATAAATCCTTGCCCAGCCTTCTACACTCGGAACAATAGCAGGTTTGTCGCCTACAGTGGTCAGCTGTTCTATTCTGCCGGTAAATTTAGAGCCGATGATACTTTCATGGATGAAAACATCTCCTTCCTTCAGTTTACCCTTGGCATACCATTGGGCCATCCGGGCCGATGTGCCGGTACCGCAGGGAGAACGGTCAATGGCTTTATCGCCATAAAAAACCGCATTACGTGCCGTGGAAGTGGGATCCAGCACGGCACCTGTCCATAAAATATGTGAGCACCCATTAATAGTAGGATTATCAGGATGTATAAACGAATACTTTTCATTGATCCTCTTCCGCAGTTCCCGGGCCCAGGCTATCAGTTTGTCTGCGGGGTAATGCTCCAGTCCGGCAAAATTGGGCTGTACATCCACGATGGCATAAAAATTACCCCCATACGATACATCTATCACCAGTTCGCCCAGCTCCGGGCAATCTACGGTGATACCTTCTGCGGCCAGGTAAGCGGGCACGTTGGTGAGTTTAACGGCTGTCACTTTTTTACCCTCCTGCCGGTAAGCGATCTTTACCAGTCCGGCCGGCGCTTCCATCAGCACCACACCGGGCGTTTTGGGTTGTATCAATCCTTCCTCTATCGCAATCGTAATGGTGCCAATGGTTCCATGACCACACATGGGTAAACAACCACTGGTTTCTATGAACAATACGGCCACATCATTGGCCGGATCATGGGGTGAATAGAGGATACTGCCACTCATCATATCATGGCCCCGTGGTTCAAACATGAGCCCTTTACGGATCCAGTCGTACTCGCGCAGAAAATGCTGGCGTTTTTCGCTCATGGTGTTGCCTTCCAGTGCAGGACCGCCCGCGGCCACTACCCTTACCGGGTTACCGCAGGTATGCGCATCAATACAGGAAAAAACGGCGCCGCCAAGATGGCCCGGCACGGCAGGGCTATAGGGAATGGGATGAGTTAACATGTGTTTTTAAAAGGAATTTAATTGCATAAACAACTGTTGTTCAGCAGTTTTTTTTATATTCATTATTCGATTGCTATATGGAAACTTACGGAAAAATATTATTGATTGCCACACCCGCTTTTCTGGTACTGGTTTTATTTGAAAAATGGTGGGGCTGGCGAAAAGGGAATGATACGGTTCGCCACCTTGATATGATCTCCAGTCTGAGTTCGGGCATCACCAATACGGTAAAAGATGTACTCGGACTGAGCATCGCCATCATCAGTTACGGCTGGATGGAGAAACACCTGGCGATAGTACACCTGGATTCTTCTATTCTTCTCTATATCGTTGCTTTCTTTTCGCTTGATCTTGCCGGCTACTGGGTGCACCGGCTGGACCATGAATACAATTTTTTCTGGAACGCACATATCATCCACCACAGCAGCGAAGAGTATAACCTGGCCTGCGCCTTGCGGCAAAGTATTTCAACCATCTTCCGGGTGTTTACTATCTTTTTATTGCCGGCAGCCTTACTCGGTGTTCCCGGTTCTGTGATAGCCGTGGTGGCGCCTTTGCATTTGTTTGCCCAGTTCTGGTATCATACGCAGCATATCAATAAGATGGGCTTCCTGGAAAAGATCATTGTTACCCCCTCCCATCACCGCGTTCACCATGCCATCAATCGGGAATATTTGGATAAAAATTATGGACAGATCTTTATTTTCTGGGATAAACTCTTCGGCACATTCCAGGAAGAATTACCTGATGTAAAAGCGGTGTATGGAATTACAAGACCGGTGCGAACCTGGAACCCCATCAAGATCAATTTCATGCATGTATGGCTGTTGATCAAAGATGCCTGGCGGACTAAAAAACTGGAAGATAAATTCCGCATCTGGTTTATGCCCACCGGCTGGCGCCCCGCTGATGTGGCGGAGAAATACCCCGTTTACAAGATCGAAAATGTGTATCATTTTGAAAAATATGACACAGAAGGATCCAAAGCCTTTGTAGCCTGGGCCTGGGTACAGCTAACCGTTACGCTGTTACTGATCAGTTATTTCTTTGCCCATATTGCACAGATAGGCTCACCGGCCATGTTTGTGTATGGCGCATTTGTTTTCTTTCATGTATATGCGTACACAGAGTTAATGGATAAGGCAGCCTATGCCTGGTTATGGCAGTTGGCAGGTTCTGCTTTTGGTATCGGTATCCTCTATTATTACAAAGATTGGTTTGGTATCTCACAATATGTGGGAGATCTGAATCTTGTGTTCATTGTTTACTTTCTGCTCTCTGCGGCAGCTGCTTTTTATTTTTCTTTCGCAGAGCCCCGAAACATCAGCATTCCGGCCTGATACAGATCCGGCAACCTGTAAACCTATTTATATAACAAAGGGCCGGTAGTTATCTCTACCAGCCCTTTCTACTAAACAGATAATTTATGAAACTATCAAGCCTTCACCCATTCATTATTCACCATACGCCAGATGCCCAGCGGATTGGCTGCCTGTAAGGCTTCGGGTAATAAGGTATCCGGACAGTTCTGGTAACAGACAGGTCGTACCCAGCGTTTAACAGCATGTACGCCTACTGCTGTAAAACGGCTATCGGTAGATGCCGGAAAAGGACCACCATGCACCATGCCTGCACATACTTCCACACCGGTAGGAACACCGTTGAATACGATCCGGCCGGCAATAGAAGGTGCGATCTCCAGTAAGGAAGCATGTGCCGCAAAATCTGCATCGGTGCCCATTAAAGTAGTGGTTAGTTGCCCGGTCAATGAGCGCCAAACGGCTGTCAGTTCCGCTTCCGTATCACAAATCACTACCAGCGAATAGGGACCAAACACTTCTTCCTGCAACAGCGGATCCAGCAAAAAAGCGGCCCCATCCACCGTTGCAATCACGGGCTGGGCTTCCAGTTCGCCGGGAGCCGTGATGGTTTGCGAGAGCAGTTTTACTCCCTTCTGCTGCAGGGCAGTCTTCATTTTTTCAAAATAAGCTTTGTGTATCCCTGCATGCAGCATTTTGGCTGGCGCGATGGTACTGATCTCTTTTGCCAATGCCTGCAGAAACGCTTGCAAGCCTTCACTGGCAATCCCCAGCAGAATGCCGGGATTAGTGCAGAACTGCCCCATGCCCAGTGTAATGGAACCTGCATATTGTTTGGCCAGGCTCTCTGCATTTTTAGAGAGTGTATCCGGCAATAAGATCACAGGATTGACACTTCCCATTTCGGCAAAAACAGGTATCGGGCTTTTTCTCGCTGCGGCATAATCATATAAAGCTCTGCCGCCGGTATACGACCCGGTAAAACCCACGGCCGCTGTATGCGGGTGCTGCACCAATGCTTTACCCGCTTCAAAAGACGCATCAGTTACATGCTGAAAACAATGTTCCGGCATACCGGTGGCTGTTATAGCAGCAGCAATGGCATCGGCCACGAGAATAGAGGTTTGTAAATGCGCCGGATGGGCTTTGACCACTACCGGACAACCGGCAGCCAAGGCACTGGCCGTATCGCCACCCGCAGTAGAATAGGCAAAAGGAAAATTACTGGCTCCAAATACCACCACGGTACCCATCGGTACCAGCATTTTACGGATATCCGGCCTGGGAGGTGTTTTATCCGGGATGGCGGTATCCACCGTAGCTTCCACCCAACTGCCTTCGCGCAGCATCTGGGCAAACATGCGTAACTGCATCGTGGTTCTTCCCCGCTCACCACTTAAACGGGCGGTGGGTAAATGGGTTTCTTCGGAAGCTTTGCTGATCAAGGCATCACCCAGCGCTTCTATGTTGGCGGCAATGGTTTCGAGAAACACCGCTTTTTGTACAGGCGATGTTTTTTGATAGGCCACAAAAGCGGCAGCGGCCTGCTGCATCACACTATCGATCTGCGCCGGCGAGTGTGGGGTATTTGTCATCATTATACGCTCAGTTGTAAATATTCAGGTAATACAGGTCTGCCGGCGATTCCTTTGTCAATGGTGGCCAGTACCTGTTTGCGTTCCTCACCCACCAGGGTTAAACGGGGTGCACGCACATATTCAGAACCAATACCAGCCTGTGTTTCGGCCAGTTTGATGTATTGAACCAGTTTGGGATGAATATCGAGCTCCAGCAAAGGCATGAACCAACGGTAAATGGCAGTGGCTTCAGCAATATGACCCGCTTTTACCAGGCGGTAAATGGCCACGGTCTCTCTTGGAAAAGCACATACCAGCCCGGCTACCCAACCATCTGCCCCCAGCACCATTTCTTCCATGGCCAGTGTATCTACCCCGCAAAGGATCCGGTAACGCCCGCCAAAACGATTGATCAGCCGGGTTACATTGGTTACATCCCGCGTAGATTCTTTGATGGCCTGGATATTACTGCAGGCAGTCAGGTCTTCAAACATATCCGGCGTTACATCTATTTTATAATCTACCGGGTTATTATAGATCATGATAGGCAGATCCGTGGCATTGGCTACGGTGGTGAAATAGGTCACCGTTTCGCGGTGGTCAGACTTGTAACGCATCGGTGGCAATAACATCAGTCCCTGCGCCCCCCAGGCTTTGGCATAGGTCGCCTGCTGTAAGGCTTCGCGGGTGCTGCCTTCGGCAATATTCAACACTACGGGTACCCTACCCGCTACTTTTTCAATGGTAAATTTTACGAGGGTTTCTTTTTCGTCCGTGCTTAACACACTGGCTTCCCCCAATGTTCCGCCGAGGATGATCCCATTCACACCCGCATCCAGCTGGGCATTCAGGTTCTTTTCAAACAAAGGAAGATCCAGTTGATCAGTACTGGTAAACTTAGTGGTAACAGCGGGAAACACGCCCTTCCAGTCGATAGCCATAGGTTTTGTTTAGGTAGGGCTAAGATAGGGCAATGATGGAATGATAGTATGATAGAATGATAGAATATTTAGAATACGTATTTCTTATTGTATGAATAGATCTTCCGGAATCACAAGAAAATCATGCTACCATCCTATCATTCTATCATCCTATCATCCTATCATTCTATCATTAATCAACCACCTCCCCCTCCAGATCATAATCATACGCTTTGGTGATCTTTACCTGCACAAATTCCCCGATGGGGAGTTTTTTGGTGGAGTGGATGACCACTTCATTGTCTACTTCCACGCTATCAAATTCGGTACGGCCGAGGTAGCGGCCGGCTTCTTTTTTGTCGATGAGTACTTTGAATACCTGGCCTATCTTCTCCTGGTTCTTTTCGTAACTGATCTCCTGCTGCACTTCCATGATCTCCTGGGCGCGTTCTGCTTTGAGGTCTGCCGGCACATCATCTGCCAGGTCGTAGGCAGAAGTATTTTCTTCATGGCTGTACTGGAAAATGCCCACACGGTCAAAACGGTGTTCGCGGAGGAAGTCTTTCAGCTCTTCCACGTCTTCTTCCGTTTCGCCCGGAAAACCAGCAATCAGGGTGGTGCGTAAACAGATGCCGGGTACTTTTTCGCGGATGGCACTGATCAGCTCACCCATTTCTTCGCGGGTAATATTGCGGCGCATGGCTTTTAGCATGTTATTGCTGGCATGCTGCAGCGGCATATCGAGGTATTTGCAGATATTATCGCGCTCGCGCATCACATCCAGGATCTCCAACGGGAATTTGCTGGGATAGGCATAATGCAATCGGATCCATTCCAGTCCTTTCACATCTGCCAACGCATTCAATAAACGGGGCAGGTCGCGTTTTTTATAGATATCCAGCCCATAATAAGTCAGCTCCTGGGCAATCAGCATAATCTCTTTCACTCCTTTCTTCACCAGGCTTTCCGCCTCAGCCACCAGCTCTTCAATCGGTCTGCTGATATGCTGCCCCCGCATCAGCGGAATAGCGCAGAAAGAACAGGTACGGTTACAGCCTTCGCTGATCTTCAGATAGGCGTAGTGGCGGGGGGTACTCAGCAAACGTTCGCCCAGTAATTCGCTTTTGTAGTCGGCATCAAACTGTTTCAGCATCAGGGGCAGCTCCATGGTGCCGAACCAGGCATCCACTTCGGGCATTTCCTTTTCCAGGTCTTCCCGGTAGCGTTCGCTCAGGCAACCGGTTACATATACCTTGTCCAGTTTGCCCCGCCGCTTCAGCTCCAGCTGGTCCAGGATGGTGTTGATACTTTCTTCTTTGGCTTTATCTATGAAGCCGCAGGTGTTTACCACGGATATATTATGGTCCAGTTTGGTATTCTCATGTACCACGGTTATATCGTTGGCTGCCAGCTGGCCGCTCAATACTTCACTATCTACCAGGTTCTTGCTGCAACCGAGGGTGATGATATTTACCTTGTCTTTTCGTAATGTTCTTGCTTTCATGCGGTGGCAAAACTACCAATAATCGGCCACTATTTGGCAGAAGCGGCTGCCGGACGATCTATGTAAAACAGGGCCAACTGTTCCCCGTTCTCTTCTTTGCCCCCCTGGTACCCGAAACCCGACCTTTCCAGTACTTTCTGCGAAAGCAGGTGATTGGTCCGGGTGATGGCAAATAATCGGGGGTGCTGGGTATGGTCAAAGAAATACCTGATCCCTTCCTGTACCAGTTCGGTGGCATAACCCTGTCCCCAGCATTCCGGCAACAGGGCATAGCCGATATGATAGTCAGCTTCGCCCGACAGGTATAAAAAGGAAAAAGTGCCGAGGAACCGGCCACCCGCTTTCTCCTCCACCGCATACCGGCCCAGCAGGGAACCCTCGCGGTAAAAAAACAGGTTCTCTAAAAAAAAGATGTCACAGTCTTCCCGGGATTTGGCGGGCCTGATAAACTCCATCACTCTGGGATCTCCGTTGATGCGGTAAAAGGATTCCTTGTCGAGGTGGGTAAACCTTCTTACCCGGGTTCTGTTAGTGGTAAATAAATCCATGAAAATCGTTTATCGGCAATCCGCTGGCTGTTTCTTGCCGTAAGTTATTGATCAACCTTGAAAAATTTTATTATGTCACATCTCTACGGCAAGCTGTCAAAGCTACCATTTCTGCGGATGCATTATTCCGGAAAATTTTTATTTGTAGCATTTATCGGAATTCATATTCCACTGATTATAATAGTTTTAATAACAGTTACCGAAATTTTTTCTTTTACCAAAGAAACCATGCTTATTGCCTGCCTGGTGGCCACATTGGCCGCATCGGCCCTTACTTTGTACTTCCTGAACCAGCTATTATGGCCCCTGCACAAAGCCAAAACAGCACTGGAAAGATACCTGACCCACCAGGAACTTCCCAACCTACCCACCCGGTTTGAAGATGAAGCAGGCATCCTGCTGAAACAATTACAGCGAACACTGGAACAACAGAACCAGTTACTGGATGAGAAAAAGGATACCATCCAGCTACTTTCTCACAATGTACAGTTGCCTTTTGAACAGTTCAGCCAACTCTCTACCCAGATCATTCAGGAAACAGACCTGGAAAAACTGCATGATCATGGTCGTACTATCAAAGAAATCTCAGTCAAAAACCTTCTGGCGTTACATCAAATTTTAAGTTACTTAAAAGGCAAAAAACATTGATTATCAGTGCGAAAATTACATTTAATTAAATAATAAATAAAATAGAAAACCCCGACTTGAGCCGGGGTTTCTTGTAATCGTTTATCCTACTTACTATTAAGCCTGCTGTGTGGCATGCACCTGCGAGCTGATATGCTTGACAATCTTTTCTGCATGATCTCTTGAGTTCTCAATAAAGAGGCTATGTGTATTAAACCCACCACAGATCACGCCGGCCAGGTAAATTCCCTTGATATTGGTTTCATGGGTACTCTCGTCGTAATTGGGCTTACAAACCTCATCATCGGCCAATTCGATACCCATGTTTTCGAGGAAAGTCAGATCCGGCTTATAACCGGTCATGGCAATTACCTTGTCGTTCTCTATCGTTACCATACCATCCGGTGTTTTAATATCCACTTCATGCTCGCGGATCTCGGCTACTGTGGAGTTGAAATAGACCTTAATCGATCCTTCTTTGATCCGGTTTTCGATATCGGGTTTGATCCAGTATTTCACATGTTCTCCCAATTCGCTGCCGCGGATCACCATGGTAACCTGGGCTCCTTTGTGCCAGGTTTCGAGGGCCGCATCTACCGCCGAGTTATTGGCTCCTACCACCACCACTTTCTGGAAAGCATAAAAATGCGGATCGTCGTAGTAATGGGTCACTTTGGACAGTTCTTCCCCTTTTACATTCATCATGTAAGGCTTGCCATAGAAACCAGTGGAAACGATAATATTCTTTGTCTTATAATGTCTTTTAGAGGTATTTACGGTAAACAGTTCCTCTGCCCTGTCTATCGTTTCCACTCCTTCGAACAGGTGAATATTCAGACCGGAGGATACGGCTACTTTGCGGTAATATTCCAACGCCTCATCGCGGGTGGGTTTGGCGTGGCGGCTCATAAAGGGGATTCCGCCGATCTCCAGCCTGTCGGCCGTGGAGAAAAAAGTCATATTGGCAGGATAGTTGAACAGGGAGTTTACGAGACAGCCCCTTTCGATGATCAGGTAGCGCAGGCCATTGGCTTTGGCATGTAAACCACAGGCGAGTCCGATAGGACCGGAACCGATAATAATAACGTCGTAAGCAGTTGAGAACATGGTAGAGAGTTTGTTATTTGAAATCAAAAGCGATATAGGAATGAGGTTTGCTGGTAGCATAACCGCCTTTTACAGCGGGTAATAACTTCCAGACAGCAAGGCCGGTAAACAGAAACAGGAAACCAAGAATACTGATCTTCATAATACACTAACAAAATTAAACAACCCGCCGCTATTACTTGTGAATCTCACTCGAAAAGTGGAAACTAATATCAGGATTATTGGTGATCTCCGTGTTCAGGAACCATTCGCTCTGGGCCAGGTAAACCGGATGACCGTCTTTATCCGCCGCCGAGTTCTGCTGTTTGAACCGGAGAAAGTCGGCCAGCTTGTTTTCATCTTTGCTGGTTAACCAGCAGGCTTTGTAAAAAGGCAGAGAGCGGAACTCGCAAGCCGCCCCGTATTCCTGTAGCAAACGGTACTGGATCACTTCAAACTGCAGCTCTCCCACACAACCGATGATCTTTTTATTACCACCAAACTGGGTAAAGAGCTGGGCCACACCCTCATCCGTTAACTGGCTAATTCCTTTTTCTAACTGTTTGGTTTTCATAGGATCTTTATTCACTAATTCTTTAAAAATTTCAGGTGAAAAAGTAGGAATTCCTACAAAATAGAAGTTCTCCCCCTCGGTCAGCGTATCGCCGATCTTGAAGTTACCCGTATCAAACAACCCCACCACATCTCCGGCATAGGCATCTTCAATAATGTCTTTACTCCGGGCCATAAAACTATAGGGATTGCTGAAGCGGACGTCTTTATCCAGGCGCACATGGTGGTAGTACTTGTTACGTTCAAACTTACCACTGCATACCCGCATGAAGGCGATGCGGTCGCGGTGTTTGGGGTCGAGGTTGGCATGGATCTTAAAGATGAAGCCACTAAACTTATCCTCTCCCACTTCTACCGTACGAACAGACGTTTCGCGGCTACGGGGCACCGGCGCTATCCGGATAAAAGTATCCAGCATCTCTTTTACCCCAAAGTTATTCACCGCACTACCAAAGAATACCGGGGCAATTTTGCCGGAGAGGTAGTCGTTCACATTCAGTTCGCCATATACCCCATCCAGCAGTTCTACATCTTCCCGCAGTTGGGCGGCATCACGGTCGCCTACCTTTGAATCCAGCAGCTTATCAGACAGATCGCTGATGGCAATTACGTCATCGTCATCTGCTTTTGTACTTGCAGTAAACAGTCTAAGACTCTTATTATCAATATTATACACTCCCTTAAACTCCTTTCCGCTATTAATGGGCCAGGTCATAGGATGCAGTGAAATATGGAGTTCGTTCTCGATTTCCTCCAGCAGGTCAAAGCGGTTTTTACCGTCGCGGTCCATCTTATTCACGAAAACGATCACCGGGGTATCCCGCATCCGGCACACTTCCATCAGGCGCCGCGTCTGGGCCTCTACCCCGTTTACACTGTCGATCACCAGTATTACGCTGTCTACTGCCGTAAGGGTACGGTAGGTATCTTCTGCAAAATCCTTGTGACCGGGGGTATCCAGCAGGTTGATCAGGGTGTTCTGGTATTCGAAGGTCATCACGGAAGTAGCCACCGAGATTCCTCTCTGGCGCTCAATTTCCATGAAATCGCTGGTAGCGTGTTTCTTGATCTTATTACTCTTAACGGCCCCCGCCACCTGAATCGCACCTCCGAAAAGCAGTAATTTCTCGGTTAAAGTGGTCTTACCCGCATCCGGGTGGGAGATAATGGCGAAGGTCTTCCGCCTGTTGATTTCTTTCTCAAACTTCATAACGGCGGCAAAGGTAAGGATAGGGAGTGGTGAATGGGCAATTGTCAATACGATTACCCCGAAAAACTACGTCCATCCAATTATTCTATCATACTATCATCCTATCATTCTATCATTCTATCATTCATTCACTCATTCATTCACTCATTCACTCATTACTAATACTCCACCACCCTCACTTCCCCCTTCCCCTCCCTCACCGTCACAATCCAAAACTGGTTATACACGCTCTCGTCCAGGTTGGCATATTTCTTTTCTTTGATCAGCAGGTTTACCAATTGCGGGGTGGTATTGGAATGTCCGGCAACAATGATGGTTTTGCCTTTCTCCTGTAACAGTTTCTCCGAAAAACTTACAAGATCTTTAGGTTCATATACTTGTATCTCTTTATTGAACTTTTTTGCCAATGGCGTTACGGTAGATTTTGTTCTGGTATAGTTGGTTGAATAGATCGCATCCGGACTATAGGCCGCCAGTACTGTGAGCAGTTTCTCTGCCCGTTCCCTTCCCTGTTGTGTAAGTGGTGGGTCGGCTTTCATCATGGCAGATCCGGCGGTACTGGTATCTTTTTCCGCATGGCGGAGAAGGATATAGGTACTGGTTTGTGCAAAAGCGCCAAAGCCAAGGCCGAGACCGATGACCAATAAGGCAGCATATTTTTTCATATAATGGTTTTATGCATGAAGTTACTGTGTTACGCCCGCAGGCGTGAACCGCTGGTGTAAAGAAAGGGAATATAGCAAATCCTTCACAACTCTACTGCCGCATACGGTTTATCTTTGATTGGTGGGCCTGCGGGCAGAACAGATTCAAGTACCTATCAGTTAAAATCATGAAACAGATCCTTACCCTCTTTATTCTTTTATCAGTTGTGCAAACCGATGCAGATGCCCAGTTAAAGGGTCTGCTCAATAAAGCCAAAGATGCCATCAGCGGCAAATCCGTTTCTTTAAGTAATGATGATATAGTGGCCGGCTTAAAAGAGGCCCTGGCCGTGGGATCGCAGAAAGGGGCCAACAGCCTCTCGCAGGTAGATGGCTTTTTTGCCAATGCCGCCCTTAAGATCCTGCTTCCGCCGGAAGCCGAGAAAGTAGAAAGTACCTTACGCAAAGTAGGTTTGGGTAAACAGGTAGATGATGCTATCCTGAGTATGAACCGCGCCGCAGAAGATGCCTGTAAAAGTGCCGCCCCTATTTTCGGCAATGCCATCAAACAGATGAGTTTTCAGGATGCGCTGGGTATTCTGAAAGGCGGCGATACGGCTGCCACCGGTTACCTGCGCGGTAAAACCAGCACCGAACTAACCAATGCCTTCCGCCCCGTGATAACCCAATCGCTGGAAAAAGTGAATGCCACCAAATACTGGAATACCCTGATCAGTTCTTATAACAAGATCAATATCCTCGGCAAAAAGATCAACCCCGACCTGAGCGCCTATGTTACCGAAAAAGCCCTGGGAGGTATTTTTCACCAGGTAGCCGAGGAGGAAAAGAATATCAGAAAAGATCCTTTGGCGAGATCTTCGGAGATTTTGAAGAAAGTGTTCGCAAAATAACAAAGTGAGTAGTGAGTGGTCAGTAGGCAGTACTAC
>NZ_JBXAPW010000004.1:0-248351 GCF_058806635.1 Sediminibacterium sp. GW821-FHT12F12 | reverse complement strand
AGTACTACTCACTACTCACTACTCACTACTCACTACTCACTACTCACTACTCACTACTCACTACTCACTACTCACTACTCACTACTCACCGCCCTCTACCGAAACAGCTCATCGTCTATCGTATTCGTTTTCGCCACAATGGCCCTGATCTGCTGGTCCAGCTCTTTGGCGCTTTCTACGAGGTGGTCAAAAATTTCGAGGCCTTGTAAGCTGCCTTCGTGGTGAAGGATCTCGATCATGCCGAGGATATTGGCGAGGGGTTTGCGTACTTCGTGCGACTGGATAAATGCAATATCCCGCAGGGCCTTGTTCTGCATTTTGATCTTTTCCTGTACCAGCACATCATCCGTAATGTCGCGGTTGGTTCCGATCAGGCTGAGAATGCGGCCGCTTTCTGATTTTTTGATGATGGCATGCGATTCAATATACCTGATCCGGCCATCGGGCTTCACAATCCGGTACACGGCGCCATTGATCTCTTTTTTAAGCGATAACAGGTCCCCGATAATCTTATTCATCATTTCGGCATCTTCGGGGTGCAGGGCTTTGCCGAAGATCTTATAAAGACTTAACTCGGTGTTTTTCGGAAATCCATACATTTCATACATCCGGTCGTCCCAGATCACTTCATTGGTGGCAAGGTTAATTTCAAAAATACCGATGCCCGCCGAGTCGGTGGCCAGACGCAAACGCTGTAACAGTTCCTCCTGTTGTTTCTGGGTATCTTTGCGTAGGGTAATATCGGTTTCAATTGCCATAAAGCCCATGTGCCGGCCATTTTCATCCTGCAGCGGGTGACAGTCCAGCTCCAACCAGATCTGTTCCCCGCTTTTGGTATGACTGATAAACTCTTCTTTAAAAGCCACCCTTGTTTCCAATGCCGCCCTGATCCGGTCAGCTACCTGCTGGTCAAAGCCCGGGCCCTCCAGGGAATATCCTAACTTTTTATGTCTTAACTCTTCCAGCGCATAACCGCTGGTGCGTACATAGCCATCATTTACCCAGATAATATTCTCCACTGCATCGGCAATCAAAACGGCATTGGTGGTATTATGCGCCACCAGTGCCAGTCTTTTTACCTCATCTTCGCTTTTCAGCAAAGCGGCTTCGGTTTGTTTGCGATGGGTAATATCAAAAATGCAGCCGTCTACAAAAATCACATTCTCTGCTGCATCGTACACACCCTGCCCGCTTTCGTATACCCAGCGCAGTTCACCGCCTTTTTTGATGATCCGGTATTCGATCTCGTATTTTTCTTTACCTGCTATAGCCTGCGCTATGGCAGCCCGGAGCCGGGGATAGTCTTCGGGAAAAACCAGTCTGGAATACCCCTCCCGCCTGTTGCTCAGAAAATAATCCAGCGGGTAACCGGTCAGTTTCACTACTTCATCGCTGAAGAATTCGAGGGTAAAAAATGCATCGCCGCGGCAACGGTAAATGGCAGCCGGAATATGATTAACCAGTGCCTTTAGTTTATTACTATCTATGAATTCGTGATGCTGCTGCATAGGCAATGTGGGAGATGGCTCCCTGTTTCGGATACCGTATACAATTTATACAAAAGCAGGAATATCGGGGGAGTTGATTCTGTAAAGCCTGTTTTGCAGATACGGCACCCCTAAAATAGAGAAAAGGCCCGAAAAGGCCTTTTCTAAAAATCAGGAGGAAGTTCCAGCTTAAATATCAATCGCTTCTCCGTAAGCTGCGGCCGTTGCTTCCTTAATACCTTCGCTCATGGTGGGGTGCGGGTGACTGGCGTTCAGGATCTCATGCGCAGTGGTTTCCAGTTTACGGGCCACTACCGCTTCCACGATAAATTCAGTTACGTTCATACCAATCATATGACAACCCAGTAATTCACCGTATTTGGCATCGTAGATCACTTTTACAAAACCTTCGGTAGCACCGGCTGCGCTTGCTTTACCGCTGGCCATGAAGGGGAACTTACCAATCTTGAGTTCGTAACCGGCTTCTTTGGCCGCTTTCTCGGTGTAGCCTACACTGGCAACCTCCGGCGTACAATAGGTACAACCCGGGATATTGTTATAATCCATTACATCCGGCAAATGATGCAGTTTTTTCTCCATATACGCCATATGCTCTGCCGCGTTGATACCTTCTTTAGAAGCTACGTGCGCGAGAGCCTGTCCGGGAGAACAGTCGCCGATGGCATAAATGCCCGGCACTGATGTCTGCTGGTACGCATCTACCACCACTTTCCCTTTTTCGGTTTTGATACCGTTTTCTTCCAGCCCTATATTCTCAATATTGGCTACCACGCCTACCGCGCTTAAAACAATATCCGCTTCCAGGGTAACGGTGCTGCCATCCTGTTTTTTCACGAGAGCTTTTACTCCTGCGCCACTTGTATCTACAGACTCAACAGAAGCGTTGGTCATGATATCGATACCCTGCTTTTTGTATTGTTTTTCCAGTTCTTTGGAAATATCTTCATCTTCTACCGGAACAATGCGTGGCATAAACTCTACGATGGTTACATTGGTTCCCATGCTGTTGTAGAAATAGGCAAACTCCACACCTATCGCACCACTTCCTACAATGATCATACTTTTGGGCTGCTCGGGTAATACCATCGCTTCGCGGTAGCCGATCACTTTTTTACCGTCCTGTTTCAGGTTAGGCAATTCTTTACTGCGACCACCGGTGGCAATTACAATATATTTTCCTTCTACCACCGATTTGGTTCCATCGGCAGCCGTTACTTCAATCTGTCCTTTGGCCTTTACCTTACCGTAGCCCATCACCACATCAATCTTGTTCTTTTTCATCAGAAACTGAACACCCTTACTCATCTTATCGGCCACTCCGCGGCTGCGTTTTACCACACCGCCAAAATCATGTGCCACACCGGTAGCGGTAATACCATAATTGGTGCTGTGTTTCATGTATTCGTACACCTGCGCACTTTTTAACAGCGCTTTGGTGGGGATACAACCCCAGTTCAGACAGATCCCACCCAGGCTTTCTTTTTCGATGATCGCCACTTTAAAGCCTAACTGGGATGCACGGATAGCAGCGGGATAACCACCCGGACCGCTACCTAACACAATTACGTCGTATGCCATTGTATATTGATTGATAAGATTAGGAATATCCCATAAGGGGAGGCAAAAATACTGGCAAATGATGAAACGGGCAAATCGGGAGGCGTGAGTCGTCAATCGTGAGACGTGAATCGTGAGTAGTCAGTAGTGAGTGGGGAGGGATGGCGTAATTGTGAATGGTCAATGGTGAATAGTCAATGAATGTCGTTTTATCTGTGATTGCGTATTGCCCATTGACCATTGACAATTGCCTACTCACCACTCACGACTGACGATTCACGTCTCACGATTCACGCCTCACGCTTCAAAAAAGATCCGCACCGTTTGATAAAACCACTTGTTACCCGACGCCGAGCCGGTTTGCTGCATCTGTTCATTGTAGCCCTGCAGACCAAAGAGTCCGGCCATATTGCCGTTGCGGAGGGCTATTTCGAGATAACCGGCCGAGTTAAACCAGGCCAGTTTCTCCGATTCGCCAACGGCGGTATAGTTATCGCTGAT
The DNA here is from genome assembly GCF_058806635.1 of Sediminibacterium sp. GW821-FHT12F12. Taxonomy (NCBI): domain Bacteria; kingdom Pseudomonadati; phylum Bacteroidota; class Chitinophagia; order Chitinophagales; family Chitinophagaceae; genus Sediminibacterium; species Sediminibacterium sp. GW821-FHT12F12. The sequence continues at coordinate 244,785 of NZ_JBXAPW010000004.1, read as the reverse complement.
GGTGTCGATGGTTTCGTTGCGTTTGAATACGATCTTGAAGCTCCTGCCCTGCCGCTGCTGGTTAAATTCTTCGCGGGTGATATTAATGACCACGTTCTCGAAATTATCAATGAACAGGATCTGTCCTTCCATCCAGTCAGGACCAATGGTAGCACGTAGCGGGTATTTTTCTTCGATGTCGGTAACGGATACACCATTATCTCGGATACTGCCCGATTCCTGGATATTGGCCACTGCGAAAGCCAGTTCCTGGGTAATTTCCAACAAGGTCTGGTGTTTATCGATATCGATGCCGATCAGTTCGGTAGGTTTGGTGCCGGTGATCATGGTCAGGATGCCGTTATCCGGACAGATAATATATTGATCCTTGTGCCGGGCCACCAGCATATAACGCCTTGCCGACTCGAACAGGTTCACAATAATCAGGTGAAAAGTGCCGGGCGGGTAATAGCGGAAAGCATTGTTACAGGTGTATGCCGCCTGCGGAAAATTGGTTTGGGAAAGATAATGCGTGATATCGCAGATATTCAGGTCAGGCATCAGGTTCACGAACTGCCCCTTGATGGCACCAACAAGATAATCCCGCTGGCCTATATCCGAAGTCAAGGTTAGAATAGGCATGGTGACATGTAAACGTTTGTACAGGCCGGTTATTTCACCAGTTCCCCGTTTTTAAAGAAAAAATTCCTGACCAGCTTATCGGCCAGTGAAGGGAAGAAACGGTTCAGGAACACGGTTCTTTTGCCGGTAAAGGTGAGCACGAGGCTACGCTTGCGTTTTTCGATGGCTTTGATGATATGTTGGGCACATTCTTCGGCGCTCATCATCTTGCCTTCATCCATCGGCGATTCGCCCTGCGATTTGCCGAGGGCATTCAATGCCACATTGCGGATATTGGAAGTGGTGAACCCGGGGCAAACCCACATTACATTGGTGCCACTATCGAGCAATTCGGTGCGCAAAGCTTCCAGCCAGCCGTTTACGGCAAATTTAGAAGCCGAATAACCGCTGCGGCCGGGCAAACCGCGGTAACCGGCAATAGACGATACACCCACTATGGTTCCCTTATTGCGGGTAATATAGGGCAGGGCAAATTTGGTGCAGTACACCGTACCCCAGAAATTGATGTCCATTACCTGGCGGATGGTATCCAGTTTTACGTCAGCTACCAGCGAGCGCATAGATACACCGGCATTATTGATAAGGATATCAATGGTACCAAAGGCTTTTACCGCTACTTCGATAAAATTCTGGCAATCGGCTTCTTTGCTTACATCAGCAGTATGAATGAGCAAAGGTTTGCCGGGATAGGTGGATTGCAGTTGGTACAGTTTATCATAATTACGTCCACAAGTGGCCACTTTGGCCCCTGCCTGCAGAAAAGCATCCACCAGGGCTTTCCCAATTCCTTCCGAACCGCCGGTAATTACAACTACTTTATGCTGAAAAACTGACATAGTATGGGGTTATTCCACAAAAATAGGCAGTTCCCTCATCAGTTATTGACGGTATGTGTGTAAAAAACAGAAAATACTTTTATAAAAATTTGGCTGTTTTTTTATTTCACCTATTTTTGCACTCCCAAAGAAAAAAGCCCAGCGCTTTTCTTCCGAAGGAAAAGGTTCGATTCCGTAGCTCAGTTGGTAGAGCAATACACTTTTAATGTATGGGTCCTGGGTCCGAGTCCCAGCGGGATCACCAAAGTAAAAAACACTGTACAATTTGTACGGTGTTTTTTTTTATTTGTACACTATACAACCATGGATCCCGCAAAAGCGTGAAGTCCGGCGGAATCACCAAAGCCTCACAGTAATGTTGTGCTTTATATAATTGGGTGGCTCTCCACCGTTGTTAGTTGCCGGCCAATATATCAGTTGGTTTATGCCGTTAATCATACTGCTCTTCGCTAACCCCAGCCTTCAGGCTGGGGCCATCAACCGTAACTTGCCGCCGGGCTTCAGCCCTGACCCTGGGGCTGAAGCCCGGTTACCAATCAGGGAATTGTTAACCCCATGCTGAAGCATGGGGTTATGATAAAAGCTGTGGTTGACATATTCGTTCTCCACAGTTTCTTCTTTCCTTCTCCGTAGGGTCTCTCGCAGAGTACCCTACGGTCTACGGTGTGCTTAATACTCACTTTAAACAAAAACTATTTTAACCGGATTTTCAGCTACTTCTAATCCGCGTAGTTCTTTACGAGTGACGTTTGCGGAGAACATTTTTATTAAGACGACTCTCGGAGAAGGAATTTATTTAGTACGGGTTCTACCCATAGAACAACTACTGTTTTCGTTATGATCGGTTTACTATTAGTTCACTTACCGTTCTTCCCCACAGGGTCCTCTATCGAGAGACACCTGCGGGGAACTTTCTTTCTTTATTTAATTCGACACCCTGCGGAGAAGGGAAAGCCTCACAGCAATGTTGTGCTTTTTATAATTGGGTGGCACTCCTCAGTTGTCAGTTGACGGCCTATATATCAGTTGGTTTTATGCCGTTAAGCATACCACTCTTCGCTAACCCCAGCCTTCAGGCTGGGGCAATCAACCGTAATTTGCCGCCGGGCTTCAGCCCTGACCCTGGGGCTGAAGCCCGGCAACCAATCAGGGAATTGTTAACCCCCATGCTGAAGCATGGGGTTATGATAAAAGCAGTGGTTGACATATTCATTCTCTACAGTTTCTCCTTCAACAGTTGCATCGGCCTGAAAATCTACTTATATTAGTAACATGAAAGAAGCCTTACTGCTGCTGGCTGTTGTTTTAAATGTGTATTTGTTATTCAGATCTTTTGAACTGATAGGGAAATTGCATGCGAGTTTTGTAATAGATACGCGTAGAAAAAAAGAGCTGCAATTACTTTCTCTTGTGGTACCTTTCTTTGGATTTATTACTACCTACCTGACATATCAAAAAGCGGTTAAACGTGCCTGATGGCATTTGCCAGCTGCATAGCACCCACCAGACATTCTCCAAACGCAGAAAGCCCCACCCAAAAAATCCGCTGACAGCAGTCTTTTGAAGTGGGAGCTTCTATATACATTCCCCCAGAATGTAGCAATGATACAACCGGCTAACCCGGATCCTTTACTTTGCTTTGATCTGCTCAAGCGGATGAAACTCATCCATCTTTTTACCAGCCACCCCCTTCATCAGAAATTTATCCACTCCGTTCTGCTGCAGCAGGTAATTACCTGTATTGCCGGGTTGCGGAACAAGTTTGTATTTTTCGTTGGCCAGGTTAATATAGCGGCCTTCTTTGATAATATTGTACCCCTTGGTAGCACTGTTAAGAAACCAGTAACAGCCATCTTCCGAATCAGGCAACAGCGTCATCTCCATCCATTTATCTTTGGCAGTTGCCGGCAGATAAAATCCTTTATAGATCAGGGTCTGATCCATCATCGCTTCATAGATAACGAGGTCCGTTCCATTGGGCGATTTGGCGGCGCTGACAGCTTTGGTCAGATCCTCCCCATCAGAAGTGCGCACCCTGAATGAATTGTCGGCCAGTTTCAGTACTTCAATCGTAACATCTTCATCCAGCATGCTCAACAAAGCATTGATATTTGTGACCTGGGAAGTGTTCAGTTTATTATAGGTATAACTTTTCGAGTTCTTATCGTACTGCTGCACAAAATAAGCGGATAATTCGGTGGTTCCCAGTGCCAGTCCATCATTGTACTGTATCTTACAAAACCGGAAAGTATTGGGCGTACCACCCATTTTTACCTGGAAAGCATTGCCCCTGTCGTCGTATTTATATTCATTTTTTACCACCGTATTATCAATGGTTTCTTCTACCAGTTTTCCGCGCTGGTCGTACTGGTAGGTATGCTCCGTTGTTTTGCCGGTTGACTGCATCAGAAAACGCATTTTCTGCTTTACATCGTTTACATAAGTGCTGGTTTCTATGAACGATAATTGACCGCCGTAATAAGTATGTTCTGTAAGCGTATAGGTACCGGCATTTTTATAATCTGCGTATTCGTTGATGGTAGTTACCACTCCCCCCCTGCGCGTAGTAATTTTTGTTAGTTGCCCCTTGCTGTTGTATTCGTACAAAACATCCAGCGGATACTTTGTGTTATTATTCTTTTTGTTTACCAGTTTACCGTTCTGGCAAGAGTACAGGTAAACAAGTGGCGTATCGGATCCTGTTTTTTCCGTAACCGATACCAGGTTGCCTTTGTTGTTATACACATAGGTTTTGCTGGTTTCTTTGTACATGATTACATTACTCTTATTAACCTCCAACATGAGTTTGCCTTTATCGAACTCAAGAGTGCGTTCTCTCACCACTTCATACTTATTCAGCGTTTCTTTATACCGGTATTCTACTTCCTCTACCCGCTTTACCTGGTCGGTATAACCCAGCTCCCTCGCAAGGGTCTTTTCCTGCGAAACAGCGGTTTGCAGTAAAAGGAAGTACGATGCTATCAATAATACGGTCTTCATCCTTTCTCTTTTTATCATGGTTGGTGGCTACTGTTGTTTATAAAATGCCTTAAAAATGATACTGAACCCCAAAACCTACATGACTGGTTTTACTGGAAGATGTTCCCCCGTTGGCATTCTTCCAGCTATAGGTTCCGAAATCAAATACGGCATTGGCGGTCCATTTACCTTTCTCAGACTGGAAGATCTGCGGTTGTAATCCCCATCCGGTAAATGTCATGGTTCTGTTCACGGTTACATCTTTGAATCCGGTACCGGCATAATCGGTTTCGAGAATTTTTCCAAACCCGGTTCCATAATCGAAATGCAAGCTGTTCAGTGCTGAGTAAATAGCCACGTACAGCGGCATTCTTACCATAAAAGGCATTTTCCCGCCAGGCAATGCTTTCTCGAGCGCATCTTCAAACCGTCCATTGGCAGCAAAAGGGTACAGCCTCGCCCGCACACCGGGAACAGAGATCTTCAGTTCTGTACTTCTATCTGCAGCAATAAAATTGATATTGTCCTGTGCCGCCACTGCTGCAATCTTAAAGCCGTATCTTGATTTGGCAGAATACGATATATGATATCCCAATTCGGTAGTAAGAAACAACTGCATTTTTCCTTTGACAGCTACTTTACCGAGATCACCCCCAGGTTTGGAGAAAGACATACCGGTATTGAATTTTAGCGACAATCCGCTTTTTTGTGCATTGGCTACAGTTGACAAAAACACCAGCGCCACAGCCGGTATCAGCAGGTTTTTCAGGATAAACAGGTTCGTTTTTTTCATCATCATGGTTTATGCGGTTGATTTAAATATTTATGCAGACTGTTACAGCTTCCGTTACACATATTGTTCTTTCCCTGCCTGAAAAAAATATGCAGGGATAGGTACGTGAACGGGTGTTAGGTTGGATAAGATATTGGGAAGTAAAGCGGGATATGGGATGATGGGAGAACAGGATACAGCCCGTAGCGTTGCGTTTAACGCAGCCGCCAGGGCACGGTACTCCTTTCTATGTGCATTCATAATTCCGTTTTGCCGGATACAAAACTCAAGGATCGGCCGGCGCGGAACAATACCCTGTACAGGGTATTTTTACCGTATCATCAGGCCAGGCGGTTCAGGTAAGCGTATTTGATCAGTCCCAGCACGGTATGTGTCTGGGTTTTGCGGAAGATATTTTTCCGGTGGGTTTCTACGGTGCGCTCACTGATATTCAAAGCGGCGGCGATCTGTTTGGTGTTCATTTCTTTTTCAATCAGCAGTATGATCTGTATTTCGCGCTGGGTAAGGCGATCTTCCGAGGCATGCTGGCTGTGTTTTCTCCATTTTTTCAGTTCTTCGCTGATATCCTGACTAAAAAACAGACCTCCGTTAAACACAGTTTCAATGGCTTTTACCAATTCCTGTTTACTGATATTCTTAACAATATAACCGGCAATATTGGATTCATCGATCATCTGCTGCACCAGTTCCGGCGATCCGTTCATGCTTAATACAATGATCCGGATCCGGGGATTCATGTCGCTCACTTTTTGGGCCAGCTCTCTTCCTCCCATTTCGGGCATGATGATATCGGTTAATAATACATCTGGCTGCAGTTGTTCTATTTTCTGCAGCAGCAGGTGGGCAGAAGTAGTACCAAACACCACTTCCATATCCGGATGGCCATCAAGCAGCGACATGATACCATCGATCACGATCTGGTGATCATCTACAATAGCAATTTTCATTTTCCTGTTCGCTGACATATTCTGGTTGCTTTACAATTTCAGGGGAATACTGATAGCTACCAGCGTTCCTTTACCCGGCGCACTATCCCACTCTACCGTACCATCGAGATAATGGATCCGTTTACGGATATTCTCCATACCAATTCCTGGCGAACTATTTGTATCCTGCACGTCAAATCCTTTCCCGTCATCTTCAATACTAACCGACAGCTCCTCTTTTTCATAGATCACGGCAATATCGAGGTTCTTAGCATCCGCATGTTTCAGTACGTTGTTGATACACTCCTGTATTACCCGGAATAAGGTGCTGGCCCTTACTTCATCCAATGGCTCGGGTAAGGGATCCATAAAAAGGTTGATCGCCAGTTTTTCCTGGTCAATTTTCTGTACCAGGTTGCGCAAAGCATCGGCAAAACCCAGTTGCTGTACCGAATAAGGTGCCAGGTTATGGGCAATATTCCGCAGCTCTGCGCAACTGGTATCTACCAGTGAAATTACCTGCTGGTATTTGCGGGCAGTTGCTTCATCAGACAATTGTAATTGCTGCTCCAGCGCCGAGAGATTCATTTTGGCTGCACTCATCATCTGCCCCACCCCATCGTGCAGCTCGCCGGCCATACGCAGCCTTTCCTGTTCCTCGCCCATAATAATGGCTTTGATTTTTTCGGCTTCCAGCTGAGATTGTTGCCGGGCGCGGTTACGCTGGTAAACAATCACAAACAACAGGGTTCCCAGCAGCAGCACTCCTGTAAAAACAACCATGGTAAGCTGCTGCTTTTTCTTTGCCGCCAGCTCTCCCAGTTGTTTCTGGTAAACAATTTCAGCTGTTTTGTATTTTACTTCTGTTTCACTGATCTCTTTGTTCAGATCGGTAGAAAAGAGTTGCTTCTGTTCTGCTATAATTTCCGAATCCAATGATGCCAGCTCTTTAAAATCACGCTGGCCAATGATGTATTTCCGCTGCAGGATCAAACTGGTCAGCAGCGCATTTTTATCATTGTGTCTTCTCTCTATTTCAATGGCTTTCTGCCCGGTAGTTATGGCTTTTGCATGTTGCTGCTGTTTCCATAAAAGGTCGGCATAAAATGTCATGGCATACGCAGCATAAATACTGTCTTTTTCGGCCAGGCTGGCGTTAATGGTTGCCTTGTACATATCTTCTGCCGCCTTTGGTTTGCCCTGGTAATCGTATAAAGTGGCCAGCAGCCTTCTGGTAATGAACAGCTCCTCTTTTTTGGCTCCCTGTTGAGTCATTAGTTCCAGTGCCCGTAACAGGGGCTTTTCTGCGCGGGCATAGTCTTTTTCATCCAGCAGGATCCCACCGATATTATTACTGCAGCTATAGATGATTTTATGATAACCTTTTTGTTCGGCCATGGCAAGTGCTTTCTCAAACCAAACCTTTGCCTGCCGGTTCTGCTTCATGAAATAATATGTAATGCCCAGCAGTTTGGTGTACACACATTCTGCACTATCCTGCTGTAATTGCCTGGATAGTGAAATATTATCATGGCAGAGTTTCAGACTTTCATCAAACCGCTGCGAGGCAGACAGGCGAAAAACGAGATTGTTTTTAGCGGCCAGATCGTCCCGGGGTGATAACCGGTTGTTACGGATGATGTGAAAAAGAGAATCGATGGCAACAGCATCGTTGCGGATACTGTTGGCCGCTTCTATCTTTACCGAAAGGTCCTGGTGGTTGCTCCAGGCTTTTGCGGGCAGGAAAAAACAGCAACAGCAGAGAAAATAACTTACAAAGGCCCTGGCTATCCGCATAGTTCAGTGAAAAGTTCTGTTCTGTTTATCATTGATGCAACAAGCAGCAATCTACAAAAAACGCTTCAAATAATCTGTCTAAAGCAATGATAAACAGGAACATCTCCGTGCAGCTGCTGAGTCAACAAGCCAAATTAATTAACACCTTTTTCATAAAACCGTCACTGCTTTTATTGGGTACGGGGGTAGTGTTGAATGAGTTATTGTTGGTCAGGCGACCACAGGTGTTCGGAAGATTTTTAGTACTCTTTTATAAAATTCTTTACTCGGAACTAAAGTCCCGCATAAAGAATTGCAACCTGATGTCTCCGCCGCTCTGAAGAGCGGGGGTGGGAACAAAAAGGGAAAGACAGTCTGCCACAATTTGAGTTGTTGTTGATCAGGCGACCAAAAATTGCATCAGAGTTAAGCATTAGCAGCCCTCAATTGTTTTGAGATTGCTGATGATTTCTTCTTTTTACTGACAGTTTTTGCTTTGTAATTGCGAATAAAATCACTAATCTCTTTCCGGGCTTTATCAGTTAATGGCTCGCTTGCAATTATAAAGTCAACGCCTTTGGGTTCTTTTATGTGTCCCATGATATTTAGGATTTAAAGTATTTATTAATTAAAAATTGCGCAGCGTCGGTTGGGATAATCATCCTGTTTCCTCCCAAGGTATAAGCACCTAATGTTTTCTGGTAATGGCCAATGAGCTTTGTTTTAGCGGTAAAGCCTACAAACCCCTCATAACCCTGTTGAAATGAAACTTTACAGGCATGTGCAACCAGGTTCCCAGCCACCCCTTCATACAATTTAGTTTGTCCAATATTAAATGGTGCATTTTCGAGCAGGTGCATATATACGTGGTCAGGTTCCAAGGTTAAACTAAGCAAGCCTTGTATAATATTGGGATTGTTCAGAATGGTTAGTTTAAAAACCTCTTTTATATTGCTCGTAAGTTCTCCTTTCCAGTCAAAGTTCCAACCGGTCTTTTTGGTTATCTGTTTTAGATCAACCTTGGTTAAACGTAGTACTTCAGTAGCGAAACTGTCTCCCGAAATTGTGTTCTGGATGGAGTTTGTGAGCTTATCTACCACAAAATCAAGATGTACTGGTTTGTTTTTTTTCACCTAGTAAATTTACGAAAAACTATGGTTAAAACAGTCGAAAATACAGGGTACAGCAGTCCTATATATCCCCAAACCTCTTCCAGGCATTCCTATTTCAGACTTCTTTTAAGCATGCTCAGGATAACGTTGGCACCTTTTTATCAAATAGTTTTAGCCAGGGTGAAAGCATTTTTCGACTACCCTACCCTTTCTTATCCAATGAATTTTGAAAAGGCTGGTCATAAAAACGTTTACCGGTTACTTTATACAGCGCATTGGCCATTGCCCCGAAAATGGGTGGGAACGGAGGTTCGCCCAAACCGGTGGGATCGATATTGTTTTTGACAAAATGCACTTCTATTTGTTTAGGTGCTTCCCTATGCCTGATCATCCGGTATTGGTTAAAATTCTTCTGTTTAGGTTCGCCTTTTTCAAAGATAAGACCACCATACAAAGCATTACCGATACCATCCACTACGGCACCTTCTACCATATTGGCAGCGCCCTCCGGGTTAACCACCAGTCCACAATCCATTGCAGAAACTACTTTCTCCACCACGGGCTGTCCGTTTTTCATAGTCAGATCCACCACATGTGCTGCATAGGAATTATGACAGAAATAAGCCGCCACACCCCTGCGTACATTTTTGGTATTGGGTTTACCCCAACCCGATTTTTCTTTTACCAGTTCCAGCACACCGATATAACGGTCGGCATCGTAATCATTGTTTTTGCCTACAGGATTGGCTTTGGCTTTTTGCAACAGTTCAATTCTGTAATCAATCGGATCTTTCCCGATGGTTTCTGCCAGTTCATCCAGAAAAGATTGTTCGGCACCTGCAATAAAGTTGGAACCCGGTGCCCTGAAAGCACCAATGGTAATATTGGATGGGATGGTCCAGCCTTCGGCGAGATAATTCTCAAAAGCACCGGCCGGGAAACGGTTGGCATGAATGGCATTATCCGGAATACCGCCCCCTTTGATATGAATAGCGGTAACATTGTTTTTCTCATCAATGGCCGCTTTATACGTTACCATATATGATGGACGATAAACCCCATTGGTCATATCATCTTCCCGGGTGTACACTAGCTTAACAGGTGCTTTCATCTTCTGCGAAATCAATCCGGCTTCTACCATATAATGACAATAGGCTCTCCTGCCAAAACCGCCACCCATCCTGGCCAATTGGATCTCCAGTTTAGAAGCGGGTATGCCCAGATTAGCCACCAGCGTGGGTCTGATAAAATCAGGCACCTGGGTAGGTGCTACAAAAAAAGCTTTCTCTTCTGTTACATGAGCAAAACAACTGATGGGCTCCATGGTATTATGCGGCAGAAACGGCGCGGAGTACGTTCTTTCCAGCACTTTTTTGGCTTTTGCGAAAGCTTCTTCCGGGTTACCATCTTTCCGTAAAACAGGGGCAGGTTGTTTCTGCCTATCGCGCATGTTCTTCAGATGATCTGAAGAACTTTCCAAACCTGCCGGAATCAGCTCTTCTTTTTTTCCACCCCAGCCTGCTACCATTTCCTTTTTCTCGGGCATCGGTTCCCACTGAATGGCGATCTTTTTTCTTGCATTCATTACTTCCCAGGTGGTATTACCTACCACTACTATTAAATGATTGAACGTACGGGTGTCAAATCCGGCTCTTTCATATCCTTCTTTATACACTTTGATATCAAACACATTTTTGATACCCGGCATTTTCAGCGCCTCGGCAGCATCAAACGATTTCAGCTGCATGCCAAAAGCCGTAGGCCGGATGGTCATGGCAATCAACATGCCTTCCTGCTGGTAATCCAATGTAAACAGGGGTTTGCCTGTTACAATTTTTTGGCCTTCCACATTTTTCTGTGCCGTACCGAGCAGCGAAAAATCGGTTGTTTTTTTCAGTTCCACTTTTTCCGGAATGGGCAATTTAGAAGCGGCCGTGGCCAAAGCCCCATAAGCCAATGAACGGCCGCTGGCTTTGTGGTACACTACACCCTGCGAAGCCGTTAATTCGGCAACCGGCACATTCCATTCGGCAGCAGCCGCCTGCAGCAGCATGGCTTTAGCCGATGCACCGGCTTTTCTTAATAATTGCCAGCCCTGGCGTATGGACTGACTTCCACCTGAAAACTGATTTTTATACTTAGGGATATTGAAATCTGCCTGTTCTACCACTACCTTTTTCCAATCGGCATCCAGCTCCTCGGCAATGATCATGGGCATGGAAGTGATCACGTTCTGTCCGAATTCCGGATTGGGCGACATGATCTTGATCAGATTGTCCGGTGTGATTTTTACAAAGCCGGTCAGTTCAATCCATTCGGCAGCAGCGGTATTGCCCGTGCCTGCCAGTACTTCCGTGGGCTTCAGACTGGCCATCCAGCTAAAACCAATCATCATACCGCCACCGGTAAGGGAACTGACTTTCAGAAAAGACCGACGGCTATAAATATTCTTATCGTTTCCCATAAATAGGCACTTTATTGAATAGTAGTGTAGATTATTTGCTTGTGTTTTTGGCGGCTGTATGAATGGCTTCTTTGATCCGCAGATAGGTTCCGCAACGACAGATATTGCCACTCATGAAATTATCGATATCCGCATCGGTGGGATGGGGATTGGATTTCAGCAGGGCGGATGCGCTCATGATCTGCCCGGTCTGGCAGTAGCCGCATTGCGCCACATCCAGTTCCAGCCAGGCTTTCTGTACCGGGTGATCGCCCTTTTCAGACAACCCTTCGATCGTGGTAATGTCGAGGTTACCGGCGGCCGATACCGGCAGTTGACAGGACCTAACCGCTTTCCCGTTCAAATGAATGGTACAGGCGCCGCAGGAAGCAACGCCACATCCGTACTTGGTTCCCGTAAGGTGCAGGTGATCGCGCAGAACCCATAAAATCGGGGTAGCGGGATCTACGTCCACATCCATTTTTTTACCGTTAACCTTCAGACTAAATTTTGCCATAGTGTGTATATTTTCAGGCTTTTGGAACTGAGTAATATTCTCTTTTTTCTTTCGTAATCTACAATTGAATTCAAAGAATTAAATACAAAAAACAAACAATTTTTGTTGCTTATAACAGGTATTACCCCGCTCCCTTCCGATTATACCTGCGGGTACTAGTAAAAATACGATTTACTTCTACTCCAGTGCAACCAGCCATCCTTTTCAGTATATTCGGTAAGACCATTACCGATTGCATGCCATTTACCCAAAAAACCGCGATTGTAACCGGTGCCGGACAAGGTATCGGTTTTGAGATCTGCAAAAAACTCTCCGCCCGGGGCGCTCAGGTAGTTTTGAACGATATTGATCCTGACCTGACCCACCGTGCAGCCGCATTGATTACGGCAGAAACCGGTAACAAATGCCTCGCTTTTGCTGGCGATGCCAGTGATATTACCTGTATTCAAAACATGGTTGCCCATACCGTAATCCTTTATGGAAAACTGGATATGGTGATTGCCAATGCCGGTATCACTTTGTTTGGCGATTTTCTCACGTATACACCCGAAGCGTTTCAGCGGGTAATGCAGGTAAACCTGGCGGGTAGTTTTTTCCTCGCTCAGGCAGCTGCACAGCAGATGAAAGAACAGAAAGGGGGTGGTACCATCCTGTTTACTTCTTCGGTTACCGGTCACCAGGCTCACAAACAATTGGCAGCATACAGCATGAGCAAAGCGGCATTGGAAATGCTGGCCAAAAACCTGGTGATTGAGCTATCTCCTTTTCAGATCACCGTAAATGCCATCGCCCCCGGAGCCACCTTAACAGAAAGAACATTGGATGATCCGGGGTATACGCAAACCTGGTCTGCCCTTACACCCATGGGCCGGCCGGCAAGTGTGGAGGATATTGCAGAAGCGGCTTTGTTTCTTGTTTCAGACAAAGCGAGGCAGATTACGGGGCAGACCCTGATTGTGGATGGCGGGTGGACATCGGTGAGCCCCTCTCCTTTTTAAATCATCCACATAGGCAGCCGCATGATAAGAGAGAGGAGGAACAGGGGAACAGACGAACAAGGAACAGAGGAACAGACGAACAGATGAATGGAACAAAAGCAATTTCTTTTTGGCTGAGAAAGGTAACTTCTGATTTTCTTATTATTTAGCGAAGCAGGATACTGATGGATTTCCAGAGGGTGAAGAGGCTGGTGCAGATTACCAGGCCTCCTACCAGGAAGTACATGGTTTTTAAGGGCAGTTTACCTACCAGCCTGGCGGCAATGGGTGCGGCAATGATACCGCCGATGATCAGTCCCAGTACATCTCCCAGCGGAATATGTTGTAACAGAATAAAAAAAGTAACGGCACTTGCAAACACTACAAAAAATTCTGCGAGACAAACCGAGCCAATGACATAACGGGGACTTTTTCTTTTAGAGATCAGTGTACTGGTAACCAGTGCCCCCCATCCACCACCGGCAAATGCATCCATAAAACCACCGATACCCGCCAGCCAGCCGGCTCGTTTTACTTTATCCTGATGAGATTTTTTCCTGATTGCTTTTTTAATGATAAAATAGCCGAGGTAACAGGTATAGATAGCCAGGGGTACCCGTACATAGGTTGAATACTGTTGACCGATAAAGGCGAGTGTGGCACCTGCAACTGCACCGAAAATTCCGGGGATTACGAGAGTTTTGAATAATTTTTTATTGATGTTACCAAAGCGGTGATGACTATAGCCCGACACACCACTCGAAAAAACTCTTGCCGAATGCACCCTGCTGCTTACCACGGCAGGATTGACACCATTGGCCAGCAGGAAAGTAGTAGAAATAGTTCCGTAACCCATACCGAGTGAGCCATCCACCATCTGTGCCATAAAACCAGTGAGTAACATGATCAGGAAAGAAGAAACATCTATATAGTCGGGGATGGATTTTACAGCGCCGAATACTTCTTTGGCGGGAAAATAAGAAAATACAGCAGCACCCAGGATCATGCATACAAAAGCAAACAGGCATACTTTAACGATCTGCTGCCATTTTTTTTCCCTGCTTTTTTTCAGGTTCACTTCTGCGAGAGAAACCTGTTTGGCTACAAGTACTTTGGTAAGGTCATTGAGTTGTTTCACCTTATCCGAAAAATCTCCATCCAGTTGTTGCCGGATATGCTGCATATCGTTGAGTACATCATCTATTTCGGCGGGGATGATGGTATTCAATACTTCCTTTAAACGCTTGGCAATGGTAGGCGATTTACCATTGGTAGAGATGGCGATCTTCAGGTTACCCTTTTGCACAATTGAGCCGAGGTAAAAATCGCAGAGAGCGGGTTTGTCTGCCACATTTACCAGGATCCCTTTTGCTTTGGCATCCTTCCGGATCGCTTCGCTGAGCGGAATATCATTCACCGCTACTACCAGGATGTCGATTCCGGCAAGATCTGCCGCTACATAAGCTCTCTTCTCAATACTAACGGCCGGGAAACGGGTAGCCAGTTGGCGGATTCTTTCATCTACCGTAATAGCCACCATCCTGATACGGGTTCGGGGTGCGTTATTCAGCAATGCCTGCAGTTTCTCCAATGCTACATTTCCTCCACCTACCAATAGCACCGACAATGTTTCCAGTTTCAGAAAAACAGGGAACAGCGTATTCTCAGATCCGGGTATTACTGTAGGTTCAATTGGTAACGACATAATATTGATTAGAATAGCACAGGAAAGACATAGTTGCAGAACAATCTTCCCCGTAAATCGCAGTAACAAATATCACACCCACTGTTTACGAAGAGAGAAATCACCAAAGGTTTCCGTAGAATTTCGTTCGGCTGCATAGACTTCGAACAAACTGTTTAAAGAAGCCAGAATTTCTTCTTCTCCGATATTTTCTTTGTAGATCTTATTCAATCGTTGCCCTATCCTGTCACCACCGAGCTGCAGGTTGTACTTTCCGGGTGCCGTTCCTACAAAACCGATCTCGGCTGCATAAGAACGGGCACAACCATTGGGGCAACCCGTCATGCGGATAATGATCTCTTCTTTCTGCAAAGCGTGTTGTAACAACAGTCCTTCGATTTTATCGAGCAGAGAAGGTAAATACCGTTGCGCCTCGGCCAATGCCAATGGACAGGTAGGCAAAGACACACAGGCCATGGAATTCAGTCTGATGACGGAACTGTTTTCAGTACGCTGTTTTACGGCATACTGATCCAGAATATTGTCGATAACCGCTTTATCCGCTTCGCTTATATCACTGATGATCACATTCTGGTTGCAGGTAAAGCGGAAATTAGCTTTACCGGTATGCGCCACTGCCAGCAGGGCGGATTTTAACTGCGAGCTTTCATCATCCAGGATCCGTCCATTCTCTACAAAAGCGGTATAGTACCAAAGACCTTCTTCATTTTTAAACCAGCCAAAATGATCTTTGCGGCTGGTAAATGACGTAGGGCGAACTGGCTCCAGCACGAAACCGGTACGCCGCTCCAGTTCCGCTTTAAACCAATCTACGCCCAGCCTGTCTACTGTGTATTTTAAACGGGCCAGTTTGCGGTCGCTGCGATTGCCATAGTCGCGTTGTATGGTGGCAATTTCATAGACCGCTTTTAGTGTTTTCTCTTCACTATTTGCAAAACCAATCAGTGTTGCCAGCCGCGGATAGGTTTCCGGATTACCGTGGGTGCTGGATAATCCGCCACCAATGGCAATATTAAATCCTTTCAATTGTTGATTTTCTATCACTGCAATCAAACCAATATCATTAGCAAATACATCCACATCATTATTGGGTGGTATAGCAATGGCGATCTTGAATTTCCGCGGCAGGTACCGATCCTGGTACAAAGGATCTTCTTCCTCTTTTTTATCCAGCAGGGGTTCTTCATCCAGCCATATTTCATAATAGGCTTTTGTTTTCGGCATCAGTAACTGGCTGATCTTATCTGCATACGCAAAAACCGCTGCATGTAACGGTGATTCTTTGGGATGTGAACTGCACAATACATTCCGGTTAATATCGCCACAGGTAGCTATCGAATCCAGTTTGGCTTCGCTAAAGGATTGGATAGTGGGCTTGATCTTTGATTTGATGATTCCATGCAATTGCAGCGTCTGTCTTGAGGTGATTTTGATTACTCCTGTCGAGTTTTCTCCGGCCACATCATGTACAGCTATCCACTGTTCCGGTGTTAAAAGACCGCCGGGCAAACGAAGCCGTATCATAAATGAGTAGAGCCGTTCCAGTTTTTTGGCGGCACGCTCTTCCCTACGATCACGATCGTCCTGCTGGTACATACCATGAAACTTGATCACGGCCTGGTCATCTTCCCGGATGGCGCCGGTAATCTCGTCCTGCAGACTCTCTTTTAGTGTTCCACGCAAACCATCACTGGCTTCCTTGATTTTTTCTATTGCTGATTTCTCTGACATATTTGCTGTTTTCTGCTTAGTAAACATCCTTCGAATATCTTCCCTCTTCTTTCATTTTTTCAAAATAAGTACTGGCCTCCTGTTCCGATAAGTTACCATACTGCATTATGATCTCCTGCAAAACCGCTTCTGCTTCTTCGCTCATGGGCAATTTTTCGCCACATACATAGATATGCGCACCCCTTGAGATCCAGGCATACACATCTTTGCCATGTGCCCGCAGTTTATCCTGGACCTGAAAAGACTGTGGTTGGTTTTTTGAGAATGCGAGTGAGATACCATTTAACACACCTGTCTGGTACCAATCCTGTAATTCTGTTTGATACAGAAAGTCGGTTGTAAAATTTTCTTCCCCAAAGAATAACCAGTTACTGCCCCTTGCGCCAGCAGCATCCCTTTCTGCCAGAAAAGAGCGGAAAGCAGCAATACCTGTACCTTTTGCAATCATCAATACATCTGTATCCTCTGCTGGTAAGCGGAAACGTTTATTTTTCTGTACGAAGAAATCAAGGGGCTGCCCCTCAGATATTCCTGACAAATAACCCGAACACAAACCTGTTTTCTGTTCGCCGTTTACGTCAAATAGATCTTCTTCCACTGTCAGGTGCACCTCGCCTGCATGTGCAGCGGGCGAAGAAGCAATGGTGTAGATCCGCGGCGATTGTGCGGGCAGGATACTAACCACTTCTTCAAACTGAGCTGTACTTTTGAGCGGATACAATTGCAGCAACTGCAGCAGATCCATTTTCTGTTCCGGGATCTCCTGTTCAACAATAGCTGCGTATTTTTTAACTACTCTTTCGTGCAGGTGCGAAACAGCTAGCTTTTTTTTCAGCGCAGTTTCGATAGTTAATGATTCGTTTTTATGCAATACCTGTTGCTGTGGGTCGGCACCGCTTAGCTTTATGATCTGTTCAACCAGCTGCGTATCATTTTCCGGAACGATACCCACTGAATCTCCCGGCAGATAGTCTACCTCATCGGCGAGTAACTCAATATGATAAATGGCTTTGTCTGAGCCCTTATCGTTCAGTAATTGATTACCAGCTACGGTGGCCGTGTATATTTTTTTATTTGCTTTGGCAGAAGAAGATGCTGGTAATGTTACAGCTGATGGAAGTGGCACTGAGGATGTTTGTACAGAATGTAATACTTCGGCAAACCAGGCAGCTGCATCCTGCTCATACTCCACATCGCATTTACGGATGGGCACGAGTCTGTTACCTCCCAGTTTTTCCAGTTGTGCATCTACCTCTTCCCCTGTTTTACAGAACAAAGGATAAGAGGAATCGCCCAAAGCGAGTACACTGAAGTTTACCTGGTCTAAGCGGAAACCATTTCGATGAATATGATCGTAAAATTTCTGCGCAGCCACCGGAGGTTCCCCATCACCCTGGGTACTGATAACCACAAACAGGTTTTCTTCCCGGGCAAGATCTGTTAACCGGTACTGGTCAAGACTGGCCAGTTTTACCTGTAGCTGCTGTTTTTTGGCTTTGGCAGCCAATTCAGTTGCCACCCGTTTTGAATTGCCCGTTTCTGTGCCGTAAACAAGGGTTATTTTTTTCTTGGCTGTTGCCGGCGAAACTGTTTCCGACTGAACTTCCGCACCATTGATCAGGGCAGCGAGGTACCCGTTGATCCAGATCAATTCCTCTTTACCTGCACCGGTTAGCAGTTCGGTCAGCAATTGTTGTTTATGCTCTGCCAGCATATTGTTTGGGTTGTTCATGCGTATGTATGGATTTAACCGTACTGGTCAAGGGTTTGAAATAATATTCTCCCAGATTGCTGCCACTGAACCAGGCAAATGATTCCTGTAATGCCACTACTTTACCTACGATGATCAGCGAGGGCGAAAGGAAGGAACGGTCTTTTAGTTTTTCTGCATATTCATAAATACCGCAGGTATATACCTGTTGGTAGGGGGTAGTTGCCTGTTCTATTACTGCCAGCTTTGTATCAGCAGCAATTTTATTTGCAATCAGATGATTCACCAATCCATCGAGGGTTTCGGACGACATATAAAATACCAATGTATCAGTAGTGGCTGCCAGTTCTTTCCAATAATCATCACTCACCACAGATGATTGGTAATAGGTTAAAAAACGAACAGCGGTAGCATGGTTTCTGGCAGTTAACGGAATCCCCGCATACGCAGAGGCGCCTGATGCTGCCGTAATACCTGGAACGATCTCATAAGAAATCCCATTGGCAACCAACACTTCCAGTTCGTCCAGCACATTGGAAAAAAAAGCCACATCTCCGCCTTTCAGTCTTACCACCAGTTTGCCTGCTGTAGCATATTTTACAATCAATTGATTAATGGTTTCCTGTGGCGTTGAAACGCCGCGGCGGCATTGTTTACCCACTTCTATGATCTGGGCCGCAGGCCTTACATAGCGCTGCAGGATCACCTTGCTCACCAATCTGTCAGTCAGTACCACATCGGCCTGTTGCAGGTAATTGGCTGTTTTTACCGTAATCAGGTCGGGATCGCCCGGACCGGCGCCTGCCAGAATTACTTTGCCTTTTGCTTGTAATGGGTTCATGTTAGGTTTTTAGAAGAGTCCTTCTATAGATAAGTACCTTTCTCCTGTGTCGTAATTAAATGTCAGAATCCTTGCATCATCAGGGATCTCAGCCAGTTTTTTAGAAACTGCCGCCAGCGATGCACCGGTAGATATTCCTGCCAGGATTCCCTCCTCTTTGGCCAGGCGTTGGGTAAAGAAAAAAGCTTCTTCTTTACTTACCTGTATAATGCCATCCAGTACGGATACATTCAACACCGAAGGCACAAAACCTGCCCCGATTCCCTGTAAAGGATGTGGTGATGGCGCACCGCCGCTTAATACAGGAGATAATTCCGGTTCTACCGCAAATGCTTTCAGCGAGGGGAATTTCTTTTTCAGTATTTCAGCCACACCGGTAATATGACCGCCTGTTCCCACACCTGTAATCAGGTAATCCAACCCGTCGGGGAAGTCCTGCAGGATTTCTGCTGCTGTTGTGTTACGATGTATCTCTGCATTGGCCGGGTTATCGAATTGTTGCGGCATCCAGGCTCCTGAGGTTTCTTTCACAATTTCTCCGGCTTTCTCTATGGCACCTTTCATGCCTTTCTCACGGGGAGTTAATACAAATTCAGCGCCGTAAGCCGACATCAGTTTACGTCTCTCCACACTCATACTCTCGGGCATCACCAGGATGATCCGGTATTGCTTAACGGCAGCCACCAGTGCCAGTCCGATTCCGGTATTCCCGGAAGTAGGTTCCACAATGATACTGCCGGGTTTCAGCAAGCCCTTTGCTTCTGCATCTTCGATCATGGCCAAAGCAATCCTGTCTTTGATGCTGGCACCCGGATTGGTTTTTTCCAGTTTGATCCATACTTCATGGTTCTGACCAAATAAGCGGTTGATTCTTACATGCGGTGTATTTCCGATGGTGGCGAGAATGTTATTGAATTTCATAGTTTTTTTATTTGTGTTTACTGTTTATTAAATGATAAAATTGATGGGTTCCGGAAAAGGGTTGTTATCCCTTACCCGGATCTCACTTTGATGATATACAACCGAATGAGGATCTACACTATAGGTGAGCCATACATTACCACCAATGATACTGTCATGGCCGATGATGGTATCGCCTCCCAGAATAGTGGCCCCTGAATAAACAACTACATTATCCTGTATGGTTGGATGCCTTTTACTCTTGGCATCTTTTTTCTCCACACTTAATGCGCCCAATGTTACCCCCTGGTATAATTTCACGTTGTTACCGATCACTGTTGTTTCACCGATCACAACGCCGGTTCCATGATCGATCGAAAAAGATTCGCCGATGATGGCCCCGGGATGAATATCGATACCGGTTTTACTATGGGCATATTCTGTAAACAGCCTTGGCAGGATCTTTACATGCTCCTTCGATAACAGATGCGATAACCGATATACCGCCGTTGCATAAAAACCGGGATAGGCAGACAAGACTTCTTCTTCCGAACCAGCCGCCGGATCAAATGCCAGAATAGCCTGTGCATCTTTTAATAACCTATCGTGCAGATCAGGTATCGAAGCAAAAAAAGCAAGGGTCACTTTCTCTAATTCCTTCTTATCACTGATCACAGCGGATGCGAGCACAGAAAAACGTTGTTGCAGCAGTTCGTACGCTTTGTCCAGATCATCAGCCGACACCAGTCTACTGTCTTTGGGTATGAACAAAAATTCAAACAGATCATCAATAAACGCATGCGCCAATGCCCTGTCTGGAAAAGAGAGAACACATTGAACATGCCGCCCGTGCAATTTTTGTATGAATGAATGATTGTCCATTTTCTTAGTTGTTTATTGTATCATACAGG
The DNA here is from genome assembly GCF_058806635.1 of Sediminibacterium sp. GW821-FHT12F12. NCBI lineage: Bacteria > Pseudomonadati > Bacteroidota > Chitinophagia > Chitinophagales > Chitinophagaceae > Sediminibacterium > Sediminibacterium sp. GW821-FHT12F12. The sequence continues at coordinate 224,006 of NZ_JBXAPW010000004.1, read as the reverse complement.
CCCCTACCGTTACATTACTGGTTTCATCTATCAGAATGGCACCTCCATTTATCCGCAGGTCATTATAAGCATCAAACGCCACAGGAGAGGCGGTTTTGATCCTGACCCGCACGATCTCGTTCAGTCCTACTGTTGCCGGAGAAGGTTCCTGCTGCAAGGAATTCACATCCAGTTTGTATTGGATCTCTTTCACAATCGTTTTTACGAGATAGCTGTTGATCTGTAAAAGGTAACGGCTTCCGGCTGTCAAAGGTTTATTATCCATCCAGCAGAGCAGTACATCCAGTTCCTGTTCCAGTTTGGGCAGATCATCGGACGATACCAGCACATCTCCCCTGCTAACGTCTATATTGTCGGCGAGGTGTAAAACAATACTTTGCGGTGCAAAAGCTTCTTCCACTTCTTTGCCTCCGATTTCGATGGTTTTAATAGTGCTCTGCAAACCTGAAGGCAGTACCGTAACGGCATCTCCTTTTTGATAGATCCCGCTGATCAGTTTACCGGCATAACCCCGGTAATCATGCAATGCATCGGTTTGCGGACGGATCACATACTGTACCGGAAAACGGGCATGTGTCAGATCAATATCGCTATGCACTTCTACTGTTTCGAGCAGGTGCAGTAAAGTAGGTCCATCGTACCAGGAAAGAAACTGAGAACGATCCACAATATTATCGCCATTTAATGCACTGATAGGAAGATAGGTCACGTTCTTCAGGCCCAGTGAAGCTGCCACTTTTGCATAATCGATCACAATATTATTATAGGTATCCTGTGAATATGCCACCATATCCATTTTATTCACAGCTACCACTACATGTGGTATATTCAGTAAGGATGCGATGATCGAATGTCTTCTTGTTTGTTCTATTACTCCATGCCTCGCATCAATCAGGATAATGATCAGATTGGCATTGGAGGCACCGGTAACCATGTTCCGGGTGTACTGGATATGGCCGGGTGCATCGGCAATAATGAATTTACGGCGGGGCGTAGAGAAATATTTATAAGCCACATCAATGGTAATCCCCTGTTCGCGTTCAGCCCGTAAACCATCTGTGAGCAAGGCAAGGTCTATATCTCCTTCCTCGCGGTTTCGTGTCTGTTTCTGAATCGCTTCCAACTGATCAATCATGATCGATTTACTGTCGTATAGCAAACGGCCGATCAGTGTGCTTTTGCCGTCGTCTACACTGCCGGCAGTAATGAATCTTAGTATGTCCATGGTGAGTTGTGAGTTGTGAATGGTGAATTGTCAATGGTGAATGATGAAATGATGATTGACTATTTACCATTCACTATTGACCTAAAAATATCCGCTTTTTTTCCTGTCTTCCATTGCTGCCTCCGACACTTTATCATCGATCCGGGTTTCTCCCCTTTCGCTGGTTTTGGTGGCAATGATCTCGTTGATGATATCATCGATGGTAGTGGCATTGGATTCAACAGCTGCCGTACAGGTCATATCTCCTACCGTACGGTACCGAACTCTGCGGGTGCTGATTTTATCAGTGTCTTCCCGCTGAATAAACTCCGACAGCGCCACCAGTTGCCCCTCATGCTCCAGCACTTCCCGGTCGTGTGCAAAATAGATCGAGGGCAGTTCTATGTTTTCGCGACGGATATAATTCCAGATATCCAGTTCCGTCCAGTTACTGATGGGGAACACGCGAACGTTCTCCCCTTTGTGAATACGGCCATTGTATATATTCCAGAGTTCGGGGCGTTGCAGTTTGGGGTCCCACTGGCCAAATTCATCCCGCACAGAAAAGATTCTTTCTTTGGCACGTGCTTTTTCTTCGTCGCGCCGGGCGCCACCGATACAGGCATCAAATTTGAATTCCTGAATAGTATCAAGCAGGGTGAATGTCTGCAAAGCATTCCTGCTTGCAAATTTCCCTTTGGGTTCTGTCAGATTTTGTTGTTTGATGGTGTCTGCCACCTGGCGAACGATCAGTTTCTCTCCGGTTTTTTCTGCCAGTGCATCCCGGAAATCCAGGGCTTCCTGGAAATTATGACCGGTATCGATATGCACCAGCGGAAAAGGAAATTTCCCCGGCCGAAATGCTTTCAGTGCCAGGTGAACCAGTGTAATGGAATCTTTTCCTCCACTGAATAACAAAGCTGGTTTTTCAAATTGTCCTGCCACTTCGCGCATGATATGTATGGCTTCCGACTCCAGCTGCTCCAGGTAATCCAATTGATATTTCGACATTTGTTTCTGTTATAATAATTGATTCAATGTTGTTTTTCGTGAAGGCCGCATTCTTTTTTACTGCTGTCTTCCCACCACCAGCGGCCTGCCCTGAAATCTTCGCCGGGTTGGGTGGCCCTGGTACAGGGTGCACAACCGATACTGATAAAACCACGGTCGTGCAAAGGATTATACGGCACGTTGTGCTGCGCGATATAGTTTTTTACCGCTGCCGTATCCCAGTTAAGCAAAGGATGGTATTTTAGGAGTTGGTTGGCTTCATCCCATTCCAGCTGCGACAGATCCTGCCGGGAAGAAGAATGCTCGGCACGTAAGCCGGTAATCCATACCGCGTTGCCTGCAAGAGCCCGTTTCAGGGGTTCTACTTTCCGGATCTGGCAACAGGTTTTCCGGTTCTCTACCGATTCGTAAAATGCATTGGGACCATTTTTTTCTACAAAGGATTCCAGCAATGAACGATCAGGATAATAGGCTTTTACCGGAATGCCATAACGTGTAAGCGTACTATTCCAGACAGAATAGGTTTCTGCAAACAAGCGACCTGTATCCAGCGTAAACAAATGAACGGGCAATCCGCTTTCAGCAATTTCATGGGTAATTACCTGGTCTTCCATACTGAAACTGGTAGAGAACACCAGTTTGCCCGGATAGAGTTCTGCTAATAGCTGTAAGGTTTCTCTGATGCTGAGAGACTTGATGTTTGTTTGTAGTTGTGCGAGGGTTGGTGTTGAAATAACTTCCATGGTTAACGTGTTGTAGGGTAAAGAGAACTGTTATGCCAAATGTGATTACATCAGCAACAGCAACACGGTAACGGTTTAATAGAAGTTGTTCTGAAAAGCATAAAGTCTACTTAATTGATAGGCAAATATATAGTCTACATACTTAATAGACAATAAAATTAACAGACTTTTTTTCAGTAGCAGAAAACAGAACGAATGGATGTTAGTTTAAAAAGTCTAATGCACTGACTGCCAACTCACAGCCGAATCATTTGTTCGCCTCCTTTTAACAGAATGCGTTTTCCTTTCCAGATGAATTCGCCCTTGAGTTGGGCTGGCAGGTTGATTCGGGCTTCTACACCGATACTTCCTATTCGCTGCAGATTCACTTTAATGGTTCCCTGCGGATGGGGCATTTCGCCCTGCACACTGGTTAACTCTCCCATGGCTGGCTCAATGCGCACAGAAGCAAATCCCGGCGAAGCCGGTACAATACCACAGATGGTGGCGAGGAAATCGTAATTCGGACTGGAGCTCCAGGCATGACAATCAGAACGGGTGGGATCAGGATTTTCTGCGAAAGTAGTGAGGCCATTGGCGATCATTCCCCGCCAAGGCGTTAACTGCGAATAATACCTGTCTGCCATGCCTGCTTTTTTCAATGCCCGGTTCAGATAAAACCGGTAATAGAAAGTGGCCTGGCTGAGAGAGGTATCGTAAAGAATTTTCTGCAAAGCTGCCTGCTGGTCTGCTTCCGGAATAGCACCGGTTAATACAGCCATGATACCTGCATGCTGACTGAATGTTTTTTTAGCCGGTGTATTGGCCATTACCCTTTTTGTCTGATCAAAACATAAACGATAAGTGGCTTTGTTCAGTTGATCTGCCAGTTGCCGGTAATGGGCCGCTTCTGTTTTTCTGCCAAACCCATCAAACAATGCTGCGGCCTGTTGTAAAGTGGCTACATATTGTAAAGTGATCACGGAAGAATTTCCATCGGTGGCCCCATCGGGTACGCCATTGGGGAAGGCATGGTTCCAATCTACAAAACCCCACCATTTCATGGGGCCCAGCATTTGTTGCTGCTGGTCAATTTTCTGTTCATACCAATCCAGCACACCGGTAATGGGTACCAGAAAATTTCGGATAAAGGCTGGATCCTTCCGGTGCATCCAGTAATCATAGATCATCGATACCCAGTATAAAGAAAACGGCGGAATTACCTGTAAACGGCTGCTGGGATAACGTCCCTGGGTTAATCCTCCCGGCACACGGGAATGATAAAAATCCAGCAGGGCTTTGCGCATCAGTCTGTCATCACCCGCAACATACAAGGAGATCAATGATTGAATACGCGTATCGCCTTCGTATTGCAACTGCTCGTAGTAAGGACAATCAAAATAAGTTTCTCCCGCACAAAGTTGCGCGGTACGCCAGCCAATATCCCAGATCTGCTGCAGTGAGGCATCGTTACTGTTGAAGGAGGCTTTTACGGTGAAGGGATAGCCCGTTGCTGAACCATAGATGTCTTCTATCTGCAAGGGTTCGTCCTGCGTGGTGATATCCAATTGCAAAAACCGATACGTACGGAACCAGAGCGGACGGAAAAAACGTTGGCTTCCTCCATCAGGTAAAAAAATATCGTAATTGCCTTTGATGGTTTTGTCTTTGATCTCATTCCGGTTTCCCTTCAACCCATTTTTATCGAACAACGCTTCGGCATAAGTAAGCGTAACAGAAGCGCCTTTACCCTTGCTGACCAGTAATTCAGGATACGCAACGGTATTAAATCCCTGGTCCAGTAAAACAGATATGGTTTGATGAGCCGGTATCACCAATGGTTTGCCTCCTTTCAGAAAATCAGTTGTAGCCGAAATATTTTTTGTTTCCCTAACCGATGCGATCCGTTGCTGCTTTTCGAACATCAGTGGAATATTACGTGGTTGTAAGGTCCAGAGATTATCAGTGCCATAACCAGCCGTTACCGGGTTACTGAGACGTTTACCTGGTTGCCAGTGAGCATCGTTATAACCAGGCTGTTCCCATCCCCAGGGATAAGCAGAAGCATTTACCCTGTCGCCGGGACCAATCACCATATAGGTTCTTAAACGCGAACCATTATCTGTTGAGCAAGGTGTATACGCCGTATCACGAAAAACTTTCCAGCTATCGCCTGTATTCACCATCTTTTCTGCATCCCCATCGCCCTGCAATACAAAAGCTGTCTGGTTACTGATCTGTGCCACCGGCGCCAGCTCTCCCATATTCCATACCAGTGCTGCCAGGGTATTGTTGCCGGCCTGCAGGTAAGGTGCTATATCAACCGTTTCAAAATACCAGTTATACAGATCGCCACGGGCAGGGCCATTACAAACTGCTTTCCCATTAACGAATAAACGATACCGGTTATCAGCCGATACATGCACCACAAAACGGGAAGGCTTCTGCGCCAGCGAAATGGTTTTACGGAAATGATAGACACCGTATTCGCGTTGAGGTGCATCCGGACAACTGATCCAGGAAGCGGGCCAGCTGTTTTTTAACAAAGCAGGATTGATAGTAATGGATTCCTGTGCCGCTGCAACCAGTATGGTGAAGCATAAGAAAAGGAGGGAATACTTTTTCATGATGAACAGGTATTGATCTGTTACTATTGTTTCGTCAGCTTTTTGATCAGGTCCACTTCTTCCTGGCGATAAGGGCTGCCATCTTTGTTGAAAATATCATGGAACCATTCTTTGGGTTGCGAACCATCGCCGTGCGGATCGTCCCAGGCAAAAATGGTATTGGTTTTCCCATTTACAAATCCCCAGTTAATGGCACCTACTTTGTACTGCTTCAGCATGGGCATGATATTGGCAAAATAACTGTTACGGGTGCGGGCCATGTATTCGGTGCAGATCATGGGTCGGCCAAACGCTTTTAATAACTGGATCACCCGTTTGTGATCGGCCGGTGCATCGTAATTGTGGTAAGTGATGATATCTGAATTAAGTGCCTGAAACGAATTGTATTTCTCCAGGTTCCAGTCCCACAAACCCGCACTGATCGGTTGATCCGGATTGGCTGCTTTGGCCCACTCAAACACTTTCTTCAATAATACCAGCGAAGAATCTTTTTTGCCGCTGTTACCCGGTTCGTTGTACAGATCCCATAAAAGGATACGCTTGTCGTGTTTGAAATGCGTTAATACATCCGTCACATATTTTTGGAGGCGGGGATAAATGCTTACATCGTTCGACATCGGCTGACCCGGATCCTGTACCCAACCGGAATTGTGAATTCCTGTTTTAGGTTCGGGTTGTTTGCCGATGCGGGGCACTTTGTTCCAGCAATCATCGAAGAAAACAAAAATGGGTTCGATCTTATGTTTGGCTGCGATGGTGAGAAACTGGTCCATCCGTTTTTTGAACCCGGTTGCATCCTGCTGCCAGGCCAGGCTATGCAGGTAAACGCGAAGCGTATTAAAACCGAGGTTCTCTGCCCAGCCTAACTCCTTATCAATGGTAGCAGGATCAAAGGTATCGGCCTGCCACATTTCGAGCTGGTTAATGGCATTGGCAGGAATATAATTGGCTCCGGCCAGCCAGCGGTGTTGGCTATACCAGGCATTGGCTTTTTCGATGGACCAACGGGGGGATTGGGCAGAGAGGTTTGCAAGGCATAGGAAGAAAACAATGCAGATGTTGAATAGGGTTCGCATATAGGAGCAATGAGTGAATGAGTGGATGAGTGAATGAGTGAATTTGGATATGGACTATTTTTTGTTTACTACAAATTGATATTTGCCGGAACCGAGGGAGAGTTTTACGTAGCCCTCTCTGGTTTCGAGCAATTTGATGTCTTTTGATTGTGCAATGGGAGTACCGCTTTCTGTAACAGCATCGGCAGTTTTGGCGGGAACGAATACGGTAGCAGTTGTGTTGGCAGGTACTTCTATTTCCATCGTTAGTTGATCGCCGGATACTTTCCAGCTGTTGCTGAGTTTGCCGTAATAGGTTTGCAGGCTGGCAGCGGCGTTGGTAAAACCACCTCCAATATGCGGTTGAATTTTACTGTGTTTGTATCCGGTACCGTCTTCATAAGTATCCAGGCCCACCATTACCCTATACATCCAATCGCCGATGGCACCATAAGCATAGTGGTTATATGAATTCATGGATGGCACCTGGAAGGTTCCATCGGGTTTGATACCATCCCATCTTTCCCAGATAGTAGTGGCACCCATTTTTACAGGATATAACCAGGAAGGATATTTTTCCTGCAGCAATAAACTATACGCCAGGTCTGTATAACCAAAACGGGTTAACACATGGCAGAGATAAGGCGTTCCGAGAAAACCGGTAGTGAGGTGATTGCCGTAATCTTTCACATTGGCCGCCAGTCTTTCTGCAGCCTGCGCGCGCAGGTTTTCAGGCAACATATCAAAATTCAACGCCAACACATACGCAGTTTGTGTGCTGGATACCAGTCGGCCGGTGGCAGTAAGGTATTCTTTAGCAAAAGCCTCTTTGATATTTTTCAACAGCGATTCGTAACTGGTTACTTCTGCTGTTTTCCCCAACACCCGCGCTGTATTGATCAGTAGTTGCGTAGAATGCGCATAAAAACATTGTGCAATCAGGTACTTGTCTGTTACAGCAGATTTTCCATCGTTATCATCATGTGGACGGTAGAACAACCAATCACCAAAATGGAATCCTTTGTTCCAGAGATAATCTGTACTATTATTCTGCATGTAACCCACCCAGGCTTTCATACTGTTGTACTGGTTCTCCAATACTTTTTTATCGCCATAGGCGAGATATACATTCCAGGGAATAATGGTAGCTGCATCGGCCCAACCGGCGGAACCTGCTGAGCCGGCACCTAATACATTCGGTACAACAAAGGGCACGCTGCCGGTGGGTAACTGGTCGGCCTCCACATCTTTTAACCATTTGGCAAAGAAATTATGCACGTTCATATTAAAGGCAGCGGTGCGGGAGAATGCCTGTGCATCACCCGTCCAGCCCAGCCGTTCATCTCTCTGCGGGCAATCCGTAGGCACATCGAGGAAATTGCCTTTCTGTCCCCATTCAATATTATGCTGTAACTGGTTCACCAATGGATGCGAAGAAGAGAAGGTGCCGGTTGTGGGCATATCTGAATACAGTGCCACTGCAGTAAAATTCTCTGGCTTTAGTTCGCCGGGATATCCTTCCAGTTTGATAAACTGGAAACCATGCCAGGTAAAATGCGGTTCAAATATTTCTTCTTCGCCTCCTTTCAGAATATAGGTATCCTGCGCTTTGGCGGCACGAAGATTGGTGGTATAAAAATTGCCTGTTTTATCGAGTACTTCCGCGTGCGATACCACGATCTTATCGCCTGCATTACCTTTCACTTTCAGTGTAACCCAGCCTACCAGGTTCTGGCCAAAATCGATCACTTTTTCGCCCGAAGGGGTGGTGATGATCCGTTTTGCCTGGAATTCGTCTTTCCGTCTGATCGGTTCATTGTAGGTGGCTACCAATACATTCATCGGATGTGAAGTGGTTTTTACGCCGCTCCATTTACTATCATCATAACCCGGTAATGTCCAGCCGGTTTTTTCTTCGCGGGCATCAATGGTTTCACCATTATAGATCTCGCTGTAACGGATGGCTCCGGTACTTGATTTCCAGCTGTCATCAGATACCACCTGTTCGGTACTGCCATCGCTGTAAGTGATGGTTAACTGAAACAGCAGCGCGATATCTTTTCCGTACACATTCCTGTTATTGGAAAAACCGATTACCCCTCTATACCAGCCACTACCAAGGGTAACGCCAATAGCGTTGGCTCCTTTCTGCAAAAGTGAGGTTACATCATATACCTGGTATTGCAGACGTTTCTTGTAAGCTGTCCAGCCGGGCGTAAAATACGCATCACTGATGCGCTTCCCATTGATTTGTGCCTCATACAATCCATGTGCGGTAATATACGCGGTAGCGGATACGATCTTTTTATTGGCAGCAAACTGTTTGCGGAATAGCGGGCTGGGACGCATCACCGAATCTTCCCTATAGCCGGGCTCTATCCATCGGGCTTTCCAATCGGTGATTTGTAAGAGGCCCATCTGAAAACTCCCGGCTTCGCTGGAAGCGGGTTGGGCTGTATGGTTATCCCATACCTGTACCGACCAATTATATTTTTTTCCACTCTGCAAAACTTTGCCTGCGTAAGGAACATACACGGATTGATCAGACATGATCTTTCCGGAGCTCCATACCGTATTCTTTTTATTACCTGCCTCCCATACCTGGATGGCATAAGCTGTTTGCATGGTATTACGCTGTGTGGCCGAAAGCTGCCAGCTAAAGCGGGGCGCCTGTTCTTCTACCTCAATAGGGTTGGGTTTGTTCTCAGTCAGGAGATGACCTACTGAGGTCTGGGCAAAAGCAGTAGCTACCAAACAGGGCAGCAGCAGGCATAGAATTTTCTTCATGGCAGGAAATGTTTATCGATAGCGTTATAAGTATATACGGAAAACTAAACTAAGTTCTCTTTTAACCATCATGAACTGTGCTGCCCCAACAGGTAGACAACTATCTGCCCGCTATCCGGTATTTCCCGTTCACAGTAATCCCAGGCCAGTTATCGGTACGGAAAGGCACTGCCGGTAACCCGGATTGGTTAAATAGATTGGCAGCACCTGCATCATCGGCCCAGGCATACCGAACAGCCATGGGCACAGCCACTTCTGTGGCACTGAGGATCACCTGCCTGCCCTGGATGCGTGCATTGGCTCTGTAAAATTTATGATCCTCACCGGCTATTTCAAATCCTGCCAGCATATCGGCCTGTCCTCGGGTTCTTAAACCCTCATCATGCGTAAAAGAAACTGTCACATCTTTGCCGGTTACTTTCATAGACTGATAAACGGGTCCACTAAAGACCACATTTTTACTGTAGGTATGATGCAGGGCCACCAATGCCAACCGTTTCCCTACATCCTGTTTGTTGCGGGGATGAATATCTTTTGCATTACCGATATCAGTGGTTACGGCCATGCCGGTATTAGGTAAAGAGAGCGTCATGGTTTGCGCCTCTCGCAGTTCGGCCCAGGTACTGCCCTGCTGGCTGTTTCCGTTGGCCGAGTTGAAACTGGAGAGTTGCACAAAATAGAAAGGAAAATCGCCCTGTTTCCAGCGGCTTCTCCAATCATTGATCATGAGCGGGAAAGCTTTGCGGTATTGATAGGCCCGGCCCGCATTACTCTCTCCCTGGTACCAGATGGCTCCCTTAATGGCATAGGGAATCAGCGGGTGTACCATGGCATTGAATAAGAGAGAAGGAAAACTATTCGGTCCTACAGAAGAAGATTGCGTAACCGATGCCACCTGGAATTTCCATGCACCACTCAGCGCAACAGTACTGCCTTTACAGATTAACTGCAGTTCAGCAGCATCTCCATACAAACCACCACCCCCACCGGTATCTTCTACCCGGATGGCAATGGTATTGGAACCCTCTTTAAAAACACCTGGCGGAACAATGTATAATCGTTTCTGGTTGTACCCATTGGTAGAACCCACTTTCACCCCATTTACATAGGTTTCTTCATTATCATCAATCATACCAAGCAAAAGATCGGCGCCATTGGCTGCCTGTGCTGCGGTAAGTGTAATGGTTTTACGCAACCATACAATGCCATCCAGATCGGGCAATCCCTGCGACTCCCATAAACCCGGCAATTTCATTTCGGGCCATGACTGATCGTTGAATCCAGATTCTTTCCAGGAGGCAATGACCGCTTCGGTGGGTAATACACCTTGTATTTTTTGGATCCTTGCTTCTGTCTGTTTCTTTTTAGTAGCAGCAATGGAATCAAGATTTACCCGCTGTACTCCTTTATACAAATCCCTGAATTCTTCGCTGCGTTCAAAAGCTTCGCGACTTGTCCAGGTTTCCACATCGGTACCCCCCCAGCTGGTATTGATCAAACCGATGGGGATCTTCAGTTCCTGCTGCAGGTTCCTGGCAAAAAAATAACCTACTGCGGTAAAACTACCTACCTGCGCGGGGTTGGCACTATGCCATCCGTTACCGGCCTTGGTATCTGTAGCTGGATAAACCGAGATGGTATTAGGGATTTTATGCTGGCGGATCGTTGGATAAGCGGCCGCAGCAATTTCTGCTTCGCTGTTGTTGGTATTGGTTACGGTCCATTCCATGTTCGACTGTCCGGAGCAGATCCATACATCCCCCACCAGTACATCTTTGTATTCAATCTGCGTACTGCCTTTCACTACCAAACGATAAGGACCACCTGCTTTTTCAGCATCCAGGTTTACCCGCCAGTTACCATCAGCACTGGTTACCGCTGTTTTGGTTTGATCATGCAACTGAACAGTGATCTTCTCTCCTTTGGCGGCCCAACCCCAGACAGGAATGGATCTGTCTCTTTGCAGCACCATACTATCACCAAAAATCTGTGGGATACGTAACTGGGCATGGGTATCTGTGAATAGGGTAACCAGTAAAAAGGCAAGCAGGATCTTTTTCATAGTGGTGTTATCAATTGTATAGATGTATTTTTCTTTTCTCTGCGTAAACTCCCCGCTCTCTCGTTCTCTGCGGTGAATGGAACTCACACCAACCGCAGAGAACGAGAGAAGCGGAGGTTTCGCAGCGCTATATTTTCTTTTGATCGATGCTGCTCTCGTCCTTCTCCCATCCTGTTTCTTTCAAGGCCGGATCATTTTCTTTTTTGAGAAAGTCGGCTTCCGATAAAGAAGCCGCATCCCATTGTAACAAAGCTTCATCCGGTACTTTGTTCACCGGCACTTTCCATGACTCAGAACTTTCGTTATACGCCAGATTGGATTGGGAACTGTAACAGGAAATAATGGACCAGCGCGGATGTTCCGACAGATTGGCTTCTGAGCGGTGCAGCAGGTTGGGATGAAAGAACAAGGCATCCCCGGCTTCCAGCTCGCAATACACCAGTTCCATGCTTTGCAGCGCATTGTTCACCATTACCATATCGGCACCTACCTGTTCGCCGGCAAAACCATGGTTCACCCGACCCATTTTATGCGAACCTTTGATCACCTGCAAACAGCCGTTCTCTTTATTAGCAGGTGTTAAAGCCACCATAACACTGATCAGCTGGTCTGGAAACATAAACTGGTTTTTATACCAATACCCGTAATCCTGGTGCCATTCCCAGGCACCACCTACCCGCGGTTCTTTCTGCATCAGCTTGGAATGAAAATGACAGACAGGGGCATCACTATCGAGTAAAGCAGCTACTCCATTCACCATTTTTTCGCTCCGCGTTAAATAGCCAAATACATCGTTACCTGGCGTGAACCAGAGAGAGAGTTTTGTTTTTTTGCCCGACTGGTCATTCAGATCCAGGGCGTTTTTATGCATGGCATCATCTTCCAGTGCTGTATGATACAGTTTGTCTACCTCAGGTTTACTGCAGAACTGTTTGATCAACAGGTAACCATCCCGATGATATGCTGCAATCTGTGAAGCGGTGAAGGCAAATGACATAAAGCCGGTATATAATTATTAAGCTGTTTGAATTAGCTCGTTCTCCTCTGCGTAAACTCCCCGTCCTCTCGTTCTCTGCGGTTGGATGAAGCTTTAACCAACCGCAGAGAACAAGAGAAGCGGAGGTTTCGCAGAGCGTTACATAAAACTATCTGCCTCGCGATACGCTTTGATCAGGGCCAGTTCTCCTTCTTTACCCGGAGCCGCATTACCATGTTCCATACCTAACACCCCTTTGTATCCTTTACCATGAACATGTTTGAAGATATTCCGGTAATTCATTTCGCCTGTACCGGGCTCTTTTCTACCGGGATTATCTCCTATCTGCAGATAAGCGATCTCATCCCAGGCACGGTTCATATTGGGAATGATATTGCCTTCATTTCGCTGCATGTGGTACATATCGAACAGGATCTTACAGGAAGGACTGTTAACTGCTTTACAGATGGCATAGGTTTGATCGGAATAACGCAGAAAGAGATCCGGCGTATCACTTAAAGGTTCCAGCACCATTACCAATCCGGAAGGTTCCAGTATCTCTGCGCCGCGACGGAGGAACTCGATCACATTGGCTGTTTGAAAACCCATGGGGAGGGTTCTGTCGAAATTACCCGGCACTACGGTTGCCCATTTGGCACGGCAGCGTTTGGCTACTTCCAGTGCATCCTTACAGTATTGGATGAATTTATCTTTCCATTCCTTTTTACCACCGGCCATATTGGTTGAAAGGGGCCATTTATCGAACTCGATCACAAACACGCCCATGCGCCAGCCCAGTTGTTCCATGATGTCGCCGATGCGTTTTTGTTGTTCGGGTGTGCGGCTCATCATACCATTGTCTTCCAGTGCGCGGAAGCCTACAGAGTGTGCAAATTTGATCTGGTCTACAATATCAGCACCTCCATGATTTTTGAACATACCATCGTGGATGGCATAAGGCAGATGAAAGGGTTCATTGTTATCGAGCAGGTCTTTTTTTTGCTGTGCAGAGAACGCAGTGCTGGCTGTAATCAGCGATCCACCGGCCAGTAAACTTTGCTGCATAAACTTTCTTCTTTGCATATGCCTTTTTTTTGTGCTTAAATTTACTGATAACAACCACAAAACAGACAGTTTGCACAAACTATTCCTTTTCTTTTTTTTAACCTGCCTGACCGGGCTGTTAACCCACGCACAGGAAAGAAAGTTTCATTTTACCGAAAATAAAATGGGTTCGCCCTTTAACCTGCTACTCGTAACCGATGATTCGCTGGAAGCCGTAGCGCTGGCGCGGGAATGTTTTGCCCTCGTAGATACACTCAATGGCCTGTTCAGTGATTACGATAGTACGAGTGAACTGAGCCGTCTCAATGCCAGCGCCGGTAAAGAACCCATGATTGTTTCTTCCAGATTATGGAATCTATTGATCAGCAGTCGCCAGGCCTGGCAAGAGAGTAAACATGCATTTGATATTACCATCGGTCCGCTGAGTCGTTTGTGGCGGAAAGCAAGAAAGGAGAAAAAATTTCCTGACAGTTCAGAAGTTGTACAACGGAAAGCCCAGGTGGGTTTTCAGCAACTACAGCTGCACCCGGCTGATCACAGTGTGTATTTACCACTGAAAGGAATGCAATTAGACCTTGGCGGCATTGCCAAAGGGTATACGGCACAGGAAGTGGTGAACTATCTCACCCGTAAAGGAATTACCCGATCGCTGGCAGATGCGGGTGGAGATATGGTGATGAGTCAGCCCCCGCCCAATAGCCGGGGCTGGACCATTGGTGTGAACGTACCTGAAACAACTGATGATCTCTTACCCCGAAAACTGTTATTGCAAAACAAAGCCGTTGCCACATCCGGCGATGCGTATCAATATATTGAACACAAAGGCAAACGGTATTCGCATATTGCAGATCCGCGAACCGGCTATGGTATTTCTTCGCAAAGAAATGTAACGGTGATTGCTGATAACGGCGCGTTGGCCGATTGGTTGGCTACTGCCTGTAGTATTCTTTCTATTAAGGAAGCAATGCAACTGGCGAAAAAAATGAAAGCTGAATTATTGATCACAGAATTACAGAACAAGCATGTTGTGTATTATGACTCACCGGGGTTCAATCGGTACTGGAAGAGATGAGTAATGTTCTTTTAACTATCTGCTATGAAACTTTCTCTGCGAAAACTCCCTGCCCTCTCGTTCTCTGCGGTTGGATAGTGTTTTTACTGCACCCACAGAGTTCAGCGAAGCCGCATTTTCACATAGGAATCAATACGATCCAGTGAAGACCATCACCTAAATTCCACCATATTGAATCCTGCTTTCGGTTTGATTATTTCACTATCTTTTCACCACCAAATATTGCTACGTGAAAAGAGTTGTTTTCCTGTTATTTTCTTCCCTCCTGCTTGTGGCAACAGGCAGGGCACAGACCAATAAAACCATATTTTCCAGTTACGAACAATCGATACCCGGCAGTACGCTCAGTTTTACCATGAAGCCTATTCCTGCGGGCGAGTTTTTGATAGGCAGTGCCCCCGCAGAAAAAAGAAGAGAAGCCGATGAAGGTCCGCAACAAAAAATCAAACTCTCCGCATTCTGGATGAGTGCCCACGAAGTAACACGCGATGCTTTTGATGTATTTTTCAAAGACGAGAATACCAGCGCTAATAACGATGTTGATGCGATCACGAGGCCCAGTCCGCAGTATATTGACCTTAGCTGGGGCATGGGCAAAGAAGGTGGTTACCCGGTAAACAGTATGTCGCAGATGGCGGCTTTGATGTACTGCCGCTGGTTGTACGATAAAACCGGCGTCTTCTACCGCTTACCCACAGAAGCCGAATGGGAATATGCCTGCCGCGCAGGCAGTACCACCTCCTACTATTTTGGTAACGATAGCACCCAATTAGACAAATATGCCTGGTATGCCAATAACAGTGAAGACAAGTTTCACAAAGTGGGCGAAAAATTACCCAATGCCTGGGGGCTTTATGATATGCTCGGCAACCTGATGGAATGGACCATGGATCATTATGAGGCCAACCGCTACAGTGCACTCAGTAGCGCTATTGATCCGATAATGGCACCCAACAAAAAGAAATACCCCAAAACCCTGCGCGGTGGTGGTTTTGAACAAACAGCCGGCGAGTTACGCAGTGCCAATCGTTTTGCATCTCACCCCGACTGGAATATCCGCGACCCGCAGATTCCGCAGAGCAAATGGTGGTTAACAGATGGCAGCTGGGTGGGTATCCGTTTGGTGAGACCCGTGCAAGCACCTTCCGCAAAAGAGATCAACGATTTTTTTAACAAATACCTGGGCCGATAAACTTTTAAAATCTGTTTTATGCAAAACGATGCTTCCCAAAACAACTCCAGAAGAGAATTTGTAAAACAAAGTTCACTGATTGCCGGTGGACTGATTGCTGCACCTTTTTTAAGCCGCGCCAATTATTTTGCCGGATCGGATGAAGTGATCAAAGTAGCCCTTATTGGCTGCGGTGGCCGCGGTACCGGTGCTGTCATGCAGGCGCTGAAGAGCAAACAGAATGTAAAACTGGTGGCGATGGCAGATGCTTTTCAGGACAACCTTGATAAATGTTACGAGTCGCTCACCAATGAAGAAGATGCCAAAAACGCCGATGCGCGCAAACGGATCGACGTACCCGCAGAAAGAAGGTTCTCCGGTTTTGATGGATACCTGAAAGCCATTCCGCTGGCAGATGTGGTGATACTGGCCACACCTCCCGGTTTCCGCCCGATCCATTTTGAAGAAGCCATCAAACAGAACAAACATGTATTCATGGAAAAGCCGGTAGCTACCGATCCGGCCGGTGTGCAGAAAGTATTGGCTACCGCGGCTATTGCCAAACAGAAAAAACTGAACGTAGTGGTGGGCTTACAGCGCCATTACCAGAACTCTTACCGTGAACTGTACAAACGCAAAGACATGATCGGCGATATCACTTCGGCGCAGGCCTGGTGGAACAATGATGGTGTTTGGGTAAGACCCCGCAAAGCCGGACAAACCGAAATGGAATACCAGATGCGTAACTGGTACTACTTTAACTGGCTCTGCGGCGATCATATTACCGAACAGCATATTCACAATATTGATGTGATCAACTGGTTCAAAGGCGCCTACCCTGTGAAAGCCCAGGGTATGGGTGGCCGTCAGGTACGTAAAGGGAAAGAACATGGCGAGATCTTTGATCACCACTATGTGGAGTTTACCTATGCCGATGGATCGATCCTGAACAGCCAGTGCCGCCACATACCCGGCACTATGAGTAAAGTGGATGAATTACTGATCGGTACCAAAGGAAAAATTTTCTGCGGTGCCGCCAATATCACAGATGCATCAGGAAAAGTGGTATATCATTTTGATACCAAGGGAGAACCCAACCCTTACCAGGTAGAACATGATGAGCTGTTTGCTGCCATTGCCAAAGGCGAATACAAATTTGCTGATGCAGAGAATGGGGCGCATAGTACCATGACTTCTATCCTGGGAAGAATGGCCACTTACAGCGGACAGGTAGTGAACTGGGATAAAGCCATTAATTCCGGACTCGATATCATGCCAAAAGTGTTTGCATGGGATGCAGCACCACCGGTATTGCCTGGTGCGGATGGATTTTACCCGATTGCAACACCTGGGGTAACCAAATATTAACCGTCGTCTTTAACCGCGCCTTTGCGCCTCCGCGAGAAAATTTTCACGCAAAGGCGCAAAGGCGCGGTTTTTTATTGCTTAGAATAACAGGACCACTTTTCCTTTTTCCACTGCCGGATCTTCGATCAGCCTGAGTGCTGCATGAATTTCGGTGAAAGGATAACGGTGGGTGATCATATCTGCTACTTCAATTCTCCCTTGTTTGAAATGTTCGATCACTACCGGAAATTGGTTATTGTGCAATCTCGATCCGCGCACATCTATTTCTCTGGCGGTAATACTCAATTGCATAATTGCAGAAGGTTCTTTGGTAAAGCCCAATGGAATTACCCTGCCTGCGGCACAAACATAGCTAAGTGCCTGTTCAAAAGATTTGACGGAACAGACGGCATCAATGACTACTGTGGCACCATTTCCATTCGTCAACCGTTTGATCTCTTCTCCGGGATCGGTTTGTTTTGCATTAATCACCGCATCGGCATCATAGCTTTTAGCCAGTGCCAGTCGGGTATCGAGTATATCAGAAATATAACAGGTGGCACCGGATAGTTTCGCTCTCTTCAATACACTTAATCCTACCGGCCCCGCTCCCATAATAAATACAGTATCTTCTTTGGTGATCTGCGCCCGCCAGCAAACCTGTTCTGCAATGGTAAAAGGTTCAATCATCACGGCTTCTTCCCAGCTGAGCTGCGGGGGTATGAGATAGATACTTTCCTGTGGCAATACAATATATTCCTGGTAACCGCCATCTACATGTACCGATCTTACCTGGAGTTGGCTGCAAACATTGCGCCGCCCAGTTTTGCATTGGTAACAGTTACCGCAGTAGATCACCGGATCCATTACCACCCGATCGCCCACAGCAAAATCAGTTACCTGTGTACCGATAGCCATGATCTCTCCCGCTATCTCATGCCCAATTACCCGCGGATAAGTGGCTACGGGTGATGTACCATGATAGATATGAACATCTGACCCACAGATACCTGCGGCTTTTACTTTGATGAGTACTTCATTGCCTGTATTTATCTCAGGCATCGGCCTTTCCTCGATCATGAGATGATGGGGAGATTGTACACAGAGTGCTTTCATACATGCATTGATTTATAGAATTCCCTTTGCGAAGACTCCCCTTCTCCGCCCCTCTGCGGTTTGCCAGAACTTACACCAACCGCAGAGAACAAGAGAGGCAGAGTTTTCGCAGAGATTTTTAAACGCACTTAGCTGGCCAGTTCTTTTACTTTATTCCAGATCAGATCATCTACGGGTATACCAGCTTCCGTGTTCTCTTTTCTCTTTTTAGCTGCCTGTTCACCCGGAAAAAAGATCTCATTCCCTTCTTCTGCCGGCACTGCGTGTTTCAGCTGTGCCACGGTCATTTCCAGTACCTGATCGATCATCTCCTGCGTATTGATCTTTAACGGATCAATAGCGATGAACACCTGTGAGCAACCACCACAACTGCCTTTGCCGTTCTGATCAATGCCAGCCGTACATAAGCCGCCGGATACCAGTGCCGAGATCAGATCGAGCATGATGGTAAAACCAGCTCCTTTCCAGTAACCGATAGGCACTACCCTTCTGGTTTTGGAAATGATATCGGGATTATCTGTCAGTTTTCCTTCTTCATCAAAACCTCCGGGAAAAGGCAGGCGCTGGTTTTTCCCTTCCATGCCCCAGATCTTTCCGTATGAATATTGCGACATGGCCATATCAAATACCACATGCCCTTCTTTACGTGGCACGGCCATTACAAAAGGATTATTACCCACCGCTTCCGATTTGGCACCCCAGGGTGGCATACAGGATTCGGTATTGGTCCAGCAGATACCGATAAAACCTTTATCAGCTGCCTGCCAGCCATAGGCTCCGCCACGCATCCAGTGTGTGGTATTCTGCAAACCAACCATACCGATCCCATTCGCCGCAGCCATTTCAGTAGCGCGGTTCATGGCAAACAGAGCGTTCAGTACGCCTGGCCCCAGGTTACCGTTATAGGTTTCCAATGCACCGAGATTAATTACCAAACTGGGTTCTGCATCGGCCACTACCCATCCCTTCAACAGGTATTCTACAAAACGTTCTACCCGGTTCAGTCCGTGCGAAGCCACGCCATCGCGTGAAGATTCTGTATGGATCTGTGCACAGATATCTGCTTTTTTTTCTGACATACCTGCTTTGATGAAAGCGGTTTTGATGGTTTGCTTCATGTCTGCAAAAGGAACTCTTGTCATATAAACTGTTTGTGTTAATGATAATCTTTTTTCTCTGCGAAAACTCCCTGTTCTCTGCGGTTGGATGAAGTTTACACCAACCGCAGAGAACAAGAGAGGCGGAGGTTTCGCAGAGAGATGGTTGTTTACTACTTAATCCCTATTCACTTTCTTTTGTAATTCGCCAAGAATACGCCTCCCATAATTAATACCGCTGCCATGATCTTTGGCGGACTCAATACTTCATGCAGGATGATCACAGAAGCAATAGTAGTAAAAAAAGGTTGCGTATAAATATAGGAACCCGTTACGGCAGCACCCAGTTTATTGATACTGTAATTCATTAAGCGGTAAGCAAAAAAAGTTCCGCCCATCACCACATATACCAGGCAGAACCAACTCAGAAAATCGAAAGATGCCCATTGCACGGTAGTTAGCGGCCCCCAGCCAATGGGCAGGCTGGCAAACATACCGAACAGGAAAACCCATTGCAGGATATGATTGGCCTTGTATTTCATCATCAGCGGTTTGATAGCGATCACATAGGTAGAGTAACTCAGTGCCCCCAGTATCACGAACATATCGCCCAGTGACTGGTTCTCGCCGGTTATGCTGGATACATCTCTCGCAAATACAAGTAAAGCACCACCTGAAATCCCCAATAACAGTCCGGTTATTTTTAACCTTGTTAATCTTTCGCCCAGGAACCAGGCAGCCAGTATGGTAATGGTAATAGGTGTGGTGAGAATGAGTAAGGACGCATGGATAGGACTGGTAAACGCCATGCCCAGCACAGAAAAAGTCTGGTTCATGGTAATACCTGCCAGGGCGCAGAGAAATAAACGGAGATAATCTTTTTTTTCAATACCGGTTTTAACCGGGTTCAAAATAAACATGGACCAGAAAAGGAAACTGGCCGAACAGATCCGGATCGCTGTTAGAGCCAGTGGAGGAACCAGGTGCGGACTGATATGCTTAACAGCTATCACACTGGTGCCGAAGAAAAAATTCCCGAGTAATACGGCGATTCTTGCTTTTTGTTTCTCAGTCATTAGCTGATCCTCTTTTCACCCTTGCATAAAAAAAGAAAGGGATGATCCGCGAAGGAGTTCCCTTTCCGTTGCTATATAAACCCAACTGCTGCTACTACTAATATTTAAACACTTTTCCACCCGCCATCACTTCCTGTGTTTTTTCATCGAAAGTTACTTTCTCGCCGGTGCGGCAGGCCGCATTTGCCATGATGGTGGCGATAGAATGTGTATAGCCTGCTTCCACCGGTGCATTGGGTTGCTTACGGCTGCGGATACATTCCATCCAGTTACGAATATGTGCCGTGGTTAAGGCATCACCTCCGGTATTGGCACCGGCTTCTACCTTCACAACTGTATCGGTCAGATTCAGCTCCGGCAACAGATTGGGCTGCATTTTCATGGCGGCGGCGGCCCCTGCACGCAAACCACCTTTGGGCGACACTTTATTGGTGATCAGATTCAGTTCTCCCCCATTGCTGTAATAAAGTTCAGCGGGATTGTCATCCCCATTGTGCATGCGCGACATGAACACTACCTGGAACCCGGTAGTAGGATCATTGGCTGGTCCATACTCAAATACAGCAGTAGTAGTATCCCAGTTTCTACGACCATCTTTCCATTGGTAAATACCACCGTTGGCGGTAACGCTTCTGGGGTGATCCAATCCACTGAACCAGTTAACCGTATCAATCTGGTGGCTCATCCACTGACCCGGCATACCGGATGAATAAGGCCAGAACAAACGATATTCGAGGTATTTTCTCGGATCGAAATTTTCGTAAGGACGATTCATCAGGAAGCGTTTCCAGTCAAGATCGGCTTCGCGGCAATTGGCTACCAGGTCGGGCCTTCTCCAGCGACCGGGCTGGTTCACATTCCAGGTTAATTCTACCATGGTAATAGGGCCAAACTTTCCGCTCTGTATAAAGTCAGCCGCCGCCTTATAGTTAGGCCCGCTTCTGCGCTGTGAACCGATCTGCACGATCCTGTCGGATGCTTTTACTACTTTCAGAGCAGCACGGTTAT
The DNA here is from genome assembly GCF_058806635.1 of Sediminibacterium sp. GW821-FHT12F12. Taxonomy (NCBI): domain Bacteria; kingdom Pseudomonadati; phylum Bacteroidota; class Chitinophagia; order Chitinophagales; family Chitinophagaceae; genus Sediminibacterium; species Sediminibacterium sp. GW821-FHT12F12. The sequence goes on along the minus strand of NZ_JBXAPW010000004.1, from coordinate 202,610 downwards.
CTTCCATGGTTTCGGCAAATGGTTTTTCGCAATACACATCGCAACCGGCTTTCACGGCTTCTATGCAATGCAGGGCATGCTGAAAGTCGGCGGTGCTGATGAATACTGCATCCACAGCTTTGGCTGCATACATTTCTTCGTTGTTGCGGTAACCGGTAACATCGTGCCCCATTTTATCTTTCAGGAAGGCTGCGCCTTCTTCTCTTCTTCTTTTCCAGATATCGGATACCCCAACAATATCAAAGTTCATCTCTTTATAAAACTTCATGAATGGCGGGATATGCGAACTGCGGTGACGGTCAGAGAAACCCACCACACCTACCCTTACCCGATCGTTGGCACCCATGATACGCGCATAACTTTGTGCACTGATACCTGCCGTAGCAATATAAGTGCCGGCTGCTGCCTTAGCGGTTTGCTTGATGAAATCCCTGCGTGAGTTTGACATATGGCAATTGTATTTGAATGAAAATTTACAGGTTAAAATATTCTTTCGCGTTATGGTAACAGATGTCTTTGGCAATACCTCCGATCCAGGCTTCATCATTCGGCAGGATGCCCTTCTCCATTTCATCCCCTAACAGGTTACAAAGAATGCGTCTGAAATACTCGTGCCGCGGGAACGAGAGGAAACTGCGACTGTCGGTGATCATCCCTATAAAGGTACTGATCAATCCCATATTGGATAAGGCATTCAGCTGTTTTTCCATACCCTCTTTCTGGTCAAGGAACCACCAGCCGGAACCAAACTGCATTTTACCCTTGATACTGCCATCGTTGAAATTTCCAAGCATGGTCGCAAACACTTCGTTATCGGAGGGATTGATATTATAGATAACCGTTTTGGCCAATTGATTGGACTGGTCGAGATGATCGAAGAATACTGACATTTGTAAAGCCTGCGGAAAATCACCGATGGAATCAAAACCACTATCCGCACCCAGTAATTGGTTCAGGCGGGTATTGTTATTCCGGATAGGGCCCAGGTGAAACTGCTGTACCCAGTCTTTGGCATGATACATCTTACATAGCTGCACCAATACATACCCCATGAACGCTTCCGGGTCGGAATAACTGCCTTTTCTGTCTGACAGAAAAAACTGCAGTTCAGATTCCAACTGTGCGCTGAATTCGAAGCGGGCAGGCATCTGTGTTAATCCATGATCGGATACTCGACAGCTATTGGCATGAAAATAATCCACCCGGTTCTGTAATGCCTGCAACAGGGAGTTGATATCTTTTACTGTAATACCGCTTGCCTGTTCCAGCAGTGCCAGGTTATCAAAAAAACTTTTTTTATTGCCGATCATCAGTACCCGGTCAGGACGGAAAGAAGGTGATACCCGGATAGAGAAATTTTCTGCTGCAAGTGATTGGTGATATTCAAGACTATCCCAAGGCTCATCTGTGGTACCGATGTATTCAACATTAAAAGAACCCAGAATGGCCCTTGTTTTGTGCGAGGGCTGTGCCAATAATTCATTACATCTTTGATACACGGAGGAAGCCGACTTCGCATCGAGATACCCGTTGATGCCAAACACATTCTTCAGTTCCATATGTGTCCAGTGAAACAAAGGGTTGCGCACGGTTTGCGGAACCACCCTGGCCCAGGCATGAAATTTGTCTTCGTCACCTGCATCGCCGGTGATCAGTTTTTCCGGCACACCCAGGGTACGCTGTGCCCTCCATTTATAATGATCGCCTTTTAACCAGATATCGGTCAGGTTGGCAAACTGCCGGTTAGCGGCAATATCTGCAGGAGACAAATGGCAATGGTAATCGATCACAGGAAGCCCTTTCACATGATCGTGGTATAACCGCCTCGCTGCTTTTCCCTGTAATAAAAAATCTTCCGTTAAAAAATATTCGCTCATGGCTTCTGTGTTAAAGGGATAAAAGGATTATACACCGCTGAATACAGTAAACCCACCGTCTACGCCCAGCTGCATACCGGTAACAAAACGGGATGCATCACTCAGCAGGTAGATCAATGCCCCTACCAGTTCTTCCGGTTTACCAAAACGTTTGAAAGGGGTGTTTTTGATGACCAGGTTACCACGATCGGTAAAACTGCCGTCGCTATTGGTTAACAAGGTTCTGTTCTGTTCAGTAAGAAAAAAACCAGGCATAATGGCATTCACGCGGATACTATCCCCAAAACGGTTGGCTACTTCAACAGCAAACCATTGGGTATAACAATCTACCGCTGCCTTACCCATACTGTATCCAAGCACTTTGGTCACCACCTGTTTGGAACTGACAGAAGATATATTCACAATACTACCGCCGCCGCTTTTCGCCATTACACCGCCAAATACCTGTGTAGGAATAATGGTACCCCATACATTCAGCACCATCGCTTTTTTCATTCCGTCTATATTCATGGAGAAGATATCAGCATCCGGCTGTAATACTCCTTCCGGCATATTACCGCCTGCACCGTTTACCAACCCATCTATCCGGCCGCATTTCTCCAGTATAAAATCTCTCGCACGCACCAGATCTGCTTCTTCCAGTACATCTGCTACTACAGCCAGTGCTTTACCACCATTGCTTATGATTTCCTGAGCCCTTTGTTCTGCTATGGCTGCATTGCGACCCAGGATCACCGCTGTTCCACCTGCTGCTGCAATTCCTTTTACAAAAGCCCCGCCTAAAATGCCTGTTCCGCCAGTTACAACAATTACTTTCCCTTTTAGTGAAAACAACTCATTCGATTCCATGTCCTTCGTTTATTGATTCTATGAATTTGATTCTTTTTTGGCTGATATGCGTTATGGCTCTTTTAAATTTACGAAAACGATGTAGCGTCCACTCCTTTTATTCGTGTATCATTTCCACTCTTTTAATATCCCTCAGGGCTACCCGTACTTCTTTTCTTTTTTTGATAAAGACCAAAACACTATCCTGTTGCTTTTGTATCACACCTTCCATGATCACACTATCATTATGATCAAACACTTTCAGCGGTGTTTTATGTTCTATAAAATAAGTATAGGCCGATGCATTGTAACTGGATACAACGGCCTGTCTGCTTACGCCCTGCCCCTTTTTAGTGGTGATCAGGATCACCCCCGCTGCCCCCTGCGCACCATAAGCCGATGCGGATGCGGCATCTTTCAGTACACTGATCCCGTCTACATCCTGTGGATTGACAGCGCTGATATCGCCTGAATAAATTGCACCATCTACTACAAAGAGCGGCGGCTTCTGGTTATTAAAACTACCTATCCCGCGAACAACCACAGAACCACCTGTTTTGTCGTTACTCAATGTAACCTCCAAACCAGGTACATCCCGAAGCATCTCAAAAATAGACCTGTAAGTAGTTCCTTTGATGGTTTGCAACGGTTTTAGCTGCGCCATGGCCTGTAAGGAAATACAACACAGGCAAACCCAAAAAATACTTCCGGCAAAGGTTAGTGTTTTCATACATTTATTTTTTGGCGGCCAGTTTCTGTGCCTGCGTAGTGGTGTAATACTTGGCCAGCATATTTGGCACTTCCCAGGCCGGCATATTATGTTTGGAAAGATACTCAAGGTATTTCTCCGTTACCCGTGCAAAATGAGATTCATGTCCTTCTTTCAACACATCCGGAATAATTACTTCCCACCCCTTTGTATTTTTTTTCAAAGAAATCCCTTTGTATTGCTGCGCGATTTTTTCTACTACTTCCGCTGCCGCTTTCTCGTATGCAGCTGTTGTCGCTAGCGGCTCAATGTACAAAGTAGGTTTGAAATTCTGTTCTGCACCCTGACGGATCACCAGGTTGGCTTTTGTTCCGCGCATAATGGAATAATGGGTATCACCGGTGCCATCGGGCGCTTTGTAATTCCAGATCACCGATACTTTTGCATGCAGCCCTTTCAGGGTATAATTGATCTCGCCATTGCAAAGTACCTGAATATTCTGTTTGCTCTTATCCGTGTACTTATCGAGATAAGAGGGCATTTCAGACAACTTGGTTAGCTCTGTAAATTGTGTTTTACTGATAGTGGTGGGCCAGCTTTTCGCAGCCTGAATTTTTATGTCTGTGGTATAGTCGAGCGTCTGCTCCGGAAAACATTCCCATTGCACCAGGTCTACCAGGTGTGTGGTCACATCTACGATCCCCTCTCCTTCCTGCGCCACATCCAGGAACCAGGCCGGGCGGGTTAACACAGAACCGGATACATACTTATAAAAATGATGTACGCTCTCTTTGGTTACAGCAGGATTGGCGGCTGTACCTTTCTGCAGCTTACCAAATAAGGCCGGTTGTTGCGAGAAAGCTTTCTGCAGAATGGTTGTGATCTCATACCGTTCCGTCATAATATCATACAGTAATACATTTTTCTTTTTGGCTGTGGCAAACGCTTGCTTCAGCTGACCAAACCCTTTTTCATTGATCACCATTGGTTTGTCTGAGAACACATGATAACCCGCCTGCACGGATTTGAGAATATAATCGGTTTTCAGTTGGTTGTTTCCTGCCAGCACTACTACATTACCTGCCTTTTCCTGCAGCATCCGGTTAAAAAAATCATCGCCCTCATACACCACTTCTTTCCAGCTGGTGGGAGAAACAGTGCTGTTATTATAACCCTTGATCTTATCGAGATGCAACTGCAGGTCCAGTCCTTTCTTTGCATATACATGCACCGTAGGATCTACCTGCGGGTACATGGATTTCTGCACCAGCGCCGCATGAAAATGCCCGGGGTCCAGCGTGATCAGTTTTACTTTCTGTTGAGCCATCGCAGCATGTAATAGCAATAAACCAAGTCCTGTTAATAATGTAGTACGCATTTGCTGTTGATATCAGTTTACAATTATTCAATGATAGATTAATCCAGTCCTTTTACTTCATACGGAAAACGGTGTGGTCTGTTCAGCATGCTATTGGCTTCATCATCATTGATGAAACGCTCATTCATCGGATCCCAGTTGATCTTACGTTTCACTTTCATGGAAATATGATGCAGCAAACAGGTAGAGCAGGAACGGTGTCCTACTTCTACTGGTGAAATAGGTTGCTGGCGTGTACGGATACAATCCAGCCAGTTGCCGTGCTGTTCGGCACTTTTATAGAGGTTGATCTCATTCTCTCCTATCACAGATGTGATGATCTTACCATCACTGGCAGTGAGTGCCTTTGTATTGGCATTACTCTGCACCGGATCACTGGCACTGGCACGATAGTTACCACGGGTTACAAAAATCCAGCCTTCGGTTCCTTCAAACTTGATACCGTTGGGCAGTTCATTGCTCACGATCATTTTTACGCCGTTGGCATAGGTTCCCTGGGTTTCAAAAATGCCATGTACGTTCCATAAACCTTTGGAAGGGAAAGTTACTTTATTACAAACAATTTCTACCGGACCGGTATATTCTGTATCCATGCCCCAATGCGCACAGTCGATGTGGTGTGCTCCCCATCCTGTGATCATACCGGCACCAAACTGTTCGCAACGCAACCAACCCGGACGATCATAACCATTCTGCGGGTGTACCCTTTTCTCCGTATAATATACATAAGGGGTTGATCCCAGCCAGGCATCATAATTCAAGGTAGAAGGAATGGGCATTTCAGGTTCTTCGTCACCTCCCGGATCGCCGGGTAATCCGATATACACATTTTTCAATGTACCGATACGGCCATTACGAACCAGTTCGGCCGCATAACGGAACTGCACAGAAGAACGTTGTTGGCTGCCGATCTGCAGGATCCTTCCCGTGCGGTGAACCGCATTACTCAAAGCCCGGCCTTCGGCAATGGTTAAGGAAGCGGGTTTCTGCAGGTACACATCCTTCCCTGCTTCCACCGCATGAATACCGAGGTAAGCGTGCGAATGATCAGGGGTACTGATCAGTACACCATCAATATCCTTATTCAGTAACATCTCGCGATGGTCGCTGTACATGGTAACCCCGTCGTATGCCTTGCCTGTTTTTCTGGTATAGTAATCATTCACATATTTTTTCCCTTCCGCGAGACGTTTGCTGTCAACATCACAAACAGCCATGATCCGCGCATGATCGTATTTCAGGGTTTCTGCCATATCATGATCGCGGGAGATCCTTCCCACACCGATGGCTGCAATGTTCAGTTTATTACTTGGTGCATTTTTCCCGAATACAGAAGCGGGAACAATGGTAGGAAATCCTGTCATGGCAAGAGAAGTGGCTACACCGCCCTTAAAGGTTGTTTTCACAAAATCTCTGCGGTTAAATGGTTTTTTGGCTGACATAGTATTAGTTTTTAAGAGGGTCATCTTTTGAAATAGCATGTGCTTTTGAATAATCCAGTCCCTTGTATCGGGTAGCAATATATCGGATACCCTGTAATAAATGGTTCTTGTATACGGGGTCCTGGTAGCTTTCTTTGCTGTGGCCGAGTGTAGTTACCCAGATATTTCCTCCTTCAAACTGCTGGTACCAAACGGCAGGGTAATAATCCGCAAAAGAACCTTTGTTTTTATCGATCAGATCGGCCTGGTCCTTTTGCAGCGAGCTCAGTTCGTGTACCATCAGCACTTTCATACCGGGATAGAGTTCTTTTCCGAAATAACATTCATCATGCCGGTCCCAGGTAGTCGGCACATCTTTCATAGAAGGATGTGCGGGATCGATATTCTTCAGCCGGAATACCTGCCCTTTGGCATGCCATGAAAAAGTTTCGCCCAGCATCTGTTTAAACCATTTCCAGTTGCGTTCCGTACCTGTAACAGAGTGTACCCCCACAAAACCGCCACCGGCTTCGATATAGCGGCGGAAGGCTACCCGCTGTTCATCTGTATCAAATACATCATTATTGGTGCTCGTAAAAATGAGCAACTGGTATTTCTGCAGATTGGCTTCTGTAAATACAGATGCATCATCGGATACATCTACCGTAAAAGCGTTGGCGGCTCCCAGTTCTTTTACACAGGTTACGGCAGAAGCAATATTATCGTGTACATACCCTTTGCCGTTTTTCGTATACACGAGCACCCGGCTGTTTTTCAGTTTACCGTCTAACCGGGCTATCACTGGCAGTACAGTTAGTAACAGAAAAACAAAAAAAAGACTTCGGAAAAAGAGGGTATACATTGGTTGTTTTACCATAATCAGATTTTTAAAGGATTGATTCAGGTTTTGATGAAGCAAGCAATAATTCCACATAGTGGAAGCTAACCGCAACCGTGTTGAAAACAAAATTGGGGTGCCATGCAGCAGTCGCAAGGCAGTATCGATCATAGCCGCTTCTGTTTTGCGTAGCGGGAAAAGCGGTTACAGAAAAAAAACGGCGAGATAACCCGGCAAACAAACAATCAGTAGCATACGCCGAAACCCTTTGCCACCAATCGTTTAAAGGGATTATCCTTACTGTGACACACAGTATTCCGGAGAATAAATTAGTAGTTGGCATAAGCAATCGTTGATCAATTTACCGCAAATAAATTTACTGCTAACCGGGGGGCGCAAGGGGGTTTATCTACGAAAACCTTTTCGTAGAAATCGGAAGACAAAATCCGATGGATTGATAAAGACTTGGAAAACTATTATAATTTAACAAACAATTAATGGTTGCGAAAACCAGGGTTAACCACCCTTTGCAACTGTTATTCATCAAAACCAACACTTGCCATTATGAAGAAAAAAACGAATGCTTTCAAAGCAGGCCCGTTCACGTGCATACTATGCTTGGTATGTTTTGTGATATTTTCGGGATCCTTCGCAAATCCGGCAAAAGCCGGGAGGGTGGAATACAAGCTATCTGCCCTTAAACCACCTCCTGTTACTATTACAGGTAAAGTATCTGATGCCAAAAATTCTCCACTCGAAGGTGTGAGTGTGATGATTAAGGGTACTACAAGAGGAGTTACCACCAACGCCCAGGGATCGTTTTCGATCCCCAATGTGCCGGAGAATGGTACACTGGTATTCAGTTATACGGGCTATGGAACCAAAGAAGTAGCCGTAAAAGGCAAAACCAGTATCAACATTTCACTCGCAGAAGAAGTGTCTGGACTGAATGATGTAGTAGTAGTTGGATATGGTACACGTACCAAAAAAGACCTTACAGGTTCGGTTGTGCAGGTGAAAGCCACACAACTTGAAAATGAAAATCCACGTTCCGTACAGGATATGCTTCGCGGAAATGCACCTGGCCTGGATGTGGGTTTTGACCCAAGTACCAAGGGTGCCAGTGCCAGTTTACAGGTAAGGGGAAAGGGTACCCTGACTGCCAGCTCCGATCCGCTGATAGTGCTTGACGGCGTAATTTATCCCGGCACCATGGCCGATATCAACCCGAACGATATTGCTACTATTGATATCCTGAAAGATGCCAGCTCTGCTGCCGTATTCGGTGCCAGATCTGCCAATGGCGTTATACTGATCTCTACTAAAAGAGGAAAAATCGGCAAACCCGTTATTACAGTTAACAGCAATTTCGGTATCAATAAAGTGGTTAACCAACCCCATCTGTTAACCGGGCCTGAAATCCTGGATTTCCGTGAAGCGGCAGAATGGGCTAAAACCAACTTTGATTCAACTTCCAAACCTGGTATTCAATATAAGTTTCTAAATCCTGCCAAACTGCCTTCTACCTTTACAGTAGCACAGTGGCTGGCACTCGATGGGTCAAACGGTCTTGACCCTACCAATGTGTGGCTTAACCGCAACGAGTGGAAACCCATAGAACAAACCAATATCAAAGCCGGGAATTATCTGAACTGGGAAGACCTGATTTATAATAAAAATGCCCTGCAAAATGATCATACCGTAAGTATTGCACAAAGAAGAGATGATTATAACTATTATTTCTCTTTGGGATACCTTACCAATGAAGGTATCACTGTTGGTGACCAGTACAAAACCTTCCGTACCCGTTTTAATTTAGAAGCAAAAGCTGCTGAATTTTTAACCGTAGGTATTAATTTCCAGTATTCCAACCGGGATGAAAGTAGTGTACCTGTCAGGTTTGGAGATATTGCCTCTACTCCGCCATGGGGATCATTCTATCAGGCTGATGGTGTAACACTCAGGCAAAGTTCCAATGACGACCCTGGTTCCAATACACATCCTTTTTTAGATCAGGCATACACCAACCGTTTATACAAGTACGACGATTTCTTTGCCTCGATTTTTGCTAAAGGGAAATTGCCATGGGGGTTTTCTTACCAGGTTAACTTTTCACCCCGCTACGATGTGTTGCGCGAATACCAGCATATCTCTTCTAAAAAGCCGGATGTGGCTTCCAGAAAAGGTATCGTGAACAGAAGAAATCAGACTGTTTATTCCTGGCAGTGGGATAACATTATCCGCTGGAATAAACAATTTGGTAAACATACATTTGAAGCTACCTTCCTCTTCAATGCGGAAAAATTCCAGTCATGGAATACCAATATTCAGGCAGAAAATTTTGCACCCAATGACAACCTGGGATACAATGCCATACAGGCAGGTACGCTGGCCCCTATTGTTTCCAGCGACGATCAGTACGAAACCGGCGATGCCTTGATGGGACGTATCAACTACAACTATAACCAACGTTATTATTTCACTTTCACAGCAAGACGGGATGGTTATTCCGCATTCGGCCAGTCTAATCCAAGAGCTACCTTCCCTTCTGCCGCATTCTCATGGGCTATTAGTGAAGAGCGGTTCATGAAGAAAACAGCTAATTGGCTTGATTATGCCAAAGTGAGAATTTCATATGGTGAAAACGGGAACAGACAAATCGGTCGTTATGCCGCCCTATCAAACCTTTCCTCAGGCACCTATAATTTTGTGACATCAGGTGGAGCTGTGTATAATACCTCTTATGTACAGGCAAACAACCTGTCGAACCCGAATTTGAAATGGGAAAGAAACAGTTCTGTGAATTTTGGTATTGACTTTTCCATTTTTAAAGGTATAGTTAGTGGTACATTTGATTTGTACAACAGAACTACCAAAGATCTGCTGGTTAACCGCTCGTTACCTACTGTTACAGGATTCAGTTCTGTATTGGTAAATCTGGGTGAGGTACAAAACAAAGGATTTGAATTCTCTGTTACTACCCAGAACATGCGGAAGAAAAATATCAACTGGAGCACCACATTTGGGATCTGGAGCAACCAGAATAAAATCATCCATTTATACGGCGCCACTCCGGATTATGATGCAACCGGAAAACAAATAGGTTCATCCGAGAAAGATGATATTAACAATGGATGGTTTATCGGTCATGCTATTTCTGAGATTTATGATTACAAAACAATAGGTGTGTGGCAAACCGCTGATGCTGCCCTGGCCAAATCATTTGGCTTTACCCCTGGCGATTTCAGATTGAATGATAAAAATGGTGATGGAAAATATACCGTAGCAGACAGAGAATTTGTAGGCAATTCTGCACCTAAATTTTCCTGGAACATGAGAAATGAATTTAAACTTTATAAGAATTTTGATTTCTCATTTACCCTATACGCGAAAATGGGGCAGATTACCAGATTCAATGAAGCTACCAACGGAGAAAGAAACCAGGGACTGGTATTTTATGATCGTGTAAACTTTTATGAAACTCCGTACTGGACTCCTTCCAATCCTACAAATGAATGGGGCAAGTTATATGGCCAGAGAGGTGGCGGTATTACCTGGAACCATTATAAAAAATCTTCCTTTATCAGGTTAAGTAATATTAGTCTTGCCTATACCATTCCCGGAGAAATTACCAAAAAATGGAAAATTGATGCTCTCAAAGTTTATTTCAACATCGTAAACGCGAAAGTATTCTCTAACTGGGATTATTTTGATCCGGAATATCATGGTGCCAATGGAACGACTAATCAAACCCCAACACCTTTGACTTATAATTTTGGATTAAACCTTACTTTATAAGCTAACCTGTTAAAAAAAAGTAAATGAAAAATATTAATAAAATAATCCGTTCATCAGCCATCATGCTACTTGGCGTGATGATTTTAGAGAGTTGTAAGAAGGATTGGTTGGAACCAAAACCCTTATCCATCAATTCTCCTGAAAATACTTTGGTAGATGCCATTGGTTTTAATGCTGCCTTAAATGCCTGTGCCCGCAATCTTCGCGACGAATGGTATGGCGATGGTGCCCCCATCATCACTGAAACCATCTTCTCGGAAGTGGCAGTAGAAGGAACAGATGACAAAACCGGTCCGGCGCAGAATATGGACCTGCAGATCAAACCGGACGCACAATTGAACAGTGGCGATTTCAATAAAATCGGTTGGTATTGGAACCAGGAGTGGGTTGGCATTCGTTTAGCCAATACAATTGTTTCCCGTTTGCCGGCGGCTACTGCTATACCGGAAGCGACCAGAAATATCATTTTAGGCAAAGCCTATTTTTACAGGGCTTATGATTACTACCGCTTAACCAATCAGTTTGGAGATGTTCCCTGTCCATTAAAAGAATTAACAGAAGCTAAAACAGATTACGCTTCAGTTAAAAGAGAAGTGATTCTGCAGCGAATGAAGTCAGACCTCGACTTTGCTGTTCAATATGTACCCTGGACTGCTGATAAAGGTGATGTGAACAAGGGCGCCGTGTATCATTTACTGGCAAAGATCAATCTTTCACTTGGATTGTTTGATGAGGCCATTACAGCCGCTTCGGCCGTAATAAATAGTGGCACCTATAAACTGATGACAAACCGTTTTGGTATTGATGCGGGTAATGCCGCAAAAAATGTAACCTGGGATTTACACCGTCCGGAAAATAAAGCTGCTGCAGCCAATACAGAAGTTTTATTCCTGGTTACAGAACGTATAGGTGTTCCTAATAACTTTGCCGGCGGTATCCAGACCATGCGTAATTGTGTTCCCGGAATTTCCATTGCCGGTATCGTTACACCCAATGGCGGTGTAGGCATTTCTCCGCTCGCCGGAGTTGAATTTGATAATATGCAATGGTATGGCAGGGGTATTGGCCGATGCCGCTCAACATCTTATCACTACAAGGATATCTGGGATGATGTAAAGGATCTAAGACATGATTCTACCTCTGGCAACTGGATGTACATGGAAAACCTGCGTTACAGTAATCCGGCTTTAAAAGGGGTGGATCCTTATTATGGTCAAAGGCTACAGCTATTCAGTTCTACAGGTAAACAATTATGTAACGGTAAAGACACTTTACGCAGATGGTACCCATGGCCTCATTACAAAGTATATGTTCCTGATATTGAAAACACACCAATGAGAGGTGGTCATACAGACTGGTATGTGATGCGTTTGGCAGAAACCTTCCTGATCCGTGCTGAAGCCTACGTATGGAAAGGTCAGAATGATCTCGCTATGGCAGATATAAATGCGGTAAGAACAAGGGCTAAATGCGCCCCTTACACCAATGCTGCCAGCATGAATATTGGTACTGTGCTGGATGAAAGAGCCAGGGAATTATACTATGAGGAAGGGCGTAAAACAGAGTTAACCAGAATTGCCTATTTATTTGCCAAAACAGGTAAATCCTATAATGGCAAAACCTATACACTGGCTAACTTTTCTACTTCCAATTTTATGATTGACCGGATTTTAGAGAAAAATGTTTTCTATGCGCAGAATTTCATTACCAACCACCAGGATATGATGAAGATAAGCCCTTACCATGTGTTATGGCCTATTCCTCAATCCGCAATCCAGGGTAATACAGATGGGCGCATCAATCAGAATATTGGCTATTCAGGTGCAGAACTAAATGTTGCGCCATTGGATAAGATTCCTGAATAACTCTTTTATCCGTATTGTTTATTAAGCACAAAAGAGAATGCCGCACCTTGTGTGGCATTCTCTTTTCACACAAAGACTTCACCTTAACCATTTTATATGTGGCAGATACAAAAAATAATCGGTCGCTTCCTGCTATTGGCTCTTCTATCGGGATCCCTGCCTGCACAACAGGCACAGAAAGTTCAACCGGATTTACTGACAGTAATTGACTCAGCCCTGCAAAAAGCAGTACTGCAATACAAATACCTGAGCACACAATTGCCGGCCGATGTTTTACCGAAAACCTACTATCCCCTCACTAAAAAATTCGAGACCAGCAAATCCAGCTGGTGGACAAGCGGTTTTTATCCCGGATCCTTATTATATCTCTATGAATATGCAAAAGATCCTGCTTTGCTGGCGGAAGAAAAGAGAGTAGAGAAAATCATTGAAAATGAACAATTCAACAAAGGCACCCACGATCTGGGTTTTATGATGTTCTGCAGTTTTGGCGCCGCTAACCGTTTGAGGCCATCCAAAGAATATGAGCAGATTCTGCTGAACAGCGCCAAATCTTTGTCTACCCGCTTTAACCCTACCGCAGGTGTGATCAAATCATGGGACCATGGTGCCTGGAAATACCCGGTAATCATCGATAATATGATGAACCTGGAACTGCTGTTCTGGGCCACACAATTCAGCGGCGACTCTTCCTTTTACAAGATCGCTGTAACGCATGCCAATACCACCATGAAAAATCATTACCGCTCCGACAACAGTTCCTGGCATGTGGTGGATTATGATATCAGTGATGGGCATGTGATCTCCAAAAAAACACACCAGGGGTATGCGGATAACTCTGCATGGGCCCGGGGACAAGCATGGGGTTTGTATGGGTATGTAGTGATGTATCGTTGTACAAAAGATTCCAGGTATTTGGCACATGCAAAAAAGATCGCAGCGTTTATCATGCATCATCCCACCACTCCGGAAGATAAAATCCCTTTCTGGGATTATAACACACCTGAGATCCCGGCCACTTATCGCGATGCATCGGCGGCCGCTATTACAGCTTCTGCCTTGCTGGAACTAACGAAATATGTTGATCCAACATCCGGTAATTCGTATACCGGATTTGCGGAAAAAGTGATCCGTTCATTATCATCGCCTACCTATACAGCCCCATATGGACAAAATGGCGGGTTTATCCTGAAACACAGCACCGGACATTTACCGGGCAATTCAGAGATAGATGTGCCACTTACCTATGCCGACTATTATTATATCGAAGCCCTGTTAAGATACAAAGCACTGAAAGCGAAAAAATAGATCCGGTTTGTTTAGCCAAACGGGCGTAGAACTACTAAAAAATTCTACGCCCATTTTCGTGATACACCGGTTATTATCAAAACTTTACCGGGTTTTACGAAAACGTTTTCCCTTGTTTTCGTAAAATCAGTATATTAGACTGATTGTTGTTGCCACGCAGCTGATAGCTGGTGCGAAAAACTGATCACCACTCTTATGAGCAGTATCAATTTAAAAAGACTATCAGAAGAACTGGGTTTATCGATCTCTTCGGTATCGAAGGCACTGCGCGACAGTTACGAAATCAGTGCCGAAACAAAAAAACGGGTATTGGAAATGGCCGAAAAGCTGAATTATCAGCCCAACCCCTTTGCCAGCAGTCTCAGAAGAAAAAAAAGTCTTACAGTTGCCGTAGTTATTCCCGAGATCGCCAATAATTATTTTGCCCTTGCCATCAATGGTATTCAAACAGTGGCTCAGCAAAAAGGGTACCATGTACTTACCTACCTTACCCACGAAAATGCCAAGGATCAGGAATCTACCATCAAACACCTGCAGGGTGGGCGTGTAGATGGTGTACTGATTTCGCTTTGCAGCGATACTTCTACCGGCAGCCAGCTCACTGAACTGCAGAATGCGGGTTTCCCTGTGGTGTTTTTTGACCGTGTACCGGATGACCCCGGTTGTCCTACTGTAACAACAGATGATTTTGACGGAGGTTTTAAAGCCACAGAGCAACTGATCAAAGCGGGGTGCCTGAAAATTGCCTACCTGCGAGTGGCCGGGTACCTGTCCACCACTGTTAACAGGATGAATGGTTACCTCGCTGCACTGAAAAAGTATAACCTGCCACAGGATCCTAAAATGATTGTGGAATGCTCCAACGATGATGCAGCCAACCAGGAGTTGATCAAAAAAGTGCTGAAAATGCGCGGCAGACCCGATGCCATTCTTTCTTCTGTAGAAAAACTGGCGATCTCTACTTATTATGCCTGCAACGAAATCAATCTGAAGATCCCGAAAGATCTGAAAGTAATCAGTTTCTCATGTTTAAGAACGGCTTCGCTCCTCTCACCTTCCTTATCCACCATTACACCACCAGCTTTTGAAATAGGTAAGGAAGCTGCTTCGCTTCTCTTCAGGATGGTAGAGAAAAAAGTGTATGGTAACCGGGTAGACAAGATTGTGATCAAAAGCAGCCTGATAGAGAGAAACAGTTCTTCCTGATCTACCATGTATACGTAGCTACGGATTTGGCGGGTATGATCAGATCGGCTGTCTGATTTTGCCAGCGGATGGTAATATTCCGGATAGCCGTTTCTTTGTTCAGCACAATACATACATATTTGCCCGCGGGCGTTTTAAACGCCACATTCGGTAATCCCGCTACCATATTGGAACCTATCCGTACCGAACCCGGTCTTGCAAATCTGGCTGCATGTGCAATGATATAATACGCTGGATTGCGTATTACTTTCTTTTTACCCTGATCAATAGTTACAGCTGCCAGACAGCTGGTGCATCCTCCCCTGTCGGTAAAAGGTTTGTAGAACTCATCAGATGCCAGGTTCCATTCCAATACCGTTTTGGCCCAGTTGCGGGTAGCACCTATGATCAGGTTCTCTACATGCCAGCTGATATCACCCAGGTAATTACCCGGTGCCCCTACCCATTGCTCTGTGAAGTAGATATTTTTATCAGGATGTTTATCATGCACCAGCGATAAAGCATCGATCGTTCCTCCATAGAGGTGAAAGGCAGAACCATCAATATATTTTTTAGCTTCCGGATCATTCAGTACCGTGATCGGGTAATCGGGCCTGTCTGCGTTATGATCGTAGATGATGATTTTAGTGCTCAGTTTGGCGGCAGCAAAAGCAGGTCCGAGATGATCGCGCACAAACTCAGCCTGTTCATTGGCCAGCATCTGTAAACTGGGATTGTTACCGGGGTGCAGTGGTTCGTTCTGCACTGTTACCGCATCTATCCTGACTCCCTCTTTGCGCATCGCTTCTATATACTTAACAAAATAACGGGCATATACAGGGTAAGCAGACTTGAGCAGGTTACCGCCGCGGGTATCATTGTTGTTTTTCATCCATACCGGTGGCGACCAGGGCGACCCCATGATTTTGATATATGGATTGATCTGCAGAATCTCTTTTAAAACCGGGAGCAGGTATTTTTTATCATAACCGAGGTCAAACCGTTTTAGTTCAGCATCCTTCTCGCCTTCGCGGAGGTCATTGTACGAAAATACTTTTTCATCCAGGTCAGATGCACCGATACTGATGCGGAGATAACTGGTGCCGATATGGTTCTTTTCTGTACCAAATAATTCCTGCAACAAAGCCAGGCGTTCCTCCTTCTTCATTTTCATCAGGTTCAAGGCACTGCCTCCCGTTAAGGAGAAGCCAAAACCATCGATCGACTGATAACGTTTGCTTTCATCAATCTCAATCACGGTTTGCCGGGCTGAATCCTTGCTTTTGAAATAAACAGGCGTTACTTGTTTTTTGAAAAATACATTTTGCCCCGGACTGGTGAACCAGGCCTGTATGGATTTCCCCTTCTGTGCAGAAACAGTTGATAACAGCAGAAAAGAAATAACGAGTAGTCTTACATTAACAGGATATATATACATGATGATTTTACTGATGGATGTATTATAAAACTATGCTTTTGCTTTAATTACTTTCATCGCTACCGGATCCCAGTGAATGGCCTCGTTTTTCTCAACGCTGGTATTACATAAAATGGCGGGGCCTGCGGCTCTTAGTCCAAAAGAAGCATCTTCCAATACTGTTTTACCGGTTCTCACAGATTCAAAGAAATTAATCATATGATCCAGCCTGCTGTCATACCCTTTAGGCGATTCAAAAATGATTTCCTCCCCTACTTTCGCTTTTTTATCTTCTGCACTGTATTTCGCATCATAATCCGCCAATAAAGATTGCTGCATGGCTTTTGTATAACTCTCCATCGAATCATAGCCACCAATACCCGGCGCCACTGGTCTTTTAAAATGTTTGACGCGGATGCTGTTTGATCTTACTTCAATCACCCCCTCTGTACCAATAAACCGATTGCCCGCACCCCCACCTGCACCATCCGCCAGGTTCACTCTTGTAAAAAACTGGAAACCGTTATGTTCTGCTGTTTTTGGATACCGCATAATACCGGTTACAATATCATAGGCATCTCTGCCATCTTTCCAGTAATTCAAAGCACCTGCTGCGTAGATGGTATCCGGGCCATAAGAACCGGTTACCGTATGCAGGCCTGTAAAATTGTGTACAAACAGATCACCAGCTACACCTGTACCATAGGCTTTGTAATTACGCCACCGGAAAAAATGAACGGGATCAAAAGCGATCTTCGGCGCATCGCCCAGGAACCTGTCCCAATCAATGGTTTTCGGACTCGCATCAGAAGGGATGGTATATTGCCAGGCACCATTGGCTGAGTTACGGTCGTTGTAAGCTTCTGCATAGGCCAGTTCGCCCACGATACCCTGTTTATAATATCTCTGCGCTTCTAAAAATAAAACCGAACTGGCCGACTGGCTTCCTACCTGCAACACTTTGCCACTGGCTTTTTGTGCGGCCACCACAGCCAGTCCTTCTTCTACATGATGCACCATGGGTTTTTCGCAGTACACATGTTTACCTGCTTTCAGTGCGTCGATCGTGATATGATCGTGCCAGTGATCGCAGGTGCAAACCAAAACAGCATCGATATCTTTTCGGGAAAGAATTTCCTTGTAATCGCGGGTAACAAACAAATCATTACCCCATTTCTCCCGGGCTCTGTCCAGCCTGCCCTGGTAGAGGTCGCAAACTGCAGCCAGTTCCACACCCGGTACTTTAAGAGCTGTTTCGGTATCGTAATGACCAATGATACCGGCTCCTATCAAAGCGATCCGCACTTTGTCATTGGCGCTTACTTTTACGGAGGATAATAACTGTTGTACTTTTCCGGGATCTGCCATTGCAGGAAGTCCGGCCAGTAATAATGAACCGGAAGCACCCAGTGTATGCAAAAATTTTCTACGGGAAGTTGCCATCGTTAGAGGTTTTGATAGCAACAATTTACAAAAAACAAGTGAATTACGGCTAAGGTCGGAAGAAGGATTACTTGTTAGCGGGAGCAACTGCCGGAGGCCTGGAGAGCATCACTTCCTTCCAGAGTTTGGTAGGTTTTCCCTGCCGGTTACCACCACCAATTCTGCCAAGACTTCCTGTACCTATTGATAAACCTACCCCGCCACCACTGCCGAAAGAGCCAAAGCCCAAACCGCTGCCAATGGATAAGCCACCACCCCGACCACCCGAGCCCGGCTGCCCCGGAACATTTTCCAGTACTAAACCCATGGCAATACTGGCTCTGCCGGGGTTTAGTGCTGCCGCTTTACTTAAAAAAGATGCCAGGGGAATCGCAGCTTCATACACCAATGCACCTGTGGCGTTTAACCCGATTGCCAGTTGAATTCCCACAGGATTGGATTTACCATAGTCAAAATTCTCCGGTGTTTTTAGATCAGGGAACCCGAAGAGAGAATAATCCTGCACGGCAGCTAATGCCACTTGTTTGTTCTGCTGCAATTCGGGGCGGTCGTTCAGCAGTTTATCTCCCCGCTGTATCCTGTTACCTGTGGGGAAACTGATGCCTGCTGCACCTGCTTCTTCTTTCACGCCGTGGTTATTAATGTATAAGGTTAGTCCACCTCTTAGTATCCTTTGTATGGTTGTTTCGTTAGCGGTAGCTGCCAGTACATATACATTCTCCCGATCGTTGGAAACGATGCAGGACAATCCAGTTTTCTCATCTGTAAAAGTGAAAGAGTTGGTCCAGTCGGTATTATCGCCATTTACGGTTAGACTGTCTTTCTGCCAATAGCTATTTTGTACGAGGTTTGATTCCTGACTGTTCCTGGCCGAACCGCATGAGGCAAACAGTCCCATCGCTAACACGACAGATATGGAAACCGGAAACAGGTTCTTTTTCATCAACGAAAAATACATATTCTAAACAATTAGACCACTGCAAAGTTACAGGTTGCCCAAAACAGGCAGTCAATAAAGTTACGTTAAGATATCAATGTCAACTGCCACTGGAATAGGCTGTGAGCGCTACCAGATCCCGACGAAGGGGCTGTGTGTTCCAGGCAGCATGCAGTACCAGTGCTGTACCCAGGGCAGAAGCCTGCGATACAGCCGCCGCATACACTTTCATTGCCGGAAAACCGGCGGCCAGCATGTGCATGAACACGGAATTTCTGGCGAAACCGCCATCTACAAAAATTCGGGTGGGTGGATGAGAAGAAAGTATCAGCGAAATAGCCAATTGCTGCTGCTGCATGATATCACTGATCAACTGGTGATAGGCTTCTTCATAACCCGCAAAACCCTTCAGTTCCCTTTCGCCAAAGGCAGAAGGACGCGAACCGGTAAACACCGGTTCTTTTTTACTGGCAGTAAATACTTTTTCCAGCAATGATTCATTATAATCTACCTGTCTGTAATAGTTTTCTGCCACTGCAAAATGTTTGGCTAATCTTTTTACCTGCAGTTCATGTTCCTGTCCGGCAAATAAACGCGAAGCTTTTACGGGTTGTCTTTGATAACTCAGATAAGATAAACAGTCCTGCTCCAATTCGGCAGCAGTCAATGGTTCTGTATTAAATGGATTGAGACCGATACACCATGTACCGGTAGAAAGCAACACAAAGGGTTCCGCAAACGAAGTCAAATAAGGAACCAGTGCCGCCGAGCTATCGTGTAATCCTACGCCCGCCTTGATCTTACCATACGTCTCCCTTGCTTCTAGTACCGCATCAGAACGAAGTACAGAGGGAAATTTTTCATCTAATCCCTCTTCATACACCCATTCATGGTATTGCCTTTGCGAAAAATGCCACAAGCCCGTATGACAACCGATACTGGTAATTTCTGCACAGGGTTTTCCTGTAACCAGGTAACTGATATATTGCGGCAGGTGCAATGCATACCGGACCTGTGCATATAGTTCCGGTTTTTCTTTTTGCAATCTGTACACCTGCAAACCCGAATTAAGGCTCCCCAGCACAGGTGATGCGGTTGCCAAAGAAAAAGCCTGTTCACCGCCGTAACTGGTATAGAATTTCCGCTGCAATGCTTCGGGGTAAGGTTTCAGGTAATTATACAAATGCCCCACCGGCTGCCCCTGTTCATTGATATACGCAAAACTGGCGCCATGGGCCGAGAAATTAACGGCTTTTACAGCAAATCCTTCCAGTTGCAAAACCTGCTTCATCGTCTGCTTTATCCATGCCGTGAGGACATGTATATCTTCGCAGGCAAATCCATCTTCGTCTTCTGTTTCAGCTACTTCCACAGATTGTTCCCATACTATCCGGTACTGTTCATCAAACAGAAAACATTTTTTATTGGTCCTGCCAATATCAAACACGGCTATGACAGGTAGTTTACTCATAAGCCGGTAGCAGTGGTTTTATCGCCCCTTGTTTTTATCAATTGCTGACGAACTGATTTGTCGCGGAATAACTGTAAAGGTGCCAATGCCCCGCCGGCACGCAAACGGGCTTCCGCTACCATCGCGCGCGCATCGGTTCTGTAGGCTTCCTGTAATATTTCCTGCGCCCCGGCTACATCATTGTTTTCCTGTGCTTCTTCTAAAGCAGCAGCATCTACCAGCAGCGCCTGCGCATAGGCGATCATGATGGCTTCTACACTTTGCAGCAGGTCTTCCAGCGGATCCTTTACATTATGTGACGCATCGATCATCCAGCCAAGATCTTTGGCATGGTTCATCTGCCTGGCATCCATCCCCTCTACCAGTTCATGAAAGATCAGGAAGAGCTGATAAGGATCGATACTGCCTACGGTCAAGTCATCATCGCCGTATTTACTGTCATTAAAATGAAATCCACCCAGCTTTTTCTCCTGCAGCAGCAAGGCTACGATCTGTTGGATATTGGCATTGGGCAAATGGTGTCCGAGATCAACCAGTGTATAGGCTTTGTTGCCCAGTTTATTGGCGTACAATAACGATTGCCCCCAATCACCCACTGTCATAGAATAAAAATTAGGCTCATAGGCTTTGTACTCTACAAACATTTTCCAATCTGCCGGTAAAGCCGCATAAATTTCCTGTAACCCTTCCAATGTGTTTTGAAAAGCTTTGCGGAAGTTCAGCTGACCGGGAAAACAGGAGCCATCCGATAACCATACGGTGAGTGATTGCGAACCCAGCGCGATCCCCTGTTGTATCACTTCCTGGTTATGTGCTATCGCCTGTTTTCTTACTGCTTTGTTTACATGTTGCAGAGAGCCGAATTTATAACTGTACTGCTGACCGGGCTGGTCCTGAAAAGTGTTGGAGTTCACTGCATCAAAACCCAATCCGTGTTGTGCGGCCAGTTCTCTTATCTTTTTGGGATCAGATGGGATGTCCCATGGAATATGCAGTGATATAGCACCGCTCGATCGGTTCAGCGCATGCAATAATCCCACATCTTCAATCTTCTCTTCCAGTGCACGTGGCTCGCCGCCACCACTGAAGCGGCCAAAACGGGTACCGCCGGTGCCCAATGCCCAGGAAGGAATGGCGATCTGAAAATCGATCAGCTTTTGTAAAATACTTTCGATACCGGAAATCGTTTCTGCAGCAAATGCAAAACGGCGGGCATGCTGTACGGATAATCTTTCGTTATGGGCCTGTATGATTTGTGAATTCATCAACATATGCAATCGTTAACTGTATAATTTATGGCAGATAAAAAACTTCTTTTAAAGGTACACTTACCGGCGAATGATCCGGATGAGATTCCATGATATCTTTCATGTAGGCCCACCATTTCTGCATTACCGGACTGGCTGGCAACTTTTCCAGCAGGGTTTTGTCTTTTATTTTCAACACACCAAATAATTCAAGCGTGGTTTCATCCAAAAAAATGGAATAGTCTTCAATGCCTGATTCATGCAGCAATTGCGCCAGCTCGGGCCATATCCGCCGGTGACGGCGCGCATATTCTTCTTCAAATCCTTTGTGCAACTGCATTTTAAAAGCGACACGAGGCATAGTGGTGAGTTGTGAGTGGTGAATAGGCAGTTGTGAATGGTGAATGGGCAATGGTGAATTGGGAATGGCTACTGATTGATAGAATATCCTATTGACCATTCACCATTCACAATTGCCCATTGACAATTGACCATATCATCTTACAAATGCGGCAGCAATTCCGCCATCTACATTCAATACATTACCGGTTGATTTGGTTAACAATCCTCCTACCAATGCAAAACAGGCATCGGCGATATCGGAGGGATGAATGATCTCGTTCAACAGGGTACGTTTCGCATAGTAAGCAGGCAATTCTGCTACGGTAACCTGGTAAGCTTTCGCTCTTCCTTCGGCCCAGGCACCTTCCCATATCTTGCTGTCGGTGATTACTGCATCGGGATTCACCACATTTACACGGATCTTATCCTTTCCCAGTTCGGCTGCATTCAGGCGACTCAAATGCAATTGTGCCGCTTTGGCGGAACCATAACCGGCATTATTAGGACCACTCATCAATGCATTCTTACTGACGATATTGATAACATCTCCTCCGGTTCCCTGTTTGCGCATCATATTCACACCTGCCTGTGTAACCAGGAACTGGCCTTTTACCAGTACATTGTATAAAAGATCCCAGTCTTTTTCCGTATGTTCTTCCAGTGGTTTTGAAATGGATAATCCGGCACAGTTCACCACAATATCTACTCCACCAAAATATAATGCTGCCTGATCGTAGGCATGCCTTACTGCATCGCCATTGGTCACATCGAGTAACACAGTGGTAAATACATCTTTGCCATACTGTTGTTGCAGCTCGGCATTTGCTTTTGACAAGCGGTCTGCATCATTGTCATTCACCACGATACAGGCACCTTCCTCCGCCATTTTTTTTGCAATGGCTTTACCGATACCACCGGCACTACCGGTAACCAATGCCACCCTGCCCGACAAAGCTTTGGGCTTGGGCATCCGTTGCAGTTTGGCTTCTTCCAGTAACCAGTATTCGATATTGAAGGCTTCCTGCCGGGGAAGTGAGGTGTAGGCAGAGATCGCTTCTGCACCGCGCATCACATTGATCGCATTCGTATAAAACTCCGCCGCCACTCGGGCTGTTTGTTTGTTGGCAGCGTAAGTGAACATACCTACCCCGGGATATAAGATCACTACCGGATTGGCATCACGCATGGCCGGACTGTTGGCATGTTTACAACTGTTGTAATATTCGGCATACATTTTCCGGTATTCTTCAAAAACGGGCGCCAGTTGTTGTTGAAGCGCAGATACATCTTCCAGGTTTTGATCCGGAGATAACGCCAGTACCAAGGGACTGATCTTGGTACGCAGAAAATGATCTGGACAGGAAGTACCCATGGGTGCCAGTCTGCCCAATGCATGAGAGTTGATGAAGGTTAATACCCTTTCATCATCCGTAAAATGGCCCACCATTTTAGTATGTGTAGAACAGAAACCCCGTAAAACCGGTGCCAGTGCTGCTGCCTGCGGTCTGCGTTTTTCTTTAGGCAGCGCAGCGATCTTTTCTCCTTCGAATACTTTTTTAGATGCTACTGCGGTTTCTATGAAAGTCGCGCACTGTTCAATCACTTCCAGTGTATTCACATAACTTTCATAAGCCGTATCGCCCCAGGTAAACAAACCATGCGATCCCAGCATAATACCGCGGATGCCGGGGTTTTCTGCGAGGCATGCTTTGAGTTGTAACCCGAGATCAAAACCTGGCCTTTGCCAATCTACCCAGCCGATGGTTCCTTTAAACAGTTCCTGTGTGATTTTTTTTCCATCTCTGGCCGCTGCAATGGCAATGGCTGCATCAGGATGCAGATGATCGATATGTTTGAAGGGAAGAAATCCATGCAGCGGTGTATCGATCGATGGTGCTTTTGAATCAAGATCAAAAATGCAGTGATTAAACAAAGCCACCATTTCATCTTCATGGGCAATACCGCGGTATACTTTCTGCAGGTTATGCAGGCGGTTCACATACAATGCGGCCAGTCCGCTTTTTTTAAGGGTGCCCAGATCGCCACCACTGCCCTTCACCCACATTACTTCGGTATCTTCTCCCGTTAGCGGGTCTTTCGCCATCAGTTTACAGGAAGTATTACCACCTCCATAATTGGTTAAACGCAGATCTGCGCCCAACAGGTTGGAACGATAGATCAGCAGTGCTACTTCATCTCCGGCCATAGATGCAGCTTTTGCATCGTCCCACAGATAACTTACATGTTTAAAGTCTTTTGCTTGCTTCACAGTTACAGTTTGATATAGTTAATTTATTTGGGAAGGGAATTGCCATACCCTACAATCATTACCGAAGCCATGATGGTAAGTATCCCTATGATGATCGTTGCTCTTGTTTTACCACTCACCCCCTTCCACTCTTTCAGCATGATACCCCACATATTGGCCACGAGTATAATGAAAGACATGTGCAGGATCCAGGAGCTGGCGCCATTACCCAGTTTACTTTCGCCCATCCCATAGAAAAAGAACTGGAGAAACCAGGTAGTACCAGCCAGTGCCGAAAAAAGATAGTTTCCCGTTAACGGTGTTTTGCGGTTGGTATAATCACCAAAAGTTTTGTTACGGGCATTCAGGATCATACACCAGATAAAATTGGTGGTTAAGCCACCCCATAAGATCACCACAAAAATTACATTGTTCTGGAAGAGAAAATTTCCTTCACCGGGATGTGCCAGCTGCCAGTTGGTATTGGCGATCTCTGCCATGGGTTTACCGGCTTCGATACCAAAATTAAAGAAGGCACTGAGGATGCCGGAAATGGTTGCAATGATCAATCCTTTTACCAAACTGAACTCGGCTACCGAGGCTTTTTTATGTTCATCACTGATCTCCTTCTCTTTCAGCATACCGGCCCGACCGCAGATAGCGATACCCAGGATACAAACCAATACCCCCACCAATACCCACTGACCGCCGGTATTGTGCAGCATAAAATCCAGTGTTTGTTTTTCTTTACCGGGCGTTGGCACATAATTGTAATAGAGGGCGGGAATCAGGGAACCGAATGCGGAACAGAAACCAAGGATCACCGAATTACCCAGGCTCATGCCCAGGTACCGAACACCCAATCCATACAGCAAGCCGCCAATACCCCAGAGTAAACCCATAAGAAAAGTAGTTCCCAGAATCTGTGAGGAACTGTTGCGGATGATTTCTGCAAAACCGGGTATGGTCAGCCATGCCGCCACCGGCGGAACGATCAGCCAGGAAAATATACCACCTACGATCCAGAAGCTTTCCCAACTCCAGCCTTTTACTTTTTTGAAAGGCATGTAAAAACTTCCGGAGGCAAAACCGCCGATAAAATGGAAAATGACACCAAAGAGGATACCCATGAGCAGTTATTTTCAGGATGGCTAAGCAAAATTGAATTTACTGATTTCAAAGCTATTGGCTATGAGGTATTTGCTGTCATGTACCGTCATGCTTATCCCGGCAAAGCCCCTGAATTCTTCCCTAAAAATACAAGGTATCATCAGTTTGGCGCCAGAATCAGTAAGTTTGGCTACTGCAGCGATAGCTATGAAGAAAAAAAACATTTTTCAGCATCTTTCCATCGACTACTATTCAGCTACCCCCAAGTACCTGCAGCTGGCACAATCCATTATCAGAGCCATTGCGGAAGGACGGATCCGGAAAGATGATATGCTTCCCTCCATTAACGAATTGAGTTTTGAGTTTGAGATAGCCCGCGATACGGCAGAAAAAGGATATAAATATTTAAAATCGATCGGCGTACTCGGCTCGGTACCGGGCAAGGGCTATTTTGTAAAAAATGCCAACCCGAAACAGCAACGAAAGATCTTTTTGCTGTTCAATAAACTGAGTCCGCATAAAAAGATCATTTACGATGCGTTGGTAGCATCGCTGGGCGAACTGGCTTCCATCGATTTTTATATCTACAACAATGATTTTGATTTTTTCAAAAGGCTGCTACAGAATGCTGCGAAGGATTATTCGCATTATGTGATCATTCCGCATTTTATGGTGGGAGGAGATCATGCGCATGATGTGCTGAATGCCATCCCGAAACATAAACTGATCCTGCTCGACAAACTGGTACCGGGTATGGAAGGAACTTTCGGAGCGGTATATGAGAATTTTGAGAAAGATATTTACAGTGCACTGGAAAAAGCCCTGCCGCAGCTGGCCAAATACCATACCATCAAAATCATCGTTCCCTTTTATACCTATCATCCGCAGGAGATCTTACAGGGTTTTACCCGATTCTGTCAGCAGTATGCTTTCAACTACAAAGTGGTACACCAGATCGCCAACGAACCCATCAAAGAAGGCGAAGTATACATCAACCTCATGGAAGATGACCTGGTGATTTTGCTGGAAAAAGTGCTGGCCACCAAAATGAAACTGGGCAAACATGTAGGTGTGATCTCTTACAACGAAACTCCTTTGAAAAAGATTATCCTTAACGGCATCACCACCATCTCCACCGACTTTCAGCTGATGGGCGAAAAAACCGCCGAACTCATTCTCGAACAATCGATGCAGCAGATAGCTATCCCCTTTGCTTTAACCCTGCGTAACTCCTTGTAAATAAAAAATCCCCTTTGCAGGGGAAATGGTATGAAATACCCTATCCATTACAGGCCGGCCGATGATCTGGCCAACCCGGGAGAACAGGTACGGGATGCGATGGAAAATTATTATTCTTCTTCTTCTTCCTTTGGCAAAGGATTTCTGCGGGAAGGAACGATGGTTTCTTCATCATCACTCAGGTATACCCAGAAATCATGCACTGCATAAATATCACCCGGGGTTTTCGGACCGCCGTTCTCATTGTTACGCTCGTAAGAACCCAGTAATTCGCCGGATTTTTTCAAGACCTGCAGTTTCGCTTCCAATGTTAATTCCTTAAACTGTTCAATAGTCATATTCCTTGTTTGTTGTGATCGTTTTGGTGGTAAACCGGGCGCAATCTAATAAGAAAAAACACAAATCCGGCAACTTCTCCTGCGAATGCCTGCCTGCGAGGCTATTTAAGTCCCTGCAGCGCTTTCTGCACCGTTTCATCGCGCAGGTTACTCACTTCAAAATAGCCTTCTGTACGCCAGATCTGTCTGGCCATCATTACCTGGATCCTTTTCAATATTTCCCGTTTACCCTTTGCTGTTACACCAGACAGGTCCACACTGTCCCTGCGGGCATAACCGCTCAATCCGGCCCACTCCTTCTCACCCGGCACAAAACGGGTAGCCAGTGCCGCCGCATTGGGAATGCCATCAAAAAAAGCCTGGTTCTGCATATAATACCGGTACACAAAATTGCCGATAGTGCCTTTGTAATACATTTTCAACAGGTCAGATTCCATGCGGGTAGTGTCAAAGGGCACAAATACATCGGGGGTAATACCACCGCCACCGTACACAATCCTTCCAGCAGGGGTTTTATACGGTTTACCGGTTTGTTTAGAGGTATCTCCTTTTACCACTTCGCCATTGTGAAACCGTTCAGCCAGCTCTTCCTCATATTCTGCCTTGCCTTTGCTGTAGGGTTTCTGGATATTTCTTCCCAGCGGCGAGTAATAACGCGCAATGGTCAGGCGAACCGCACTGCCATCGGTTAACTGGAACTGCTGCTGTACAAGGCCTTTGCCAAAAGAGCGGCGACCGATAATGGTGGCCCTGTCCCAATCCTGCAAAGCTCCTGCCAGCACTTCACTGGCGGAAGCAGAACCTTCATCTATCAATACTTCCAGTTTACCGGTCTCAAAAATGCCGTTCCGTTTGCAACGGTATTCATAACGGGGTACATGTTCCCCTTCGGTATAAACGATCAGTTTGTCGCCACTTAAAAACTCATCTGCAATATCAGTGGCTTCTTTCATCAGTCCGCCCCCATTGCCCCGCAGGTCAAGGATCAGTTGTTTCATGCCCTGTTGCTGCAGTTTTTCCGTTTGCTGCATAAACGCTTCGTAGGTACGCTCCGCGAATTTGTTGATGCGGATATAACCGGTTCCGGGGGCAATGATATAAGCGGCATCTACCGGCGATACCGGTATCACCCCACGGGTAATCACTACTTCTTTTTTCTCAGTTCCTCTTAACACCTGCACTTTCACTTTCGTATCCATCGGACCACGTAAAAGTTTACGGATATCATCGGGTTGCAGTTTTTTACCTGCTACGGATACCGAATCATTTACCAGCAGCATTTTATCGCCCACTTTCAGTCCTACTTTGGCCGAGGGACCATCTTCCATCACATGCATCACATGCACGGTATCATCCAGCAGTTGAAACTCCACCCCGATACCCTGAAAATTGCCCATCATCTCCTCATTCACTTCCTTCAGGTGGTCGGCAGGGATATACACCGAATGGGGATCCAGGTGCGATAAAAGTTCATCTGCAGCCAGCTGGTTGATACTGTCGGAAGATACTTTGTCTACATATTTGCCCTTGATCAGCTCCACCAGTTCCTGCAGGGAGGTTCTGCGCGAAAGATTAAAAAAACGGTTACCGAGGGTTTTATCCTTTAATTGATAGCCGATAGCCATCCCGATCACCATCACAACAGCGAAAAGAACGGGCAGCCAGATCTGCAGTTTTTTACTTCCCATATATACGAATCTTAGGATCTTTTATAACAAACGCAAATATCCATATTAAAGTTTGAATGCCCGCAAAGGTTTGCTATTTAGGATGAATGGCATAAGTTGTGTGCGATAATAACCGCAACTATTTGATTGTTGTCGTAAATTCGCATCCGGAACTTGATACCTAACATTCAACCAGAGATTATGCCCGTTATTTTGATTGCAGACAGTGGCGCTACCAAATGCGAATGGCGGCTGGTACAGGGCAACAGGAATAAAACCATCTTAACCCAGGGCATCAGTCCTTATTTCCTGAGCGAGGCCCAGATCAAAGCGCTGTTACAAAAGGAATTACTCCCCAAACTGAAACAGGTCGTACCCGAAAGGATCCATTTTTACGGTACCGGATTGAGCAATAAAGACAATGCCGCGATTGTTAAAAAAGTGCTGAAATCGCTGTTCCCGGCGTCTGTCATAGAAGTACAGACCGACCTGCTGGCAGCGGCACGGGCCTTATGTGGCAGATCAAAAGGCATTGCCTGCATCCTCGGAACGGGGTCCAACTCCTGCTATTATGATGGCAAAAAGATCGTCAAAAACAGTCCCGGACTGGGTTATGTACTGGGCGATGAAGGCAGTGGTGCCTATCTCGGCAAAAAAGTAGTACAGTATTACCTGTACAATACGTTTGATGAGGAACTGATGGCCCGTTTTGAAAAACGCTTCCAGGTATCTACCATTGAGATCCTTGACCATGTGTACAAACAACCGTTAGCCAACCGTTACCTGGCTTCCTACGCCATCTTTCTGGCCGAGAACCGGGGGCATTATATGATAGAAAATATTATTGAAGATGGGCTGAACGACTTCTTTTTCACTCATTTATACAAGTACCGGGAAAGCTGGACCTTACCTATCCATTTCATCGGCAGTATTGCATTTGGTTTTAGAGATGTATTAAAGGACCTTTGCAATTCCTATGAACTGGAACTGGGCAAAGTGATTAAGGCCCCGATGCAGGGATTACTAACGTATCACCGTTAAACTACTGGCATGTCAGACTTTATTAAAGTAACCGAACAATCGTCTACTTACCGTCATCTGGAGAAGATGTCGATCCTTGAATTATTACAGAATATCAATACGGAAGACCGTACCGTACCCGAAGCGGTTAACAAAGCGATCCCACAGATCGAAAAACTCACTGCCGCCATCAGCGATAAAATGCTGGCCGGCGGAAGGTTGTTTTATATCGGTGCCGGTACCAGTGGCCGGTTGGGTATTGTGGATGCGAGTGAATGTCCGCCCACTTTCGGGGTTCCTTACGGATTGGTGATCGGTCTCATCGCAGGGGGCGAAAAAGCCATAACCCAGGCGGTTGAATTTGCAGAAGACAGTATAGACGAAGGCTGGAGCGATCTGCAGAAACATTTTGTAAGCGATAAAGATGTAGTGGTGGGCCTGGCAGCGAGTGGTACCACGCCGTATGTAATTGGTGCTTTAAAACAATGCCGTAAAAGAGGCATTATTACCGGTAGTATCAGCTGTAACCCGAATTCTCCTGTATCGGCAGAAGCTGATTTTCCGGTAGAAGTAGTGGTTGGCCCCGAATTCATTACCGGAAGCACCCGTATGAAAAGCGGTACCGCACAGAAACTGGTGCTGAACATGATCTCCAGCACGGTTATGATACAACTGGGTAGGGTGGAAGACAACAAAATGGTGAACATGCAGTTGAGTAATGTAAAACTGGTTGACCGTGGCGTAAAAATGGTGATGGATAACCTGCAACTGGCCGACTATGAAAAAGCCAAAGACCTGCTGTTGAAACACGGCAGTGTCAAAAAAGCAGTAGAAGCCGCTTCGGCCTCTTAGATATAATATGCACGAAATAGAACCTTTTTATAACTGGCGGCATATTTATATAGCGGAGGAAGACCCCCGCTCTCCTTTTTTTGGCAGAACTTACAGCGAGTTTGAATTTTCGCAAACCGTGTACAATTATTATATCCATCCGCAATGGGATGATTTTGGCAGCCGTACACTCTACATCAAGATCATTTATGTGGATTATGAACTCAATTTCGCCATCATGGAATTATTGGGCGAATGGAATGATGCCATCGAGAATGATATCATGGAACTGAAGCGGGAAGTGATGGATCTGTTATACAAACAGGGCATTTACAAATACATTATCATCACCGAGAACGTACTCAACTTTCACAGCAGCGATAAAGAATATTACCAGGAATGGTACGAAGAAACCAGCGAACAGAATGGCTGGATCGTTTCCCTGAATATGCCCGAAGCCACCCAGCAGGATTTCAGGAAAAAGAAACTGAACTACTATATCGAGCTCATGGAGTTACCCGATTGGCGTGTGTACAAACCTTATCATCTTTTTAAGAAGATAGATGACGAGCTAAACCGGAGACTTGCGTAAGGATTGGCGGATGACGGATTCGCGAATTTTTAATTTTTAATTTTTAATTCGGAATGCTCTTCTGCTAATTTCAACTCAATCCGTTTATCCGGTATTAACCACATCACCGCCACCAATGCATACAACAGCAGACTGATCCACCCGGCTACAAATGCGAGGGGGATGGCAAGGGCATATACAACAACAGAAATTTTTCCTTTAACATCCATGCCCAGGGCCCTGCCAATGGTAGAATCTTTTCCATGCAAACCCACCAGGCAACGGGCCAGTATAAAATAGGCGATCGCAGCCATGAGCAGATCCAGCCCGAAAACAGCAGTAGGCAGTGGTGCAAAATGATTCTCTCCCATCCAGCCGGAAGAAAAGGGCATCAGCGAAAGCCAGAACAGTAAATGATTATTGGCCCACATGATTTTTCCATTGATCTGGTGAGCGGCATGCAGCAGGTGGTGATGATTGTTCCAGTAAATGCCCACATATACAAAACTGAGGATATAACTCATGAATACCGGTGCCAGCGGTTGCAGATCTTCCCAGGCGGCCCCATGCGGCACTTTCATTTCCAGTACCATGATCGTGATGATGATCGCCAGCACCCCATCACTAAAAGCTTCCAGTCTGCCTTTGCCCATAAAATTGTTTTAAACATAACCAATATACAATCTCCCCAGCAAGTCACAAAGCTGACGAATAACAATTTTCAAAACAAGATCCGTCATCCGTTAATCCGTCATCCGTAAATTCTGTTGGACAATAGCGGGAAACTGTTTATCTTACTGCAGATTCTTTCACACAAAATCATGCAATATGGCATTACCAGTAAACAATAAAAACAGCGGTAAACCCGGCAGCAAGAGCACCAAGGGTGGACTGCAGGGATCCAAGTTCATTGCCAAACCCAATGCAGCCAAACCCATGGGCGGCGGTAAGAAACCGATCAAAACCGGTGGATCGAGAGGAAGCTGAGCGCTTCGTTTGAATATCGAATATCGATCAGGGAATATCGAATGTCGAAGTTTTGCAGCTGACATTTCCATTATTACCTAATGAATGCAAGAGCCACAAATTCGTCACTTAACATCGTGCGCATTTGTGGCTCTTCTTTTTTGTTCATCTGTTCGTCTGTTCTTTGTCCTCCGTTCAGTATTCGGCGTTCCCTGTTCGTTATTCGATATTCCCTCCCTTTACGCCGCTGGCAACACCACCGTAAACTCACTCCCCTCTCCTTGTTTGCTCTCTACCCGGATATTCCCCTGCATCAATACGGTAAATGTTTTGCATAAGAGCAAACCCAATCCCGTGCCAGTTTCTCCATCAGTTCCGCGTTGGGTATCGAGCGACTGGAGATAAACGGGATCATTGAAGGCTGTGACTTTTTCAACCGGCATACCTGTGCCGTTATCTTTTATTTTGATGGATACCTGCCCCTCTTTCTGTAGAGCACTGATCTCGATAGCACCTCCATTGGGTGTAAATTTGATGGCATTACTGATCGTATTGCGTATCACGAGTGCCAGCATGTTTCTGTCGGCTGAGGCAATCAACCCTTCATCCGTCTGATTGATGATGCGGATGTTTTTTTCATCGGCCTGTTTCTGCAAAACAGCCACTGTTTCATTGACCAGTTCTTTTACCGGCACCGGAACAATGCTGGGAGTAAAACCTTTCATCTGACTCGATGCCCAGTTCAACAGGTTTTCCATCAGCACAGAAGTATGTTGTAACTGGTTTTTCAAAGTGGCCGCATACAAGCGTAATTTATCGGCAGGGATATCCGCATCTTCGAGAATATCAATAAAAGAGATCAGCGTATTTACCGGCGAACGCATATCATGACTCACCACACTGAAGATCCGGTCTTTCACATAACCCAGTTCTTCCAGTTCTGATTTCTGTTTACTGATAATTGTATTCAGTTTCCGGGTTCTGCGCTGGTTCTGAAAAATCAGTACGGCAATCAACAGTATCAATCCCATACCAATCGCGAGGAACCAGGTCAGCTTTTGGTTAAACCGGATCTCCAGCAGCTGCTGGGCAATCTGTTTGTCGCTGATATCTTTGGCCAACCTCGCTTCCAGTGTATTTTTCTCCATCTGCGAAGCCTGTTGTTCCTTTTCGCGCTGCAGGGTGGCCTGTTGCTGTAAATAAGTAAGCCGTTGCAGGTCTTTCTCTTTACCCACCAGCAGCAATTGCTGCTGCTGCTGTTTGCCGAGTAATTGCTGCTGTACCAGTTGCTGACTGGTTACTAACTGCTGGTATTTCAAGGAGTCTTCGCGTTTACCAAATTCATACTGCAGTTCGCGGCGGTTGATCTCTTTTGTTTTTTCAAGATTAAACACACTATCGCGGTAAGTGATATGTTCTTTGTAAGAAGCCAGTGCCGAAACCGCATCTCCCAATTGTAATTCAACTTCCGATTTGGTGTCATAGGCAAAGTTCAGCCCGTTAACATCTTTGGCCTCCTTACGAAGAGTTATGGCACGGTTGGCATTGGCCAAAGCTTTGGTGAGTAATCCTTTGCGGGTAGACAGTTCGCCGCTGAATGGAGAAGCAACCGTGTCTTTGGCCGCCTGCAGGTACACTTCGCCCATGGTTAACAGGTTCTGCGCAATGGCAATTTTATTGCCCACTTTTTCAGCTATCTGCAATGCTTTTTCGTAGTAGGTAATCGCTTTTACATAATTACGCTGCGTTTGGTAAACTCTGCCAATGCCCTGCGAGTTACCGGCAATCGCATTCAGGTTACCCAGGCTTTCATTCACCTGCAAAGCACGGCTGATATATTCGATGGCTTTGGAAAAATTATGCTGGTAGAGATAAATATACCCGGCATTTCCGGTATACGCGGCAACACCTGCTTTATTACCCAACTCCTCATAAATGCGGATAGCCCGCTCGTAATAAGCCAATGATTTTTCGTATTCCTTCAGATAGGAATATACATTACCGATATTACCGATCACAGATCCCATACCGGCTTTGTTACCGGTTTCTTCGTGCATTTTCAGGGCTTTCAGGTAATTCTCCAGCGCTTTGGGATAAGCGCCCTGATAGAGATAATTAGAACCAATACTACCCAAAGAGCCCGCCATCGTTTTTTTTTCTGCCAGTTGTTCCGCAATGGCGTAAGCCCTGTTATGATAACCGATCGATCTGTCAAAATCGCCTTTGATCTTGTAGTTTACACCAATGGCGTTATAGGCATCCATCAGTCCGCGGGTATATTGTTTTTTCTCAGACAGTTCCCGGGCCGATTCTCCGTAACGGATGCCTTCTGCAGGATTGATATCTGCATATACATTCGACAGATCAATCATCAGCTTCGCCTTGCCCGTATCTTCGGCCATGGCAGGAAGTTGGGAAAGCAGGGAGTCGATCCTCGCCTGCCCTCTTTTCTGGGCATGCATAGAATAAGATGCCACTAGTAAAAGGGCAAGCAAATAAATTTTTCTCATGTGCTGGAAACCCGATTTGAATAACAACAGGAATGAAAATAAAGGTTTCCGCTGGTTCCGCCTTATTTTAATCGATCGGTAATGGACAGATGATATTTCCGCAAAGTATCCAATGCTATATCATACCCCGCATCTGCATGCCTGATCACACCCATACCCGGATCGTTGCGTAATACACGCGCCAGCCTGGCTGCGGCCTCATCGGTTCCATCGGCCACAATCACCATACCTGCATGAATACTATATCCCATACCCACACCGCCGCCATGATGCAGGCTTACCCAACTGGCACCTCCCGCGGTATTCACCAGTGCATTCAGTACCGGCCAGTCGGCCACCGCATCACTGCCATCCAGCATCGCTTCTGTTTCGCGGTTGGGCGATGCAACGGATCCTGTATCCAGGTGATCACGTCCAATCACAATGGGCGCTTTCACTTTTCCGGTACGCACCAGTTCATTAAATGCCAGACCTGCTTTTTCTCTCTCACCCTGTCCCAGCCAGCAGATCCGCGCAGGTAATCCCTGGAAAGCAATTCTTTCCCGCGCCATTTTCATCCAGCGCTGCAGGCTTTTATTTTCGGGGAACATTTGTATGATCAGTTCATCCGTTACGGCAATATCCGCCGGATCGCCGCTCAAAGCCGCCCAGCGGAAAGGGCCCTTGCCCTCACAGAACAATGGACGGATATACGCCGGCACAAAACCCGGAAAATCAAATGCATTCTGCAAACCTCTTTCCTGCGCACGTGCCCGTAAATTATTGCCATAATCAAAAGTGATGGCTCCTTTTTTCTGCAGCTCCAGCATCAGTTCCACATGCAGTTTCATACTATCGTAACTCAGTTCAATGT
This sequence comes from Sediminibacterium sp. GW821-FHT12F12, assembly GCF_058806635.1. Taxonomy (NCBI): domain Bacteria; kingdom Pseudomonadati; phylum Bacteroidota; class Chitinophagia; order Chitinophagales; family Chitinophagaceae; genus Sediminibacterium; species Sediminibacterium sp. GW821-FHT12F12. Next base: position 167,193 of record NZ_JBXAPW010000004.1, on the reverse strand, counting down.
ATTGTTTCGGATCTTTTTCGCGCAGCACATTCGCAGCTTCATTGGTTAAAGTATGCGGCACATAACCGATCAGGGGATCGTGTGCAGATGTCTGGTCCGTCAATACATCCACTGCAATATTTCTTTCCAACAAACGCTGCAGCAAACTAACTGCGTTGCACAATACACCGATACTCAATGCTTCCCCTTTGGCTTTGGCATCCAGCGCCCGGTCAATGGCTTCATCAATCACTTCATATTTTACATCCAGGTATTTTGTCTCCAGTCTTTTGTTTATGCGCCAGCCTTCTACTTCTGCCACCAGGCAAACCCCGTCACACATGGTAACTGATAAAGGCTGTGCGCCACCCATGCCACCCAACCCCGCCGTTACACAAAGTTTACCACGCAGGGTTCCGCCAAAATGTTTATCTGCGAGAGCTGCAAAAGTTTCATAGGTTCCCTGCACAATTCCCTGCGAACCGATATAGATCCAGCTACCAGCTGTCATTTGCCCGTACATCATCAATCCCTTTTTCTCCAGCTCGGTAAAATGCTCCCAGGTGGCCCATTTGGGAACCAGTTGTGAATTGGACAGCAATACCCTCGGCGCATCCGGATGTGTTTTCAGAATACCTACCGGCTTACCGCTTTGTATCAACAGGGTTTCGTCTGCTTCAATATCTTTCAGGGCTTTGATGATCAGGTCCAGGCTCTCAAAATTCCGCGCTGCTTTTCCCCTGCCCCCATACACGATCAGGTCATCCGGCCGCTCGGCCACTTCCGGGTCCAGATTATTCAGCAACATCCGCAATGCCGCTTCCTGTATCCATCCTTTGCAGTTCAGTTGAGTACCGGTGGGAGTTTTGTAGGCAATGGGATCGTATGTACGGGTAGTCGTATTCATGTGGGCAATCGTTGCTTTTAAAGTAAAAAGTCAAAATTCAAAAGTCAAAATATTTCAAATTTTTAATTTTTACTTTTTAATTTTTAATTATCAGTATACCAGGTCCTCATACGCCGCCTGCAGCTCACTATACGCATGATTATCACCGGCTTGTTTGGCGGCGGCCATTCCTTTTTCGTACCACTGTATCGCCAGCTCGCGTTCTTCCATTTTCTCCAAAAGTTTGGCCAGATGATAGTAAGACCCCACATAATCAGGCGATTCCGTCAGAATGGCTTCAAACAGTTCCCGCGCAGGAGCATCCTCCCCTATTTTTAAATACTCAAGCGCCAATGCGTGCCGAAGAAAATTATCGTTCGGACTGGCTACCAAAAACTCCCTGATCCTGGCTATTCTATCCATGTGGTAAAGGTAAGAGGAAGTTTGGGGTTTGGAGTTTGGGGTTTGGAGTTAACAACCAAACAAAATTTCTCCCCAACCCCAAACTCCAAACCCCAAACCCCCAACTCTCTAAATTTTTCTTCCACAAAACTTTGCTACTCTCAAAACCTTCCTATATTTGCTAATAGTTGTTTATGCAACTAATTAACGGTAAACTTATTCCTTATGAAAATTCTTGTGTGTATCAGCAAAACCCCGGATACCACTTCCAAAATTGCCTTTACCGATGGCAATACGAAGTTCGATGAGACCGGTGTTCAGTGGATCATCAACCCTTACGACGAGTGGTACTCCCTGGTTCGTGCCATTGAATTAAAAGAAAAAGACGCTTCTGTTACCATTCACCTGGTTACGGTGGGCGGACCCGATTGCGATCCCGTGATCCGCAAAGCACTGGCATTGGGTGGCGACGAAGCTATCCGCGTAAATGCCGACAGTACCGACAGCTATTTTATCGCCGCACAGATTGCCGAAATAGCCAAAAAAGGCGCTTACGATCTCATTTTCACCGGTAAAGAAGCCATCGATTACAATGGCTCTTCTATCGGTGGTATGGTGGCCGAACTGGTAGACGCCCCTTATATTTCTCTGGCAACCCTGTTTGAACTCAACGGAACCACTGCTACTATCACCCGCGAAATTGAAGGCGGCGAAGAAGTGGCCGAAGTGAGTCTGCCCGTGGTGGTCAGCTGCCAGAAAGGAGTAGCCGAACAAAGGATCCCGAATATGCGCGGCATCATGGCGGCCCGTACCAAACCTTTACAGGTGGTAGAACCCACAGCTGTAGACGCTTTAACCAGCGTGGTCAGTTTTGAACTGCCCCCTGCCAAAGCCGGCGTAAAACTGGTAGACGCGGATAATGTAGCAGAACTGGTAAGACTATTACACGAAGAAGCGAAAGCAATATAAAAGTTAGGAGTTGGGAGTCTGGAGTTAGGAATTATTTTGGGCCAGACTTTATTGCTTCCTTCAGCTTTGCTTGCGTCGCACACTGGAACAGTTAGTTCTTTTATCAGCCACGGGAAATTTTCAAATTCTCACATTTTCAAATTCTCAAATTACACCCCATGTCAGTTTTAATATTCGTTGATCAGACAGAAAACCACATCAAAAAAGGCGCTTACGAAGCCCTTACCTATGGTGTGCAGGTAGCCAAACAACTGGGTACTACGGCCGAAGCGCTGGTACTCGGAACGGTGAACGATAACCTGGCTTCGCTCGGTAAATACGGGGTTACCAAAGTACACCAGGTAGCCAACGAAACCCTGAACCATGTAGATGCGCAGCTCTACGCCAAAGTCATTGCCGAAGCAGTTACTGCCAGCGGCGCCAATGTGCTGGTTTTCTCGCATAACCAAACCGGCAAAGCGGTAGCGGCCCGTGTGGCAGCCCGTTTAAAAGCCGGCGTGGTAACCGGAGCCTGTGCCCTGCCCGATACGAGCAATGGTTTCGTGGTTCGCAAAACAGTGTTCTCCGGTAAAGCTTTTGCCAATGTGAGTATTAACTCTCCCATCAAAGTCATTTCTCTCAACCCCAACAGTTACCAGACCGTTGCCGGAGAAGGTACGGCCGAAGTAGTGGCATTGAATGTAGCCGTAGATGCGTCCAAAGTAAAGATCACTGCCGTTAATAAAGTAAGCGGCGAAGTGCCTTTAACAGAAGCCGATATTGTGGTAAGTGGTGGTCGCGGTTTAAAAGGACCCGAGAACTGGGGCGTGTTACTTGACCTCGCTAAAGAACTCCACGCCGCCACCGCCTGCAGCAGACCCGTGGGTGATGCACACTGGCGGCCACACCATGAGCACGTAGGACAAACCGGCGTACAGGTAGCACCCAACTTATACATTGCCCTCGGCATTTCCGGTGCCATCCAGCACCTGGCCGGCGTAAACCGCAGTAAAGTGATAGTGGTCATCAACAAAGACCCCGAAGCACCTTTTTTCAAAGCCGCAGATTACGGTATCGTAGGCGATCTGTTCGAAGTAGTTCCCAAGCTCACAGAAGAGATCAGAAAAATGAAAGCTTCGGCGTAGAGAGAACGAATATCGAATATCGAACAGGGAATGTCGAATGTCGAAGTACATTTCCTTATAAGAAATCCCGCTCCATTAGAGCGGGATTTCTTATGATAACTACCCTACTTCGACATTCGTTGTTCGATATTCGGTGTTCGGTGTTCACCTGCTTCCCAACGCCCGATAATCTTCTCTCACCGGATAAAACACATCCAATATCCTGCAATCCGTTACCGCCAATCCCGAATGCACCGTATTCGAAGGAATCACGATCACTTCTCCGGAACTAAAACGGATCGGCTTCCCATCCAGTGTCAGCTCAAACTCTCCTTCCAGCATGATGGACACTTGCTCGTTGTGATGGGCATGTGCTGGCAATGTTTTGCCAGCCTCCACATCAACAAAAGAGAAAGTCATATTTTCTGTATGAATAAACCTGGCGAGATAACCATCGATTAATTGTTTGGGTTCAATAGCAGCGACTTTGATTTTTGACATAGTATTTCAGTTAAATGAGTTAGCATTTTTATAAGAGCAAGTTACCCGGAAACCAGGGTTCCGGACAAAAAAAAGCATTGACAGTTCGCCAATGCTTTTCGGTGGGGGGGGGGTAAATCGTTTTATTTTGCAAACAGGTGAATCGCCAGTTGTACATCATTGGCAACGTTACCTGCGCCATAATTGATCCCAACCAGGGTTTTGTCCAGGCTCAGGAATGATTGCGCAAAAAAGCCTTTCTCATCTGAATTACGGATCTGTGCTTTCAGTTTAACAGGAACGGTTATGCCTTTTACAGTCAGGTTACCGCTGATGTCTGCATTGCTGGCATCTGTATAGTTAACAGCTGTGATCTCGTAAGTAGCTTCTGCAAATTTGGCAACATCAAAGAAATCAGCAGATTTCAGGTGACCGGCCAGTCTCTCGCCACCACCCGCATCGGTTACTTTCAGGTTAGCCAGATCGATCACGAACTTGCCGCCTTTCAGTTTACCACCGTCTACGGTTACGGTACCACTTTTCAGCGGGAAAATACCGGTATGGAAATCAGATTTTTTGGTTCCTACCCAGTCAACACGGCTTTTATCAGTGTTTACAGTCAGGGTTGCGTCTTGTTTAACACTTTTAGGGGCAAAAGAGTAAATGCCTGTTAAAAAGGCGATGCCTGCTAAGGCGAGGATTGCTTTTTTCATAATGGTGGTTGTTTAAGTAGTTTATTTTACGGTGCGGGAGTAAAAATAGGAGATTTAATGTTACAACAATAATAATTATGCGTAATTCTGAATGAGGGTTTCGCTTATCTTCGCAAAAATTTTTCCCCACATGAACCTTCACGAATACCAGGCCAAGGAATTACTGAAAAAATACAATGTTCCCGTTCAGGAGGGCATTGCCGTAGATACCGTAATGGCCGCAGAAGAGGCTTACCGCCAGATCAAGACCCAAACGGGTAACAATTTCGCCGTAATTAAGGCCCAGATCCACGCCGGTGGCCGTGGAAAGGGTAAAATCGCCGGTTCTGAGCAGCGGGGCGTGGCAGTTGGTAAAAGCCTGGAAGATGTAACCACGATTGCCAAAAATATTCTCGGCGGTACCCTGGTAACCATCCAGACCGGTGCAGAAGGAAAAAAAGTAAACAAGATCCTGGTGGCCCAGGATGTATATTATCCCGGCCCTAACCCCGTAAAAGAATTCTACCTCTCCATCCTCCTGGATCGTGCCAAGGGTATGAATGTAGTGATGTACAGTACTGAAGGTGGCATGGACATTGAAGAAGTGGCCCATAACACTCCCGATAAAATATTCAAAGAATGGGTACACCCAGGTGGTGGCCTCCAGGGTTTTCAGGCAAGAAAAATTGCCTTTAACCTAGGACTGAGCGGCGAAGCTTTCAAAAGCTGTGTGAAGTTTGTGACCAACCTGTACAATGCGTATGTAGGACTGGATTGCAGCATGCTGGAAATTAACCCACTGTTCAAAACCAGCGACGAAAAGATCATTGCCGTTGACTGTAAGATGAACATCGACGACAATGCTTTGATGCGTCACCCGGATATTGCCGCACTGCGTGATGTAACAGAAGAAGATCCTACCGAAGTAGAAGCCGGACAGTACAACCTGAACTTTGTAAAACTGGACGGTAATGTAGGCTGTATGGTAAATGGTGCAGGTCTGGCCATGGCTACCATGGATATGATTAAATTAAGTGGCGGTGAGCCTGCCAACTTCCTGGATGTGGGCGGTTCTGCCAATGCACAAACCGTAGAAGCCGGATTCCGTATCATTCTGAAAGACCCTAACGTGAAAGCGATCCTGATCAATATCTTCGGTGGTATTGTTCGTTGCGACCGTGTGGCGGCTGGTGTTATTGAAGCCTTCAACAAACTGGGCAATATCAATATCCCGATCATTGTTCGTTTACAGGGAACCAATGCGGTGGAAGCTAAAAAACTGATCGACGAAAGCGGGCTGAAAGTACAGTCTGCTATCCAGTTAAGCGAAGCAGCTGACCTGGTAAAAAAAGCAGTAGCTTAATTCTCACTGAACCATATTTTCAACGCCGGTTGTACCTACAGCCGGCGTTTTTATTTGCGGGATAGGGTGATTGACTGCACAAAACGCATACCATTTGCCGTGATACCCGTAACGGTTACCTGGTAACTGGCTACTGCATCGGCGGTATAAAAAGAAATAGCGGCTTTACCGTTATCATCTGTTAATCCATCCCCATTCCAGAAAATCAAGCTACGGGTATCGGGCAGTTTACTGTTCCGGATCTCTTTTACAGCATAATCTCTTTGTGCAAAAGGTTCCGATACATGAAAGCCTTTTACAACCAGGTTGCGGATGCCATTGGCTTTGCCTGTTTCGTCCAGCATCATACGTGAACGGGTATTGACGATGATAACCCCATTGCCTCCCCTAACGCCATAAATAGCCGCTTCCGGTCCGGTAAGCACTTCTATAAACTCAACAGTGCTGGGATCAATTCTGTTCAGCGCCAGTAACACAGGACTGGGTTCAGAACCCGGCAACTTATCAGAAGTATCTGACGGAATAGGCACCCCGTCTATCAGTAACATCGGTTCCGTGGCTGCCCCAATGGCAAAAGAATTACCGCCGTTCACCGTTACATAACCATTGCGCAGATGAATACCCGGCACACGGAAAATGGCATTACTCAGACTGTTTCCACCCATTTTCGCAAACACTTCGGGTGGTATGATCTTGGAGAACAGGCTCTGCCTTTTCTTCACATCATATCCCGGATCTTTTTTAACCAAACCGGTAACGGTTACATCCGTGAGCCATTCTTTTCCGCGTTTGAATGTGAGGGTGTCCTGTACCGACTGACGCACCATCGTTTTCCGCGCCGTTTCTATGGCTGTCATTTCAAAATACTGTTTGGCGGCCGCAGGGGTAGTTACTTTCGGAAAATGAAATAGCGTATCCATCTGTATTTTTCCGGGATATAATCTGCCGGAGAAATCTGTTACCTGCAGGTTAAACCGGGTCTGGTCATCATACGCCGTAAAAGGAAAAATGAACCGGCCATCCGCATCGGTGGTATCTGTCTCAAACAGCTTTGTTTTCAGATCACCAAAAATGGTGATGATCTTTTTTGCCTGGGGCCTGTTGCGCTCATCGAGTACTTTTCCGGCTAAGTACAAACTGCTGTCTTCTGTTATCACAGGAGATTCCGGTATGGATTGATGAATATTAAAGGATGAAAGCCTATTTTTTTGTGTGAGTAATAACAGCTCCCAATCTTCTGCAGAACGTGGTTGATTACCGGCCCAATCAGCAATTGCAATCGTATTATTTTCCTGATTCACCGGCTCGATGGATTTGAGTGGTTCGTAAAAAGCTGCTCTCGTTATATCATTTACTTCTACCGAAAAAGAAGCTACCTGCGGCCGGTTACCGGCATCGGTAACCTGTAAAGACAAATTCACTTTTTCCCTGGCTCCGTAATTCGGCTTGTCGGCTGTTAGTGCTATGCTGGTTTCATTCCCGTTGATATACACAGCCCTTTCACTCAATGTTTGTTGTTTCTCATCAAACAAAATAAAATGGGCTATCCCTTTCGGAAACCGGTATTCGGGTATCACCAGATCGTAAGAACCTTTGCCTACGCCCGAGAAACAAAGGCTGTCTCCGGCCACACCCAATACATAGGTTACTTTATCTCTGCGAAAAACAGAATCCTCCAGTAATACCCGCAGTTTACGTACCCCATTCACTTCATGTACCGCCAGCTGTGCACCAAACAGGTTTACCGCCGGAAGTGTATACCGCATATCCGCCAGCGCTGTTCTTTGCAGATGCAACTGGTATTTGCGCCATGTCCAGCAGAAAAAACTGAATTTTCCCAACCCCGCAGCATTCGTAGTTACCATAGCCACTACTGAATCTTTTTCATCTTTTACAAAACCGGTTGTTGCAATCGGATTCCCTTTGGTATCGGTGGTTCTGATAGCCACCAGGGTGCTAGCCCCTCCTACCATCGTACCTCCTTCCGGAAAAAACTGTACCAATACAGCATCTTTTTTGTCGGCAACTGGCATGGCTTTGGTTGCTTTCAGAGGGTGTGGATCGGGCTGTAAAGAATTGATCACATACAAAGCCGCTACCGCCATGGGCGCTGCCGCATGCTGTAAACTCAATTTGGTATAAGCACGTAACCAGTAATGCCCAGAAGTCATCGTATCCGGCAGCGAAAAACTACCATCCGTTTTGAACGCTCCTGCCTGCAGTAAAAAAAGGCTTCTGCTACTGTCTCGCTCATCCACCAGGTCAACATATAACAGATTACTCTGCCGGGAGGGTTTTCCGGAAACTGCCTTTACTACAAAAGCCTTAAAAAACACCTGCTCCCCTGCCCGGTAAACAGGCCGGTCGGTTTGCAGGTAAATCCGCTCCTGTACATGGCTCCGCAGTGAACGGATATATTTTCCTGCCAATGAATCCAACTGCTGCATAGCTGTTCCCTGTGCACTGGTTTCCGCGAAACCAGACAACAATACAGAACAGAAAATGAGTAAATGCAAACGCATAGAAGAGTTTAACAGGAACCTGATCTATCGTTACTTACTTATGCTGCCAGTAATCTACCACAGTTACTTTATCAATATGCGGCCCCGCAATATCCGTGAATGCTTTATGAGCAGGATGTACCAGGTAGGCATCTCTGTCTTTGGCAGAACTGAAACTCAGGAAATAACAATGTGTTAAACCCTGGTTCAGGTTTTCCGGACTGTTATTTACCCCAAACTCAAAATCTTTGATCAGGCTGATCTTGGAAGGCAGTTCGCGAAAAGCCTGTTCTATTTTTTTTACATCCGCTGCCGTTGATTGGTCTTTGTACTTGAATAAAACCACATGCCGTAACAAGGCTTTGGAATTTTTATCAGCAGTTGCCTGAGCCATAACAACATGAATGGAAGTGAAGAGAATAAAAGCAAGGAAAAAGATCTTTTTCATACGGGTTTGTTTGTCTAAATCTACAACAATCCCGTTACAGAAAAATCAGGCCGTGGGCAGGAGCCTGACTTCGGTAATGGCACTGAAGGTATAGCGGTTACCCGTTTTCACTTCTACACATTCAAACCGTTTTCTGCGCAGGGCGCCTTTGCGGAAGATCCGGCCGTTTTCGGTCTGGAAAAGTGCATTTTCCGGCACATCAATTACATGTAATATACCCTCTCTTTTTACTTCATTATATTTTCGCAGTACGAGTAAAAGTTCTGTTTCGCCGTTGGCGGTGGCAGAGGGGTTGTTGATGGATTTCTGCAATGCTTTCTCCACATCGGCCGGGAATACTTTTTGCTGCACAAAATCAACCAGCAGACGGCTGTAGTTCGCTTTCCATTCTTTTCCATGTGGTTCTACCCTGTTCTTATGCAGTTCATACGTGAGTAAATGGGCCAGCTCGTGTAATAAAGTAATCAGGAACTCGTATTTATTCAGGTTACCGTTTACACTGATACGGTGATTGCTGCCCCAGCCGGAATGCCGGTAATCGCCCAGCACAGATTTGCGCTGTTTGCTGATGGTGAGATGTACTTTGTAGTGATGAATATAACTGACTACCCGCTCAAATGTTCCTTCGGGTAAAAAATCCGCCAGGGCCTGCATGGGATGTTCTGATACCGACATTATGGTTTTGACTTCATCCGTAAAGAGATGCGAACTTCGAGCCAGGTATAGACAAAATATAATCCCATGCCTACAAAAATGGCGTTTTTACTTCTGCCGGGACCGGCTACTACCAGGTAAATAACAGTGGCTACGGCCAGGCCGATCAACTTGAGAAAAGTACCCAGCATGACACCCCTGATCACCGCTGCCGGTTTGGCTTTAGCAATGGTTTTCAGTTGGGCAAAGATATTCAGCACAGCGAACAGGAATAAAAGCAGGTTGGCACCCATCACCACCTGCCAGCTGATCTTAATAGTTGCCAGGCTCTCCTTCAATAAAAAACTGGTAACTGACACCAGCACAAAAACAATAACAAAAGGAAGGTACCAGGACTTTGTTTCTTTCATATCATGATTTCTTTGACAGATCCCTGACCAGTTTGATCAGCATACCCACCAGTAAAAATAAAGGTAATAGCCAAACAAACAGCGGTTTGCGGAAACCAGCTTTCTTATCCAGCCAGGTACCACCATATACCGCCAGCAACAATACCACTACCAGCTGCGTTGCAAAACCGGCATACTGCATCAGGCCATTGTAGGAAGGTGGTTTATCTGGCATACCCTTATTCGGTTGAAGCTTCTGTACCGGGTAAGTTTACCGGGATGGTATCCAGCTGTGCCGGCGAATTGCCGGAGAGTACTTTTTTAACCCCTTCCAGGTATTGTTCCTTGTACCGGATGGCCTGCTCCAGCGAATCGGTACGTATTTTCAGCACCTGCAAAGCGGTTCTGCTTTCACGGGTTCCGTACCCGGGGATATAATATTTGATGGGCGAAAAGGCGATCAGCGCAATGGTTAATCCTACCAACACCACAAATATGGTACTCAGACCGATATACACGCTGAAACGGGTAAGCCGGAAGGTCACTACTTCCTCGTAAGTGTCGTCGTTCATCACCACCAGCCGGTAGCTGTTACGCAGACGTTTGAGGGTATTATTGATTTCTAAATTGCTCATTTTGTTAAATCAGGCTAAAGGTAACAACGAATCTGCTTTTCACCATGCGCAATTGAGAAATAACTGTAATTTTAGACACATTTTATGTACCTGATCCCACTACGAACATACGACCGGAGATATACGTGGTTATTAACCTGCTGTCTTTGCTTTTTTTCCCTGCTCTTTGCTGCTGAAGCCTTTTCACAGGCCGCTGGCGCTCCTGTAGAAGTGAAGAAACCCAAAAACTACGAAAACAGGACCCTTCCTTCTGAAAGAACAGGTAATAAACCCTTCACTTTGCCGCGCCGGATATATAACAATACAACAAGCCGGTTCAATTATTATTTCAATGCCAATACCAAACTGAACGAAGCATTAGAGAATGCCAAAGCCGGTTTTCAGGACGATTATACCAAACTTTTGTCCTTTTATAATTATACGCTCGAAGAAACTGCCAAGGGCCAGATGGATTCCATCATCTACAAATGTACAGCTGGCATTTTGCTGCATGATCTGCGCAGCGATTGGGTAGACAAACTCTACCTGCTCATGGGCAAAGCCTACCTGTTCCGGAAAGATTTTGACTCGGCCAGCTCGGTATTTCATTATATCAACTACGCTTTTTCTCCCAAAGACAATGGATACGATATTCCGATCGGTAGTAATGCCAGTAATACCAATGGTGTTTTTACCATCGCTACCAATGAGAACCGGAGTCTCTGGAAAAAACTCACTACTGCCCTGCCCAGCCGCAACGAAAGTTTTCTGTGGCAGGTACGCAATTATATTGAGCTGGATCAATTGGCAGAAGCCGCAGGTTTACTGGAACTGATCGGAACGGATCCTAATTTTCCGGAGCGCTTGCAGGCCGATTTTCATGAGATGATGGCTTATCTCCTATACAAGCAACAGGTATACAACGGATCGGCCGATCATTTATTGAAGGCACTGAACAAAGCAGCTTCGAAACAGGAAAAAGCACGTTGGGAATACCTGGCCGGGCAGTTATACCAACTGGGTAACCAGGAAACAAAATCCATTCAACTGTTTGAGAGGGCCGTACAACATACTACCGATCCACTACTGGAAGTATATGCCCGCATGAACATCGTAGCCATGGCTTCCGCTACACAGGAGAACGCCATCCAGCAGAACCTGGACGAGTTACTGAAAATGGCCCGGCGCGATAAATACGAAGCCAATCGGGATGTCATTTACTACGCCGCCGCACAACTGGAACTGAAACGTAAAAATTATACAGCCGCTGAAAAGCTGTTACTAAATAGTATCCGCTACAATACCCAGAACCCGTTACAACGCGAACTCAGCTTTCTTTTATTGGGAGACATGAATTACCCCATCAAAAAATATGGGGCCGCTCACAGGTATTACGATAGTATCCAGACTGCTGTGTTAAAAGAAGAAGACAAACAACGGGTAGAAGAACGAAAACCAGCCCTGAAGATTATCAGCGAAAATGAAGAGACCATTCAACGGGAAGATAGCCTGCTGCGCCTGGCCAACCTCGCACCCGAAGAAAGAGAAGCCATCCTGAAAAAGCTACTCAAACAATTACGCAAAGAAAAAGGCATCAAAGAGGTGCCGGCCGATAATCTCTCTTTCGGCAACACATTGGCAGGTTCTGCCAACCAACCTGCAGATATTTTCGGAAGCAGTGGTTCAGAATTTTATTTCTTGAGCAATTCTGTAAAAGCAAAAGGTTCCGTAGACTTTGCTTCCAAATGGGGCAACCGTCCCAATGTAGATAACTGGCGCCGGCAAACGGCAGTCAACAGTTCGTTAAGTACCATCACCAGCTCAGCCACTTCTGAGAAATCGGGTAAAGACAGCAGCCGGAAAACAGCTGATAAAGAAGTAAACCTCGCTTCGCTTGGCAGGGATATACCGCTAACGGCAGAACAACAGAGTGCTGCCAACCAGGCCATCATCAAAGCCCTTTTATCCAATGCACTTACTTTCCAGAACCAGCTGGAAGATTATCCCTCGGCTATTGAGATGTATGAAGAACTGCTGCGGCGTTATCCGGAAAGTGCGGAAGTAGAACAGGCTTTGTTCAACCTTAGTTACTGTTACAAAAAAACGGGCAGAACCAGTCGCGCAGACTCAGCCCTGGCCCAATTAAAAACAGCATTCCCGGGTGGTAAAATGCTGACGCAGTTAAATACCGCCATGGCAGATAAAAAGAAAGCAGACCCTGCGCAGAAACAATACGAAGATATTTATGGCATGTTCCTATCCGGCAGGTTTGAAGAAGCCAGGGAAGCCAAACTGAAAGCAGACAAAGAGTTTGGCAAGAACTACTGGACACCGCAGTTACTGTATATCGAATCGATCTATTATGTAAAACAGAAACAGGATAGTGTGGCCATTAACCGGCTGGAAAATATTGTGGGCCTGTTTGGCAGTTCGCCGCTGGCAGAAAAAGCCAAAACCATGATTGATGTACTGAAGCGGAGAGAACAGATCGAAGCTTATCTGACGAATCTAAACCTGGATAAATCAGATGATCGGGCTTCCCGCCGGGTAGACCTGAATGCAACAGCACCGGTTATTGCCAATACCAACCGCACAAAAGATACCGCACTGAATGCCCCCAAACAATTGGCAGCGGCACCCAAACAACTGGTTGACATCAGTGATACCAAAACCATCTCCACTGCCGCAGTGATGAAAAAAGATTCGGTAAAACAGGTAGGCCCCAAAGAATTGAAAAAGATCGATTTTGGCAATGCCGTGACCGCTGCGCCTACTTTGAACAAGACCTATACATTCAATGCATCAGATACCCAATACGTAGTAGTGTTACTGAATAATGTAGACCCCATTTTTGTAACCGAAAGCCGCAACGCTTTTAACCGTTATAATCAGGATTTTTATGCCGACAGGCAGATCCAGGTATATAACCGCCGCATCAATGCCCAGTACAATTTTCTCATGTTCGGGCCATTTGTGAATGCCGGAGATGCGCTTACGTATATAGACAAAGTAAAACCATTGGCCAGAACCAGGATCATTCCCTGGTTAACCACCGATAAATACCGTTTCAGCCTGATCAGCAATGCCAATATGGAGCTGTTGATCAGTACACAGGACATTGAAGGTTATCATACCTTTATGCACCAGGTATTTCCGGATAAATTTTAACCTGAAAAAAACAACGGCTTTGTAAATCTTGTGTAGATTGACCGCCGAAACATACATTTCATCTCAGCAGTTATGACGAAGTCTGTAAAAACATTCTGGAAGATCTTTTGGGGAGGGTTCGCTTTTGTTATCCTCTTCCTGCTCATGCTCAACTGGGGCTGGATCGGCGATATGCCATCGATAGATGATATTGAGAATCCTTCTGCCTCACAGGCCAGCCAGGTATTTGCAGATGATGGTACCCCGATGGGTAAATATTATATTGAAGACAGGGTAAACGTGTTAACAAGGGATATCAGCAAACACGTGGTAAATGCGCTGGTAGCTACAGAAGATAAACGGTTTTATGACCATAGCGGTATCGACGGTTTTTCTTTGATGCGCGCCTTTCTTTATCTTGGCAGTGAGGGCGGTGCCAGTACCATCACCATGCAAACGGCCAAAAACCTGTTTACCGAAAACTGGAGTACCAAGAATTTTATCCTCCGCAGTATCCAGAAATTAAAGGAAGTGATCATTGCGGTTAAACTGGAAAGGAATTTCACCAAGGAAGAGATCATCACTTTATACCTGAACACGGTGGCGTTCAGCGATAATGTGTACGGTATCCGTAACGCCTCCAACACTTTTTTCCAGAAAGAACCCGACAGGGTGAGTGTGGAAGAAGCCGCTGTACTGATTGGAATGATCAACGGTCCCGGTATCTACAACCCCCGTACCAATCCCCGCAGGGCGCTCGAAAGGCGGAACCTGGTATTGAACCGCCTGGTAACCAAGGGTGATCTTACGAGTGCTGAAGCAGAGATCCTGAAACGCAAACCGATTGACCTGCATTACACCAAACTGAACGAGAACAATGGTCTCGGTCCCTACTTCCGGATGATACTGGGAGAAGAAATGAAGAAATGGTGCAAAGAGCATAAAAAGAACAATGGCGATAACTACAATCTGTATCGCGATGGATTGAAGATCTATACCACCATTAACCCACGCATGCAGTTGTATGCCGAAGAAGCCGTGGCCAAACACATCAACTACATGCAGAAGCTCCTGAACAGCCAGGAGAATATCAAAAAAGGAACGGTATGGAAGGGCTATGAAAATGTGATCGAAGCTGCGGCTAAACAAAGCGACCGCTGGCGCAACCTGAAGAAGGAAGGAATGGAAGAGGATGAAATCCGCAAAACCTTTGACCAGAAAGTGCCCATGCATGTGTTTGCCTGGAACAATGCGCGTGGAAAGGATACGATCATGACACCGATCGATTCCATCAAATACCACCGCCAGATGTTACAGGCCAGTTTTATGGTCATGAATCCGCTGGATGGACAGGTAAAAGCATGGGTAGGAGGTATTGATTACAAGACTTTTAAATTTGACCACGTTAATATCAATACCAAACGCCAGATAGGTTCTACCATGAAACCGCTGTTATACAGTCTGGCCATTGAAGAAGCCGGTTTTACACCCAATACCATTGTGTACGACCAACAGCAGAGTTTCGGCGGTTATGGCATGGTACCCGCTACCACCAAAACCTGTACCGGTGCCACTATGCCCATGGCGTTGGCATTGGCCAAATCAAGAAACTGTGCTACGGCCTATGTGTTGAAACAACTGGATAATAACGGTAATGAGGGCGCCAAAAGATTAATAGAATTTCTGCGTAAGTGTGATTTCACTTCCAATATACCTGCCTACCCTTCTATCGGCATCGGTGCCGTTGAATTATCGTTGATCGAAATGATGCAGGGATACAGTATGTTCCCTGGTCGCGGCTTTAATGCCAAACCCATGTACATCACCCGTATCGAAGACAGGAACGGGAATGTGCTCGCTACTTTTACGCCTCACCGCAAAGAAGTGATCAGCGATGTAACCGCTTATTCTGTGATCAAAATGATGCAGGGGGTTATGACCAACGGAACCGGTGCCGGTATCTGGGGTTATGATGTACCGGGTGATATGGAAATAGCCGGTAAAACAGGTACTACCAACGATAACAGTGATGCCTGGTTCATGGGCTATACACCGCAATTCCTCGCCGGTGGCTGGGTGGGTTGTGATGACCGTTTTATCCGCTTTAATACAGAAAGTAAAAACGGGGAAGGCGGACGGGCCGCCATGCCGATCTGGGCCTATTTCATGGCCAAAGCAGCTGCCGACCCCAACTGTGGTATTGATACCAAACTCACATTTGTGAAACCGGATGGAGTGAATGATATCAATATCGATTACAGCAATGGCGGTGTTCCGGTACTGGGTGGTGAAGTGGAAGATATGGGTACCGGTGCTTCTACTGATTATGGAGTACCTGAGAAAATAAAGATCGAAGACATTGTACCAGAATCGCAACTGGAAGATGGCAAACCAGTGGTAAAACCGGTTACGCCAGCCACTACGGATCCAAAAGAAAAAGACACCAAGAAACCTGGCGATAAACCTCAGGCCCAACCTGCTGCTCCTGTTAAAAAACCTGCAGTATTAATGCCACCCAAGAAAACAGGAACCGGTAAATAAATAAAAAATAACTGTGCCCTTGTGCCTTGGTGTGAGCATAATCACACCAAGGCACAAGGGCACAGTTTTTGGGGGCGGGCAACAGAACTGCCCTCAGGGGTATCTTATCCTGCATATAAGTCATGCAGATGAAAAAGAATTATTTCTACTTCCTTTCGCTGTTTGCGCTCCTGTTCGTAATGGCTTCCTGCCGCAAGGATATTTCGGAAAGAGAAATGCCCGCAGAGATCAGGATCGATAAAACAATCATGGCGGGGGCAGATTTCTGGCTGCCACTGGCACCCTATGGTGATGAAGGAGATTGGGCAAGCCTGCTGGAGAAAGGAACCAATTATACCATCAGCCAGCTGGAAAACGAATCAGACCAGTTCTCCTATGTTTATCACTACCAATCCAACCCTGCTTATAAGGGTGAAGAAAATATAAGCCTGGCCATCAGCCAGGATCCCGGCAACAGAAAACCCTGCCGGAACGATTCTACTTTTATTTACCTGCACCTGACCGTGCAATAAACGATCCTACATATCGCGACCGCTCCAGTTCAGGTTGATCGAAAACTGGTGAAAGAGATTGCGCTGGTACAATCCGGTTGCATAACGGATATGTACGCGACGAAGAAAAATACCGGTACCGAATGTGAATCCGTTTAATCCACTGGACAGGTTATAGGCATTCAGGTCCTGCCGCCGTTGAAAATTAATGCCTGCATCCAATTCTAGTTTTTCGTGCAGAAATACCTGTGCAGAGAAAACCAGGTGTGAAAATATTTTCTGCACAGTACTGTTAGCCGCATACCCAATCTCCCCTTCCGAAGCACGGAAACTGGTATCGTTGTAATAGCTATTCAGTTGCTGCAAATGATGGGCTGTTACAGAAAACTGTAAAGGTGCGTTGGCTAAACGTTTGGTAACCCCGACCTGCAGATCAAAGGGAAGTTCTTCTTTGCGGTTGCTGCCATCGTAGGTCTTTACCTGTGTACCCATATTTTTTGCCACCATACTTACCTGCAATTGGTTCAGCGAATCGTAATAACTCACCCCCACATCAAAAGCCAATCCGGAAGAACGGTATTGTCCATAATTGGAATGGATATATTTCATGGTCAATCCGTACCGGAAATAATCTTTGTACCGTCGGCTGGCCATTACCTGCACTACATAATCTACCGGTCTGAAGCTACCCAGTATCATGCCCGAGGCATCGGTTTGGGTAATCGTTCCATAATCAAAATAATTAGTGCCAGCTGCAATGGTGGTTTTGGCTTCTGCCAGTTGCCAGGCACCGGTGAAACTGTAATTCCGGATCCCGGCCAGAAAGGAATGAAAGGAAGCATTCATTTGCTGGTGCATGCTTTCGCGCAATAAAGCGGGGCTCTGAAACGACATGCCCACATCCTTACTGATGGCCGAAATATTATACCCGCCCAGCGCAGCCACCTGCGCCGTATTGGGTTGCGATAAAAAATGAAAAACAGCGTTCCCGCCCAGCGTTTGCCCGGAAAGCCATTGCACACAGATGGTTGTCAATAAAGTGAGGTAAAAACGCATGGGCTGAATTCTCTGTAAATCTAAGGCAAGATGCCTGTTTCCGAGAGGGCAAAAAAAATCCCCCACTTGCTGGGGGATATAGTATCCTAAAAACCGGCAACATGAAGTGATGCCGTTAGTCTTATTACAAAAGATTCTGCATTTGGTTTTGGGAAACCCCTCTTTTTTTATACCAGAGCCAGGTCTATTACCTGCTGCATGGTTTTTACATAGTGAAACTGAACACCTTTGATAAAGCTGCTTTCAATTTCATTTACATCTTTTTCGTTCTGCCAGCAGAGAATGATCTCTTTTAAGCCCGCCCGCTTGGCAGCCAGGATCTTTTCCTTGATCCCCCCCACCGGCAATACCTGTCCACGTAAAGTGATCTCTCCTGTCATGGCCAGGAAAGGTTTCACTTTCCTGCCGGTGAAAGCTGAAGTGAGAGAAGTTAACATGGTGATGCCCGCACTCGGACCATCTTTCGGCACAGCCCCTTCCGGCACGTGCACATGGATATTTTTCTTCGAGAAAAGTTCCGGATCCACACCCAGTTTTTTAGCATTGGCCTGCAGGTAGCTCAACGCAGTAGTGGCACTTTCCTTCATTACATTACCGAGGTTACCAGTCAGTTTCAGTTCTCCTTTACCATCGCCCAGTATGGTTTCAATGAATAAAATATCGCCCCCAACATAGGTCCAGGCAAGCCCAACGGCCACACCCGGCATATTGGCCGTTTTATAGATCTCGTTACTGTATCGGGACTGTCCCAGGATTTTTTCTACATCCTGTGCAGTAACCGTTGATTTCACTTTGTTCTTCATCGCCAGTTCCTTGGCCTGGTAGCGCATGATGCTGGCCAGTTGCCGGTCTAACTCACGCACACCACTTTCGCGGGTATATTGTTCAATGATCTTTTCGAGTACTTTATCACTGATCTTAAAATTCACTTTGGCCAGTCCATGTGCCTCTTTCTGTTTGGGCAGCAGGTGGCGTTTGGCGATCTCTACTTTTTCTTCTACCGCATAGCCACTCAGGTCAATGATTTCCAGCCTGTCGCGCAGGGCGGGTTGTATGTTCTGAAGGTTATTGGCGGTAGCGATGAAGAGTACCTTACTCAGGTCATACTCCAGTTCCAGGTAGTTATCGTAAAAAGTATGGTTCTGTTCGGGATCCAATACTTCCAGCAAAGCAGAAGAAGGATCGCCACGCATATCGCTCCCGATTTTATCGATCTCGTCCAGGATCATCACCGGGTTCGATGATTTGCATTTGCGGATATTCTGGATGATGCGGCCAGGCATGGCACCGATATAGGTTTTCCGATGCCCACGGATCTCACTTTCATCATGTAATCCACCCAGACTTACCCGTACATATTTCCTACCGATAGCATGTGCGATGGAACGGCCCAGCGATGTTTTACCGATACCCGGAGGGCCGAGAAAACAAAGAATCGGACTACGCATATCGCCTTTCAGTTTTAATACGGCCAGGTATTCGAGAATACGGCTCTTGATCTTAGCCATGCCGTAATGATCGGTATCCAGTACTTTTTTGGCATTCTTCAGATCGTAATTGTCTGAGGTATAATCTTCCCAGGGGAGATCCAGCATCAGGTCCAGGTGATTGTACACCACCGAATAATCCGGCGTGGTAGGATGCATCCTTTCCAGTTTCTCGATCCCGCTTTTGAACAGATTTTTCGCAGCTTCGGGCCATTTTTTGCCCTCCGCTTTTTTCTTCATTTCGTTGATCTCGCGCTCATTGGTATCGCCGCCCAGCTCGTCTTTGATACTCTTCAGCTGTTGCTGCAGAAAGTAATCACGCTGCTGTTTATCAATCTCCGTTCTTGTTTTATTGGTTACCTTATCTTTCAGCTCGGCAAACTGCAGGTCGCGCTGCAGAATAAAGACCAGCCGTTCTGCCCGCTGGTGCACATCATTGATCTCGAGTAGGGATTGTTTTTCTGTGAGGTCACTGTTCAGGTTACTGCTCACAAAATTGATCAGGAAGGCAGGGTTCTCGATATTCTTTAAAATAATGGAAGCTTCTGTGGGCAGGTTGGGCGATAACTGAATAATCTGGGTAGCCAGGTCTTTGATACTGCTGACATAGGCATTAAAATTCTCGTTCTCGGGCACTTCATCATCGGCCAAAGTGCGGATCGCTGCTTTGAAATACGGGTCCTCACCGGTCATTTCGAGCAACTCAAATCGCTTTTTTCCCTGGATGATGATAGTTGTACCGCCATCAGGCATTTTGATCAGCTTCACAATCCGCGCCACCGTACCTATTTTACATAAATCGCCGGGGGCCGGCTCCTCTACATTGGCATCTTTCTGTGCCACTACACCAATCAGTTTATCCAGCTTATAGGCATCGTTCACCGCTTTGATACTCTTATCCCGCCCTACCGTGATCGGCAGTACCACGCCAGGAAATAGTACCGTATTACGCAATGGCAGAATGGGTAAACTATCAGGGATCACAATATTTTTGTCCTGCTCACTATCATTCTCATTGATCGGGATGATCGGCATGAAATCCGTATCCTCGTCCGACCGGAAAAACATTTTATCTGTCGTCATACTTTTTTTCTTGGGTCAAAATGTCACATAGCCACTACAGCCCTGCGCTTAGATCAGTCGGTAAAAATAAGTCAATATTGATGCCATCGGCCCCTAAACGGTCATTTTGGTACAAACTGGCACAAAAAAAATCCTCCCGGTAAACCGGGAGGACCTTCTTGCAAGAAGTAATATTCAGTAACCAAATACTTGAATTACGTATTACTTTTTAGTAGTATCAGCTGCAACTTTGGTAGTGTCAGCTACGGCTGTAGTGTCCATAGCAGCTTTAGTTGTGTCAACTGCAGTTGCAGTGGTATCAGCTGCAGGAGCTGCATTTTCACCAGAGTTACAAGCAGCCATGAAGCCGGCTACTGCTAAGATTGCGAATACTTTTTTCATTTGTACTTGTTTTTTTGAGTTTTTAATGGCGGCAAAGATAGTAATCCAGATTTATTTTTCAAATTTTAACACATATTTTTTATTTCTTTCTAAAAAAGATCCTGATAGGCACCCCTTTGAAATTAAACTTCAATCTGAGCTGGTTTTCGAGGTAATTCCGGTACGGGGTCTTGATATCATCCGGATAATTGGTGAAAAAAGCGAAAGATGGTACCGGAATCGGCAGCTGGGTTACATATTTGATTTTTATTGAATTTCCCCTCACCACCGGTGCATGGTAGGCGGCCACGGCTGCCAACATGGCTTCGTTCAGCTTGGCGGTAGGCACTTTGCGCTGGCGGTTCTCGTACACTTCCAGTCCCAGTTCAATGGCTTTGAAGATCCTTGTTTTCTCTTTTACGGAGATAAACAGGATGGGCACATCAGTAAACGGCGCCAGTTTCTGTTTCAGGGCTTTTTCGTAATCACGGGCGGTATTGGTGTCTTTTTCTACCAGGTCCCACTTGTTTACAAGTACCACTACCCCCTTGCCCTTGCGCACGGCCAGGCTGAAAATAGTGATATCCTGGGCGGTGATGCCTTTATGGGCGTCCAGCACGATCAGACACACATCCGCATCATCGATAGCTTTGATGGCCCGGATGATGGAATAGAATTCCAGGTCTTCCTTTTCCTTGCTTTTTTTACGGATCCCGGCCGTATCAATCAGCATGAATTCTTTCTGGAACAGGTTATAATGGGTATGGATGCTATCGCGGGTGGTTCCTGATATATCACTCACAATGGTTCGCTCCTGACCAATCAGGGCATTCAGCAGGGATGATTTACCCACGTTCGGCTGACCGATGATCGCAAACTTAGGCAGCCCGCTGTCTTTCATCGCCGTTTCTACATCTTCTGCGGTTATGGGTTCGGTAACTGCATCCAGCAGTTCGCCGGTGCCGCTGCCGGAAATACTGCTGATAAAGAAATTATGTTCGAAACCCAATGAATAGAATTCAGTGGCTTCCAGTTCACGGGTACCATTGTCTACTTTGTTCACCACTACGTACACCGGCTTATTACCGCGGCGCAACATATCGGCCATGGAATCGTCCAGATCGGTGATGCCGGTGGCCACATCCACCATAAAAATGATAGAATCTGCTTCTTCAATGGCAATACGTACCTGCTTACGGATCTCCGTTTCAAAAATATCATCGCTGCCCGGTACAAAACCACCGGTATCGATCAGGTTAAATACCTTCCCGTTCCAGTCGGCCAGTCCGTACTGCCTGTCACGGGTTACCCCGCTGATATCATCCACAATGGCTTTCCGCTGTTCCAGTAAACGGTTAAATAAAGTACTCTTTCCCACATTGGGCCTTCCCACGATGGCTACTGTATAACTCATAGTTGTTGTATTATATTCAAAAATGTAAACGTTGATTTAATTAGTAATTAGAAATTAGTGTGAGTAATGTTTAACTACTAACCTACCACCCGTCTATTCAATTTTTAATTGTTAATTGTTAATTTCTAATTTTTAATTACTTATATCCGTATTCCTTCAACTGCAGATCATTGTCTCTCCATTTCGGTCTCACTTTTACAAAGAGTTCGAGGAACACTTTCTGCTGGATAAATTCTTCAATATCTTTTCTCGCCATCATACCGATCTGTTTGATCATGCTGCCCTTATCGCCGATGATGATGGCTTTCTGGGTTTCCCGGTTTACGATGATATCTGCCTGGATCTTGACCAGGGATTCCTTTTCCTTGAACTCATTCACCATAACAGCGGTATGGTAAGGAATTTCATCGCCGAAGAGCTGGTAGATCTTTTCGCGGATCATTTCTCCCACAAAAAATTTGGTGGGCAGATCGCTCAGGTCGTCTTCGCTGTAAAAGGGTGCTGCTTCCGGCAGTAAAGCCAGGATAGCATCCAGCAATTTGTTCAGGTGTACTTTCTGCAGGGCAGATATTTTTACGATCTGTTTGCAGTAGCTTTTGCCGGCAAAGAATTTTTCTGCCTCCGCAATTTTTCCGTTGGCGGCTTCATCAATTTTATTCAATACCACCAGGCAGGGAACTTTGAGGCGTAGTGATTGAAAAATAGTATCCACTTCTTCCAGGTTCTCATTGGCATCTACGATCAGCAGGGCCACATCTGCATCTTCCAGGGCGCTTTTCACAGAATCCATCATCCGCTGGTGCAGTTTGTATTTGGGATCGATGATACCCGGGGTATCGGAAAAGATCACCTGGTATTCGCCGGGTTTATTCAGGAATGCCTTGATGCGGTGACGGGTAGTCTGCACTTTGGACGATACAATCGCCATCTTCTCCCCGATCAATGCGTTGAGCAGCGTGCTTTTGCCTGCGTTGGGACGACCGAATATGTTTACAAATCCTGCTTTCATATCATCCGTATTGGGAACATCCGGTTAAAGGAAGTCCATGATTTTAAACCCTGTTAGTATTTCCGGAAAATGAAGGGAGACAGGCAGTAGCGCACCCATTATATGGGGTCTGCCAATGGTAACCGCGTGTAGCCGGTATCTCACATTCAGTATCCAGAGTAGCCTCTAGCCGAACAAAAAAGCCTTTTCTGGCTTTTCACAAGGGTAATTAAACCCTTTTACATTATTTCGATGCCTTACAAACGACATCTTTTATTAAAATCAAAGGCCTCAAAACGAGGCCCTGGTTTATTTTGTTGCGAGGGAAGGGAGTGAATCTTGAACGTTCATTCCTCCTACCTGATTGATTGTCAAATATTTTGAATTCGACTAAACAATTACATAAAGCTAATTTATAAGATCTACTTAAGTTTAATAACAAACCGTTCTTATTGTAAAGATATGCTTTTACCATTTAATATTCCTAAATACTAAAGTGATGCCGGATTAGCGACAGTATCAATTTGCCCTTCAATAATGTTTGGGTAACAAAATAACTTGATTAATTCAAGTCGATAATTGCCTTTTAATTGGGAAATTATAGCATTCCCTTTCGTAAGAATAGTGTTTTTTGAAACCCAATCATCATATGTAATTATATGTTCTTTTGTAACTTTTTCTCCCGCCTCCTCACTAACATAAACATGTTTAATAAGGATTTCGCTATGAGAATATTCACACTCCTCCGGGGCATGTTCTATAACGCAAGAAAGTGTGTGCCATCCTTCTTGGATTCCTTTATCTCTCTTCTCAACACTAACACTTAATCTCCTTACATCTTCGACAACAGCAAATTTATAATCATTACCAATGGGCGGTTCATTAGATTTTATAACATCTTCCTCTTTAATTATTAAAGACCACTTACAGGATATTGCAGTAAGTGTATTTGGAAATTTTACAGGATTGTCTTTAGTTTGAACCGAATATAACCGATGATCATTTAAATACTCGTCAGAAGAATATTTAGGCCTATTATTTCTATGTAAATAATCGGGAATAGATTCAGGACATGGCATGATTTAATTCTTCGGTTTTATAATTTTCCGGCCAACTCCTGAGCGTTAATATTTCCAATAAAAGGGAAGTACTCATTGTAAGAATCGCTTCTATTAGCTGAGATAAATAGAAATTCTATATTGCCCTCATCATCAATAATAATGTTCTTGAAATCCCCATTAGAGCTAGTGTAAATTAGGGCTTCATTATCGCCAGTTTTAGATATAGTCAATTCTTTACCTAATAGAATTGCATGTTCAATAATGTCATGAGCTATATCTAAAATAGCTTCCTTCTCAAATTTCAACTCTTTATAAACACTCTCAAATTGATTAAACTTGGTAGTAGCAGCGTTGAAATTGTACAAATTTGATGCGGTATTGGAGTTAAATATTGTACCTATAACTAAAGCTTCTTCATAAACATATGAAGGCTGAGACATATATACAGTTTCAATTTTATTAGCATCATTCATAGTCATTTATCTTTTTTGTCAGATAAAACATTTTTACTCCAAGAATCCTGAATAGTCTTTATGTCC
Source organism: Sediminibacterium sp. GW821-FHT12F12 (assembly GCF_058806635.1). Lineage (NCBI taxonomy): Bacteria > Pseudomonadati > Bacteroidota > Chitinophagia > Chitinophagales > Chitinophagaceae > Sediminibacterium > Sediminibacterium sp. GW821-FHT12F12. The sequence goes on along the minus strand of NZ_JBXAPW010000004.1, from coordinate 142,546 downwards.
TCAATTTCATGGCCTAACCCCTTTTCTATATTTGCAATAACTCCAGAAAGAGTTTTATGTAAATTTTTCAAAGCCGGAAAAGACATAAATACAGCAGCAGTTGGAGTTGCACCGATTTGAGTAATAATTGTGGCATCAGTTAACGAATGAGCCAACAAAAAACCGTTAGCGAAAATTTTAGGAATCTTCTCATTAGCTATCACCGTGTCGAAATCAAGTTTATCTGGCAATATAGGGGGAACTTGAATTATATTTTGTTGATTATCAGCCATTTTATAATAATTTACTCTGAAAATTAAGACACTTTTTTTAATTTCTCGTAATGATTATGTCAAAATAATGATAATAACGGGACTATAGATTTTTTCAATGGGATTTTAGACATTTAACTCTATAAACACCAAATTTCTTTACGATCAAGATTTAAATCATATTAATCAACCTACAGGTTTAATATAGTCTTAATGCATTGATATTTAAAGACAACTGCTTTTTCAGTAAAAAATAGATATTGTCAAACGCACTTGGATAGCAATATCTAATAAAAAGGAAAATGAAAAACTTTAGATCAATAGAAATTTAAAGAAAACGCATCAGGATTTTCTAAAAAAGAATGCAATTATTTGACAATCAAATAATTGCATTTTAAAGTTGCGAGGGAAGGGATCGAACCTCCGACCTTCGGGTTATGAGCCCGACGAGCTACCGCTGCTCTACCTCGCGATGTTTGGAGTGCAAAAGTAGGGGTACGGAGCTTAGTAACCAAATGTTTGTTGAATTAATCGTCGGAACGCTTCTTGATAGAAGCCCCTCCGCTACTGCTGATATCCCTGATCAGACCGGTTCCTTTGTAATAAATGGTGCTGCCACCACTGGCTACCGCATTCAGTTCCTTGTTCACCGTGATCCGGATATTGGAGGCACCGCTGGCATCAATCTTACACATATCGGCCGATAATTCATAGGCTTTGATATTGCAGGCACCGGAAGCATCCATGAACAGGTTATCTGCCTTACCACCTACCCTTACGTTGGAGGCTCCGCTGGCACTGAGTTGGAATTTCTCGAGTACCACTTCCCCGCTGAAATCGCTGGCACCCGACATTTCCATTTTTAATTCCGTTTGGCGGATGGGATCGGTGGCCCTTACATTACAGGCACCGGAAGCTTCCAGTTTATCGAGGGTTTTATAGGTTACATAGGCTTTCATCTTGTTATTGCCCCAAACTTTCCAGTTCAGGCCCTTGGCATCGAAATAAATGTGCAGGATGCCGGAACGCACTTCGGTCCGGATCCGGGACTTGATCTCATCCGTATTGCCACTGATGGCCACGGCCTCAGCATTGCCCTGGGAAATATACAGGTCGATGGCGCCGGATACTTCGATCCCGGTAAAACCGCTCACATTCCTGACCTCGGCATTGGCATCCACCACCAGGTTCTTTTCGTTCTGCGCCCGGGTGGTAAAAAAGCCCAGCAGTAAGATGACTGCAATAGAAATCCGCTTCATGATTGGGGTATTTTTCAGTGTAACGACGTTCTGCTGATAAAGTTACAGTTGTGAGAGATTTCCCGAATCCCTATTTTTGTGCCAGATCATTCCTCGGGGTGCTGTCTGTTATGTGTGCACGCATAACTGTACGGCTGAGATAATACCCGTTGAACCTGAACAGGGTAATTCCTGCGAAGGGAAGGTGTACATTTTTCCTGATACCTCTCCGTTAGCTATTCCCTGTTCCCATTATTAACTTTTTAAAGCAAAAAACATGAAAAAGTTTTTGGGAACAACGATGTTGACATTATTGACCATCATCGCCCTTGCACAAACCGGTAAGCGCCTGCTACAGGGCACCGTAAGAGAAAACAATGCACAAACCCCGGTTGCCGGGGCCTCTGTAAGACTGGGCAACCGGCAAACCCTGACCAACGAAAAAGGGCAGTTCCGTTTCGAAAGCACCACTAGCGGACAATATGAACTAACCGTAAACAGCCTTGGGTTTGCCATATATACCCAACGCGTCACAGTAGCGGCTGCAGACCTGCAACTTGACATCCGCTTAACGGCCACCAGTCTTTACCTGCAACCCCTCGAAGTTAAATCGCTGCGGGCCTCAGACCGGGCACCTTTTGCGAAAGCTAACCTGACCAAGGAACAGATCACAAAAAATAACCTGGGGCAGGATATTCCTTTCCTACTTGACCAGACCCCTTCTGTAGTAGTTAATTCAGATGCAGGTAATGGTGTGGGTTACACCGGCATCCGCATTCGCGGCAGCGATGCCACAAGGGTAAATGTGACACTGAACGGTATTCCTTATAACGATGCAGAAAGTATGGGCACTTATTTTGTAGATCTGCCCGATTTTGCCTCTTCTGTCAACAGCATCCAGGTGCAAAGAGGTGTGGGAACTTCTTCTAACGGCGCGGGGGCTTTTGGCGGTACCATTAACCTGGCTACCAACGAATACAATGAGAAAGCCTACGGCGAGTGGAACAACAGTTTCGGCTCGTTCAACACCTGGAAAAACACGCTGAAAGCCGGTACCGGTTTAATTGACGGTCATTTTACAGTAGATGCCAGATTTAGCCGGATCAACAGCGATGGTTATATACAGCGGGCCAAAAGTGATCTGCAATCCTTTTATGTAAGTACTGCCTATCTCAATAAAAGATCATCCCTGCGGCTGAATATCTTTTCCGGAAAAGAAAAGACCTACCAGGCATGGTATGGTGTACCGGAAAACCTGCTCAACACAGACCGCACCAATAACCCGGCAGGCACAGAAAAAACAGGAACACCTTACGATAACCAGACAGATAACTATACCCAAACCCATTACCAGTTATTCTTCAATCATTCCCTCAACAGCCAATGGTCTTTGAATACAGCCGCTTTTTTAACGAGGGGGAAAGGCTATTACGAAGAATATAAAGCCGATCAGTCTTATGCCAAATATGGCTTACCCAATGTAGTGGTGGGTGGCGCTACAGTTAGCAAAACAGACCTGGTAAGGCAGCGCTGGCTGGATAATTATTTCTATGGACAGATCGCTTCCCTGCAATATAAAAACAGTAAGGATGAACTCACTTTTGGTGGCGGCTGGACCAAATACGACGGCCATCATTTCGGCAATATAACCTGGATGCAAACCGGTACCGTTTCGAAAGACTATCGCTACTATAATTACCCGGCCACCAAAACTGATGTGAATATTTATACCAAATGGCAGCACCAGGTAAGTACCCATTGGGTAAGTTTTGCCGATCTGCAGTACCGCCATGTAAACCACGATATGAAAGGTTTCCAGGGCAACCCTACGCTGTTTGTGAACAGAAGTTTCGACTTTCTCAATCCCAAAGCGGGCATTACCTATACCAACAATGGCTGGCAGGCTTTTGTCAGTTATGCACTGGCTCGCAAAGAACCCAACCGGGATGATTTTCAGGCAGGTGTTAAAAGTCAGCCGAAAGCAGAAACCCTGCACGATATAGAATTGGGTATTGAAAAAAGAAACAGCCGTTTTCATGCCGGGGCCAATATCTATTACATGTATTACTATAACCAGCTGGTCTTAACCGGACAGATCAACGATGTGGGATCGTATACACGCATCAACATCCCGCACAGTTATCGTTTGGGAGTTGAGTTGCAGGCAGGAGCCGTGCTGACCCCCTGGATCAATGTAGCGGCCAACCTTGCGATCAGTAAAAATAAAGTGGCTTCTTTTATTGAGTACATTGACAACTGGGATACCGGCGATCAGAATGCAGTAGCACACAAGAACACAAATATCTCTTTCTCCCCTTCAGTGGTGGGTGGTGCCACCATTAACCTGCAACCCACACAATCATTCGAGTTGAGTTTTATCAGTAAATATGTGGGCAAACAATACATGGATAACAGCCAGCAGGAAAACCGCAAACTGAATGCCTATTTCATACAGAATATCCGCGCATCTTACAGCATCAAGAAATTGTTATTCAAAGAATGGAATATCATTGGTCAGGTAAATAACCTCTTCAACAAAAAGTATGAGCCCAATGGATATACCTACAATTACATCTACAATAACAGCCTCAGTACCGAAAACGGCTACTACCCGATGGCGGGAACGAATTATATGGTGGGGGTGAATATACGAATGTAGAACAGATGAACAGATGAACAGATGAACAGATGAACAGATAAAAAACGAATGGAGAACGGATGAAAATTGTTGAGTCAATCAATTTAATGTTCGTCTGTTCCTTCTTCGTCTGTTCATCTGTTCTATTTTTCTACTTCCCAATCCTCTCCTGCCAGGCCAGCATGCCGCCGGTTACGTTTACCAGGTTTTTGAAACCCATGGTTTCGAGAATGAGGCAGGCCTGTCCACTGCGGTTGCCGCTGCGGCAGTAGACATAAACGGTATCGTCTTTCATGTCTTCGATCTCATCTACCTGCATGGTCTGCACTTTGCCCAGTGGTAATAAAAGTCCACCGATATTAAATTCGGCATGTTCATGAGGTTCTCTTACATCTACAAGGTGAATAGATTCTCCTGTATCCAATTTTGCTTTCAGTTCTTCTACAGTAATGGTTTGCATGTTGGGTATATTATAGGTTGTATGATCAGTTTTTGGGTGCGTTGCTTACAGTATCCACAGCTGGTGCGGTTGGTCCGATATAAAGATCCATTACCTGTCCCTGGCGCATTTTATTGGGTATCCGTAATCCATCTATGCCGATCGAGTCGGTTAATACATCCGGCATCTGTCTGATTACAAAAGCGCTGGCGGAATCTTTGATAGGGCCCATGGCAACAATAGAACCGATAGTAATACTGAGGGTGGTTAAATAATTCCTGGCTTCATCCAATGTCATGCCTACAATATTCGGTACATCCATTTCGCCTCCACCCATACCGCTACCCAGTACAAAACTGATGACAGTACCAATGGGGATTTTTGTACCCGGTTTAATAGGCACATTATTGAGTAACTGTTCCAGCACCGCATTGCGGGCGATATCGGGTTTATAGCTGACTTCTCCCATCTTCAAACCCAGACTCTGCAGGTACATTTCGGCACTCTTTACAGAAAAACCTGCCAGGTTGGGCATTTCTACCTGTGGGGGGATAGTGCGGTTGATGGTTAAATAAATGGTGCGGCCATGTTTTACGGTAGCATCGGCTTCGGGCGACTGGCGGATCACGGATTGTTTGGCGACCGTGTCTACATAAACGGAATCCTGAATCACCACATCAAATCCCCGGTCTTCGAGAATTTTTTGCGCCGCCAGTGCATTCTGTCCGGTAACCGCCGGCACTTTTTCATATTTCCCGAAACCGGTGATCCACGAAAGGGAAGCAAAAAACAGCAGCACCAGTATGATGATGATACCCAGTGCGGCGAGGATATTAACCCACAGCGGTTTGGAAGTAATATATTTATGAATGAACGACATCTTGTACTTACGGATTATTCAGTGATTAAGAGAGGAAGATAAGTTAATTCCAAAATTCCTCCACCCAAAATCTGAAAATTAACTAAATGCCTGCTCTATCACTGCTGAATAAAAATCCTTTAGTGTCCAGCCCATGGCTTTCACCTGCTGGGGTATCACACTGGCTTCGCTCTGGCCTGGAACGGTATTCACTTCCAGCATATAGGGTTGGGCGGAGGCTGTGTGATAAATAAAATCGATCCTCACTACTCCACGGCAATTCAGTACTTCATAGGCTCTTTTGGCAGCTGCTTCCAGCTGGTTCTTCATACCATCATCGATCAATGCCGGTGTAGTTTCTTTACTTTTACCCTGGTATTTGGCTTCAAAATCAAAGAATTCATTGTTGGTCTCTATCTCGGTGATCGGCAATACCATGATCTCTCCTTTGTTTTTGAACACACCAATGGTAAACTCCCTGCCGCTGATAAATTCTTCGATCAGGATCTGATCATCTTCTTTAAAGGCTTTCTCCAGTGCCGGTGCCAGTTCTGCGGCCGTATTTACTTTACTCATACCAATACTGCTGCCGCCGTTATTGGGTTTTACAAAAACCGGCAGGGTTAACTGGGCCAGGATAGCTTCAGGGGTAAGGGGGGTATGTTTAAAAAGATGTAATGATCTGGCTACGTTGATACCACCAAATGCGGCTACGGCCACTGTGTAACGTTTATTGAAAGTTAACGCAGAAGTGGCAGCATCACAGCTGGTGTACGGCAGGTGCAGCATATCAAAATATCCCTGCAGTTTCCCATCTTCGCCGGGGGTACCGTGAATGCAGAGTAATACCGCATCGAAATTGATTTTACTGCCATTATCAATTATAGAAAAATCATCGCGGTTCACTTTCGATTTCTCACCGTTAACGGGTTCGTACCACCAGCCTTCGGGGTTGATGTCGATACGGTATACATCATACTTCTCCCTGTCTACATTATTTCCTACTGTAATGGCACTTTTATAACTGATCTGTGCTTCTCCACTCAATCCGCCGGTTACCAGGGCGATGCGTTTTTTCATATTGCTGATTTGTGGGCAAATATAAGTAGCAATGAGTGAATGAGCGAATGAGTGGATGAGTGAATGTTAATGAGAGAATGATAGGATTTGAAAAGAGATAGGGTTTAAAAACAAAAAGGTGAAGAAACGCCTTGTCTCTTCACCTCACGTTGACGGGAAATATCACCCGCCGTTACTGGTTGTTGCCGTTTAAAAGCAACAATTATTAATACTGCGATTAATAACTCTAAGATACACCGGTCACGAGCAAAATGCAAGTTTTTGGTGTTAAAGTTTAGCACATCGGAATGTGCATTAGATGTGTAATTTCCCTTTCTTAGCCAGCAGTGACTCTACGGTTTCCTGATACATTTCATCAGGCACACAGCAGTCTACCGGACAAACAGCAGCGCACTGGGGTTCTTCGTGGAAACCCTGGCACTCGGTGCATTTGTTAGGTGTGATGTAATAGGTATCTACACTGATCGGCGCAAAACGCTGGTCAGTACTTACTACCGTTCCGTCTAACAGGGTGAAATCGCCTTTTACAGTGGTTCCATCGGAGATAGACCATTCAACACCACCTTCATAAATAGCATTGTTGGGACATTCGGGCTCGCAGGCTCCGCAGTTGATACACTCTTCTGTAATTTTGATAGCCATACAAAATGGGTTTGTTGGGTTAGTGATTCTACATTTGCATATCAAAAATACGGCTGAATAATGATTTTACAAGAACGAATTATATTGTTGGGCAGGCTGGGCCAATATATGCTGGAGGCATCTGAGGAATGGCAGGAACTAAAAGACCGCGCCTACCGCGAAAACCAGTGGTTCATCCCTGAATTTGTAGACAGGTCTGTCGAAAATATCGCCCGGCAATTCCTGAAGCCGTCATTTTTGCAGGACTGGGCCGCCGCTTACCAGGTGCCCGAGCGGCAAGCCCATCCCAAAAACGTAGGGGTAGTCATGGCCGGGAACATACCACTGGTGGGTTTTCACGATTTTTTATGTGTATTTGTGAGTGGGCATATTGCCACCCTGAAAACCTCTTCCAAAGATGAAGTGCTGATCAAACATCTCGTGAAAAAGCTGTACGAGTGGGACCCGGCCGTACAGGACGAGGTATCGTTTGCCGAACGGCTGACGGGCTGCGATGCCTATATTGCCACCGGCAGCAATAATTCCGGACGTTATTTTGACTACTATTTCGGCAAATACCCCCATATCATCCGCCGTAACCGCACGTCCGTAGCTATTCTGGACGGCACCGAGACCCCGGAAGAACTGGCGGCACTGGCCGATGATATACAGCTGTATTTCGGATTGGGATGCCGGAATATTACCCAGCTGTATGTGCCACAGGGATACGATTTCATCCCCCTGCTGGATGCACTCCGGAAATATGAACATTTCATGGATTTCCACAAATACAAACACAATTTCGACTATCACCTGGCCCTGCTGATCATGGGCAATAAATACTACATGAACAATGATACGGTGGTGATGACGGAAAATATATCCCCTTTCTCGCCGGTAAGCCAGCTGCATTACCAGTATTACCAAAACCCTGCGGAACTGACAGGCCTGTTACAAGGAAATCCGGATATCCAGTGCGTGGTAGGTCATGGCCAGATCCCTTTTGGGCAAGCGCAAAGCCCCCGACTGACAGATTATGCGGACGGAGTGGATACGATGGCGTTTTTGGTGGGGCTATGAAGTGAGTAGTGAGTGGTCAGTAGTGAGCAATCAATAGGAAGATACGGCCATAGCCTACTGACCACTCACTACTGACACCTCACGCCTCACGCTCCCCCTTTCATAAAAATCTTCCCCCCTCCTCTGTTTTTACCCCTATCTTGAATCCACAATCCCCGCCGATCTACGAGGATTGCCGTAAAACATTTGTTAAATGGTGAAACCGGTGAACTGTCAATTAAACAGGTTCGTTTATTTGCTATCAGAAAGGCATAGAATTTGAAATATTAACCCAAAAAGAGCCGTACTATGAATATGAACCTCAAAAGCATCTTAACCATTATGGCCATCAGCGCCAGCACAGCTGTTATGAGCGTGTGGGGCTATGGAAAATTTGTAGAAAGACAAACAGCCGGTATTCAGGAAGCCGGCAAACTGCCGGTTAACTATGCGGGGTATTTCGGCAATAACAATGCGCCGGCCTCCACTGTTGATTTTACGCCGGCTGCAACAAGTGCCACACCTGCGGTGGTGCATATCAAAACAAAAACAAAAGCCAGGCAGGTAAGCAATAACAATACCCGTCAGCGTTTCTCCAATCCGTTCTCTGATCTGTTCGGAGATGATTTTGGCGATTTCTTTGGTGGCGGTCCACGTATCATACCTGAGCAGCGTGCCAGCGGCAGTGGCGTAATTATTACAGATGACGGATACATCGTTACCAATAACCACGTAGTGGATGGCGCCGATGAGATCAATGTAACCCTGGCCAATAAAAAATCATACAAAGCCACTTTAGTGGGAACAGATGCCAGCAGTGATCTGGCAGTGATCAAGATTGAAGGAAAAGGATATCCTTACCTCGTATATGGTAACAGCGATGAAGCCAAACTGGGTCAGTGGGTATTAGCCATCGGTTATCCCTTGAATCTGGATGTAACCGTTACCGCCGGTATTGTGAGTGCCAAATCCAGATCTATCGGTATCAATAACAGGCAGAGTAATACAGCTATCGAATCTTTTATCCAGACCGATGCGGCCGTTAACCCAGGTAACAGTGGTGGTGCATTGATCAATACGAGTGGCGAGCTGATCGGGATCAACTCTGCCATTGCCTCTCCTACCGGTTCCTATGCAGGATACTCTTATGCGATTCCAGTAAATATGGTGAAGAAGATAGTAACCGATATTGTGAAGTTTGGTGCGGTGCAGAGAGCTTTTATCGGGATCCAATACCCCAGCGAGAATCTTTCTGAAGAGCAGAAAAAAGAGCTCGGAACAGGTTATAAAGAAGGCGAAGGCGTATACGTAACCGATGTGCCTGCCGATGGTGCTGCTGCGGCTGCCGGTTTGAAGAAAGGGGATGTGGTTACCAAAATCAACGGAACCGCTGTTACTACCGGACCTGAATTACAGGAGCAGGTAACCCGTTACAAACCCGGCGATAAAATTTCGCTGAGTTATTTACGCGGTGGTAAAGAAAACACCGTATCACTTACCTTAAAGAATAAAGCGGGTACAACTGATATTGTAAAAACAACCGGTATCCTGGAAAAGCTGGGCGCAGAATTGGTTGCGATTGACAGTAAAACTGCAGCTGCTAACCAGATCAATGGTGGTGTGCTGGTGAAAAAAATCGGTGACGGTTTGTTGAAGAAAACAAGAATGCAGGAAGGTTTTATCATTACCAGTGTGAACGATCAGGAAATCAAAACTGTAAATGAACTGGATAAGATCCTCTCCATCAATAAAGGAAGAAAAGTAAAAATTGAAGGTGTATATCCCGGATTTGAAAGTACTTATCCGTATCCGTTGGATTTGAGTGATATCGATTAATGCAATGAGTGAATGAGTGTGTGAGTGAATGAGCGAATGTTTTGAGCGGTGGTTCTTCGGGACCACCTTTTTTTGCAGGCAACATGCTGTAAACAGAAGCATGCCTAGCCTGATTGCCGCTGTTGGTCGCCTGACAAGCAGCTTCTCATGGAACAGGAACAATTAGAAATGGAATACAATTTTTTTGAAGAAATTCCTGCTTTGGTTTATTGCATCTGATGTTGGTCAGCGACCAACAACGGCTAAAGATATCTGTCTATTCTTTGTATCCACGCTCTGAAGAGCTTGGCCAATTGTTTATTTCTTTTGCCGCGCTCTTCAGAGCGTGGGAGAGATCATCTTAAAAATCATTTTCCGGGACTTTAGTCCCGAGTAACTCTCTTTGATGAAAAATAATAAGATATATTCCGAACACTATTGGTCAGCCTCCAACAACGGCTAAGGTTGTTATTCACTTCACCAGATCATTATTACATCTGTTTTTCGTACACGAAATAATCGCCAGCCTGTAATTCGAAGTTCTCTTTGCCATTGAACGCAAAAGAGAGGCCGGAGAAAATATGGGTGAATGTTCCGGTAAGCCATTCGTGCTGTACGGTTACCATAAGGCGGTCCTGACTAGAAAGGTTGAGGGCCACCAGCACCACGGCATCGTTTTTACGGCGCAGGAATACCATCAGTTCGTTATCATGGTTGGATGGAAGGATGAACGTTTCTCCTTCTGTGATAGCAGGATTGTTTTTGTGCAGGTGCAAAAGCGTTTTATAAAAATCTTCGAGTCGCAGTGGCGCATTCCAGCTGATGGGGTCTTTGTGGAAGAATTCAAGCCGTTTGGTATTCGGACTCTCCTGTCCGCTATAGATCAGCGGCATACCTCCCTGCCAGGTGGCCGTGAATACGGCCCAGGCTTTGGCGGCTTTACCGTATTTCTCATATTCCGTTCCGTTCCAGCTGTTCTCATCGTGGTTGGTGGTAAAGAAAAGTTTGCGGGCACCCGCTGGATATTGTGAGTAGCTGTGCAACACTTCGCGAACATCGTGCAGGGAAGCTTCTCCTTTGGCCTGTTTGCCGGTGACATGCATCCATGCCCAGGCATAGGAAACATCAAACACATCATGGTAACTCACTTCTTCGCATTCAGCCAGCCAGAACAGGGGTTTTACTGCATCGCAGGCCGCACGGGCCTGTTTCCAGAAATCCAGTGTAACCAGGTGTGCCATATCGCAGCGGAAACCATCAATATTACATTCGTCTACCCAGAACTTCATCGCTTCTATCATGGCAAAGCGCATCTCTGCATTATCGTAGTTCAGATCAATCACATCCTGCCAGCCGTTGCGTTCGGTAAACTGCCCTTTCTCATCTTTCACGTACCAATCCGGATGGGTAATGGCCCATTCATGATCCCAGCCGGTATGATTGGCCACCCAATCGATGATGAGTTTGAAACCAAGTATATGTGCTTCTCTCACCAGTTGTTTAAAATCGTTCAGATCGCCAAACTCCGGACTCACCCGCATATAACTGCTGCAGGCATAATAACTGCCCAGGCTTCCCAGTTTTTCCTTTTCACTGATAGGTGTGATGGGCATCAACCATAAAATATCTACTCCCATCTCCCGCAGTCGCGGCAAATGATTCAAAAAAGCGGTAAACGTGCCTTCGATCGTATACTGGCGGATATTGACTTCATATATGTTGGCCCCTTTGGCCCAATCAACTGTTGAAAACTTTCTGTCCATAACGGGTTTGTCTGCTTACAAAGAAATAGTTTTATGTTCACAAGCACATGAGTGAGCAACCAAAACTGGAAAGAAAGATAAGCCTTTTACAGGCTACGGCCATCAACATGACAGACATGGTGGGCATTGGCCCATTCGTGGTATTAAGTGTAGTGGCAGAGACCATGAAAGGCCCCTGGTTTCTGTATGCATGGGTGGCTGGCGCCGTTCTCTCCTTTATTGATGCCATGATCTGGAGTCAGTTGGGCGCTACCTATCCATTGGCAGGGGGCAGTTATAATTTCCTGAAAGAAGGCTATGGTTCCAAATGGGGTAAACTGATGAGTTTCCTGTTTGTGTGGCAAACAATGATCCAGGCACCGCTGGTGATTGCTTCGGCTGCAATCGGGTTCTCGCAATATTTTGGCTACCTCACCCATCTGGAAGAATGGCAGAGCAAGAGTATCAGTGGCGGACTGGTAATACTGATTGTTGTGTTGCTGTACCGGAAGATTGAAGCCATTGGCAAAATCAGTGTATTGTTGTGGGTGGGTGTTCTGATTACGCTGTCATGGATTATTGGCGGCGGTTTGTTTCACGGACATTTTCTCGAACCTATTCAACAGATCAATGACGGGTTACAGGTAGACCATGCGTTTGCCGCCGCTCTCGGATTTGCGAGTGTAAAGAGTGTGTATAGTTACCTGGGGTATTACAATGTCTGCCATCTGGGTGGCGAGATCGTGAACCCAAAGAAGAATATCCCCCGGAGTATGTTCATCTCCATTGCTGGCATTGCGGTGTTATACTTGATGATGAATGTGAGTGTAGCATCGGTATTACCTCTCGAACAGATCCAGAAAAGTAAATTTGTGGTGAGTGAGTTTGTGCAGCATTTATCAGGTTCCACTTCTGCCACCATTGCTACCATCCTGATATTGTGGGTGGCTTTTGCATCGGTATTTTCTGCCACACTGGGTTATAGCCGGATCCCCTATGCAGCTGCCAGCGACGGGGCTTTTTTCAAAATATTCGCCAGGCTGCACCCCACCAAACATTTTCCGCATATTTCGCTCTTATACCTGGGTGGTATTGCCTTTGTATTCAGCCTGCTGTTCAAATTACGCGATGTGATAGATGCCATTTTGGCCATGCGCATCCTGATCCAGTTCATTGGACAGGGTATGGGACTTCTATGGCTGGTTAAACGAAAAGGCAAACAGCATTTTGCCTGGCGCATGCCACTGTACCCCCTGCCCGTAATACTGGCTATCCTGATCTGGGGATATATCTTTTTTTCTACCGGAGAGAAAATGATGATGGGAGGTGTTACGGTGATTGGGTTAGGGGTGATTGCTTATCTCATTAAATCTTACCGGAATAAAGAATGGCCGTGGAGGGTTAATTAGTAATTAATAATTAATAATTAGCAATTACTCTTTCTGGCTACTATCTGTTGCCGATGTTTGATGCTAAGAGAACAGCGGGATTACAAATCCGAAATAATTACTAACTACTAATTATTAATTACTAATTGTTTCCTCATGAAGACCTGCAATAGCAAGGCCAGCAATACCACTGCCACTGCTCCTACTACATTGAGCCAGAGAAAGCCGAGTCCGATGATATTGTATTTGTCTAAGAGGAAAAAGGCGATCACAATGAGTTCTCCCAATATGGCCGCAATGAATACGGCATTACTTCCTACTTTCCTGCAATAGAAAGCTACCAGGAATATACCAAGGATCACTCCATAGAACAAAGAACCCAGCACGTTTACCGCTTCAATCAGGCTGCCCATACCGGTGGCAAATTCAGCAGTAACGATACAAAAAATGCCCCAGGCAAGGGTGTAATATTTGGATACACGGTATTCATCGGCACATTGCTGCACATTGGTACTGTCATATTTTGCACCGCGGAAACGGACATGAAAATCAACCATGGTACAGGATGCCAGCGAATTCAATGCCGCCGCAATAGAGCCCCAGGCAGCGAGGAAAATGATAGCAATCAATAAACCTACAATTCCTTTGGGCAGAAAATCTACCACAAAACGAAGAAAGATATAATTGGTATCACTGGTATCGTCAGCTGGCAAAGCTTTTTTCAAAACTGTTTTATACTCTTTCTGGATCTCGGATAATTTAGCAGATCCGTCGCGGAGGCTGTCTTTGTAATTTTCCTTGTTCTCTATTACATAATTCTTGCTCAGTTGCTGCTGCATTAACTGCTGCTCATTGAATTTCTTTTCAATACCAGCCAGTGAATCTTTGTACGGAGTAGCCATCGCTTTTTCGGCTACGGCTTTATTAAAAAATACCGGGGATGAATTGAACTGATAAAAAGTAAACAACATGGCACCCAGTAGCAAGATAAAGAACTGCATCGGTACTTTTACCAGGCCATTCATCAGCAAACCGATGCGGCTTTCGGTATTGTCTTTGGCAGTAAGGTAACGACCTACCTGAGATTGGTCGGTACCGAAATAGGATAAGGCAAGGAAAAATCCACCGATTACGCCGCTGATAATATTATAGCGGTCTTTCCAGTCGAATCCCTTTTCAGAAACACCGGTCGTGATCACATTCAGCTTACCTGATGCGCCACTTACCCGTAAAGCATCGGTGAAACCTACCCCTTCGGGCAGGTAATGCACAATACAATAACCTGCCACAAACATGCCTGCAAAAATGATGATGAGCTGTAACTGCTGCGTATAGGCCACAGCCTTGGCACCGCCGCTTACTGTGTAAATAATGAGTAAACCTCCCATCACAATATTGGTCCAGAAAATATCCCAGCCCATCAGGGAAGAAAGAATGATAGAGGGCGCATAAATACTGATACCGGTTGACAAACCCCTCGACAAAAGAAATAGAGAAGAAGTGAAGGTTCTTGTTTTCAGATCAAACCTTTTTTCGAGAAACTCGTAAGCCGTAAACACTTTTACTCTATTGAAAAGCGGCACAAAAGTGATACAAAGAATCACCATGGCAATAGGCAAGCCGAAATAGTATTGTACAAACCGCATACCGTCTGTAAAAGCCTGACCAGGTGCAGATAAAAAAGTAATGGCACTGGCCTGTGTTCCCATAATACTCAGGAGCACCAGGTACCAGGGCATATTCCTGTCGCTGAGGAAATAACCTTCCAGATTCTTGGCAGTACGGCTTTTATACAGTCCATACGCAATGATGGCTGTTAATGTAATTACCAGAACAATCCAGTCTAATTGGCTCATGCAAAGAATTTAGTAAACCAGGCAAAAAAGATAATGAGCAACCCTAATACCAGGATCACAAAAAAGTACCAACGGCGCCAGGAAGAGAAAAGTGGTATTTTATTTTTATCGGTCATGCATTTGATTTGGCAAGCTTCATAAATGTTTACAGTCTATTTTTTTGTGCTGCTGCTGAGGATACCTCCTGCCAGCAGTCCTAACATCAATCCAACAATCAGACCAATCTTTACATTTTTCAGAAAAATACCAATACCGAGCCCCAGTATTATCAGCGTTACAAATCCGATTCTTTTTCTTGGTTGCATGCTTATTTGTTTTTGGGTAGTGCTATCAGATTGGAAAGTAAGCGGTAAGCACCGGGCACTCCAGCCGGCAACTGCCTGAATAATACAAGGCTAACATACGCGAAATTACCCTTACCGTATCTGGCAATCGCGAGACTACCATTCGCGGGTTTTTCGCCCTTGTCATTCATAGACAGGGGCATTTCGTAATGCGGATCGGCCTGGTCTACCTGGTAAGTGCTGCGCTCCTGTATCCAGCCTTCAAAATCCTTGTCCGTAATTTTATTGGGGTAGTTGAGAACAGGGTGTTTCGGCAACAGGAAATTAACTGTGGCATTTTCATCGGTTACCCTTGATCCTGCACTGATGGAAAACGGGTATGGCCCCAGCTTTAATCGTTTAGCTCCGACTGTATTGCTTTTAACATACTGTGCAATCAGGTTACCGCCAGTTTTGACGTAATTATTGAGAATATCCTGTTTATCGCTCAGCCAGTCATAAATATTAGGTGCCCTGATACCGACAATCACTGCATTAAAAGAGGCAAGTCCTGCATCTGTGACATCGGCTTCCTCCAGGATCTTCACATCGAACCCCAGCTCCTTTAAGGCATCCGGTACCATATCGCCCGCGCCATTAATATACCCTACTTTTTTGCCAACTGTTTTGATTTCTTCATTGATAAATTTGATATGGTCTTTGGCTGAGTAATGAATATTGGGAATATGATCATACTCTATAGACCTGAAATATTTGGAATATACATATGTCTGCCCCCCAAGATAGATTCGCATAGCTGCCTCCAGGTATTCCTGGGATGGATTATAAAACTGCTTCAGCGGTAATGCGATGGTATACTGTTTTCCTTTTTCATAACTGCGTGGTTGTTTTTCAAATGCTGTTTTAGCAGTATCCTGCAGCAAGTAAAGTGTAGAAGGCACATGCTGTTGGGTAAAATTAGATTTATACCTGACATAGATCGAATCAACTGATCGTTTACCTTTTTCATTTTTCACATTCAACAAGGCCACATGCGGGCTTAATGATAAAGATAAATGCGGCATCAGAATAAAGGGCTGGTATACTTCACCTTTTACCGGGTCGATGTATTTGTATTGTACCGGTCGTCTTACCGAGAAAGTGATATCATTAATCTTAATATTGAAAACAGCCGTCAATAAAGGATCATTCCATGCTTTACCTACCAAAAAGGGCTGGGAGATATTGAAGTTGCCCGGAGTTTGTGGAAGCTGGAGCCAATAAGGTTGTGTGGCATTTACAACAGCAGGTTCTCTGATGGGTTCTTTGAGTTCGTACGAATAATTCTGATTGGTTTTTAATAACTGGTCCACGGTTTTACTGTCTGTAGACAACCAAACCGACTCAAGGCTTGCCTTACCATTGTTTCGCTTATTGACAAAAAAGCCAACGGATGCTGTATCGCCCTGTAATACAAATTCTTCCCGGGTAGTAGCTTCCGCAAAAATTCCACTGCAGTTCAATATAATATCCTGCAATTCATTCAGTTTCTGTTGCCGCCACATGCCGCGGTAACTGATGCCCTGTATTGTTTTATACACTTCAATCAAACTATCCACAGAATATTCCGGGTGTTCAAAATTGTATTGTTTGATGATGTTGTTGATGCGCGCTTTTATTTCCGTGCCACCTTCTATGCGGGTCCAGTCAGTTACAATTCCTTCCATGATATCTGTTGTAGCCGTATCCCCTCCGGTAACAACAAAATTTTCAATGATCTCCCCTTTTCTTCTGGGTCTTCCTTCACCCTGGCTTTTGTGCATCGATCTTGCTTCGCCACCAAGATCACCCGAACTTTTGCCAATTAACGGATCATATCCTCCCACATCCATCCGCAATGGCCCGCTCACATTGTTATTACCAAAATTAAATCCGTTGAGTAGTATCCGCTTCGCTTTCCAGGGTTGTAATCCCAGTTTAAGCTGTTCGGGAAATTTCGTTTTATCAGCTGCTGCGAGAAATGCTTCATTGGCAAGTAAGCCGGATGCCCAGTGATGACCGTGCCCGGCCCTTGCATCACCCGGAAAACGTGCAATCAGTATATCCGGTTGAAATTTCCTGATTACAAACACCATATCGGCCAATACCTGGTCCTTGTTCCAGATAGAGAGTGCTTCCGCTGCACTTTTACTAAAGCCAAATTCATACGCAGAAGTAAAAAATTGTTCAGATCCATCAATTCTTCTTGCTGCCAGCAGTTCCTGTGTACGTATCAATCCCAACTCAACCCCCTGCTCACTGCCAATCAGGTTCTGGCCACCATCGCCCCGGGTTAAACTCAGGTAACCGGTACGATACATTCTTTCTTTGGCGAGATAAGGCAGAAACCCATTGTTCTCATCATCCGGATGTGCCGCCACATACAATACACTACCCAGTACATTCAGTTTTTTGATCTGCAGATAGATGTCTGAGCTGCTATAGGTAACCGGGGTCTGCGAGAATACGGCTGTATACGAAATACTGAAGAGGAAGCTCAGCAGTAAAATGTTTTTGAGAGGGAAGCGCATGGAACCAAAGGTTTAAGTGTTTCCGAAGATACTCTCTAGTTGGCTAATTAGGTAAGCCGTTCAACAAAAAAGTCAGGCCGGTTAGGGCCTGACTTTTACCGGTAAAGATTTATTTACTGCCCTACAAGAAAAACCGCATTGCTGATCAGTAATTTTCCGTTCTCCCAGAAATTACGGAACAGAGGGCTTTCAGTAAAATAGATCACATTGCCGCTACCCATATCCTGCACACCGAGTACTACCCCGTCTTTTAATTTGGGTTTGAGTTTATTACCGGTAAAACCGGTAACATAAGCGTCTTTTTTCATCACCCCTACATTCCATCCGTCTTTCATAAATTCAAATACGCCGGCGTCCTGTTTCAGGGTATAATAATAATCAGGATAGCCAAAACCCAATGGATGCGTATTATCCAGCTCCAGTTTATAAATAGCACCTGGGATAGAGTTAGTGAGGTATTGATTTTCGCGATCACCATACTTTTTCACGTTGGCATATTCGCTTTTATCTTCTGATTTATCTTCTTTTAGTTTGATACCCCAATCGGCGCCAGCCATCAGGCTTACGGCATTATCGAGTGCAATGAGTTTTCCTCCGCTGCGTACAAAATCTTTCAGCTTATCGGATACCGTTTTATCATTCAGAATGCGGTAACTGCCATCGGGCAAAATCAGTACCTGGTAATTACGGATATTGATCCGTGCCAGATCTGCTGCATTCAGCAGGGTGATGGGGTAATCCAGTTGTTTCTCGAAGAAATGCCATACTTCTCCGGCTGAAAGAGAAGAGGTTTGGTCGCCGGTTAACATGGCCACTTTTAGAGCACTGCTAATAATCTTCACATCAGGCGATCCAAAATCGGTTCCCTTGTCCATGAACCCGGTTTCTACCGCTACGGGTTGCAGGTTATTCAGGCGGCAGGCTTCACTGGCTACTGTATTCCAGTTGGCCGGGTTACTGGTTTTGAGAACGATCAGCGTACCGCGGTCAAAATTGCGTCCACTATAGGTAAATGGTTTTTCTGCAAAACGCACTTTGATTCCGTTCTTCAGCATATAGGCCAATGCTTTGGCAGCGTTAAATGATTGATAAGGGATCAGTACACCATAAGCCGATTTTGCCTCATTTAATGTACCGGTCAGTTTTGTCGCAGCCGACAATTCCAGCTTCTCTTTCACTGCATATCCCTTAACGCCATAGGCATAGGGTACACTCCATGCAGTGATATCGTAGGTATTCGAATCTGTTACCACTGTTTTAGGCTCCAGTAACACTTTTGCCATCACGGAACGGGGTTGGTAGGCACTAACTGCTACATGATACCCTTCATCTGCAAAAGCATCGTCCTTCCCGGTAAAATAATTCAAACCACGGAAATTCTTATTGGTCAATAAGCCATGGGCAATCCCATTCTGATCCAGCAGTTTAATCACCGCTTTGATCTTGTTCTCATCTTTCGAAGTCATCACATAGGTCTTGTACTCTCCTACCTTACCTGCCTGGCCGTCATCAAAATATTTTTTGAACTCATCCAGCAGTTTCTGTTTGTTGCGCGAAGCGGTTTCGATGGTCGACAGTCCGGTGGTATAGTGGTGCGTAGCCCTGTCCAACAGGGTTAGTGTATCACCATCTTCGTTAATCACACCCATGCCGCCACGCGGGCCGCCCCCTTGTTCAAAAGTCATCCCGATGGCACCATTATAAATGGGATAAGTATCTCCATAGGAAGGATACAGCAGGTCAAATCTTTCCTTGGTAAAAAACAACCAGCCGTTTTTATCAAAATAACGGGCATTGTTCTTTCCGATCATTACCTGGAAATCGCGCTGCCAGGGAGTGATCACTTCATGCAAAGGATCTGCCGCCGGTGCAAAATAGTAGGGCTCATTAATACCCTGTTCATGAAAATCCACATGTACCTGTGGCATCCATTGGTTATATTTTTTGATCCGCTGCTGGCTCTCTACCTGTGTTTGCCAGGCCCAGTCGCGGTTCAGGTCAAAATTGTAATGATTGGATCTGCCACCTGGCCAGGGTTCTGCATGTTCACGTGCTGCCGGATCGGGGTTATACGCAGTTCCCACCGCCCCGTTAAACCAGTTCACATACCGATCACGGCCATCGGGATTGATACAGGGGTCGATCACCACTACCGTATTCTGCAACCACTCTTTACTCTGCATATTATTGGGATCTACCAATGCCCATAGCGTCATCAAAGCCGCTTCTGAGGAAGAAGTTTCGTTACCATGCACATTATAGCTCAGCCATACAATAGCCGGTGCTGTTTCTGTAGCAGATTTGCTGGATGATAATCCGGCAAACCCGAGGTTATTGTTACGGATGGTTTCCAATTTCTGCAGATTTTCGGGAGAAGCGATAAAAGCCAGCATCAGCTCACGGCCTTCATTGGTTTCTCCATACTTCTCCAGCTTCACCATGTCCGGTTTAGCCTGGGCCACCGCGCGGAAGTATTCCACAATTTTATGGTGGCGGGTATAGCGGGTTCCGATCTTGTAACCCATGTATTGTTCTGGACTTTGTAATCCCTGTGCAAATGCACCAATTGCCAGCAGGAGCAGTGCCAAACCGGATAATAATCTCTTCATATAGTAATAAATGAGTTGTGAATGTAGGGAAGAAAGAAAGTCTGTCAGCAATATCTGCCGCTTTTTTTTACACAGTCACTACCCGAAGCCATTGGGTGTTCCAAAAAGCAGTAATTTTCTGCCATGAGAAAAGTTATTATTTGTGTACTGGCATTGGGCAGCCAGTTTGCCCTGCATGCACAGTCGGTACGCTCCATAGTGGGGCCTGGGAAAGCCATCAACCCCTATCACTATACCGTAGTTAAAAAAGGGAACTTCAGTAAAGCATCTGTGGGTAGTGCCCATCCGCTGGCCAGTATGGTAGGTGTAGCCATGATGCAAAAAGGCGGTAACGCTTTTGATGCCGCCATTGCCACCCAGTTGGCACTGGCCGTGGTATATCCCGGTGCAGGCAACCTGGGCGGCGGCGGTTTTTTACTGGGGCGGAAAGCAAATGGCGAGCTGATCGGAATTGATTATCGCGAAGCGGCCCCCGAAAAAGCGCATCGCGATATGTACCTTGATAAAAATGGCAATGCACAGCTGAACCTGTCGCAGGCGGGTCATCTCGCATCCGGTATACCCGGCACGGTGGCCGGATTATTTGCCACACTGCCTTATGCCAAACTTTCGTTCAAAGAACTGGTACAACCCGCCATTGATCTGGCAGAAAAGGGGTTTGCCATTACAGAAAGAGAAGCCAGCAGTCTGAACAGTACCCGCGAATCATTTATCAAAAACAGCACCCGCCCCAGCGCTCTGGTAAAAGAAGGAAAATGGAAAGCCGGCGATACACTGGTACAGAAAGAATTGGCCGCCACTTTAAAGCGGATGCAGAAAGAGGGCTCCCGTGGTTTTTATGAAGGCGAAACAGCCAGGCTGGTAGTGGAAGAAATGCAGAGAGGCAATGGCATTATTTCGCTGGATGACCTGAAAAATTATACCGCCAAACTCCGCAACCCATTGGAATTTGAGTACCGGGGTTACCAGGTAATCAGTTTTGCCCCTCCCAGCAGCGGAGGTATTCTGATTGCACAGATGCTGAAGATGATCGAAAAATACCCGGTAGGCAGTTATGGTTTCCAGACAGCCAGATCTGTGCAGCTGATGATTGAAGCCGAACGTCGCGCCTATGCCGACCGGGCTGAATTCATGGGAGATCCTGATTTTTATAAAGTACCCGTAAAAACATTGATCAGTGATGCCTATATAGAACAGCGCATGAGTGATTATACCCCTGAAAAAGCCGGCAGCAGCAGTACCGTAAAGGCAGGCCAGATCAAAGAAAGCGAAGAAACCACTCACCTGAGTGTCATGGATGAAGCCGGTAATATGGTGGCTGTTACCACTACATTGAATAATGGGTACGGTAGCCGTACAGTTGTGGGAGGTGCCGGTTTTCTGTTGAATAATGAAATGGATGATTTCAGCGTAAAACCAGGTGTACCTAATATGTATGGGGCGTTGGGTGGAGAAGCCAATGCGATTGTTCCCGGCAAACGTATGCTGAGTTCCATGACACCTACTTTATTACTCAGAAAAAACAAGCCTTATGTGGTGGTAGGCACACCGGGAGGCACTACTATCCCGACTTCTGTTTACCAGGCCATTGTTAACCTTGTAGATTTTAATATGAATGCGGATGACGCCATTAACAAACCCAAATTTCACCATCAATGGCTGCCCGATGAAGTGATGGTGGAAGCAGACTTTGACGTAGAAACCAAAAAACAATTGCAATCCATGGGATACAAAGTAACCAGCCGTGGGGGCATTGGCAGAACAGAAATTATCAGGGTACTGAATAACGGTAAAAAAGAAACCGTGGCAGATAAAAGAGGAGATGATTCTGTGGCAGGATTTATGCCGTAATAGAAAGCAACATTCGATATTGCACTTTAAAAAGTACAAACATGTCATTCGAAGCAGATTTTCTGAAAGATGCCATCAAACGTTTCAGGTATTACAAGGAGCTGGGTGATAAAACATTTGCGCAGCTATCTGAAGCAGATCTGTTTTACCAGCCTTCCGGCGAAAGCAATAGCATTGCCGTCATCGTTCAGCATCTGTACGGCAATATGATGAGCCGCTGGACTAATTTCCTCACGGAAGACGGCGAAAAGGAATGGCGGCAACGGGATGCTGAGTTTGAAGTTATGCAGATCAGTCAACAGGATCTATTATCCTTTTGGAATGAAGGATGGAAATGCCTGTTGAATACCCTCGAAAGCCTTCAACCCGAAGATCTGGCCAAAACCGTCACCATCCGCACAGAACCCTTACAGGTATATGATGCTATCCTGCGCCAACTCGCACACTATCCTTACCATGTAGGCCAGATTGTGTATCTCGGACGACTGATTAAAAATGACCAATGGCAATCCCTCAGTATCCCCAAAGGCAACAGCTCCCAATACCTCGATGCAGTCAAAAATGCACAAACCAAACAACCCTGACTTATTTCCAATTTCTAATTTTTAATTTCTAATCCCCCCCAATGCCTCCATTCGCCGTTGCCTTTGACCTTGATGGCACATTGATTGACAATAATCAGTTTCACTTTATTACCTGGCAGGAATTCTATCGCAGAAGAAACCGGGAACTGACGATGGAGGAATACAAAGCCTCTTTCAACGGCAGAACCATGACCGATTGTGTGAAATATGTTTTTCAGCAACGGGATATGTCTGCGCAAGAGATTGAACGATACACCAACGAAAAAGAAAGTCTGTACCGGGAAATTTATGCGGCACATATCAAGCCCATACCTGGTTTATTAGCCCTCCTCGAACTGCTGGACCAGGCGCAGATTCCGATGGTTATAGCCACTTCCGGCATACAGGATAATATTGACTTTTTGTTTTCGCATATACCGATCAAACGATATTTTAAAAGAGTGATCAAGGGAAGTGATATTACCCATGGCAAACCCCATCCGGAAATGTATCAGCTGGCAGCAAAAGAGCTGGGATTACCCGCTGAAAAATGTATTGCGTTTGAAGATGCTACCGTAGGTATTACTTCCGCAGGCGGCGCCGGTATGAAAGTGATCGCATTAACCACCACGCATACTCCGGAAGAACTGACCGGTGCCGACTGGATTGTAAAAGATTATGAAGGAATAAGAATGGAGCAGTTGCAGCAACTTTTCAGCCACTGATCAGGATAATTTACTGATACATTGAACAAGACTTTCTTTCCAGTTTTTCAACAGAACGCCAAAATCTCTAACGATCTGTTGCGTATCCATTACTGAATAAGCCGGTCGTTTAGCAGGTGTTGGAAAATCTTTGGTTGGTATGGGCAGTACCCTACAAGGCAACCCGGCAAGTGTTCGTATAGCTACGGCAAAATCGTACCAGGAAATCTGCCCTTCATTACTAAAGTGATAAATGCCATAATGTACATTGCCAGCTGCCAGTCTGGTGATGATCTGCAAAATAGCCGATGCCAGGTCGGCGGCATAAGTGGGAGAACCTATCTGATCATTCACTACTTTCAGTTCTTCCTTTTCTTTCATCAGGCGCAACATGGTTTTCACGAAATTATTTCCATGGCTGCTGTACACCCAGGAGGTCCGGATCACAATGGTATGGGGGTTATTGGCAAGTGCCAGTTTCTCTCCCATCCACTTGCTGTACCCGTAATAATTCACTGGATCGGCCGGATGATCTATTGCATAAGGCGCCGTTCCTTTTCCATCAAACACATAATCTGTAGAAATTGTAATAAACGGGCAGTTCAGTTTACTGCACTCCGTTGCCAGTAAACCTACGGAAGAAGCATTGACCGTGTAAGTAAATTCCTGTTCAGACTCTGCCTTATCTACTCCTGTATAAGCGGCGCAGTTAATAAAGTATGCCGGTTTGTGTCGTTGAAAAAAAGCAAGCATCATTTCGGGGTCGCTCAGATCAAGCTCTTCTCTGCCGGTGAAAAAGAAGTCAAAAGCAGTTTCAACATTGGCAACCAATTGTTGTAATTCCCAGCCCAGCTGGCCATTTTTACCGGTAACAACAACAAGCGGTTTTGACATGGATCTGTTATTTGTTTTTCAGCGAAATAAATTCCTTGGGTTGTTTAGACCATTCTTCTTTTGGCAGGGATTTAAAATAGGCATAGGTCCTTTTCAACCCCTCTTCTCGGTCAATCTTTGGCTCCCACCCTAATATTTCACGGGCTTTGGTGATATCCGGTCTGCGTTGTTTGGGATCATCAGCAGGCAAGTCTTTATAAATAATTTTTACGGATGAGCCAGTCAGTTTCAACACTTCTTCTGCAAAATCCTTTAAAGAAATTTCATTGGGGTTACCCACATTCACCGGCATACTGTAATCGCTCATCAACAAACGGTAAATGCCTTCTACCAAGTCATCCACATAACAGAAAGAACGGGTTTGGCTACCATCGCCAAATACAGTCAGATCTTCTCCACGCAAAGCCTGGCCTATAAATGCCGGTAGTGCGCGGCCATCATTCAATCGCATTCTGGGACCATACGTATTAAAAATCCGGATGATCCTTGTTTCAACGCCATGAAAAGTATGATAGGCACGGGTGATGGATTCCATGAAACGTTTGGCTTCATCATATACCCCGCGCGGACCTACCGGATTTACATTACCCCAGTATTCTTCCGTTTGCGGGTGAACCAGCGGGTCTCCATATACTTCACTGGTGGAAGCCACGAGGATACGTGCTTTTTTTTCTTTGGCCAGTCCCAGGCAGTTATGCGTACCCAACGCCCCTACTTTCAGGGTCTGTATCGGGATCTTCAGGTAATCGATCGGACTGGCAGGAGAAGCAAAATGCAGGATATAATCCAACTCTCCGGATACATGAATGAATGTAGAAACATCATGATGATAAAATTCAAAATGATCCAGCGGAAAGAGGTGTTCAATATTCCTGATATCACCGGTTATCAGGTTATCCATGCCAATTACATGATATCCTTCTTTGATAAAGCGATCGCAAAGATGCGAACCTAAAAAACCTGCAGCCCCCGTAATTAATATCCTCTTTTGTGCCATATTATTTTGCAATGGGGCGCCCAATACTTTCATAATGGTAACCGAGATCAGAAATATATTTTACATCAAACAGGTTTCGTCCATCGAAAATTACTTTATTCTTCAGGCTACTGTTAATCATCTCAAAATCCGGTGTACGGAACTCGCTCCACTCGGTGGCTATCAACAATGCATCAGCACCGGATAGTGCAGCATACTGGCTTTCTGCATACCTGATTTTATCCCCAACAAGTTTCCTTACATTACCCATGGCTTCCGGATCAAATGCTGTAACGGTAGCACCCGCTTCCAGTAATGCTTCTATCAGGTATAAGGCTGGCGCCTCGCGGATATCATCTGTATTGGGTTTAAATGCCAGTCCCCACAGGGCAAAATGCTTGTCGCTAAGATCTCCGTTAAAATACGCTTTTATCTTAGGCACCAGGTCCAGTTTCTGCAGATCGTTTACGCTTTCCACTGCTTTCAGAATTTTGAAATCATAATTCACTTCTTCAGATGATATGATCAAAGCCTGTACATCCTTCGGAAAGCAACTACCCCCATAACCAATACCGGGAAACAAAAACCGTTTACCGATACGTTCATCACTTCCTATCCCTCTTCGTACCATATCCACGTCAGCACCTAACCGCTCACAGAGCTGCGCTATTTCATTCATAAACGAAATCTTGGTAGCAAGGAATGAATTAGCCGCATACTTTGTCAACTCTGCTGATTTTTCGTCCATAAAAATCACCGGATTACCCTGACGCACAAAGGGCGCATAGAGATCACTCATTACTTTTCTGGCTCTCTCGGAACGGGTACCAACCACCACTCTGTCTGGTTTCATGAAATCATCAACAGCTACTCCTTCGCGTAAAAACTCTGGATTACTCACTACATCAAATTCTCCCTTGTAGTTCACAGCAATAGCCGCCTGCACTTTTTCTGCAGTACCTACCGGCACTGTACTTTTGTCAACAATTACTTTGTAATCCGTCAGCAGTTTTCCCAATTCCGTGGCCACACCCAATACATACCGCAGGTCGGCAGCGCCGCCCTCACCGGGTGGTGTGGGGAGAGCAAGAAATATGATCTCTGCATCCTGTACGCCGGTTGCCAGATCCGTTGTAAACTTCAACCGGTTTTCTTTGAGATTGCGAAGAAAAATCTTTTCGAGACCCGGCTCATATATAGTGATCTCTCCATTAGAAAGCTTTTCTACTTTATCCTGATCAATATCTATGCAAATAACTTTATTGCCTGTTTCTGCAAAACAAGTACCGGTTACAAGCCCTACATATCCCGTTCCAACTACTGCAATTTTCATGTCTTACTGATTTACATAATTCAATACATGGCTGGTAATATATGCCAATTGCTCTTCATCCATTTCTGTATGAACAGGCAATGAGATCACTCTTTCTGTTAACCAATCAGTGGTTGGCATGTCAGTCGTAGTAAGGCCAAAAGATGCAAACATCTGCTGCCTGTGCCCGGGAACCGGATAATAAATCATAGATGGAATTTTCTGTTCAGCAAGATAACTATTCAATCCATCGCGGTCAACACCATGTAAAACAAGTGTGTACTGATGATATACATGATCGCTGTAAGCAGCTACAAATGGCGTTGTAATCTTCTCCGTAACAGCAAATGCTTCATTATAATACGCTGCTACTGATTTGCGCGCTTTATTGTACGCATCCAGATGCGTTAATTTAATTCCCAGTACCGCGGCCTGTATCGTATCCAGACGTGAATTACAACCCACCATCTCATGATAATACCGCTTTTGCTGTCCGTGATTGGCGATCATCTTCAATTTATTCGCCAGTGCTGCATCATTCGTAAAAATAGCCCCCCCATCGCCAAAGGCGCCGAGGTTCTTACTGGGATAAAAAGAAGTGGCTCCAATCGTTCCTATACTACCCGTTTTTTGTACACTACCATCCGCAAAACGGTAATCACAACCGATGGCTTGTGCATTATCCTCAATTACATACAAACCAAATTCGCGGGCAATGGCCATAATCTCTTCCATCGGCGCAGCGTGACCGTACAGATGTACCGGCACAATTGCCTTAGTTCTGGGAGTGATCGCTTTGCGCAAGGCGGCAGGGTCCATACAGAAAGTACGGGGATCTACCTCTACAAAAACCGGTTTCAGTCTTAATAATGCCACTACTTCTGTAGTAGCGATATAAGTAAAAGAAGGCGTGATCACTTCATCTCCCGGCTGCAGATCCAATGCCATCATGGCTATCTGCAAGGCATCGGTACCATTGGCGCAGGGGATCGTGTGTTTTACCCCTACATATTGACTCAGGGCATTGGCAAAATCCTGTACCGGCTTCCCGTTAATATAAGCGGCACTATCCAGTACTTCCTGTATGGCACTATCCACCTCCTTTTTAATCTTCCCGTATTGGGTACGGGTATCCACCATTTGTATCGGCCGCATAAAATTCTGCATTTACGAGCGTCAAAATTACTGCAAAAGGGCTATATCTGCGTACCACAGGTATAAAAGCCATCTGCTGTATAAGCCGTTTTATTTGTTTCTTTACAGTATTAAGCCACCCGTATGCTGCTCTACCGTTTATTCATCTGGCTATACCCCATTATCGCCCGGATTATTGGTCTGGGAAATGCCAAAGCAAGATTATGGGTACTGGGCAGAAAAAAACTATTTGAAAAGCTATCTGCTGCCTTTTATAAAAATCCACACCCGGTCATCTGGATCCATTGCGCCTCGCTGGGAGAATTCGAACAGGGGCTGCCGGTGCTGGAAGGTCTCAAAAAATCATATCCCAACCACCAGATCCTGCTTACTTTCTTTTCTCCGTCAGGGTATGAGATCCGTAAAGATTTTAAGGGCGCCGACCATATTTTTTATCTACCAATGGATTCGCCCCGTCATGCAGACCGCTTTCTGGATATTGTACAACCCTCATTGGTGGTTTTCATCAAATACGAATTCTGGTTTTATTACCTGACCGAGATCCGTAACAGAGAAATTCCCCTGCTGCTGGTATCCGGTATTTTCCGCGGGGATCAACCCTTTTTTACATGGTACGGATCCCTTCACCGCAAAATGCTGGCAACTTTCTCCTGGCTATTGGTGCAGAACGAAACGGCTGCCCAACTGCTGGCATCCATCGGTTATACAAACAATGTGATCATCAGTGGTGATACCCGGTTCGATCGTGTGCTTACCATTGCAGAAAGATTTGAGCCGATCCCGGTGATAGAACAGTTCTGTGGGGCATATCCCACCGTCGTAGCCGGCAGTACCTGGACAGAAGACGATGAAGAACTGGACCATTTTGCCAACACTCGCCCGGAAACCCGCTGGATCATTGCGCCACACGACATTGAACCCGAAAGACTGGAAGAGTGCCTGCAACTCTACAAACATTCCATGCTGTTCTCAGCCTACCGGAATGCCCTCGAAAAAAACGAACCCATCCCTGCAGACCTGAATGTGCTGATCATCGATAACATGGGTATGCTCAGCCGCTTATACCATTACGCCACAATTGCTTATGTGGGAGGAGGGTTTGGAGACGATGGCATCCATAATATCCTGGAAGCCGCCGTATATCAGATCCCCGTTGTATTTGGCCCCGTGTATGATAAATATGCCGAAGCGGAAGAAATGATTGATCAGGGAGGTGCTTTTGTGATTGAAGATGCGCTGGAACTGGAAAAACTGCTGCAGGAATTACTGGAGAAAAAGGAGATGTATGCAACTGCTGCCCGGGCAGCGGGCCACTATGTAAAATCGAAAGCGGGTGCTACAGATAAAGTGCTGAGGCTGATTCAGGAAAAACGTCTTTTAACGAGCTGATCAAAGATTTTCACCGCCTCACTATGATCGGGCCAGCTGAGTTTCACTTTCAGCTCCCGCTGGATCCAGTACTGCGCTTCGGGGTAAATATTGAAGCTGTTAATGGTTTTGATACTTCGCTCATACATATTCTCATCCCCCCTGAATAAGTCATTCACAAACAGGAACCGATCGTTGATGCCGATGGCTTTTTTCAGATCACGGATAGGGGTACCCTGCAAAGCAGCCGCCACTTCTACCCTTTCTTCCTTCAGTTTTTCATTCAGGCTCTCGGTATGGGTAGCTAACAGTGTGTTAAATTCAAATGATTCTTTTTTAACGGTTTGCTTTTCGCTGGTAACGGCGGGCTCCGGACTGGCAGTCTGGTGTAGTAATGTGGGAATTTCTACCGGCATTTCAAACAGCCAGTTAGCAGCCGGTTTTTCTGCTTTTTCCGGAACGGCCTGTTCGGGTTCACCAACCGGCTGAGCGGCATGAACAGATACGGAGGGCAGCACCACAGAAACCTTGCTGCCGCTGGATTGTGCAGACTGGTTGGCCTGTAACTCTGCCAACAGCATCTGCGCCGTTACCGCCAGTTTATCGGTATCAGCCTGCTGTTCAAATTGTTCTTTCAGTTTGTTGATCAACGTGCCCACTCTTTCCATTGGATGTAATACATTTGGGGGTTACCAATTAGTTGGGTTTGCTTAAAGTTACAAACGTTTTCCTGTTTAATTTATTTTACGGATGTTTATTGAACCGAATATATCAGGCGAAAGAAGGGGTTGGATTGAAGTAATCTGCGGAAGTATGTTCAGCGGCAAGACCGAAGAACTGATCCGCAGACTGAAAAGGGCCAAAATTGCCAATCTGAAAGTGGAGATCTTCAAACCTGCCATAGATGTGCGTTACGACGAAAACAATGTAGTGAGTCATGATGCCAACGCCATCCAATCTACGCCTATTGATAACTCCCAGACCATCCTGCTGATGGCGGAAGGGGTAGATGTGGTGGGCATAGATGAAGCCCAGTTCTTCGACGATGAGATCCGCCATGTATGTGAAACACTGGCACTCAGGGGTGTACGCGTAATTGTGGCCGGCCTGGATATGGATTACCTCGGCCGCCCTTTTGGACAGATGCCTTACCTTTTGTCTATTGCCGACTATATCACGAAACTCCACGCTATCTGTATGCGCTGCGGCAATATTGCCAATGTTTCGTTCCGGAAAACAGCCCAGGAAGGACAGGTACTACTGGGCGAGAAAGAGACCTACGAACCCCGATGCCGCAAATGTGCCCATGAGAACTAACCACAGGATATTATCCCTGATGCAGAAAGACCTGCTGCTCGAAACCAGGCAGCAGTACACACTTTATGGTATCCTGCTGTATGTGGCTTCTACCATTTTTGTGGTCTATCTTTCTATGGATCAGCCCGAAGAAAAAGTATGGAACGGTTTATTCTGGGTAATACAGCTATTTGTATGTATCAATGCCGTGGCCAAGAGTTTTTTGCAGGAAAGCAAGGGCCGTATGCTCTATTTCTACTCTATTGCAGGTGCGAGGGATTTTGTATTGTCGAAGTTGTTGTTCAATGCCTTACTGATGGTGGTAATGAGCCTGTTAAGTCTTGCTGTTTTCACCGTATTGCTCGGCAACCCATTGGAAAATGGCCTCACTTTTATATTCATTACCTGTCTGGGAGGCATCAGTCTGAGTCTGGTATTTACTTTCCTGGCGGCTATCGCGGCTAAAGCGCAACAACAAGCAGCCCTGATGGCCATCATGGGCTTCCCCATTATCATACCACAGTTATTGTTGTTGATGAAGATCTCTTCCACCGCTTTCGCATCCGTAATACAGGGTGGCTGGTGGCAAATGGTGGGCTTATTGGCCGGACTCGACCTCATGGTAATCGCGCTGGCCGTTATTCTTTTCCCCTTTCTCTGGAGGGATTAGCAGTCGTGACACTAAAGCGGCCTGAATGCTAATCCCTATAATACTATGCTTATGATACGCTGATATTACATAGAAGAACGTATGCTAAAACCGCAGATGTCTCACCGTCTGACCCTTATTGATCAGTTGTTTCAATGAATCAATCCCGATCTTTAAATGGTTCTCCACAAACTGGGAAGTTACTTTTTTATCGCTCTCCTCTGTTTTCACACCCTCCGGAATCATCGGCTGATCGCTCACCAGCAATAAGGCACCGGTTGGGATCTTGTTATAGAAACCTACTGTAAAAATGGTTGCTGTTTCCATATCAATGGCATAGGCACGCACTCTGGTGAGGTAAGCTTTAAACTCTTCATCATGTTCCCATACCCTACGGTTGGTGGTATATACGGTACCCGTCCAGTAATCTACCTGGTAATCACGGATAGTGGTAGAAATGGCTTTCTGCAAAGCAAAGGCCGGCATGGCAGGTACTTCCGGCGGAAAATAATCATTCGAGGTACCCTCTCCCCTGATGGCCGCAATGGGCAGAATCAGGTCGCCAATTTTATTCCTTCGTTTTAACCCGCCGCATTTACCCAGAAACAAGACCGCTTCGGGTTGGATAGCTGTTAACAGATCCATTACGGTAGCTGCACCCGGACTGCCCATCCCGAAATTGATAATGGTAATCCCATCTGCCGTGGCGCACTGCATGGGTCTGTCAGTGCCCACTACTTTTACGTTGTTCCACTGGGCAAACATGGTTACATAATTGCTGAAATTAGTGAGCAACACATACTTGCCAAAATTTTCCAGTACTTCTCCCGTATACCTGGGCAGCCAGTTATTAACGATCTCTTCTTTTGTTTTCATAATCCGTTGATTTGAGAGATACACATAGGTATCTTTGAAAAAAATAATTGGCTAAATTACAAAAATTAGCCGCTATCACCAAGCCCATGATCCCTGTCAGCTATCCACAACACGATTTCCGTTTTAAAAAAGAGGATGAAAAAGAATGGATCTTCGACAGCTTTCGTAAACAATGGGTCCGCCTTACGCCCGAAGAATGGGTACGGCAGAATATGCTGCAATACCTGGTACAAAACTTACAATACCCCGCTTCCTTAATTGCCGTTGAAAAAGAAATCAGTTTGGGTGAACTGAAAAAAAGATTCGACATTCTCATTTACCGCGAATCAACCCCGTGGATGATCATCGAATGCAAAGAAATGGGCGTACCCTTAAGCGAAGCTGTACTCAAACAGGTACTCAACTACAATATCAGCCTCCGGGCCAGCTATATCATCATCACCAACGGATCAGATACAGCAGGCTTCGACTTACGCAACGGAACAGCAGCCCCCATTACCCGTTTCCCCTCGTTTTCTTAATGCTGGCTCAGCTATTACAAAAAATAAGGTCTACGAATAAGGATCAATGCAAATAAAAAAGCCGCTGCAAAAACAACGGCTTTTTGAAATGATATAGTTAGACGAAAAAAGAACTTCGATATTCGTCTGTTCCTTGTTCGATATTCATCTGTTCATCTGTTCCTATGGGAAGATCCCCAGTTCCGCATACGTAGTGCCCACTTTATTAATGGCACATACATAAGCAGCGGTTCGCATATCAGGAATCTCCGGATTGTTTTTCCAGATCTCCATGATCTCGCGGGTGGCACCAATCATGGTTTCTTCCAGTCCGCTATGCACCAGGTCTATCTCATCCGCACCGTGCATGATCCGGTTACGTTCGCTGGATTCCACTTTTTTTGATGTCAGGCTTTCCATCTGCTCGAGAATTCTTTCGTTCATATTCTCTGTGAACCTTTTCTCCATCCTTCCATAACGTACGTGACTCAGGTTCTTTAACCACTCAAAATAAGATACGGTTACACCACCCGCATTCAGGTACATATCAGGCACTACCAGGATCCCTTTTCTCGCAAATACTTCATCCGCTTCGGGTGTTAACGGACCGTTAGCTGCTTCGCCGATCACTTTGGCTTTTACGCGTTCTGCATTCTCTCCGTTAATCACATTCTCAAGTGCCGCAGGAATCAGCACATCACATTCCAGTTCCAGTGCATCGCCGCTTTTAGCGAGGTTGGTAGCACCTGGAAAGTTCAGGATAGAGCCGGTTGCTTTTCTATGCTGGAACACTTCTTCTTCGTTCAAACCATTGGCATTGTAGATGGCACCTTCGTATTCTGCAATGGATACTACTTTGGAACCATGTTCCCGGAAGAACTTGGCGCAGTGGTAACCCACATTACCCAATCCCTGTACCACAACGGTCTTACCTTCTACCCCTACGGTCATACACTGTTTGGCCATTACATCCGGCATATTCAGTACTTCACGGATGCCGAAGAATACACCCAGTCCGGTAGCTTCTTTACGGCCACGCACACCACCTTGTGTAATCGGTTTTCCGGTAACACAACCGGCTGCATCAATTTCACCGGGTTTCAGTGATTGATAGGTATCTACGATCCATGCCATTTCTCTTTCACCGGTTCCGTAATCAGGCGCAGGCACATCAATACCAGGTCCGATAAAATTCTTCTTCACCAGCTCGCTTGTATAACGGCGGGTGATTTTTTCCAGTTCGTACACACTGTGTTTTCTGGGATTGATCTTGATACCGCCCTTGGCACCACCAAAAGGCACATTCACGATCGCACATTTGTAGGTCATCAGCGATGCCAGTGCCATTACTTCATCCTGGTTCACTTCCTCGCTGAAACGGATCCCGCCTTTACAAGGCGATTTGTGCTGCGAGTGCTGCACACGATACGCTTCAATCACTTCGATACTGCCATCATCCATTTTCACCGGAAAACGCATGCTGTACACACTGTTACAGGCTTTGATCTGCTCCAGCAATCCCTTTTCCCACTTGGTAAACTTTGTAGCTTTATCAAAGCTCTTTTCTACGCTTTGAAAGAAGCTATACGCTTGTTGACTTGACATGAGTAATAGTTTTAATTTTGACTTTATGTAACAGGCAGCATAACTGCCGTTGAGCTTTGTTGAAACTGTTGGGGTGAATTGGCAATGGTCAATGGGCAATAAAGCAAATACTACTATTCACTATTGACCATTCACCATCACAAATTTTTCTCCAATTTACTGATCTTCCTGTCCAGGTTAAATACATACGCGAACAACCCCAGCAATATCGTTACCACAACGGCCACCACTACATAGATCTTTCCATTGCTGCGCATGAGACCTGCAGTATCTTCTGCAACTGTTTCCTGTGCCTGTAAATTTGTGCTGATTACCAGCAACAATATCAGGCTAATCGTTTTTACCAGTTTATTCATGGTTTAATCTTTTATAATTAATCATTTGTACCCGGATCCGTAAAGTAGTGATCCATACACTTAACAACGACCAGCCAATAAAAGCGGGATACATAACTGTGCGCATAGAGTTACTGGTATCTTTCGGATTCAATCCAGGGTTGCCTTCGCTGCCCAATCCGCCTGGATGCAGGCTTTCAGCCAATCTTGGTAGGATCCAGATAGTAGGAAACAGCATGAAAAAAGCAAAAATATTATACACTGCCCCAATCCTTGCCTGTTTCTCTTCATCCTGTAAACTTCCTTTCAATACGAAATAAGCGAAGTAGATCAGTAAGGCAATAGCGGTACCGTTCTGCTTGGCATCACCACTCCAGGCTTTGCCCCATTGAGAATTAGCCCAGATCATGCCGGTAAGCAAGCCCAGCACACCCAACACTGTTCCTGTACGGGCAAACTCAGTAGAATAGATTTCGTCAACGGCATCCTGTTTACGCAAAAAACGGATGGCATATACTACGGAAACCGTAAAACAAACCATCATGGCGAACCACATAGCTACATGAAAAAAAAGATTGCGGATGGTTTCTTTAAGCGGAACACCTGGCGGGGAAGGCACTTCAACCATAAAGCCGTAAGAGCAGGTATACAGGAGTAAAACGAAACTTGCTATCTTCCACCAGGATTTTCGGATCATAAGCTGATTTTTACAGAAACGCTTTATCAGTTTTCAGAAACTAACAATTGTGAGCGCAAAAGTAAGTGAAAGGGCGTCAATAATGGTAGTGTTTGTGTAAAAAATACCTGTTGAAAAGTTATTTTACAGTAACCTGCTTTTTTCGCTGGAAAACCCGTCATTTATAAAAGAGAAGCCCCTCCACCAACAGATTTTAGCTACCCAATCATTTTCCCATTTATCTTTACCCATGCCCCAGCCCCTGCTAACCATCAAGCAACTCAGTATCGATTTTCTGACAGATAGCACCCGCACAAAAGCATTAAAGAATATCAATATATCTGTTTCCCGCGGCGAGTTACTGGCCATTGTGGGCGAATCTGGTTCTGGTAAATCAGTAACCTCCCTGTCCATACTGCAATTATTGCCCGCCCCTCCTGCCATCTATACTTCCGGAGAGATCTTATTGACCTATGGCGATAAAACCCTGGATATGTTGCAGGTACCCCGCGAACAATTACAATCCATCCGCGGCAACCGGGTAGCCATGATCTTTCAGGAACCCATGACCTCGCTGAACCCCGTGCTTACCTGTGGTTTCCAGGTGCGCGAAGCCATTCTGCAGCATAACAAAGTCAGCAACGAAGAAGCTACCCAAAGAACCATCGCATTGTTTGAAAAAGTGCAGTTGCCTGATCCGGCGGGCATGTATCAACGGTATCCGCATCAGTTAAGCGGCGGACAGAAACAGCGGGTCATGATTGCCATGGCCATGAGCTGTGAGCCCGATCTGCTGATCTGTGATGAGCCTACTACAGCACTGGATGTAACCGTGCAGAAAAACATCCTGCAACTGATCCGCGAACTGCAGTTACAGAACCAGATGGGTGTGATTTTTATCACGCACGACCTGGGCGTAGTAGCTGATATCGCCGACCGTGTGGCCGTTATGTACAAAGGAGAAATTGTAGAACAGAACAATGCCTCTGCGCTTTTTACCAACCCGCAACACCCCTATACCAAAGCCTTACTCGCCTGCCGCCCCATGCTGCACCCTAAAGGAGAACGTTTACCGGTAGTGAGTGATTTTATGGAGGTGGACAGTACAGGGAACATAAAAGAAAAGTCTGGAGTTGGGAGTCTGGAGTTAGGAGTGAATACTCAGCGTTTCACGGTAAAACCGGAACCTAACTCACCACTCACTACTCACCACTCACCTCTCCTTTCTGTCAGAAATATCAAAGTCTGGTTCCCCACAAAAAAAACATTTCTTGGAAAAGTAACCGCGTATACCAAAGCGGTAGATGATGTGAGCTTTGACTTATTTGAAGGAGAAACACTCGGATTAGTAGGCGAATCCGGTTGTGGCAAAAGCACCTTAGGAAGAGCCCTGCTGAGATTGATCGATGTTACGAGAGGATCTATCCAATACAAAAATACCGATCTGCTCACAGCTCGCAGCTCACAGCTCACAGCCCTCCGGAAAGATATGCAGATCATTTTCCAGGACCCCTACTCCTCCCTGAATCCCCGCATCACTATCGGCGACGCCATTGCGGAACCTTTGCAGGTACATGGATTGATCTCTCACCGGAAAGAACGAAAAGAGAAAGTGGTGGAACTGTTGGAAAAAGTGAACCTGCTGCCGGAACATTACCATCGTTATCCGCATGAATTCAGTGGCGGACAAAGACAACGCATCGTGATTGCCCGGGCACTGGCTTTGCAGCCTTCCTTTATTATCTGCGACGAAAGTGTGTCGGCCCTCGATGTAAGTGTGCAGGCCCAGGTGCTAAACCTGCTGAACGACCTGAAAAAAGAGTTCGGGTTCACGGCAATCTTTATTTCGCACGATCTGTCGGTGGTGCGGTATATCAGCGACAGGATCATGGTCATGAACAAAGGGCGGATAGAGGAAATGGGATTAGCCGATGAAGTGTACAATCATCCACAAAGTGCTTATACACAAAGACTTATATCTTCTATTCCTGGAATCAGCCGGTAAGATATCCACAGTTATCAGGTGGTGATATTGGTTCAAATTGGCATATTCCCTATCTTATCTTACCTTTGCCGACTTCTGAAATTCATGCCGTAACATGAAGTTAGTGCCTCCTGCCGCTCTGGCGGGACAACAAACTGATTGTGGCTATCATCTTAAAACAGGATTAGACACATGAAATTATCCCAATTCAAGTTTGACCTTCCACTGAACCTGATTGCACAGAACCCGACCAAAAAAAGAGAAGACAGCCGTATGATGGTTGTTGATCGTAAAAGCGGGCATATGGAGAACAGGCATTTCCGCGACATCTTAGAGTATTTCGATGACAAGGATGTATTTGTAGTAAATAACACCAAGGTATTTCCGGCAAGAATGTATGGCCGTAAAGAAAAAACCGGTGCCAAGATCGAAGTGTTTCTGCTTCGTGAACTGAATAAACCCAACCGTTTATGGGATGTGATCGTTGATCCCGCAAGAAAGATCCGTGTAGGCAATAAACTCTATTTCGGCGAAAACGAAGAACTGGTTGCCGAAGTAATCGACAATACCACCAGCCGTGGCCGTACCATCCGTTTTCTGTGGGATGATGATGATGAGAGCTTCAAAAAAATGCTGGAGCATCTGGGAGAAACCCCTCTACCCAAATACATCAAGCGCAAGCCGGATGAAGAAGATAAAGAACGCTACCAGACCGTATATGCCAAACATGAAGGTGCCGTTGCAGCCCCTACTGCCGGTTTACACTTCAGTAAAGAGCTGATCAAACGTTGTGAGATCCTCGGGATCCGTTTTGCAGAAGTTACCCTGCATACCGGCCTCGGTACTTTCCGCCCCATTGAAGTAGAAGACCTGAGCAAACACAAGATGGATGCAGAATACTACGCCATTAACGAACAGGCCTGCAATATTGTAAACAAAGCCAAAGAAACCGGCCACCGCATCTGCTCTATCGGAACCACTACCATGCGTGCCATGGAAAGCAGTTTTACCGCGCAGAAAATGCTGAAACCAAGCGAGGGCTGGACCAACCACTTCATCCACCCACCTTATAAATTCAATGTGGCGGATAGTCTGGTTACCAATTTCCATTTACCCAAAACCAGTCTGCTCATCATGACCTGTGCTTTTGCCGGTTATGACCTGGCGATGGAAGCGTATAAAAAAGCCATCAAAGACAAATACCGTTTCTTCAGTTATGGAGATGCGTTACTGATCATCTGATATAATCATACAAATGAAAAAGGACACAGTACAAACACTGTGTCCTTTTTTATTTCCCTTAGGAGATGATTGAACATGATGGCAAGGATGCGGATTGGAATTTCAAAATGGATCTATATGCTGTACTTCCAGCATAAAACGGCTACCCTTTTTTATTCTCTTTCTCTCTTGTCCTTCTCTTAGCGAAACTTCTTGCACTTTCAGCCATTTCGCTAATAAGCAGGAGTCTTTGTTTCACTAAGAGCTAAAAGAGAGAAAGAGGAAAAGAGGGATCTGCCTGCTTTACTGCAAGTTTGTGAGAAAAATGGCACGCAAAGGAACCAAGTTCCCTTTTCATTTTTTGGGCGAGGGCCAATACTCGTTCGGTAACAGATTCGCGATCTTTTCAGACCAGGCCCAGTAACCGGAAGTGATCAGGTCTGTACCTTCAAAATAATTACCGCTGGCCAGCACCATGATGGGATTGGCAGAGGTTCTGAACAGTTCAGAAGTAAGCAGGATACTCGTTACACCACGTGGCAACATTTTCTGGTATTCGGGTGGGGTTTTCTTTTTGGTATATACTACCTGCAAGTAATCGTTGAATTCCAATCCTACCGTAGCACTATCCAACGCATAAGCAATACTATCTCCAGGCAGAATGGTATTGATGAGTACATTCATTGATTCCGGTTCGTTCATCACTTTGCGGTAATAGGCTGCAGAATCGCGGCGCAGACCGGGCAACTGGCCATCGACCATTACCGTTCCGTTGATAGCAGCATTCACCGCCTGGGCGCGGTACAGGGCCCTTACCCGTTTCTTCTCTGCATCGGGTAATTTGATGAGTTTACGCACTTCAAAATCCTGTTCTACCAGTTTATTGCGGAACAGGCTGCGCATAAAATGCATCACGGAACCATAGTAAGCATCTTCCCGGTTCTCTGCCCATCGTTTCTGTAAACCTTTTCTTTTGGTTTCCATCTCTTCAAATAAGGGATATCCCTGGTATAAAAAGATCCTTGTACCAAAATCGTATTCAAAGCGGGTAAGATCGTATTTCAACACATAGCCCAAAGCCCGGTTCTCGATCACCAGCCGGTCGTTGGCAATGGCTTTCAGTGTATTATTTTTTTTACTGAAACGGAATTTAATCACCTCTTTATTCAACAGTTTACAATCCCTGGAGAAGGCAGAAGTACCGATAAAATTCTCCATAAAAAAACTGCCCCATTTCTCCCAGCCATTCTTTTCATAAGGTTCAACGATCACTTCCTGCAATTCATTGATTTTTGGCTTAAGCAGGATGGTTAAAACTGGCGGTAACTGGCTGGAAGAAAGCGTGATCACCTGTGTTTCGTACCCGATACAGGAAACCACCAGATCGTACCTGCCGGCGGGAAAATTCCGGATGACAAATTGCCCTTTTTCATCGGTAACGGTACCTACGGAACTATTGCTGATATATACGTTGGCCGATGCTACCGGAATTTTATTATCGGACGACAATACCTTTCCTCCCAGATCAACCTGTGCAAATCCCGTTAATGACCACAGCAGAAATCCAATCAGAAGCAGAGGAGCCAACCGCATAACTATAAATTTAGTTATACAATACTACGCTTTTATGTGGTATGAAAAAAGCCACTGAACAATCAGTGGCTTTCGCTGCTCTTACCGGAAAATATTATTGGCATCCTCGGTGATGGTGATATAGTTCTTTCGCCCCAGGGTTTGATAATATAACAGGTACGCCAGAAAAGGCAGGAATACCGCGAGCTGCACTGTTCCAAAATAAGCCGGCAGCGGCACATGCAGGAAAGAAGGTATGCCAAAGCCGGCAACGATCACCAGCAGCGCCAGCACCATTCCTATGTTATAAAATTTCATGGCTGAGCCAACGGTTACAAAACTGTTCTCCCCATCTTTTACTACAATGGTAATTGCAGGACTACTGCACCAGGCAATCTTACATTGTATTGTATGCGTACCGGGTTCAGCCTGATATTCTTCCGAGCTGCCATTGGTAATCTTACCTACTTCTTTTCCATCGATAAATACCTGGAACCCACGGTTGCGGTTGCGCCATTCACTTTTCCGGTTGATGATGATCTTATTAGCCATAGTTGATTTATAAACCAAACAGTCCTTTGTTCAGCAACTGTAATGTTTTGGTTTTATAGGCGCTGGGAACCAGCAGTGAAATATTATGCGGACTACCTCCATAACTAACCATGGTTACCGGTATCTCGCTTACCGCCGTGAACAGTTTATGTAATACATCTTCTGTTTTGGCGATCTCGTTACCTACAATGGATACGATGGTCTGCTGGTCTTCCACTTCTACCGTACCAAATGGTTCCAGTTCGCGAACGATCTGGAGCAGGTAGATATCCGAATCGATGGTAACAGATACCGCCACTTCTGAAGTGGTGATCATATCGATGGAAGTATGGTATTTTTCAAACACTTCAAATACTTTACGCAGGAAACCGTAGGCCAGCAGCATCCGGCTGCTCTTGATCTTGATGGCGATGATACCGTCTTTGGCAGCAACCGCTTTTACTCCTACGCTACCCGCTTCTTTGGTGATCACGGTTCCATGTGCATCCGGCTCCATCGTATTCAGCAATTTAACCGGTACATTCTCCTGCTGTGCGGGCCAGATACAGGTTGGGTGCAGTATCTTGGCACCGAAATAAGCCAGCTCCGCCGCTTCATCAAAACTCAGCTGCTTGATGGCAACGGTTTTATCAACGATCCGCGGATCGTTATTGTGCATACCATCAATATCTGTCCAGATCTCACAAACAGAACCATGCACTGCCGCAGCAATCAGCGAAGCGGTATAATCACTGCCTCCCCGTTTCAGGTTATCTACTTCTCCCTTGGCATTTCGACAGATATATCCCTGGGTAATGAATAATTTTTTATCCTTATGCTCCTGCAACAGGTGTGTTAGTTTGGTTCTGATACTGCTCAGTTGCGGCTCTTCATTTGCATCAACAGACATAAACTCGAGCGCCGGCAACAACAAGTGATCAATACCCTGCTCTTCCAGGTAAGTACTGAATAGTTTTGTGCTCATCAGCTCACCCTGTGCGAGGATATCTTTGTTCAGCGCTTCACTGAAAGAGATCCGTAAAATAATATTGAGAAATTCAAAATGTTCGGTTACAATGGCATTGCCTTTGGCACGGGTTGTTTCCTGCTTCAGCAGATCAATCACAAAACTGCGGTAATGTGCTTCCAGTTTATCGATATGCTCTTTCGCCAATCCCCTTTCACCCTGCGATAAATTATTACTGATCTCTACCAATGCATTGGTAGTACCACTGAGCGCACTTAATACAACGATGGTTGGTTCTGCATCTTTGGTGATGAGTTGCGATACCTGGTGCATACGTTCCGGCTTACCAACGCTGGTGCCTCCAAACTTCATTACTTTCATGTGTAACCCCCTTGCCTGTTTTGTTGTTAAAAAATCAGGTACAAATGTACAGCCTGCCTGTAAATGAGGAGGGATGTATTTTGTGAACAGCTGTTAGCATAAACGAACCATATTTGCCACTGAAGCCAGTAGCATGGGAGGTTTTGTGGAGCTATTTCAGCATATAAATACCCTACTCAAAAAAGGTATCATAATTGCAATGAGAACCTGGCGGCCAGCGTCTGTAAATCTTCCACCACACTATCTACCAGGGGAATCCCCGCTTTCATCCGCACTGCTTCCATCTCTCGTTCCGGATCGCCGGGAATCAGCACCCGCTCCTGTCCTGCCGCTGGCGTAGCCGAACGGAAACGCTGGATCCATTTGTCCATATGTTGTTTGAACTCCTCTGCCGGACGAAAAGCATCTACCCGCATGGCCCCAAAGAAATGACCGAGTCCCTGTCCCGGCATATTTTCAGGCATGGGAACATACGCAGGAAAAGGTGGTGCCCATGGACCATAGGAAGCACCGCTTAACACCGCAGAAAAAATATCCACGATACTGCCCAGCGCATACCCTTTGTGACTGCCATGCTCCCGATCACTCCCCAACGGCAGTAAAGCCCCTTGCTTTTTCAGGATATTCGCATCTGTTGTTTCGTTTCCTTCTTTATCCTGCACCCAGCCCAAAGGTGTATCTGCATTTTTGCGCTGCAGGATCTCCAGTTTGCCATTGGCTGCGGTGGTGGTAGCAAAATCGGCTACAAAAGCAGGTTGCTGACCCGCAGGTATGGCTACCGCGATGGGATTGGTACCCAACATCCGCTCTATCGAAAACGTAGGTGCCACCAGGGCACTGGCATTTGTCATAGCCATACCAATCATATCCTGTTCCAGTGCCATCATGGCATGGTGCCCGGCAATACCAAAATGATTACTGTTACGTACACTCACCCAGCCCGTACCTACATTTTTCGCTTTCTCAATAGCCAGCTGCATGGCAAAGGGGGCTACCACCAGTCCCAGCCCCGCATCTCCATCCACCACGGCCGTAGAAGGTGTTTCGTGTACGATTTGCAGCACGGGTGAAGCATTTACACGACCCGCTTCCCATAAACGTACATAACCGGTTAACCGCGCTACGCCATGACTGTCTATACCACGGATATCCGCAGCAATCAACCCACGGGTGGCAGTGGCTGCATGCTCATCGGAACAGCCGATACTTCTGAAAACAGCGTAAGTGAATTGATATAACTGATCGTAAGAAAATAGCATATACAAATCTAAAGATGAATAAATCCTGCGCAGTGCCGAAGATACATTCTTTGTTCTTAACTGTTGCCCGCAACAGCAGTCGCTCGGCTCTGCCGAGTGACTACTATCCCCCCGGCCTCAGGCCGTAAAAAATTCCATAACCCACAAACTACCATCACACTTCCATCACCACAATCGGAGACCGTGGATTCGCACTGCTATACCACCAATGCCCCGGCTCCGTAACCCAACCCGCCCGCACAGGATTCTGATGAATATAATTGATCTTCTGCCATAACACTTTCTGA
This sequence comes from Sediminibacterium sp. GW821-FHT12F12, assembly GCF_058806635.1. Taxonomy (NCBI): domain Bacteria; kingdom Pseudomonadati; phylum Bacteroidota; class Chitinophagia; order Chitinophagales; family Chitinophagaceae; genus Sediminibacterium; species Sediminibacterium sp. GW821-FHT12F12. The sequence continues at coordinate 99,156 of NZ_JBXAPW010000004.1, read as the reverse complement.
TTAAAGCAATCAATCGGATGATTCGTCTTTTGCCAGAACATATTCTCCGCATGCTGTTTTTGAAACTTAGCGTTGTACTGAAAAACAATTTTCATCCAATCCCTTCTGCTTTCTTTGGGGTTATCATAAATCATAGCAAGCAGCTGTTTGGCCGTATAGCTTTTAAAATCCCGCAGCAGATGATTCAGCGCTCCCTGCTTTTGTACAGCCACCCAATGCATGTGATTACTCATGATTACATAGGCATATAATTCCAATCCTTTGTGTTGTTGACAGTACTGCATATTTTTTACCAATTCTTCGCAATATTGTTTCCGGGTAAATACATCTATCCAACCTACAACGGTTAGGGTGACGAAGAAAACGGCATCATAATTGGCTTTGCGCAATTCGCTCATGGTGCAGGATTTGGCTGGATGCCAAGTTATAATAGTCACTCGGCAGAGCCGAGCGACTATTGCATCATCAGGTATTATTACTGCGTAATAATACCTGATGATGCATGAATTATCACCTTATTATGATGTAATAAAAGAAATACTATCTGAGCACCTGGCAGAAACTGCCATCAAAACAAACATCCTTATCAAAATTACCGAAGAGGTAATCGAGGTAAACAGCTGCTTCTTTGCGGGTCAGCGGCAATTGATTGGTTTTCTTTGCCAATTGAAATTTTTGCAGTGCGGTATTCATATCAAGCAACTTCGCAGTTTCTTCATCTCTTGAAATATTTCCGGTCATCATTGATTGATGTAACCGCAAGAGTAGTGCCAGGCTCACATATTTTGTTTGTGTACTTTCTCTGTAACCTGTGATTCCATAAGCTTTTTTCATCCCTTCCAGTAATTCACTGCTTCCCATCAGGCTATCCGGATAAAAATAAGTTTTGTTGGCCCAGCCAATACTTTTTCCTACTCCCTTGATCAACCCTTTCACACCGATCCATTGTATGGTTTCCCAGGCAGGATCGTCCTGTGTTACATCCACAAAAGGCATGAGATAACATTTGTTCTGTAACAGTTCTTTCTGGATCTCTCGGATGCGGATGCCGGTGATATATTTAGTTCCCTCCCCCGCTTTCCGCGCTGCAATGATGCCGGCGGCCTGTCCGGTTAGTAATACCACCGGCTGCAAACGGGTGGTTCCGTTCGCGATATTACTCACTGAAATTCCTTTCTCACAAACTACCAGCCCCTCCACTCCCTTCGGAATCAATGCTCCTAATGGAATTGAAAACGATGGCACTTGTGGAAACGGGATCGGCGGCACTTTACCCGGATACTGTGCATGGTGATGATCTACCGGATAATCGCCCACAGCTATACCGGTGCGGTACAGGTTGTATTGATAAGGCTTGCGGATATGGTCAATATTCAACCGCACTTCCCCCTGCACCCTTCTGCCTTCGCGATGATAAGGAATGAATGCCATGCCCTTATCCATCTCATCTTCTGCCAATCCGATTTGTTTTTGTTGCAGGGTTGTTTGCAGAAAATAAATAAAACCCAGCGTAAAATTTTTTGCTTTGGTATATTCCGCCTCCCGCGCCAGCGGTTTCATATTAACCACATTCAGGTAATAATCATTGCCATGAGCGGGCCAGTTCAACATAAACTTATCAGCTGCACCTTTGCTTACCCGCAGTTTACCATATTCCAGCACTTTCTGTGTAGCCAGCGCATAGGGTTTACTGTTACAGGGCGCATCGCTGGTGCTGCAGTAATATTGGGAAGCATCATAGCCCGGTGGTGCAGGAATGGTTTTATCAGCTCCCTTACCAAAATCCATGAGGGTAGCCGCCCAGGTAAGATCCTGTATCACTTCGCTTTTACCCGGAGCGATTTTTTCTCCGCTTTGTGTACTGTCTTCCGTACCCAGGTCAAAGGGTACACCTGCCGCCGCATATACATCACCCAGATCGGTTGCATCTACAGTAACGGTAGCGGTTACTTCCAGTTTTTCTCCTCTGGTGTTTACAAAACCTGCTCCAATGATTTTGTTTCCCTTCTTTATAGCCCTGTCAAAATACCAGCCATACACTACCTGTATATTTTTTTCCTTTGCGGCCCAGGCTTTGAAAATACTATCGCCTACGTGAGGTTCAAAACAGGTTTCACTTACCCAGCCTGCAAAAAGATTATGGGTCTGGTAATGTTTGTACAGTGCCTGCCTGAACTCTTCCCAGATGCCGCTGCGTAATGCATGATTACCATCGGTACAGCTAACCCCGGCGGCTGTTAACATACCTCCCAGCCATTGCGTTTGTTCTACGATGATGGTTTTGGCACCACTGCGGGCACTCTGTATTCCGGCCGCTATGCCCCCGGTAGATCCGCCTACCACCAATACATCTGTCTGCATTTTCTTTACCTGCGCAACAGATAAGGTCAGCATAATGAATAAACCACAAAAAACCAGACATCCCTTCTTCATATGATTGAAATAGATACCTAAGATAAAAAGAAAGGAGATGTGCTGCGCTCATCTCCTTTCCCGATCAAATCAATCACTTTCTTAGAATGGCAGGTCGTCCAATGGCTCTGTAAGATCACTGGCCGATGGAGCGGCTGTGGCCGGCTGGGAATAGGAAGGAGCTCCCGACTGGTAACTACTGCCACCACCGTCGTTACTACCGCCACCATCATTATTACGGCTTCCCAGTAACTGTACATTGGAGATGCGTAGTGTTAAGGATGCCCCCTGGCGGCCATCGCCCGTGGTATAGGTACGCACATCGGGTTGTCCTTCTACATATACCTGTGTTCCTTTTTTCAGATAAGGTGCTACCGCGGTTCTGTCTGTCCAGTAAGCACAATCCACCCAAGTGGTCCTGTCTTTCTGGTTACCCTGTGCATCTTTGTATTTTTCTGTGTGGGCAACCGTGAAGTTGATCACGTTTTTTCCGTTTACATTGTTCACAATGGCATCTTTTCCTAAGTTGCCGATGACCTGAAGCTTTATCATAATAGGGTTGTTTTTGTAAATATCCAAAAATTGAAAATACAGAAAATGCGTATTTACCGCATAATCGGTTTTATTTTCACTGTATAACTTGGGGTAAACTAATCAGGGTCTACAGCTTTACGGCAGGATTGTTCCCGCGAGGGAGGCATCGATCGATTTTTTGATCCAGGGAACCGTACCCATACTGTATCCGGAACTGTGAAAAACAGCTTTTCCCTCTCTATCCAGCACCAGGTGTGTAGGATACAGATTGATATTATATTTTGAAGCTATATACCTCCCTCCATCAATGATATTGTACCGGAATGGATTGGTTTTCAAGAATTCCCGGATATCATATCTCTCATCCAGCGCCACTGCGATAAATACCACATCCGGATTTTGCTGGTAATTACCCACCAACTCATTCAACTGGGGTATTTCCATGCGACAGGGCGGACAATTGATAAACCAGAAATTCAGTACCACCACTTTCCCCACCAGTTCTTTCAGCGAAAACTTATTTCCGTTCATGTCCCGCTCACTGAAAGAAGCGATCTTTTGACCCGTTTTGAAGAATTTACTCTCTGCGGGTTTGGGAAGCGAAGCATTTCTCTTCTCTATCTCGGCGTCTGAAAGCATGGCCAAAAAAGCAGTTGTTCTATCTTTCGAGATCCGGAGTGTATACTTTCCTGTCCCTATTAAACGCTTGGCCAGTTCGGCAGGATAGATGGTTCCGCCGGAATCTTTGATCACCAGGTCCTCCAGTTTTATCTGAACCGGGGTACCCTGGCTACTGGCCGGAGCTTGCGCAAGCAGCGTAACCGATATAACGGAAACCATGAAAACCAACAGGATCTGTTTCATACAAGCGGTTTGTGTATTTAAATTTATATATTATTTTTTACCATTCATTGTTATTTTTTCCGCTTTCGAAATACCAATAGCCCCATTGAACCCGGTTCTTACGGATACTTGTTTTAAATTTGCAGATTAATGCTTTCCCGCATTGCGGGATGAAAACACAGTATATGAGCCGTAAAGGAAAGGTTTTGGTGGCAATGAGTGGCGGTATAGACAGTACCGTGGTGGCCCTGATGTTGCATAATGAAGGGTATGAAGTGGTGGGTATAACCATGAAAACATGGGACTATGCCAGCAGCGGAACCAGTTCCAAGGAAACCGGCTGTTGTAATATTGATTCTTTTAATGATGCCCGGCAGGCGGCCGTGCACCATGGCTTCCCACATTTTATTCTGGATATACGCGAAGAGTTCGGCGATTTTGTGATCGAGAATTTTGTGGACGAATACCTCGCCGGCCGTACCCCCAACCCCTGTGTGATGTGTAATACGCATATCAAATGGCGGGCCTTATTAAAAAGAGCCGACGCGCTGGATTGCGAATTCATCGCCACCGGACATTATGGTTTGATCCGCCAGCATGATAATGGCCGTTATGTGATAAGTAAAGGACTGGATGAAACCAAGGACCAGAGTTATGTGCTCTGGGGATTAGACCAGCAACTGTTAAGCCGTACCATCCTGCCCCTGGGCGGTTACCGCAAATCGGAGATCCGCCAGATGGCGGTTGACCTGGGTTATCCGGAACTCGCTAAAAAAAGCGAGAGTTACGAGATCTGTTTTGTACCTGATAACGATTACCGCGGTTTTCTGAAAAGCCGGGTAGAAGGACTGGAAGAAAAAGTGAATGGCGGCTGGTTCGTTGATAAAACAGGTAAGAAACTGGGACAGCACAAAGGGTATCCTTTCTATACCATCGGCCAGCGCAAGGGTCTGGAAATTGCCATGGGGCATCCGGTATATGTAACCGCGATCAACCCCGATACCAATACGGTTGTTTTGGGCGATGAAAGCGACCTGGAGCAGAACGATATGCAGATCGGCAAGATCAACTGGATCAAGTACGATGGTATCACCGATGGCATGGAAGCCATTACCAAGATCCGTTACAAAGACAAAGGAGCACTCAGTAATTTATACACCACCAACAACGGTATCCGCACACGCTTCTATGAAAACGTAAAAGGTATTGCCCCCGGACAAAGTGCTGTTTTTTACGAAGGCAATGATGTGATCGGGGGTGGTATTATTCAGCGGGGGGAGTTAGTGTTGGGGTAGCGATATTTGTTAGAGGGGTTAAAATAGTTAAAAACAGGTTTAACTATTTTAACCCCTCCCCAGCAAAACAGCAAACATAGAATCTGCTTTTACCCCATACCCTTTCAGCAATTCCATTTTCAGCAATTTAAATTCTCTGTTTTCCAGAATATACTGTACCTGTTCCTCATTCTCTTTTCTGAAAACAGAGCAGGTAATATATAACAGGTATCCGCCCTTCGCCACATGAGGTATTACGTGGTTGATGATCTTCTTTTGTAACGCCGCATATTCCGTGATCTTTTCTTCTGTAAAAAAATACAGCTGCTCGGGCGTACGTCCCCAGGTACCACTGCCACTACAGGGTGCATCGCAGAGAACAATATGGAAGGGTGAGTGGTGAGTAGTGAGTGGGGACTGAGTCAGGTCTGCAATGAAAGATTGATAATGTCTGATCCCTGCCCGGTCAAATCTTTCTTTCAGGTTTCTGAGAATACTTGGGCGGATATCGGATACGGTGAGGTCAACCTTCGGCAAAGTATCCATCGCCAATAAAGATTTTCCACCACTGGCTGCACAACAATCCCATAGGGTGAGTGGTGAGTGGTGAATAGTGAGTGAGAAGAAGCCTGCTACCTGTTGGGAGCTGTAATCCTGGACCACTACTTCTTTATCAATATCCAGCAAGCCATCTATTTTGGTGGTATTGGCTAACGCGAGGCAGTTGGCAGTTGGCTGAGAGAATGCGATAGGCTGATCAGCCAGTTTGGCCAGTACCTGTTGCTGTTTTCCCGGACGGATACGCAAGAAGAGATCAGGTTGGGTAAAATGAGAAAGGATAAACGCCTCCGGTTCTATTCCCTCACTGAGTTGTTCGATCCACGGAAAAACAGATGCAACGGTAAATCCCGGATATTCTTTTTGTAGCCAATTGATTTTTCCCGGTAAGGAAACACTCCATGCAGCCAGCCACTGCTGTTCAAATAATCCCGCCCAATCACCTGCTGTTTCCTCGCAGAGAAAGATAGCGATACGCAGGCGCTCTTCGGGATCCAGTGACAGAAGCGCATGCCCGATACGATAGTAGCTATAACAAAGATGTGTGATCAGTTTTCTATCGCGTGAGCCATGCTTCTTATGCTCCGAAAAATATTTTTTCAGAAAATGAACAAGCGGTACCGTTCCATCATACAAACGGATAAGCGAGAGTGCAGTATTAAAATAAGATTGATAACGCATGACTGCTCTTAAAGGAAATGAAAAGCCTGTTACCATCCGGCAACAGGCTCAAATATAAGTGATGCTACTTTATCCCCCTATACTGGCGGAAAAGCAGGTTATACTTCCAGTAATGTTTTTACAGGATCCTTTCCCATCAACAGTAATTCCGGATTCTCCAGCAGTTCTTTCACCCTTACGAGGAAACTCACGCTTTCCCTTCCGTCGATGATACGGTGATCATAACTGAGTGCGAGGTACATCATGGGGCGGATCACTATCTGGCCATTCACCGCCATGGGACGTTCCTGTATTTTATGCATACCCAGAATAGCACTCTGTGGGATATTGATGATCGGCGTACTCATCAAACTGCCAAACACACCACCATTGGTGATAGTGAAAGTTCCTCCCTGCAGGTCTTCGGCAGTCAGTTTGCTGTCTCTTGCCTTACCGGCCAGTTCTACCACTTTCTTTTCAATCTCAGCCATACCCAGACTTTCTACATTCCGCATTACCGGTACGGTGAGTCCACGGGGGGTACTTACCGCAATGCTGATATCCGCATAATCGTGATACACAATATTATCGCCATCAATATAAGCATTTACAGAAGGCCATTCGCCCAGTGCAATAGCGCAGGCTTTGGCAAAAAAGCTCATGAATCCCAGGTTTACACCATGCTGCTCTTTGAACTTGTCTTTGTATTGCTTGCGCACATCCATAATCCGCGTCATGTCCACTTCATTAAAAGTGGTGAGCATGGCCGTGGTATTTTTGGCTTCTACCAGGCGGCGGCTGATGGTTCTGCGCAGGCTGCTCATTTTTTCCTGGCGTACTACGCGGGTAAATAGTTCATTACCGGCGAAAGCTTTTTTGCCCGGGTTATTCAATGCTTCCAGCACATCCTGTTTCATGATTTTTCCGCCAGTTCCGGAAGCTTTGATAGAAATCGCATCTACTTTTTTATCTGCGATGATGGCAGAAGCAACGGGTGTAGCTTTGATATCGTTGGGCACTGCTGTAACCGGTGCTTCATTGGCTACGGGTTTGGGGGCAGCAGTAGCAACCGGTGCCGTTTCTTTTGCAGGAGCGCCTTCAGGTTTGGCCGCTGTTTCATCTATCTGTGCCAGCACATCACCAATGGTTAAAGTATCACCTTCTTTGGCCAGCGGTTTCAGGATACCTGCTTTTTCGGCATTCACTTCAAAAGTGGCTTTCTCACTTTCCAGTTCAGCAATCACTTCATCGCGTTCTACCCACTCTCCGTCTTTTTTGGTCCATTTTAAAAGAGTTACTTCACTGATGGATTCGCCGATAGTAGGCACTTTTATATCGATCATAAAAAATTATTTCAGTTTATATTTTATTATCCGTTACAGAACGTCCATTACTAATTACCAACTACTAATTACTAATTGACTTTTAAATATTAAAAGCGGTTTCAATAATCTCCAACTGCTCCTGTACATGTACTTTATGGTACCCTGTAGCGGTGGATGCGCTGGCATTACGGCTGATAACACCAAAGTTGATCGACTTCAGGTTCATCTGCAGGAAAGAAGCAGCTCCCATATTCAGCGGTTCTTCCTGTACCCAGAACCAGGTGGCTTTGCTGTATTTTCTATGGAGTACGTCCAGTTGTTTTTGTGGCAGCGGGTATACCTGCTCCAGTCGTACAATGGCTATATCTTTCCGGTTTTCTTTTGCCTGTTTTTCGGCCAGTTCAAAATAGAGCTTACCGGTACAGAGCAATACTTTTTTAACGTCAGCGGCATCTGTTACAAAACTATCATCGATCAGTTCTTTGAATCCACCCCTGGTGAATTCGCTGATATGACTGAACGTAACCGGATTACGCAGGTTGGCTTTAGGGGAGAAATTGATCAGTGGTTTGCGAAAGCTCCAGGTTAACTGGCGTCTTAACGCATGAAAGAGGTTGGCGGCGGTGGTGATATTTGTGATCACGATATTCAACTCCGCACACATCTGCAAGAACCTTTCCATGCGGGCACTGCTATGCTCCGGACCCTGCCCTTCGTAACCATGCGGCAATAACATCACCATTCCGTTCTGGCGCTGCCATTTCTGTTCGCCTGCTGCAATAAACTGGTCTATCATGGTCTGTGCGCCGTTGGAGAAATCACCAAACTGCGCTTCCCAGATTACCAGGGCGTTGGGGTTAGCCAATGCATACCCATATTCAAAACCCAGTACTCCGTACTCACTTAATAGGGAATTGTAGATCCGGAATTTTTCCTGGTTCTCGCGGAAATGATTCAGCCTGTTATAGCCTTTATTGGTATTCTCATCACGGAGGATGGCATGGCGGTGGCTGAAAGTACCACGCTGTACATCCTGACCGCTCATACGAACGATATTACCATCCAGCAGAATAGAACCATAAGCCATCAACTCGGCGGTGGCCCAGTCTACTTTCTGTTCGGCTTCCAGTATTTTGATCTTGTCCTGTAATAACTTTTCTACTTTTTTCAATGGCTGAAAACCTTCGGGCCATTTCATCAGACTATGAAAGAGGTTAAACGCATCTTCTTCGCCAATGGCTGTTGATGGAGAGGAGTCAAAATCTTCCGGTTTGGCTTTACGCAAACTTTTCCAGGCCAGTTCCGGCTGCTGGTAGTGATAGGGTAATGGATTCTGTTTAACCTCATCCAAACGCTCCTGCAGATCGGCCCAGAATTTTTTCTCCATTTCTTTGGCCAGTTCTCTTGCATCCGCCTCCCCGTTCTCGATCAGGTAATTGGTATAACTCTCTCTCGGGTTCTGGTGTTTATCTATCAGTGCATATAACTGCGGCTGGGTGTACTTGGGATCATCGCCTTCATTGTGCCCGTGTTTGCGGTAACAAACCATGTCGATGAAAATATCGCTGTTAAACTCCTGGCGATAACGGGTGGCTATCTCTGCACATTTCACTACTGCTTCTGCATCATCTCCATTCACATGCAACACTGGTGCCTGCACCATGGCAGCTACCGATGTACAGTAATCCGCACTTCTTGCATCATCAAAATCAGTGGTAAAGCCGATCTGGTTATTGATCACAAAATGAATAGTGCCACCTGTATAATATCCCCGCAGATTACTCATCTGCAGTACTTCATATACAATTCCCTGTCCTGCCACAGAAGCATCTCCATGAATCAGGATCGGTAAAATTTTATCAAAATCACTCTGATACAATACATCTGCCTTGGCTCTCGCAAAACCGACTACTACCGGATCCACCGCCTCGAGGTGCGAGGGATTGGGCATCAGTTTCAGGTGCATGGTTTTATCATCTGCCGTCTGCACTTCACTACCGTATCCCATATGGTATTTCACATCACCACTACCCATGGTCTGGTCCATCGTAGCGGTTCCTTCAAACTCACTGAAGATCTGCTCATAGGTTTTACCCATGATATTGGCCAGGATATTCAGTCTGCCCCGGTGCGCCATACCAATCACCACTTCATGTACATCATTGTTGGCTGCCATATTAATGATAGCATCCAGTGCCGCAATAGTGGTTTCTCCACCTTCCAGTGAAAACCTTTTCTGGCCGATATATTTGGTATGCAGGAATTTCTCGAACAATACCCCCTGGTTCAGTTTCTCGAGAATTCTTTTTTTCTGTGAGAGGGGTACAGACTCGGCGAATTTTTTCTCCATTTCTTCGGTTAACCAGTCGATCTTTTTCTGGTCGCCGATATATTTGAATTCAATGCCTACATGGTTGGCATAAATGTTCTGAAGATGCGTCAGGATATTTTTCAGCGATGTAGCTCCCAGTCCGAGAATATTACCGGCCTGGTAAATAGTGTCCATATCAGCCTCCCCTAATCCGAAGAAAGCAAGATCGAGGTTGGCCCCCCGGTCTCTTCTGGGCCTGATGGGGTTGGTTTTGGCCAGCAGATGTCCTTTGTTACGGTAACCCAGTATCAGACGGTATACCCTGATCTCCTTCATCCAGTCAATACCTGAGCCTGCCTGAACCGCACCCGCCGCAGGGGCGGCAACCGTTGTATTCAGGCCGTTACTGACCGCAAAATCAAATCCTTCGAAGAATTTTTTCAGGTCGGGATCCACACTGGCGGGATCTTTTACAAAGTCCTGGTACAGGCTTTCGATATAAGCGGGATGCGAGTTCGTTATGTATGAAAAGTCCTTCATTTCGTGGTTTTGAACAGCTTTTGGTCAAATAGTGGGCAAATATCGGTCATTGAAGGCAGAAAAAAAGCCAAAAAACAGGGTGAAACCGGAAAAGTCCGGAACTCGAAATCAGTTGGTACCCAGCTTTGCAGCTCGTCCCCTGCCGCTGAAAATCAGACTTTGGATCTGTCCGGCGAGTGATTTATCAACTGGTTTTCAGGGTTTTTTCAGTTTTTTTGTATTAAATTTTCAAATTTGACTTCCAGGTATTACCTTTGCCGTCCTGAAAAAAACAATACATGGCAAATCATTCAGCTACCAAGAAAGATGTGAGACAAGCTACCAAGCGTCGCGATAGTAACCGTTACTACGGAAAAACAACCCGTAATGCGATCCGTGACCTGAAGGCCAGCGCCGACAAGAAGACCTACGAAGAAACTTTACCCAACGTAGCTTCTATGATCGACAAATTGGCTAAGCGTGGTATCATCCATAAGAACAAAGCTGCCAATCTGAAAAGCAAACTGACCAAAAAAGCGGCTACCCTCGCTTAATTGATCCTTATAATTTATTTCTAACCATCCCGCTGTTTAGCCGGATGGTTTTTTTATGCCCGGTTCTGTGTAGAAGCTTTGTTGAGGGTAACGGTAAATCGGTTCACATCGCTGGCAATGGGCGCATAACTAACAGTTCCCTTGTGGACGGCAATAAACCGGTACACAATGGACAAACCCAGCCCATACCCTTTGGTAGTAAGGGCATTGCCCCCTCTGAAGAAAGGAATCATGATACTCTCCTTTTCATCGGCCGGTAACTGGGTTCCTGTATTATCGAGGTGTATGGATATGGATTCTCCCGCAGCATCGATGGTAATATGTACTTTTTGGTCTACCGAATACGTATAGGCATTTTTGATCAGGTTGGTGAAAGCAGATTTCAGCAGGGATTCATTACCCCGGATCACAAAATCATCATCATCATCCGGCACATGGGCAAAAACAATATCGATCACCAGGTTAGGGAACATTTTTTTGCAGGCACTTACCGTTTCATAGATCAGCTCATCTATCCGCAGACGGGGCCAGTCCTGCATAAACTCCAACTGTTCAAACTGGGAGATCAGTAACAACGAATTGGTCAATTCGATCAGTTCCCGTTGTTCTTCTTTCAGCGAGAGCAGGGTGGTTTTGTATTCCGAAGGTGAAAGCTCTTTATTCAGTGCCGATTCTGTTTGTGATAACATGATGGCGAGGGGTGTTCGCAACTCATGCGAAGCATGGTACACAAAATTTTTCTGGAATTCGAAGGATTTGCTCAGCCTTTCGAGCATTGTATTAAAATTCCGGGCAATATCATTGATCTCGTCTTTAGCTGTTGTTTCGGGCACACGTTCTGTCAGATTCTGAACGGTCGTTTTCTTCATTTGCGAACCCAGGTCCTTCAACGGTTTTACCGCCTGCCGTACAAATAAAAAAGAGATCAGCGCAGCCAACACCAATGAACCAAGGAATACCACAATCAGAATCAATCGTATCAGCCCCAGTCTCTCAAAGCCATACCGGTCATACCCTGACACAAACACATACGAGCTGGTTTCGGGCAAATACATGGCAACCTGCTGGTAGTTATTGGCGTCTATCGAACGGATTTCTTTTTCACTCCGGAGCTGGGATAGGCTTCCGTGGAAAAGCGGCATGCTGATTGTATCCGGAAAACGGAAAATCAATTTGCCTGTTGAATCGAGAATAAAAACCTTCTCGTATAACAAAGCATTGTCGTGAATCTCTTTGATGAGCCTGTAAGAGACCTGCCTGTCTTCCTTTCTGATATCAGTGAAAATATTATATACTTCTATCCCCTCTTTACTCACCCGTTTGTAATAGTCATCTTCGCGGACCTTGTAGACGAGGATATAAATGGCAATACAGGCTATGAACAGGATTACTGCCACAAAAGAAGTAAACAGTAATGCAAAACGGAGTTTCAGGTTCATGGCCCGCAATATTTATTTGATATAGTAGCCAAACCCGGGTTTGGTATGGATCAGTTTCAGCGGGAAAGGTTTGTCTATTTTATTGCGCAGAAAACTGATATACACTTCAATCGTGTTGGTTCCCGTATCAAAACTGAGATCCCATACTTTTTCCAGGATCTCCTGTTTGGAAATAACACGGTCGCGGTTACGGGCCAGCAAAGACAGGAGGGTAAACTCTTTGGCGGTAAGTGGTATGACTATTCCGGCGCGGGTAACTGTTTTATTAAGGAAATTGATCTCCATGTCTTCCACTGTCAGTTTATCCGACTGGACAGGCAGTTCTGATCGTTTGAGGAATACTTTTACGCGGGCAAATAATTCTGAAAAATGAAAGGGTTTTACAATATAATCGTCTGCACCAATATTAAAGGCCTCAACTTTATCATGGATCTCTCCTGCGGCGCTGAGCATGATGATCGGAATCTTATTGTTCTGGTCGCGGAATTCGCGGCACAGTACATATCCGTTTTTATAGGGCAGGTTGATATCGAGTAACACCAGGGCATAGTTGTTTTCAGCAAATAAGCGGGAGGCTTCCAATCCATCTCCGGCAACATCGGTCTGATAACCATTTGCGTTTAATTCTTCACAAATGATCTTGCTGAGTTTCACTTCATCTTCCACCAATAAAATTCTGTGTTTCACCAACATTTTCGCAGTTAATTACTGACTGAAAATAAAGAAAATATTTCAGTCTGCCGGTTTTCCTTTGGGCTATTCCGGCTGCAATCAACAGCAGGCCAATGGGTTATTCCAGCTTTTTCACTTCCCCGCTTCCGGCTACATGTTGTTTTACCGCAGGACTTCCTTTATAGTACACAGAACCTACTCCGGCAATATTTACATCGAGTGTTGCGGCAGCAAACAGTTTTACATTTCCGCTGCCTGCAATTTTTACAACGGCGTTTTCGGATTTGAGTGCCTCGCCAATATAATCACCTACCCCGCTGATACGGATCCGCTGGTCGCGGGTTTCGCCTGTTAGCGTCATAGAACCACTACCCGCAATCTCGGCTTCAATACTGGGGGTATTTACATCCATCTTCATATCGCCGGCACCGGCAATTTTCAGCGTAAGATTATCGCCACCGGTGAACTTATTTTTCCCGATAATATTACCGCTTCCAGCCAGGTTTACCTGTTCCAGTTTGGGTGTGGTGATGAAGATCTTGATGGTATTGTCTGTAGAGAGACTTACATGATCTTTTGACTTGATGATCAGAAAACCGTCTTCTGATCTGGTAAGAATAAAGGGCAGGATATTTTCGTCCGCTTCTACTTTCACCGAAGTGGTGGGTCCCTGCGTAATTTCCACATCGTAACTACCCGCCAGTTTGATCCTTTCTGCCCGCTGAATAGGGCGGTCCTGGGTTTCCAGGTTACCATTACCCACCACCCTTTTATATCCAAACCAACGGCAGGAAGTGGCCGTCAGCATTATCACAGTAAGAAAAAGAAGAATATGTTTCATAGTATTGGTTTAGGAATTGAAAGTTAAACAATCGCAAGGAAATCCCGGTACCCTTTATCCCCATTTAGAACCGTATAACGGACTTTCCTCCTTAAAAATTTCTGTTACCTTCGCGTGCATGACAGAAAAAATACTCATTCTTGATTTTGGAAGCCAGTTTACCCAGCTGATTGCCCGGGCCGTTCGTGAAGCCAATGTGTTCTGCGAGATTATTCCTTACCAGAAATCTTTTGTGATAGAACCCGGTTTAAAGGGGATCATCCTGAGCGGCTCTCCCTTCAGTGTAAATGAGGAGAAAGCCCCTTCGGTGGATATTGCTTCTTTTATACAGAAAGTACCGGTACTGGGTGTTTGTTACGGCGCACAGCTGACTGCCAGATTATTTGGCGGCAGGGTAGATAAATCGAACAAACGTGAGTATGGTCGCGCCAAACTGCATATCCACAAGGAAGATGCACTGTTCAAAGGCGTGGCAGAACAATCGCAGGTATGGATGAGTCATAGCGACTCCATCACCCAGTTACCCGAAGGTTTTGAGATCCTCGCTACCACAGAAAGTATTCCGGTGGCAGGTTTCCGCAAAACAGGCTCTGATACCAAAGCTTTATATGGCATTCAGTTTCATCCGGAAGTGTACCATTCAACCGAAGGAAAAAAGATCATTAATAATTTTCTGATCCAGACCTGCGGTTGCAGTCAGGACTGGACGCCGGCTTCCTTTGTACATGAAACAGTGGAAAAACTGAAAGCGCAGATCGGCGATAGTCATGTGATCATGGCCCTGAGCGGTGGTGTTGATAGTACAGTTGCCGCCACCCTCATCAGCAAAGCCATTGGCGACCGCTTACATGGAATTTTTGTAGATAACGGCGTGTTACGTAAAAATGAATTTCAGCAGGTGCTTGATACCTATCATGCTATCGGACTGAATGTAACCGGGATTGATGCCAAACAAATGTTCTACGATGCTTTCAAAGGCAAATCGGACCCGGAACAGAAGAGGAAAGTAATTGGTGGTTTATTCATTGATGTATTTCATGAAGAATCCAAAAAAGTACAGGGTGTGAAATTTCTGGGCCAGGGAACCATTTATCCGGATGTGATCGAAAGCGTAAGTGTACATGGCCCATCGCAAACCATCAAATCGCACCACAATGTGGGCGGATTACCCGATATCATGCACCTCGAACTGGTAGAACCACTCCGTTATCTGTTTAAGGATGAGGTACGCAAAGTAGGATTGGAAATGGGCATACCGGCAGACATGATTAACCGGCATCCTTTCCCAGGTCCGGGACTGGCTATCCGTATCCTTGGCGAAGTAACCGAAGAAAAAGTGGCTTTGTTGCAGGCGGCAGACGACATCTATATTAAAGGGTTAAAAGAATTCAATTTATACAACAGCGTTTGGCAGGCAGGTACCATCTTATTACCTGTAAAGAGCGTAGGTGTAATGGGAGATGAAAGAACCTATGAATTTACCGTAGCGCTGCGGGCCGTAACGTCTGTAGATGGCATGACAGCCGACTGGGCCCACCTGCCTTATGAATTTCTGGCACATATTTCGAATGAGATCATTAACAACGTAAGGGGTATTAACCGCGTGGTATATGATATCAGCAGCAAACCGCCGGCTACCATTGAGTGGGAATAAACGCGGGCACTAAACTATTTGTATGCATTACCTGAAGCACTTATGGCTGGTTTGTATTTGTCTCGGGTACCTGCTGTCTGCAAAGGCACAGGATACTTCTGCTGTCAAATCCATAAAGGTTGCCGTATTTGCGCCGCTCTATATTGATTCTGCGTTTGCGAACGATACCTATAAACTGGGTAAGGCCAACCTGCCCAAATACCTGTTGCCGGGTCTCGATTTTTACAATGGAGTGATGCTGGCCATTGATTCCCTGAATGCCGAAAAAACAGCGATAGAAGTACTGATCTACGATACCAAGAGCAGCAATATGGACATTGACGAACTGCTGGAACAACCGGAACTACAGGATATTTCTCTACTGATTGCGTCTTTCAACAACCGGAATGATATCAAACCACTGGCAGATTTTGCGAAGGAGAAAAATATCCTGCTCATTTCTGCTACCTATCCCAATGATGGTGGTATAGAAGACAATCCCAATTTCGTATTACTGAACCCTACTTTAACGGCACATATTGAAGCTGTGTATAAATATGTGCACAGAACTTACCCGTTGGATAATATCACCCTGTTTCGCAGGAAGGGGGTAACGGAAGACCAGATCCAGACGATTCTGGGCAACCTGAACAAAAGAACAGACGGTATTCCCTTAAAGCTCAAAACCATTGAACTGACAGATAGTTTTACCACGCAGCAGGTAACCGCTTACCTCGACAGCACCAAACGGAATGTAGTGATCTGCGGCACGTTGAATGAAAGTTTCGGTTTGATGTTATCCAAAGCACTCAGCAGTTCAAAGCAATATCCCGCAGTGGTCATTGGCATGCCCACCTGGGATGCACTGAGAGATATCGGTACGGGTATTGATATGGTGTACACAACTCCTTATAACTATTTCAGGCAGGACAAACTCAGCAGCCAGTTAAGCGAAAAATACAGGGCCCGTTTTGCAGGTCGCGCCAGTGACCTGGTGTTTAAAGGTTTTGAAACCATGTACCGGTTCAGTAAACTACTGATCAGGTACGGACCGGAATTGAAAAACAATTTATCTGCCAAAGAATTCAAACTCTTCAACGATTTTGATATACAGGCGGTAACGGCAGAAGAGAACAACGCAGTAACCAACTACCTCGAAAACAAAAAACTCTATCTCGTGCGCAAACAGGATGGTAAAGTAAAATCTGTGAATTGATAACAACCATCGCCCGGCTAATTTGTTGTGCAGTTCATGAAAGCAGTCAAGGGAAATAAATCTTACCTACCCTCCAAAACCTGCAAAATCTGCGGCAGGCCATTCAGCTGGCGAAAAAAATGGGAGAAAAACTGGGAGTCTATCCAATACTGCAGCAACCGATGCCGGCAAAACAGGCTGTTGAAAAGCAGCAACCCATAATCCTGCTTTCTGCCGGATCAGAATCCTGTAAATTACAGCACAGATAAGCAGCCTATATTCATGCAAGTTCAGCAAACCAAGGGATACCGGGTAATTAACCAATGGCTGCAGGCCAAAGGCTTTACAGCTTTTGCCTTTCAGGAAGAAAGCTGGCAGGAAATCATCAACGGTAAAAGCGGATTGGTTAATGCGCCTACGGGTTGCGGTAAAACCTATTCTGTTTTCCTGGGCGCTTTGATCCAGTTCATCAATGAACATCCTGAACAATATCTCCAGAAAAAAAATAACGGCTTACAATTATTGTGGATCACGCCTTTGCGGGCATTGGCCAAAGATATTGGCCGTGCCATGGAAGAAGTGATCACAGAACTGGAACTGCCCTGGAAAATTGGTATCCGAAACGGCGACACAGATACAGCTGAAAGACTGAAGCAGAAAAAAAACATGCCGGAAGTGCTCATTATCACACCGGAAAGTCTGCACCTCTTACTCGCCCAGAAAAAATACCCTGAGATCTTTCATCGTTTACGCATTATTGCCGTAGACGAATGGCATGAATTACTGGGTAGTAAACGCGGAGTGCAGGTAGAGCTGGCCGTGAGCAGGATCGTGCATTGCCAGGCACCTGACTACCCGCAGGCCTGCGTATGGGGCATCAGTGCCACCATCGGTAACCTATCCGAAGCGAAAGACGTATTATTAGCTCCCCTGCAGCAGGAGGGAGTAATCATACGCGCGTCCATTAACAAACAGATCGTGGTAGAATCTATCCTGCCCGATGAGATCGAAAAATACCCCTGGGCCGGTCACCTCGGTATTAAACTGGCGGAGAAATTAATCCCGATCATTGAACAGAACCGTACCACACTTATCTTCATCAATACCAGGGGCATGAGCGAAACCTGGTACCAGACCTTACTGAATGTGGCGCCGCAACTGGCTGGGGCCATTGCCCTGCACCATGGCAGTATTGAACAGGAACTTCGTTTATGGGTAGAAGAAGCCTTGCATACAGAGAAACTGAAGGCCGTTGTATGCACTTCCAGCCTCGACCTCGGTGTTGATTTCAGGCCCGTAGACACCGTGGTGCAGGTAGGTTCGCCCAAAGGCATTGCACGTTTTCTGCAAAGGGCAGGAAGAAGCGGACACCGGCCCGGCGAAATCAGTAAAATCTATTTTCTCCCCACACACTCACTTGAATTGCTCGAAGTAGCAGCATTAAAAACAGCCATTGATGAAATGGCTATTGAAAGCCGTGAGCCCATGCTGCTTTGTTTTGATGTATTACTGCAATACCTCTGCACACTAGCTATTGGAGAAGGATTTGAACAGGCAGCTTTGTTCTGCGAAATAAAAAATACGCATTGTTTTTCGGATATCACGGAAACAGAATGGCAGGAAATTCTGCTGCATCTGACCATTGGTGGCAAAGCCTTACAGCAATATGATGAGTATAAGAAAGTGGAAGTGGAGAATGGATTGTACCTCATCAAAAACCGTCGTATCGCCTTCAGGCACCGCATGCATATCGGCACCATCGTAAGCGATGCTATGCTGAAAGTAAAAATGATGAATGGCGGCTATGTGGGTGTGATCGAAGAATGGTTTATCAGCAGGCTGGAACCGGGAGATGTATTTACGCTGGCGGGCAGAAACCTGGAACTGGTGATGATCAAAGACATGCAGGTGATGGTGCGTAAATCCAACTCCAAAAAAACGATCGTACCCTCCTGGATGGGGGGCCGGATGAGCCTGACAGCTAACCTCGGCAGGATCTTACGCGAAACCTTTAACAAAGCACTGGTGGCAGAAGACAGCATTGAACTGCAAAGTTTACATGGATTGTTTGATCTGCAGCAACAGTTATCCCATATTCCACGCGACAATGAATTGCTGATAGAACAACTGGAAGATAAAAACGGGTTTCACCTGCTGGTCTATCCTTTCGAAGGCCGGCAGGTACACGAAGCGTTGAGCGCGATTCTGGCTTACCGCATCGGGCAGATCACGCCCATCACTTTTTCTATTTCCATGAATGATTATGGATTTGAATTACTGAGCGACCAGCCGGTACCGGTGGATGACAGCAATGTGCGTGATGTATTTTCACCCGATAACCTGCTGACTGATATCCAGAAAAGTGTGAATAATACAGAAATGGCTAAAAGGAAATTCAGGGATATTGCGGTGATCGGCGGATTGATCTTCCAGGGAATGCCGGGAGAAAAAAAGAAAGCCAGGCACCTGCAATCTTCTGCATCTCTACTTTTCAAAGTATTTGATGAGTATGATCCGAATAATATTCTCCTGAAACAGGCCTACCAGGAAGTATTGCTGCAGCAGATGGACGAAGTGCGGTTACGTCTGGCCATGCAACGGATCGGCCAGAGCAAGATCGTTCTTACATTTCCGGAAAAACTGACACCCCTCTCCTTCCCCATAATTGTAGATGGACTGAATCGCAACCACTATTCCTCTGAAAAACTGGAAGACCGGGTGCGCAAGATGCAGCAACAACTGGAAAAATAATTTTTGCTTCGTTGCAATACTTACTATCTCTGATCAACAGTTCTACACCTGCGCCTCCGCGCCTTTGCGGGAAAACCCATTCACAAGACACATCAGACCAGTTTAGCATACAGCCTTTATCTTTGCCGCTCATATGACAGCCCCTCTTGCACATATCATTCGTAACCAACACTTCTGGTTATCGCCCCAGCGCTGTCTGTTTTGGGAAGAGCAGCAGGCACTGATCCTTTCCGATCTGCATTTTGGCAAGACCGGACATTTCAGAAAACATGGGATTGCTGTACCACAGGAAATTTATAAAGAAGATCTGCAAAGACTGGTGGAGCAGATCAGTTATTTTAAACCCAGGCAACTGATTGCCGTGGGCGATCTGTTTCACAGTGTGGCCAATAAAGAAATGGATTGGTTTCTGAAATGGCGACAAGACCTGGGGAAACTGGCTTTTGTTCTGGTAAAGGGTAATCATGATATACTAACCAATGAATGGTATGCGCAGGCCGGGATAGATATACAGACGGGTACTTACACTGTGGCAGGTTTTGATTTTGTGCACGATCCGGAAGAAGCCGAAGCCAATGGAGAAAACTATATTTTCTCGGGACATCTTCATCCCGGCGTGCATATTAATGGACTGGGTAAACAAAGCCTGCAGTTCCCCTGTTATTATTTCGGTAAAGAAATGGCGATACTGCCGGCATTCAGTAAATTCAGCGGCCTGGCGATCATCAGAAAGAAGAAAGCAGATACCGTGTATGCTATTGTGAACCAATCTTTAGTTTCTATTCAATGATCCGTATCGCCTACGATCCCATCTATGCACACCCGCTGCCGGAAGGGCATCGTTTTCCCATGCTGAAATATGAGTTGATACCGGAACAATTAGTACATGAAGGCAGTATTACTGCCGACCAGCTATTTTCACCCAAGCCCTGTAAAGAAGAGATCGTATTGCTAACACATGATGCAGATTATCTGCAAAAACTGGTACAACAAACCCTCAGTGCCTCGGAACAAAGAAAGATCGGCTTTCCACAATCGCCTGCTCTTACCCGGCGGGAACTGATGATTACACAGGGAACCATTGACTGCTGTATATACGCGATGAAATCAGGTGTGGCACTGAATGTAGCCGGTGGCACACACCATGCTTTCCGCGACCGGGGCGAGGGATTCTGTTTGCTGAATGATATGGCCGTAGCAGCCAATTACCTGCTGCAGCAACAGCTGGCCAAACAGATCCTCATCATCGATCTGGATGTACACCAGGGCAATGGAACGGCCAGCCTGTTTGCCAACGAACCGAGGGTATTCACATTCAGTATGCATGGCGGCCATAATTATCCTTTTCACAAAGAAGAATCCGATCTCGATATTCCTTTGGCAGATGGAACGGATGATGCAACCTATCTCAGTATCTTATCTGATACATTACCTAAACTGATCGAAACCGTTAACCCTGATTTTGCTTTTTATCTCTCCGGAGTAGACATCCTTGCTACAGATAAATTCGGTAAGCTGAAACTGAGCCTGGCAGGCTGCAAACAAAGAGATGCCATTGTTTTTGAATTATTACAGCAGCACCACATTCCGGTAACTGTAGCCCTGGGCGGCGGATACTCTCCTGATATCAGAACGATCGTAGAAGCACATTGCAATACGTTCCGGCTGGCGAAAGATATTTTTTTATAAAGGAATAGCTGCCTTGTTCTTTTTCTGCAGGGTGAGATAATCCAGGTAATAGATCAGTCGGAAAGTCAACTCATTCCCATGCGGCTGCTGAAAGATCTGGCCCAGGTTACCCATATAACTTTTATAGTTCAAACCGCTGACGGGGAAATCGTTGCCTAACCAGTTTTTGTATCCAATAATGAATTTACTGCCGTACTTGAAATCCCAGGTATAAAACATATCGAGATTAAAGGCATTAAAGTTCTGGTCGCGGCCGGTTTCGAACGGACGATCGATCAGATCGCCATTGGCATCTACATTAAAGAACTGGGAATAAATCACCCTGCTCCAGTAATGCCTTGCCCGCATCGACAGGTTCATCCTCGAAGAAAAATTATACACGGCATTCACAATGGAAGTAAGGTTGGTAGTGGCCCTTCTGCCCGCAATCGGTTCACCGGAAGCATCGCGGTAAGCAAAGCCATAGTTACCATTATCGTGTACCCGCTGTACATCCAGATCAAGACTGAAATGTTCATCAAAGCGGTAACGGGGCGCCAGTTGAATCGTAAAATAAGGATCGTTGGGTAGGGGCGACTCTGCAAAACCTGCCTGGTAGCGGAAGAAAAAACGTTTCCGGCTATCGCTGCTGCCACTGGCACTGATATGCCAGTAGGTCGTTTTCTTCATCATGCGTCCGGGCGTACGCAGCTCAAAATAGTCGCGTTGCCACATGGGCTGCCAGTTGGCACTGAAGGTTACATCCCAGAAGTTGCGGAAAAAATAAAATGCTCTCGCCTGCAACACATAGTTGGACAACTTGAACGGCTTGAACAGGTACACGGGCAACACTGTAAGGCTGTAGTTATAACTAAGAAAATGTTTGGTGGGTGTAAAAACGTTGTAACTGATTTTGCCGATACCGGAGACCTCGTTGGGTGAGCGCAGGATTCCCAGATCGTTTGGATCGTATCTTTCAGACTTGATACTGTTGGAAAGCAGGTACTGCAACTTACCACTCACTTTTCCGTAGCTGATCAAATTACTGAATCCGTTGTATTGGTCTACCCCCGTCACCTGGCTGTATTTGCCTGACCATACAAAATTATGCCGGTTGCCTGCATCGAAGAGATTCACATCTACTCCGGAAACATTTGCATTTCTTCGGCCACCAGCCCGCCACACGTTGGTATTGGTGAAAGTGAGCGAAGAACGGTTAGCCAATGCCTGATCCAGTACAAGGATATTATAATTGGTGAGCGGTTCTGTTTCGATGGTGGTGCTGGCTTTGGTAATTTTATCTTCTACCACTGCGTGGATGGAAGAACCAATGGCATTAAACACACCGATACCGAGTTTCTTTTTGGTGCGCCCGGAAAATTTGGATGCATTTATCAACTGCGTTACACCGGGATTGGAGATGATCTCGAGATTCGGATTGGCAGATACCATATTCCGCACATCGCTATAACCTACCGGTGTACCTCCCACTCTCCTGGAATAAAACAAACCTGCTTTATTGAACAATTCGATCCCCTCTGTAAAAAAGGGACGATTCTCCTGGAACTGCACTTCAAAAGGAGTCAGGTTCAAGACCACATTATCAGATATCACCTGACCAAAATCCGGAATCACTGTAGCATCCAGCGTAAAACTTTCATTAAAACCATATTTCACATCCATCCCCCCGTTGCGGAGGAAATCTGTTTTTCTGGATCCATCAGCATAGGGAACCGTTCTGAAACCGGAAGTGATATAGGGCAAAAAAGACAAGCGCAAAGGCGGGGTTATATTCTGCACATTGGCAAGGTTACCAAACTGGTTTACAAAACCACCCTGGTTGGGATCTACTTTGTTCCAGAAAGAACCTTCATTCCGGCGGCGTATGTACCGTTGAAAATTGATTCCCCAATCCTGCACTTCCTTCCTCGAAAAACGAAGGGCCGAATACGGGATCTTCATTTCCACGCTCCAGCCATCTTTCTGCTGTTTTACATTACTTTCCCAAACAGCATCCCAGCTGTAATCCGTGGGTAATCCGAATTGGGATACCATACTGGCCACCAATCGCCCATCCGACTGCACATTGCGGGAAGTAACGAGAAACTGGAATCCATTCTGGTCATCGTTATAGGTATCAAAGAATACACTGAAATAATCCACGTCTTTCCGCTGCTCCCCGTCGCGCGAGGTCAGTTGTTTGCGGATATGCTGCGGATCATCATACAGATAAGCGCCAACATAAACAGCCTGATCATCATAAAGGATATAAGCATGGGTCTGGTGTGCGGCAGGCAAGCCAAACTGCGGAGAGTTGGTGATAAAACTGTCGGCCCGTTGCGCCTGGCTCCAGCTCTTTTCGTCCAGCAGCCCATCAATTTTAATAGGCGTATGGATACGCAGCGCCGCTAATTTCTTTTCCTGGGCGGATGTGGTAAATACAAGTGCAATAGCAATAAGGGGCAACAATCTTCTCATACAGTCTACAGTGCCGCAAAAGTAAGGATAAGAGCGGGCGGGTTAGAAAAATTGTATGAATGGAAAGCAAAAACAGCCCTGTTATGGGCTGCATTGCTTTTATCATGGTAATATCCGATAATTATTTAATTCAATTTCTTCTTCAAACTGCTCACCTGCTCCTGCAGGTTATTGACCATTCCCGCCAGTTGGTTTACATCCCAGCGTGGCCCCGCATTGGCTTTCTGCATGATATAGACCGCCTTCCATACCTCCAGCACATCTTCGGCACTTACATTGTAAGGTTCGTACTGTGGATTATCGCTGATGAGGGTGAGTTTGTTTTTTACGCGGTTGTGTTTCATGATGCGCTTGTAGACCACCCCTTCATTTTTAGACAATACCACATAGGTGTTACTGTTCTTCACATCTTCCAGGTCGTCTACTTTCTCTCCCACAATCACGCTGCCACTGGGAGTAGGCAACATGCTATCACCCACGATTTCGAAGGCGCGGTATTGCCCCGGGCCCAGCATGGGCAGGGTAAACGTATTCAGTTCATCTACAAATTCCGGATCACCATAACCGGCCAGGTAACCGGCAGCGGCTTTTACGGGCACAAAACGGATCTCAGATACTTCGTTCACCATTTTCAGCTGCCTTCTTTTCTCAAGATAACTGAGGGCCTTGGGTGCTGAGAGATCCTTGAAAAGAAAATCTTCCAGACTTAATTTAAAAGTGCTGCAGATCTGTTCCATCACTTCCAGACGGGGTTCGGCACGCTCTTCTTCATAAGCCCCTACCAATGATCTTTTGATCTTGAGTTTATTGGCAAACTCTTCCTGTGTCCAGCCGCGCAGCTTGCGCAGGTAACGGAGATTTTTTCCGGCGTTTGACATAGCTAACTGATTTAGTTAGCAATTTACTAATATTTTTAGCTAACTGCAAAATTTATTTTTATTTTTTTTAGAAAAGGCTGACAGTTGGTCGGGCAATCACAGGTGTTCGGAACATTCTATTTTGCTACCCGGGGCTGAAGTCCCAACAAGAAATAGGTCTATTCTTTGCATCCACGCTCTGAAGAGCGTGGCAAATTGTCTTTTCCCTTTTGCCCCGCTCTTCAGAGCGGCGGAGACATCAGATTACAATTCTTTATCAGGGACTTTAGTCCCGAGTAAAGAATTGTATAAAAGAGTACTAAACATCTTCCGAACACCTGTGGTCGGGCAATCAACTGCCACAGCGTTCGCCCACTCATCTAAATTCCCCTTCATTTTTAGGCAGACTTGCACCTTTCCTGTACTTTCCTGCCCCAAAATAAATGGCACATGAAAAAAAGGCTTTTTACCCTGTTGCTCGCCGTTAGTGGCATTGCCGCAGAGGCACAACAGGTATGGACAGACGATCTGATCCTTACCCCCGAACGTTCCAATTTTGAAAAAACATCTTCCTACGGCGATGTGATCAATTTCATCAATACCATCAAAGCCAAAAGTCAGGACATACAGGTAACCAGCATCGGCAAAAGCACATTGGGTAAGGATATACCTCTCCTTATTCTCTCCCATCCTGCCATCAGCACACCCGAACAGGCCAAAGCTTCCGGCAAACCGGTGATCTATATACAGGGAAATATTCATGGCGGAGAAGTGGATGGTAAAGAAGCGATACTGATGCTGTTACGCGATATCCTGCTGGGCAATAAAAAAAATTTACTCGATAACCAGGTAATCCTCTTCCTCCCCATCTATAATACAGATGGCAATGATAAAATGGCGCCGGGCCTGCGTCCGAGCCAGGAAAACAGTCCACTGGAAACCGGTATCCGCGAAAACGGCCAGGGACTGGACCTGAACCGCGATGGCATTAAAATGGAAACACCCGAAACAGAAGCGCTGATCCGGAACGTGATCACTGCCTGGGATCCGCAGGTAACGGTTGATCTGCATACCACCAATGGCACCTGGCACGGCTATTCCCTTACCTGGGCGCCCAGTTACCTGTATGCAGGGGAGCCTGCTACTTACCGTTATACCAATGAGGTAATGCTGCCCGCCATCACCAAAAGTGTAAAAGAGAAAAATGGTTTGTTCTTTGGTCCCTTCGGCGATTTTAATGTGCGGGAAGGATGGCCGGTGAAAAATTTTTATACCTATAACCATCATCCCCGGTATATCATTAACCAGCTGGGACTGCGTAACCGAATGGCCATTCTGAGTGAGTCATTTGCGCATGAACGTTTTTACCAGCGCATTTACAGCACGTACACATTTGTAAACGAGATACTGGCGCATTTCAACCAGCATGGCAAAGAGATCGCCCGTATTAACCAGGAAGCTGAAGCCGCCGCCATCAGGAACGTACTGGACAATGCGGGTAAAGCCACCAAGGGTGTCCGTTTTAAAATGGTGCCTACTGCCCAGCAACTAAACGGTTTCAGATCATACCAATACACTTCTTTCACCAAAGCCGATGGCAGTAAAAGCTGGATCAAAAACGGCAATGTGGTTACCTATGATGATGTGAATTATTACGGTGCTTTTAAAGACACCGTACAAAGCATCGTTCCGCGTGGATATATTATTCCGGCTGCACAGTCAGCCATTGCAGAACACCTGATCAAACAGGGTGTAAAACTGGAGAAGCTAGAAAAAGACCAAACGATTGAGGCAACGGTTTTTGTAGTGGAGAAATTGACAAAAGCCCAGCGGAAATTTGAAGGGCATAATATGGCTTCAGCCGAAGGGCATTTTGAAAAGGTTACCAAAAAAGTGCAGAAAGGCGATTTTAAAGTAGACATGGCCCAGCCCCTTACCAACCTGATCTTTTATATGCTGGAACCACAATCGGATGACGGCTTGCTGAACTGGAATTTCTTTGATGCGTATCTGGATCAGAATGGGGTGAATACAAAACCTGTGGAGTTCCCCATATACAAATATGCCGTCTGGCCTGCTACCGAAACTAAAAAAGCCAAAAAGAAATAAGAGTACGCTGCGCCCCTTTGTTACCCCGTGTACTCTGTGTTGAAAAATTGTCGGTTATTCAAATTCTTTTTCAACACGGAGAATACACAGAGTTGGGGAGTTTCACAGAGGGATTTTATACAGGTTTAACATCTCTCAGAAATCTTAATCGTATCTTGCAGTTATGGCAAAAGCGAAGTCTATAAAGAAGAAACAACCGGTGATCCTGATCACCAACGATGATGGCGTTACCGCACCGGGCATCCGCGCCCTGGTAGAAGCTGTAAAGGGTTTGGGTAAGATCGTAGTTGTGGCACCGGATAAACCGCAAAGTGGTATGGGACATGCCATTACTATTGGCAATCCCCTGCGTTTGCAGAAAGTAAGTGTATTTGACAGCGAAGGAGTTGAAACCTGGGCCTGTAGCGGCACACCGGTAGATTGCGTGAAACTGGCGGTTGATAAAGTGATACACAGCAAACCCGATATCTGTCTGAGTGGCATCAACCACGGCGCCAATCATTCTATCAATGTAATTTATTCGGGTACGATGTCTGCGGCACTGGAAGCGGCAATTGAAAGTATTCCTAGTATCGGTTTCAGTTTGCTGGACCTGAGTATTGAAGCAGATTTTACCGCTGCCAAAAAATACGCAAGAATCCTGGTAGAGCATGTGTTAAACAGCGAACCACACGATAAACATCTTTGCCTGAATGTAAATATTCCCAAAGGTGGCGAAAAACTGATCAAAGGTATTAAGATAGCAAGCCAGGCCTATGCCAAATACGAAGAGGAATTTGACGAGCGCAAAGATCCGCATGGAAAAAGGTATTACTGGTTAACCGGCGAGTTTGTGAATTTTGATAAAAGTAGGGACACCGATGTATGGGCGTTGAAGAATAATTATGTGAGCGTAGTTCCCGTTCAGTTCGATCTGACCAACTATACGCTGAAGAAGAAACTCGAAAAATCCTGGAAATTCTGATGCTGACCAAAGACAACCGTACACTGGGCCTGGTGCTGGGTTTCCTGGCCCCTTTTGTGGGTTTTGCTGCTTATTACCTGGCAAGGTTCCGCGTGTTTTCGGTGCAGGAATTCTGGCAGGTATTGATGATGCAGAAATCACTCTTATCCGGCATCATCAGTCTGGCACTGATCGCCAACGTGGTGGTATTCACCCTCTATATCAACCAGCGGAAAGACAAAACTGCCACAGGCATTTTTATAGCTACCTGTATCTATGCTGTTGTAGCACTGGCTTTTAAATGGTTTTTGTAAATCTTACTGCACTCCTGCTGGAAGGGTGGTTCCGTTTACCTGGGCCTCGAGCGAGAGGCGATAACGCTTAATGGCGCGTGTGATGACTTCGGCGGTTTGTTGCTGTCCGCTATCGCTGGTAATGAATGCTTCTTCTTCGGGGTGAGACAAGAACCCTACTTCAATCAGGATGGCCGGCATGGCTACCGCCTGTAATACCCATATCCCTTTTTCGTCTCTTTGTTTGGCCCCACGGCTCACACGACCTGATTTCACAAACTCTTCTTCCACTGTTTCGGCCAGTTTGCGGCTGCGGTTGGCGTATTCCTGTGTGCGCATGGAATTGATCATTTTCATGGCAGGGTTATTATCCTGCTCTCCCACGATCAACATAGCGGTATCACTGAAGTTATTCTCCATCAGTGCTTCTTCCTTGTCTTTGGTTTTGCCTACTCCCCAGATATAGGTTTCGGTACCCTGTGCCGGGTTGGGTGTGTACCAGGTACGATATTCCGGAATTCTTTTTTTGACCTTCTTACCCTTCCGCTTCACTGTTTTGGTAGTGTAACCGGTAATTTCTGAATGACGGATGGGTGATACATCATTACAGTGAATCGAAATAAACAGATCGCCTTTGGCGGCATTGGCTTTATTGGCTTTTACGATCGGACTATTGTACTCATCCGTCGTACGGGTCATGATCACTTCAATATCCGGCATCTCTGCACTCAATACATCACGCAGTTTGAGGCCAATGGCGAGGGCCACGTCTTTCTCTTCCATGTGTTTACCCGAAGCCCCATAGAACTTTCCCGCAATAGCAGACGGACCACCATGCCCGGGATCGATCACGATCCGTTTCAGGGGATGCTTCAGTGTCTTGCTTTTATCGGTCTGCGCATGGGCAGACTGCGATACGAGCAGCAACAAAAGCAGGATGAGGGAAAAAAGCTGTCTTGTCTTCATTGGGGGTAACTGTTACTGAATAACGAAAAAAACAGGGTTTTAGTATTCCCAAATATAAAAAACCGGCTCCTTTGAGGAGCCGGCTATCGATCAATTTGAGGAAACTTTTACTTTCTATCAGGAATCAATACCTATCTGTCGGCATTACTTTTCTACCACCCAGGTAAAGGACTGACTATGCTTATATAGTACCGGTACACCATTCTGTAAAGCAGGTTTCCACCTGGGGCCTTTATTGATGAGCCGGATGGCTTCTTCTACCGTTTTATAACCGGGATTGTTCTGTGCAGCTACATTACTGATCCCACCATCGGCCGCCACAACAAAAGAGACTGTTACTGTGTATTTACCGGGAGGCGCCCCGTTTTGTGCGGGCAGATCGCGCCGCATGTTACGCTCCAGGTATTTTGCCCAGGCTGATGGGCCACCCGGAAAGGCAGGAGGGGTTTCTGCCTTGGTAAAAAGCTTTACGCCTACTAGTTTTTTTCTGATTGCTGGTGCTTCCACTGCTTTCATCGCTTCTGCTGCTTTTTTGGTAACCACTTCTATCACTCCATTTTTAGCTGCTTCCCCATATCTGGCGGTTGCAGCAGCGTCTTTTATAACACGCACTTCTGCAATCTCATCCGGTTTTACATCATTGAGATTACCCGGTTCTCCATCTATCAATACCCAAACGTTGCTGGGGATCTTATAGTTATTGATACCAGATACCCATACCAATGTATCCGGATACTTGCGAACAGCACTTACTTTGGAACCAAATTGACCGACAATCCCATTTATTGATTTGTCGGATGGATAGTTGCTAACGGATGTTATTGTGGGTTTAGCTCTAAAACCAGTTACAACAACTGTTCCCTCTTCCTTATTTCCGTTTTTTTTAGTGGTAATCATCACTACGCCATTTTTCCCTTCTTCGCCATATAAAGCCTTAGCAGATTCATTCTTCAAAATATTGATAGATTGAATTTTAGACGGATCAATCAGCTCTAAGATCTCATTGTCAATTTTTTTCCCATCCAGAATTACCAATGCATCAGTAATTGAATTACGTAAATCAGTAGTGGCTGCTTTACTAATATTTTCTACCTGCACTTTGCCACCTTCGTTCATGATGACCAGCTTATTTCCGTCTTTTACGGTGATGGTATCAGCTTTAATAATAACTGTATCGGTTTTGATTTTTTTACTTTTCACGAGGTATTCATTCACCCCATTCAAAATGGAAGCTGCCATTTCTCTCCGGTAGCTTTCTGTCTGCAATTTGGCAAGGTCGGCCGGGTTACTCATAAAACCAGTTTCGATCAGCACAGATGGGCTATTCAATTGATTCAATATAAAATTCGTAGTCTTATTTGACCGGATCCCCATTACAGGAGATTTCAGCGTGGTCATGGTAAAAGCCATCTCGCTGGCTAACATCCGGCTTAACAGTGATTGATTAGATGAGGCGGCATCCGGAATATAGAATCGGATGCCACTAAGAGGATCCTGCACTTTTGTTCTATTACTGTTTTGTTTTACCAAAAACTCATTAACATGCAATAACAAAACCAGATCGGGATGATGTTGATTGGCTAATTCAACTGCCCTTGTATAAGGCATAGTTTGATCAGTTTCGCGGGACAGAATGATGCGGATATTTTCATTCCTATTCATTTCTTTCACAGCTTTTGCCAATGCAAGCGTCAACATGGATTCCTTGGTGCCATCAGCAGCAACTCCTCCTTTGTTTTCGCCTCCATGTCCAGGAATGAGTACAACAGTATAGGTACGATCCAGCATCGCAATATTAGCAACACTGACACTCCGCTGCGGTTGATTACCTGCCACTACATCCACCACTTTCTCCATCATCGTAGCTACTGAGATTGGTCCTCCCGCTCTT
Organism: Sediminibacterium sp. GW821-FHT12F12; assembly: GCF_058806635.1. NCBI lineage: Bacteria > Pseudomonadati > Bacteroidota > Chitinophagia > Chitinophagales > Chitinophagaceae > Sediminibacterium > Sediminibacterium sp. GW821-FHT12F12. Next base: position 68,430 of record NZ_JBXAPW010000004.1, on the reverse strand, counting down.
TGTTCCTTACTTCTGAACGCAAACAGCACCACCACTATGGCCAGCAGCGGTAATACCACCAGTCGGCGCAGGTAACTGAATCGGGGGTTACGGTTATTGGCCAACATCTGCAGTCTTCTTTTAATAGGCGAGAAAAAGAAAGGGTTAGTCATAGCAAATTGCTGTCTGGGATAAGCTGCGGTTAATAACATGTGCGCCAATGCTGCAGTGTCTCCGTCTGTAACGGCTTTTTTATCGGCTATAAATTCGTGGATCATTTCCATCTCTTTCTTCAGTAACCAGAAAAAGGGATTGAACCAGCCCGCTACCAGAACCAATTGAATAATGATCTTATCTACCGAATGTTTCTGTTTCACATGCGTTAATTCATGTTGCAGGATCTGTTTGCCGGCCTCGCTGCGGATATCGATCTCCTCATTCCAGAAAATATAACGGAAGAAAGAAAAAGGAGTGCCTTTGGCCTGTGTCAGGATCAGGTACACTTCGCCCACATTTTTGCAGGAATGAGCTTTCAGCAACTGGTATAAACGGATAAAGGCAATTACCATGGCGCCCAGTAATACCGCTGCAACAGTGAGATAGACACCCCAGGCAGCCATTTCCCAGCTCCAGCGAAAACCGCTTCGGGTAACCGCCTCTTCGATCCGGGTATTGCTGTCTGCTACAACAGACAAAAGCTGCACCATAGTCAGATCTTGGCTTACCGTTTGATACTGCCACTGAATTTTTATCAATGGCACTAGCCAAACCAGTAAAGCAATGGCCAGGAGGTAAAAACGGTTATAATGATGAAAACGTTTGTTACGCAATACCAGCCAGTAATACCCCATCATGATACCACTACAGAGTATTACCTGTAAAAAGTAATAGGCAGTTGTAAGCATACAATTATTTTTTAGCGTGTTTGATCTGTTGCAACAGCAGTTCCAGTTCTTTTACACTCAGGTCTTTCTGTTTTACCATAAAGGAAACCGCATCGGTAAAGGATCCCTCAAAATAACCATCCACCAGTGTGCGGATGGTGCTGGAAGAATATTCCTCTTTGGATACCAGCGGATAATACTGGTGCACCCGGCCAATGGGCGTGATGCCTACAAAACCCTTCTCTACGAGAATCTTTAATATCGTTGCCACCGTATTCGAATGCGGGCGGGGTTCGGGCTGTGCTTCTACTATGTCTTTCAAAAAAGCTTCTTCCAGTTTCCAGATCGTGTGCATGATCTGTTCTTCTGCTTTGGTTAATGGCTTCATGGAGGAGAAATTAATGACAGTACGAATATATAAACTAATTTTTTAGTTATAAAACTATTTTTTTAGTCTGAGAGGGGTATCTGAACAAATTTGTGGATTTTTTAAGAGTGATGCGTTCGCCGGTTTTCAGGTGTAGACACCTGACAATTAACTGCTAACTAATAATTAGTAATTATTAACTATTAATTACTAACTACCAATTAAAAATACCGATTATCGGTCAGGCCGCTTCAGCGTCCCGACCGAAATCGGTATTTTGCAGGGGTATGAAGTATTATCTTATTTCCGGCGAAGCCAGCGGGGATCTGCATGGCAGCAACCTGGTGAAACAGTTGTACCTGGCAGATCCTTCGGCAGAGATCCGCTGCTGGGGCGGCGATCTGATGCAGGCTGCCGGCGCCACACTGGTAAAACATTACCGCGACCTTGCTTTTATGGGTTTTGCGGAAGTAATAAAGAACCTGCCCACCATCCTGAAAAATATCCGTTTCTGCAAAGCAGATATCCTTTCGTATCAACCCAATGTATTGGTATTAATCGATTATCCCGGTTTTAACCTGCGCATTGCCGAATGGGCCAAAGAGAATGGTTTCAAAGTGGTGTATTATATCTCTCCCCAGGTCTGGGCCTGGAAAGAGAACCGGGTTAGAAAAATGAAACAGTGCATCGATAAAATGCTCTGCATACTCCCCTTCGAAAAAGCCTATTATCATGATAAATGGAACTGGGAAGTAGACTATGTGGGACACCCGTTGGTGGAAGTGGTGGAGGAGAAAAAGTTAGGAGTTAGGAGTTTGGAGTTTGGAGTTAGGGAGGGTAATATTACTACCAACGCCAAACTCATAGCTCTTCTTCCCGGAAGCCGGAAACAGGAGATACAGAAAAAATTACCCATTATGCTGGAAGTAGCAAAATTCTTTCCGGATTACCAGTTTGTGGTGGCGCAGGCACCCGGGCTGGATGATGCGTTTTATGCTCCCTTCATGGCGGCCTATCGAAATGTATCTGCGGTTCGCAACCAGACTTACGACCTGCTGTTACAGGCCAAGGCGGCACTGGTAACCAGTGGTACCGCTACTTTGGAAACGGCTTTGTTTGGGGTACCGGAAGTGGTTTGTTATAAGGGTAGTGCGATCAGTTACCAGATTGCCAGAAGGCTGATCAGGATCAAATACATTTCGCTGGTGAACCTGATCATGGATAAAGAAGTAGTGAAGGAACTGATACAGGATGCACTCACTACCGAAAATCTCGTTACCGAGCTCTCGCTCCTGCTCAACGATACAGAAAAACAGAAAAATTTACAGGCCGATTACCGTGCACTGAAAGAACTCCTCTCAGCCGGTGGCCATGCGTCTGCACAGGCAGCGCGGATCATCTGCGATTTTGTTCGCAAATAAATCCCTCACCAGAATAAAGGCAGGATCACCAGTTTAAAAAGGATGATCAGTACCGCCAGCAGAAACATGATGAGTGAGATGCGGTTCATCCCATGCATGTATTTCATCCATTGTGTGCGGGGTTCATTGGGATCTCTTTTTTTGATGTAGAGATATTCAGCGATTTGTTTCCAGATGCCCATGGGAGGATGGTTTATTGGTTTATTTGTTTACTGGTGGATTCCTTTACTGGTTGATTGGTTCCTGCGGGTAAAGGTAATAACAGTATCCGGAAATAATTTCTGAACTTATTATGGTTAGATTTGTTTTGTCCTAAACTGATTGTTATGCCTCTACGCTTTTTGCTGTTCTGCAGATTATCCTTTGTATGTCTTTTCGCTTCCGCACAATTTGATGCGGCTAAAATAGATATCGTTCGCGATCAATGGGGGGTGCCGCATATTTTCGGCAAAACGGATCCTGATGTAGCGTATGGACTTGCCTGGGCACATGCTGAAGATGATTTTGCCACTATCCAGCAGTCGCTGCTGGCCGGCAAAGCCATGCTGGCTCAATACCAGGGAAAAAAAGGTGCACAGATCGACTATATCATTCACCTGCTCCGTATACCTGAACTGGTGGAAGAAAAATACGAGTCTGACCTGAGTCCTGCTTTCAAAAAATTACTGGAAGGTTATTGCGCCGGATTAAATGCGTATGCGGCGGCGCATCCCAAAGAAATATTGTTGAAAAAAGCGTTTCCGGTTACTCCCAAAGACATGGTGCAGTATTCGGTGCTGCAGTTATGTGTGCTTTCCGGCGCTGATAATGCATTGGCTTCCATCTTTAACGGCAAAGTGCCTTTACTGGAGAATTTTAAAACCGCGGGCAGCAATGCGTTTGCTTTTAACAGTAAAAAGACTACTGACGGACAGGTATATCTCAACATCAACGCCCACCAGCCTTTGGAAGGTCCTGTAGCTTTTTACGAAGCACACCTGAACAGTGAAGAAGGATGGAATATACTGGGTGCTAATTTTCCGGGGGCACCCTGCATCCTGCACGGGGTGAATGAAAACCTGGGCTGGGCACATACGGTGAATGCACCGGATAAACTTGACATTTATCAATTAGAGATCAATCCTGCTAACAAACTCGAATACCGTTTTGATGGTAAATGGGAACAACTGGAAGAGAGAACGGCCCCGCTGAAAGTAAAACTGGGTGCGATACGGGTGGGGGTGAAAAAAAAAGTATACTGGAGTAAATATGGCCCTACTTTAATCACGGAACGAGGCACTTTCTCCATTCGTATGCCGGCACAGATGGATATACGTGGGCTGGAACAATGGTACCGGTTTAACAAAGCAAAGAATTTTACTGAGTTCAAGTTGGCACTCGAAATGCTGGCCATCCCCGGTTACAATATTGTGTATGCCGACAGGTACGATACCATTTATTATATCAGCAATGGCCGCATTCCCATCCGCGATGCAAAGTATAACTGGAAATCAACCCTACCCGGAAACACAAGTGCTACTTTGTGGAACCAATTGCATCCACTGAAAGATCTGCCGCAGGTATTGCAGCCTGGCAGTGGTTTTGTATTCAATACCAACCACTCCCCTTTTCATTCAACCGAAGGGCTGGAGAATCCCGTGATCAAAGATGTTACAATGGGTTACGAAACCCTGGAGAACAACCGCAGTAAACGTTTCTCAGAAATGCTGTCGGCCTATGATAAAGTTTCGTTTGAGAACTTCCGGAAAATCAAATTCGACAGACAGTACCCCGCTAAATTTGCTTTTCCAACGGGCATCGATTCTTTGTTTCTGTTACAGTACAGTGAATACCCGGATGTAGCCGAACTGATTACCCAATTACAACAATGGGATAAAAGTGCATCAGCCGAAAGTGTGGGGGCCGGTACTTTTTTTCTGGTATATGCTACTGTTACACGTAATCCCACACTTTACAACCGGTATAGTATTTTAACGCAGGCTCAATCTGTTGCTATTCTCCGTTCGGTAAAAGCAGAAATGCTGCAATATTTTGGCCGTACCAATCTACAGCTGGGCGAGATCCAGAAACTGGTAAGGGGTGATAAAGAATTACCGCTGCCGGGTTTACCCGATGTACTGGCACCTATGTATTCAGTTCCCTATAAAAATGGTATGTGGAAAGGCACACAGGGCGATGCGTATATTGAACTGGTACGTTTTACCAAAGTCGGGCCCATCATCGAATCTATCAATACTTACGGGGCTTCTGCCAGAAAAGACTCTCCGCACTATACAGACCAAATGGAAATGTACACCCGTCAGCAAACTAAAACCATGACACTCGATAAAAAAGAAGTGTACAGAACCGCGGCACGCGTATATCATCCGCAATAATGTTTATTTTGTTGCAAAGCTTGTTGTATGATGAACCGATTATTCCTTTTGCTGGGTTTGCTGATCTCTACTACGCTTGTGCAGGCACAGATCAGGGAAGGTCTGGTGAAATACAGTATGACGGTTGAGGGCGATGACTCCGGCATGGCCAATCCCTTGCTGGGCAATTCTTCTGTAAACGTCTATTTCAAACAGGACAGGACCGTGATGGAAATGGCCTCGCCGCTGTACAATATGAAGACCATCAGCGACAGCAAAAATGTATTGGTATTGATGGACGCAATGGGGCAGAAAACTTTTACCCGTTCCAACAAACCTGAAGCGGATAAACAAAAAAATAAGTCGACCAATAGTGGACCCGCCATCGTATTCACCAAAGAGAAAAAGAAAATATTGGGCTACGATTGTACCAAAGCGTTGGCAACATTGGTTGGTAAAGGCGGCCGTTCTACTGCACTAACGATCTGGTACACAGATAAGATTCAGGGTGGCGCCGGCCTTGGTATTATCAATGCAGATATAGTCAGTAAATTACCCGGTATGGCACTCGAAGTAACTATGACACAGGGAAATCTGCGTTCCACCCTCAAAGCCACTGACATTTCCACCAAACCCGTTCCGGAAGCCATCTTCAACCCCTCCACCTCCGGCTACACCGAACGCAAACGCTAAAAAAACATTCATTCATTCACTCATTCACTCATTCACTCATCCACTCATTAAGAAACCGGCTGATCTGTACCGTTTCAATAATAAATCCATCATGCCCGTAGGCAGAATCAATTTCATAAAAACGGGTATGGGGAATATGATCGGCCATGAATTGCTGTTCATCCAGCGGACATAAGATATCACTCCGGATCCCTATGATCAAAGTAGGTTGTTTGATAGATTGTAAGACTTTGATGAGATCACCACCCCTGCCTCTGCCGAGATGATGGCTATCCATGGCTTTCGTGAGTAACCAGTAACTATAGGCATTAAACCGTTTCACCAGTTTATCGCCCTGGTAATTGATATAGGAAGAGGCTTTGAAATCGTCTATCTTTTCCGGGTCAGGATCTGTCTGTTTATCCTGGAACGTACCATAATTACGATACGTTAACATACCAATGGCACGGGCTGCTTTTAACCCTCTCGCACCAGCACCAGGTGTAAAATCCTGCCAGCTACTGTCTGCTTCTATGGCCAGTCTTTGCGCCGTATGCACCGCCACGCCCCAGGCACTCTCTGAAGGGGATGTGGCAATCAGGAATAATTTCCCGATCACTTCTTTCTCCATCATGGCCCACTCCAGCGCCTGGTAACCGCCCATACTGCCGCCCATCAGTAAATGGATCCTATCTATTCCCAGGTGTTTGCGTAAGAGGATAAAAGACTGCACCATATCGCGGATAGTAACCTGTGGGAAAGAAGAAAAATAGGGTTTACCTGTGGCAGGGTCATTACTCAATGGGCCCGTAGTTCCATAACAGGAACCAAGGATATTGGCACAAACGATAAAATACCGATCGGGATTAATCAGGCTACCCTCTCCTACCAAACCCTTCCACCAATCAGCAACATCTGAGCTGGCTGTTAGTGCATGACAAACCCAGATCACATTACTTTTATCTGCATTCAGCTGTCCGTAAGTATGATATGCCACACGCAGTGAAGGCAATACCTTTCCGTTCTCGAGTGTGAAGTCTGTCTGGGAGTCAAAAAATTTCATATCGATTATTCCGTATTTCAACAGCAAAATAAGGCTAAGCTTAAATTACATTTGCATAAATCTTTGGAAATGGCCAGAATTGAGATCACCCGGGTTGATGATGCCTATGCATTTGAAGCCAGAGATACTAACAATCATTCGCTTCGTATGGATGCGGCAGAAACCATCGGTGGACACAATTCCGGCATCCGCCCCATGCAAACCCTGCTGATGGGGCTGGGTGGTTGTGGTGGAGTGGATATTGTTTCTATCTTACAAAAACAACGCCAGACCATCCGTTCTTTCAAAATGATCATTGATGGTGAGCGGGAAGCGGATAAAGAACCTGCTTTGTGGAAAAAAGTACATATCCAATTTCAGTTTGGCGGTGATGTTTCCTTAGAGAAAGCCCGGAAAGCCTGTGCCCTCTCCCTCGATAAATACTGTTCCGTTGCCGCCACCCTACGTGCTGCGGGATGTACGATTGAGTGGGACGTAGAGGTAATGAATTAGCGAATGACGGATTGCGGATTCGCGGATTAAGTACAAAACAATGAATCCGCAAATCCGCCATCCGCTAATCCGTTAATCTGCAAAACCTGAATCGATCTGATTTATAAAATTATATACAAGTAAACTCCGATAATATGTCAAAGCACAACCAGACAAACGCCATCCGCATACAGACAGAAAGAACCAATGAGATGGAACATTCGACACCGATGTTCCTGACGAGCAGTTTCTGTTTTGACAATGCAGAAGAGATGCGTGCCGCTTTTGCGGATGAAACGGATGATAATATTTACAGTCGTTTCAGCAATCCGGGTGTGCAGGAGTTTACCGATAAAATGTGTGCACTGGAAGGTGCCGAAGCAGGGTATGCCACTGCATCCGGCATGAGTGCCGTATTTGGTTCTTTTATGGCTTTACTGAAACAGGGCGATCATTTACTGGCCTGCAATGCTATTTTTGGAAGTACACACACGGTGATTGCCAAATACCTGCCCAAATTCGGTATTGAATCTTCGTATGTAGGTGCCAATGCAACGGAAGCTGACTGGGAAGCGGCCATCCGCCCCAATACCAGAATGATTTACCTCGAAACACCCACCAATCCCGGCCTCGATATCCTTGACCTGGAAATGATCGGCAGGATCGCCAGAAAACATAAGATCATCTTAAACGTAGACAACTGTTTTGCCACACCGGTCAATCAGCAACCAATCAGATTCGGTGCCGACCTGGTAGTGCATTCTGCCACCAAATGGTTAGATGGCCAGGGACGTGTATTAGGTGGTGTGGTAGTGGGCCGCAAAGACCTGATCAAAGAGATTTATTTATTCTGCAGAAGTACCGGACCGGCTTTATCGCCCTTCAACGCCTGGGTATTAAGCAAAAGCCTCGAAACACTCGATGTGCGGATGGAACGGCATGCATCCAATGCTTTGTTCATAGCCCAATCGCTGGAGAGCCATCCGCAGATCGCATCTTTGCGATATCCTTTTCTGGCCAGTCACCCGCACCATGCCATTGCCAAAAAACAAATGCAGAACGGTGGCGGTATTGTTTGTTTTGAATTAAAAGGCGGACTGGAAGCCGGTCGTCAATTTCTGGACAACCTGCAAATGTTATCGCTCACTGCCAATCTCGGAGATACACGGAGCATTGCTTCACACCCTGCCAGCACCACCCACGCCAAATTATCTGAAGCAGAAAGACAATTGGTCAACATCACCCCGGGATTGATCCGCATCAGTGTAGGACTGGAACATAGAGATGATATACTGGCGGATATATTGCAGGCGTTGGGTTAACTAATGTAACCCGGTCGCAGCATCCACTATTTTTCGAGTATCAACAGCATTACGTAGAAGTTGTTGGGATGCTCCGGCACTTCTCGAATGACCACCCGGATGGCCAGGTTGTTTACATAGCGGCCAGCCAGTGCAGTATCGTATGCATATTGACTTTCGTAGTTATCCGAGTGTACAAAACTGTATTGGGTAATGAATTTACCGGCAATCGCTTCCTGTCCAGTCAGGGTTTTCTCAAACTCATATTTAATCTTAGGTTTTCTTACACCACTGAAGCCTTTCATCCCCCAGAAAAAATTGGATCTGGTTAAAAAATAATATAGTTCATCGGAATATTTCTTGCACTGTTCATAGGTCCAGGCCTGTGCACCCATCGGGGTCATCGTAGCATTGTAAATGAGTTTGCCGTCGGCTTTTTTTCGTGTAACCATTTCGGGGCCGTAATCACTAAGCTGATCGTACCAATACACTTCACGATAAGATGCGTCTGCATTCTCTTCTTCTTTACCACCGCCTTTCCCAATATTTTTAAATCCGTTCAGGTAATCTCTTAAAATGGCGGCCATTTTTCCCTCACGGGAAGGAGGCAACAGGTACTCGGTATAATTGTCTTGAAACTTGCTGAATTTTGTGGTGTCTACCCTGTCGTACTTCACATATTCATGACCGGTATTATAGTATCCCCGAATTTTACCAAAAACACCGCGATTGGGGCCAAATGCAATTTTATCGGACAGGTGTTTGTTTTCGGCCTCCGGTATAAAGTAGTACGTATTTTTTAGAATGGCGAACCTGTCTTTGGTTCTGTCGTAGCTGTAACCAGCTATTTCGGAGTAGAGTTCGTACGCTTTCAACTGTTTGTACTCCTCCGCTTTTAAACTGCTTAAACCAGCCGGTAAATTTTTATTCCAGGAAAAATGTTCGATCCATTGCGGGTTGATGCCCGTATTTTTTGCCAGATGAACTGCGTCTATCAAATTGAGATCATCTGCCGTAAAATAAGTGCCGTCCAGGAATTGGCTGAGTGAACCATAATTATTGAAGAACGCCGATTGCACATTAAACACATAGGGTAGTTTATAAGGATATTTTTTCAATAATTCCTGATTCCACCGGTCGATATTGGCCTGATTGATGGTTGTACTGTCGCTGTACCGGGGATCGAACTTGTCGAAATAATATTCGTTCGGGAGGAAAAAATAAAAAGGAGTCTTAAACTTATATGTTTCGGGAAGCATGAAATTCAGATCGGGAACAAATGCAATCAGGGCAGTGGCATTATAGGTGTACACGTCCGGCATATGCACTCCTACCATGGAACAAAACACGGCTTCTTCTTCGGGCGAAATACCGTCTTTGATCCAGGCGGGCCAGTCCTTGTCTGTAAGCCGTTTGGCTATATCGTTGGCCAGTTTTTTGGATGCATGCCTGTACACCATCAACTTATCCACAAAATCTTCGTGTTTAACAAGCTGGTGATCGTGGAATTTCAAAAAAGAAGACCCCGTTAAATGCACCATTTGCAAAGGGTTGAAGGTATTCAGCATATCCTGAATCGTTTTGTACTGGGCAAAAGGCGCAGTACAAACAAATAGGAAAACAAGAATAACAGCATTTTTTTTCATACAATTAATTTATCATTATTAATTCCAATCTCATTCATTCCCTTTAAGGTATAGCAATGACCACACTTACTTATTTTTCATTCCGATCAGCTCCGATTCTTTGTTGATATACATTTGCAAATATATTTTAAAAACCATTATTGTCCGACCAAAGTCGGGGTTAAACAGACCGTATCTTTTTCCAGTAAAGGGCTACAAGCCAAAATTCAGTTGTTCAATATCGGGGGTAGTTCTCCTATATTGAAATTTCGCTGTAATTCAATATTATAAGGGCTCTGAGTCATTTTTTACAAGCTTAGTTAGACGGCTGTGATTAAAAATTATTTTTTAGTTGCGGGTAGTAGTCTGATGATTGCCTTTATGCAGGCATCTATAACCACCCCGCCCTTGCTAAGCTGCTTGAGCACCCCCTCCTTGCAGAGCAAGGAGGGGGTGCTTTTTTGTATTTCTACTCACTGAAGTGAGTAGAAATACATGGTAGTAATTCATTCGAAAAATGAATTACTGAGGGTGTTTAATTTTTATTTTTAGGAATAATTCGACCTCGCATTCATAATGAACCTGAACTAAAATCATTCCGCAAACAACTGCGCAATAATGGTACTTCTGCTGAGGTAGTATTGTGGATGCAGTTAAAACAAAAACAACTTGGTGGCCGAAAAATTAAGGCGGCAGCACAGCATTGAGAATTATACTGTTGATTTTTATTGCCCTGAAGAAAAACTGGTTGCTGAGTTGGATGGCAAAGATCATTTTGGGGAGGAAGGCTTGGATTAGGACAACAAAAGAACCCTTCATCTTAATAACTTAGGTATCGCTGTTGTTCGATTCGAAAACAAATGGGTATTTGAAGACATCAATTATGTTCTGTCTGAAATCGGGAAACATTTTCAAAAAATATAATGAATAAAAATCAGAGATCTTTGCCTATTCCAAGTCCAATTTCTAATTACTTCCTCACCGCCACTGCAATCTTCGAATCCGCTGTCCCATAATACAGGAACCACTTGTTCTGAAACTGCGCAAGGCCTTCTACAAAACAAACCCGGTTTACCTGACCAGTGAGCTCGTAGGGTTTGTCAGGTTTCATGAAATAATTGTCTAATCGCTTGATCACTTTGGTGGGGTCATTTTTATCGATCAATACCTGTCCTACCGCGTAAGTGCCTTCTGCCAGACTGGTATCGCCGATGGAAGGAATATTACGACTGTTATAGATCAATAAAATACCTTTATCGGTTATCATTGCAGGCGGACCAGACTCCACCAGATCACTATCAAATTTTTTAGCGCGGGTGGTTACTACGATTTTGAGATCCGGCATTTTTAATGCCTCACCCCTTAATGGGATCGGTGCTTTTTCGCCTGCCTGCATTTCTACCGGTGTCCATTTGAGCAGGTCATCCGAAGTAGCGGCCCAGATATACTGATCGCCCCAGTACATCCAGTATTTTCCATTGATTTTGGTAGCAATGATTTTTCCATTCTCGTATCGTGAAACAATGCTGCCCGATTTGGACCATTGATCCAGGTACTTACCATTCATGGCATCGGCAAATACAGAGCCGTATTTGGTCCAGTGCAGTAGGTCTTTGGAAGTAGCTACCAGTAAGCGGGCCACTTTACCATCAAAGGCAGTATAGGTCATATAATACACACCCTGTTCATCCTCCACAATACGCGGGTCTTCGCAACCACCCTGCCATTCATATTTTTTGAAAGCATCATTTTCCGGAAAAAATACGGGTTCGGCATTACGGGTGAAATGTAATCCATCGGTGCTGCTGGCCAGTCCGATACGAGACGTACCGCCCGGCAAACCAATTTTATCCTGCGCACGGTATAACATGAACACTTTGCCATCTTTCACTACGATAGCCGGATTGAACACATCTTTTTCTTCCCAGGCCACTTTCTTTTTCCAGATGGGGTCCTGGAACTGGCTGGTGCCGGGTGTTAATACAGGATTGGCACTATCTGCTTTTTCGAAAGCGAGCATGGCCCAGTTAGTGGAGCTATCTGTGACAGCAGCCTGAGTTTCTGAGGAAGGGTTATTGCATCCGGCAAACATCGCCGTCAACATGACAGCCAACAACGGATAATGTATTTTATGGATTTTTTTCATGGTTATCGGTTTCTACTGAGAGCTTGTTTTGTTTATTATTTATTCATCGCATACCGGATTCCGCCCAGCAGATGCTGCAGAAATAATGGCTCTTTGAATGATGCATCTGTATGCCCGAACTCCGTATAAAAAGAACGCCCCCCATCAAAATCATGGTACCAGGCCATGGGATGGGTATCGCCATTGGCTCCACCCGTATAACTTTTTTCATCAATGGTGATGAGTATATTCAGGTTGGGCTGTATGCTTTTGAAATTATACCACTCATCAAAACGCTTCCATGTTTTAGGGAGATGTTTGGTGGAAATATGGGTATCATCTACAATATTCAACACTGCTTCCTGCTGTTTGGGGTGACTTTTAAAATAAGCACCTACCAGTTGATTATACCAGGGCCAGTCATATTCCGTATCGGTTGCAGCATGCACCCCTACAAAACCACGGCCAGATTGAATATACTTTTCAAAAGCAGTCTGTTGTTCTGCATTGAGGATATTACCTGTTGTACTCATAAACACAACCGCAGCATATTTCTTCAATGTTTTGGGAACGAAATAACTGGAATCGGTGGTCGTATCTACCGCAAACCCGTTCTCAGCACCCAGTTGCTGGATGGCCGCCAGTCCGGCAGGAATAGAAGCATGGTGAAACCCCTTTGTTTTGGCATATACCAGAATACGAGGAGTCTTTTTCACTGTTGTAAAGGAGATGAACAGCAGGGAAAACGAAAGGAGGCAAATGACAGTATGTATTTTTTTCATTTTTTATGTTTAATCGGTTGATGATTTATTTGATTTGTTTTCTGCGTTCCATCATTTCACGCCAGGTGGTGATGATGATCTTTTCTTCCTGGATCGCTTTTTTCAAAGCGGGATCCATCATAGCCAGCATATCTCCTCTGCGCACCGGACCTGAATCGGATATATGCGGAAAAACTTCCGAAGTGGCGGTACAGTGCATGATCATCATGGTTAATCCTGGTTTCAGTGATCTAACACCCTCAATGTATTTCTTTGTTTTGTAAGCCTGCAGTTTTTGGTCGTCCGTTTTCATTTCTGCGGAAATAGGCCAGCCATAACTATCGTTATGCAGGTCATCCAGCACCGGCAGGCCTGCATTCCAGAGCATTTTACCAATCATACGCATCTGCTGGATCTGCGCATCGGGTGCATTCATCTGGGTTTTGATCAGGGTAGCATGTCCGGCAGGCACCATGACCGGAATTTTATTCTCGATACCCAGTTTCACATACCGCATGGCAAATTCAGGAGTAGCGAGCAATGTGCCCATATGGGTATCAAAATGGGTAGGTTCAAAACCCATCGATCTGGCTCTTTCCAATTGTGCTTTGATTTCCTTTTCCACTTCATCGCCGGTGGCATGTTGCACCACATCTGCTACCGAGGGCCACAATACCCCTTCTGTATCCACCAGACCGGGCGTAGTGTTTTTCCCGGATAAAGGTCCCCAGCGATACCCCTTCCATTCGGCAGTTAATGTGAGGTGCAGGCCTGCATCCAGACCTGGATGCGCTTTCATATACTGCACAAAAGCCGGCACCCAGGGGCAGGGCATCATGATACTTAAGGAACTGGCTGCACCTTTGGTGATGGCATTAATGGCGCCCTCATTCGAGTCGAACGACATACCCACATCATCCACGTGCAGGATCAGCAGTTTGGTTCCTTTGGGATAACCGAGTTTTTCGGCGTAAGTGCTGTCTGTCTGCCCAGCCACAACAGCAGAGAACAAACAGAGTGACAAAAAAGAAAGCAATCGCTTTTTCATGACAAATAGTTGATCAGAAACAATCGTGAACAGCTGGCGGAGGTCAAGAAATAATTACGGCTTGCTACTTATTAATTCCTAATTATTCTTACATTCAACCTCCACAAACCGTGGTCTAAATCTAACGAAAGAAAACCAAAACAACGCTGCTTATGAAAGCAAAAACCGGCTCCTTACTGGCCTCGATGATGTTTTTCGAATATTTCATCTGGGGCGCCTGGTATGTAACCATGGGCACTTATATGGTTGAGCACCTGCATGCTACCGGCATTGAGATAGGTGCCACCTATAGTGCATTGGCCATTGCCACCATGATCTCTCCTTTTTTTGTAGGACTGATCGCCGACCGTTTTTTTGCAGCGCAGAAAATCATGGGGGTGTTACACCTGGTGGGTGCCCTGCTGCTTTATCTGGCTACCACTATTGAACACAGTAATACATTTTACTGGGTGATACTGGTTTACTCGCTGCTGTATATGCCTACCATTGCCTTAAGTAATAGTGTGGCTTTTTCGCAGATGACCGATCCCGGCAAACAATTCCCCTGGATCAGGGTATTTGGTACATTGGGCTGGATTGTAGCAGGTGTATTGATCGGACAGCTGGGCATTGAAAAAACATCCTCCACCTTCTATATGGCAGCAGCTGTTTCTGCGGGATTGGGGTTATTGAGTTTTGTACTACCCAACACGCCACCCAAGGCCCAAACCACCGATGCATCGGGTGCCTTGGGTACCGAAGCTTTTGTGCTGTTTAAAGAAAGACCTTATCTCATTTTCTTTATTGCAGCCATCCTGGTATGTATTCCGTTGTCTTTTTATTATGGTTTTGCCAACCCCTTCCTGAATGAGATCGGTTTTGAAAATGCGGCCAGTAAAATGACATTGGGGCAGGTGTCGGAAGCGGTATTTATTCTTGCTATCCCCTTCCTCTTTAACCGTATCGGTGTAAAGAAAATGTTACTGATGGGTATGACCGCCTGGATACTGCGGTATATCTGTTTTGCCTATGGCAATCCCGAAACTGCCAACTGGATGTTGTACGGCGGAATTATCCTGCATGGTATCTGTTACGATTTCTTCTTTGTAACCGGTTATATGTACACTGAAAAGAAAGCCGGCGAAAAGATCAAAAATGCCGCACAGGGCCTGTTTACCTTTGCCACTTACGGCATTGGTATGTTCATCGGCACCTGGTTCTCAGGTTACACTGTAGACCAATACAAAGGCGCAGACAATACCCACAACTGGCAAAGCATCTGGATGGTACCGGCTTATATTGCTTTAGGGGTATTGATTTATTTTATCGTATTCTTTAAAGAAAAGAAAACAACAGAGCAGGTTAATTAGAAATTAACAATTAGCAATTAAAAATCAGTAGAGATAGCAATAACTAAAGTACCTATGCACTGTTAACTGTTAACTTTTAACTTTTAATTTTTGACTATTGACTATTCACCATTGACTATTCACAACTCACCAAATAACACCCCATTATGAAACGAATTGCTATGTTAGGTTCCGGATTCATCGGACGTTTTTATGCAGATTCCTTACAAGGTTACAGAAGCAGGGATAAGGTATTCAGTATCTATGCCCGCAGGGAAGAAAGTGCCAAAAAGTTTGCAGCAGATTATCATTGCGAACACTGGACCACGAATATGGAAGAAGCCATTTCGCACCCGGATGTGGATATTGTCTGTATCGCGTTACCCAATAACCTGCATGAAGCAGCGGTGATGATGTGCTGCAAACATAAAAAAGCAGTGATGACCACCAAACCGCTGGGCCGGAATGCAGAAGAAGCCAAACGCATGTTACTGGCGGTAGAAGAAGCCGGTATTTTTAACGGTTACCTCGAAGACCTGGTATATACACCCAAATTCATTAAAGCCAGCCAGAGTGTAAAAGAAGGCGCACTGGGAAGGATTCTCTGGGCCAAATCAAGGGAAACACACCCTGGCCCGCACAGCGACTGGTTCTGGGATATTGAGCAGGCCGGTGGCGGTTGTATCCTGGACCTGGGTTGCCACTGCGTGGAGATCACCCGGAGTTATATCGGCAAAGACATTAAACCGGTAGAAGTCATGTGCTGGGCAGATACACAGGTAAAACCGATCGATGCAGAAGACCATGCCATTGGTTTGGTGAAATACGAGAACGGAGCCATCGGACAGTTTGAAGTAAGCTGGACCTTCCGCGGCGGACTTGACCTGCGCGATGAAGTGATGGGAACCGAAGGCACTATCTGGATCAACAGTTTTTTGCGTACAGGTTTTGATATGTTTACTACCGGTAAAGGCGGGGATTATATTGCCGAAAAAGCGGAAAGCAATACCGGCTGGTTATTCCCGGTGGGAGATGAACTGAATGAACTGGGATACAACCACATGTTCATGGATATGTTCAATGCCATGGAAAAAGGAGTAGATCCCAAAGAAACTTTTTATGATGGCTATGTGGTGAATGCCATTCTGGATGCCGCTTATCGCTCGGCCAAAACTAAAATCTGGGAGCCTGTGAAACTGGATATCTGGAGAGGTAAAACCGGCCTGAGCAAAGAAAGCCACCTGGTAGAATACGATGCAGACCATTACCTCGTAAAAGAAGAAATGACGCATTACGGCACTAAAAAACTCATCCTCAAGAACAAAGAATCCGGAAAAATTATTGAGCGGATTATTGAATAAGCAATAAACCTCCTGATCCCGGATAATGAAGTTGCTACCACTTTATTATCCGGGATCATTATGTTACAGAAAAATCTCTGTGTTCCTCTGTTTCTCTGCGATTTCTGTGTTGAGAAATTCGCTTAACAACTGAATCATACAAAGTCATAAGCCTTTTCAACACAGAGGCCGAGTGACAGAGTTTCACAGCGTCTACTTACTGTTCATCTCTCTTAATTCATCTACATGACATACCACCGGCCTTATTGGTTATCCATAACCATCTTATTGGTGATAGTTACTGCCTGTCAGACTACCCCAACCGAATGGCCGGTATACGGGGGCAATAAAGCGGGAACGCATTACTCAACGCTCACAGAAATAGACACCAGCAATGTGGCTCAACTACAGCCCGCCTGGGAATACCATACCGGCGATGCCGGAGAAAGAACACAGATACAGGTGAATCCGATTGTAGTGAATGGTATACTCTATGGCGTATCTCCCAAACTGAAATTATTTGCCCTCGATGCCGCAACCGGAAAACAACAATGGGTATTTGACCCCGTTGACACAGTTACCAGTGTGCAGGGAAAGGGGTATTTTTCGATGAATGTTTGCAGAGGTGTAACCTATTATAGTAAGCAGGGAAAAGAGGCACGCATTTTTTATGCAGCCGGTTCACACCTTTACTGTATTGATGCAGGTACCGGTAAACCCGTGAACAGCTTTGGCACAGATGGGAAACTGGATCTGCACAATGATCTGGAGATGGATGCAAAAGACCTGTACGTGGCTTCTACCACACCCGGTATTATTTATAAAGACCTGATCATTATCGGCACCAGGGTTGACGAAGGAGCCACCGCCGCTCCGGGACATATCCGTGCCTATGATGTGCATAGCGGCCAACTGAAATGGATCTTCCATACCATTCCACAACCGGGCGAAGAAGGATATGATGCATGGGACGATAAAGAAGCCTGGAAACACATGGGCGGAGCCAATGCCTGGTCGGGCTTTAGTATGGATGAAGAAAAAGGAATTGTGTTTGCTCCCATTGGATCGGCTTCCTATGATTTTTATGGAGGCAAAAGAACCGGGCAAAACCTATACGCCAATTCTGTACTGGCACTGGATGCGGCAACCGGTAAACGCATCTGGCATTTTCAAACCGTGCACCATGATCTCTGGGATAGAGACCCGCCCACTGCACCTGTGATGGTGAACCTCAACAAAGACGGGAGAAATATAGACGCCATTGCACAGGTAACCAAATCCGGTTTCATCTTTTTACTCGATCGGAAAACAGGCAAACCTGTCTATCCTATTATTGAAACACCGGTACCAACTGTATCAGATCTTGCAGGCGAAAAACCATGGGCCACGCAACCCATTCCCAGTTTTCCCAAACCTTTTGTCAGACAATTACTCACCGAAAAAGAATTGAATCATATCGTACCCGATTCTTCTTACCAGGATATTAAAAAAAGATGGGCCGCTACCCAACATGATCATTTGTTCAGTCCCCCTTCCAAACAAGGCACGATCATTTTCCCAGGTTTTGATGGCGGTGCAGAATGGGGCGGTCCTGCCTATGATGCTACAACCGGATTGCTCTATGTGAATGCCAGTGAAATGGCCTGGATCTTAACCATGGTAGAGGCGAAAAATAATGGGCAAAACAAAGAGACCAACCTGGAAGCCGGTAAACGATTATATGCCACTACTTGTATGTCCTGCCACGGCGCTGAAAGACAAGGCAGTGGCAACAACCCTACCCTGTTAGGCATACCCGAAAAATATACGGTTGATTCTTTTAAAACACTGCTTAGTACCGGCAGAAGAATGATGCCAGCGTTTACGCAATTGAGCGAAACAGAAAAAGAAGCCCTCAGTTCTTTCATTATGGAGCAGAAAAAGAGCCAGAACAAACCATTTGTACGGCCTGCAAGAGCAGAAGATCCCTATCATAAAATGCCTTACACTTCTACCGGGTATAATAAATTCCTCACCAAAGAAGGTTACCCGGCCATTGATACGCCATGGGGTACTCTACAGGCCATTAACCTGAACACAGGTGCAGTGGAATGGAAAACAACACTGGGTGATTATCCCGAATTAAAAGCCAGGGGCATTCATTCCGGAACAGAAAATTATGGCGGCGCGGCGGTTACGGCCGGCGGATTATTATTCATAGCCGCTACCAGCGATCATACTTTCCGTGCATTCAATAAACGCACCGGTAAATTATTGTGGGAGTACAACCTGCCCGTTTCCGGTTTTGCCACACCAGCTGTGTATGAAAAGAATGGCAAACAGTATGTAGTGATCGCCTGTGGTGGCGGCAAACTGGGCAAACCTTCGGGAGATAGTTATGTAGCATTTGCATTGGAGAATAAAAAATAAACGGGTTAAAAAGGTTTGCTAATTTTATATCCATACAGTTGTAATCCTTTTCCATAACCAAAGAAATTCCCATCTATGTTATCACAAGACCTCTTTATCCACCATGTATACTTCTGGTTGGCGTTTCCTGAAAAACAGGAAGACCATGATGCTTTATTGGCCGGTTTGAAAGCATTGAGCAAAGTGCCGTGTATCCAGCAATTTCATATTGGCATACCCGCTTCTACCAACAGGGATGTAATTGATACCAGTTACCAGTTTTCCTGGCTGGCTATTTTTCCTGATAAAGCGGCACAGGATGCCTACCAAACGGATCCCATCCATTTACAGTTTGTAGACACCTGTAAACATTTATGGAAAGAAGTAAAAGTGCTGGATTCGGTTGGCGCTTATTGAAAAAAAACGTCATTTTGGAGAAACCGTCTCTCACCGGTCTCTCCAAAATGACGTTTCCTGCTTTTATCTACTATTTATTCCAAACTACTTCCGCAGACTTCACATTAGCTGAACTGGTACCCAGATGAATAATGAATTTACCCGGCTCCCATACTTTTTTCAGGTCACTATTAAAGAATTTGAGTTCTTCGGTAGTGATCACAAAACTGACTTCTTTCGATTCACCGGGCTGTAAAGCCAGTTTCTGAAAACCTTTGAGGTCTTTCACAGAACGGCTGATACTAGCCACCGGATCTGTAATATATAACTGTACTACTTCCTCACCGGCATATTTTCCGCTGTTGGTCAACGTAACTGTAGCGGTCAATTTCTCTTCTCCTTTTAAAGATGTCTTACTCAGTTTAACCGGACTATAATCAAACTTTGTATAACTCAATCCATACCCAAATGGATACAGGGGATCATTGGATTCGTCCAGGTAATTGGATTTGAATTTAGCGAAACCGGTTCCATCAAACGGGCGACCTGTATTCTTGTGATTGTAGTAAATCGGAATCTGTCCCACACTGCGTGGAAATGTTGCTGATAATTTTCCGGAAGGATTGTAATTTCCGAATAATACATCGGCCACCGCATTACCGGCTTCTGTACCGGGTGCCCATGCTTCGAGGATAGCAGTGGCATGTTCGTTTTCCCATACCAGGGTTAAGGGTCTTCCGTTGATCAGCACTACTACCAATGGTTTGCCGGTTTTGTGAAGCGCTTTCAACAATGCCTGCTGACTGGCAGGTAAACTGATATCAGCACGACTGGAAGATTCACCAGACATATTGGAAGACTCACCCACCACAGCCACTACCACATCTGCCTTGTTGGCTGCCGCAACCGCTTCATCGATCATTTGCTGAGGAGATCTGGCATCTATCTCTGCTTCTACACCCAATGCATTCACTCTTTTGAGAAACATAGCCGTATCATCCGTAATATTGGCTCCTTTGGCAGTAATGATATTAACACTGTTACCAGCTACATTTTTGATCCCTTCCAATACGCTTACCGATTGTTTCCAGTCGCCGGCTACCACCCAGGTACCCAGCATATTTCTACGGTTATCGGCCAACGGACCAACCAATGCGATCGTACCCGATTTTTTAAGCGGTAACACCTGGTTATCATTCTTTAGCAACACCATGCTATGCGCTGCCATTTTTCTGGCAGCACTTCGGTTTTCAGCGGTCAGAATATCTTTGGCAGGTCTGGCTTCATCAATATACCGGTAAGGATCATCAAAGAGACCTAATTTATATTTGGCTTCCAGAATGCGCAGACAGGCTTTGTCTATATCTGCGAGGGTTACTTTTCCTTCTTTCAGCGATTTGTTCAATGTAGTGAGTAGCCCTTCTCCCACCATATCCATATCCAGTCCGGCTTTTAATGCCAGTGCAGAAACTGTTTGCAGATCACCCAGGCCATGATTCGTCATTTCATTCAGCGAAGTATAATCAGACACCACAAAACCGGTAAAACCCCATTCTTTGCGCAGCAGGTCTGTGAGCAACCATTTATTTCCTGTGGCAGGTATTCCATCGATCACGTTAAAAGAGCTCATGATACTACCCGCACCGGCATCTACAGCCGCTTTGTAAGGTGGCAGGTAATATTCATACATCTGCATACGGCTCATATCCACGGTATTGTATTCGCGACCCGCTTCTGCTGCCCCATATAAGGCAAAGTGTTTTACACAGGCCATCAGTGTATTATTTTTTGTAAGATCAGCGCCCTGGTATCCACGCACCATTGCCTTCGCGATCTGACCGCCCAGATAAGGGTCTTCGCCGGAACCTTCCGAGATCCTTCCCCAACGCGCATCCCGGGCAATATCTACCATGGGTGAGAAAGCCCAGTTCAATCCATCGGCCGTGGCTTCTTTCGCAGCGATGGCAGCAGACTGTTCTATCAGTCCCATATCCCAGGAAGCAGATAATCCCAATGGAATCGGGAAAATAGTTTTATGACCATGTATCACATCCAGTCCAAAGATCATGGGTATACCCAAACGCGAGCCTTTCACCGCCAGGTCCTGCGCCTTACGCACTTTTTCCGGTGAAGTGATCCCGAACAAACCACCCACCTGTCCTTTTTTGATCTTGTTTTCTACATCATTACTCACCACCGATCCGGTAACAGCGGCACCGCCGGGTATGATCAGGTTAAGCTGGCCGATCTTTTCTTCCAGCGTCATTTTGGCCATCAGCGCTTTTGCTTTGGCTGTATAGGTATTTTGTGAGAAACCTGGATAAGCGAGCAACAGGAGAAGCCCGATGCTGAATAATTTTTTCATAACAATGGTTTTGATGTGAAACAGACCAATTCTATTGGTCTGCAGTAGAAGCGTGAATGTAGAAAAAATTAGCTGTATGACAGCTGACGAAAGTCATAAATTAAAAAGACCCGCCATTGCTGACCGGGTCTTTCACTCCAGGGGTATGGAGTCTTGCTTGCGGAATATTATTTCAGGATCGATTGAATATTGCGGTAACTGGTGCCGATGTTCTCAAATGGCTTAGGAGCCCCATCCTGCTCTACAAAGTAATATTGCATACCCGATTCTTTGGCATGGGCAAAAATGCGCTTGAAATCAAAACTGCCCGTTCCCACTTCCAGGATCTTTTCGAAGCCGGCATCCATGTCTTTCACATGCCAGAGATGAAAACGGCCGGGATGCTGTTTGAATAGGGCCACAGGGTCTTTACCAGCTTTTAGTGTCCAGCCCAAGTCCAGTTCCATTTTCACGAGGTTCTTATCTGTCTGCGACAGGATCAGATCATACGGCACCACCCCATCCACGGTTCTGAATTCCGCATCATGATTATGGTATGCAAATAAGAGACCCGCTTTTTTAGCAGCTTCAGCCGATTTGTTCAGTACCTCAATCGAAGATTTGATCTCATCCAGCGAACCAATCGGCGTATTGGCACATACCAGGTATTCTACGCCCCCTTCTGCTGCCTGGTCAACCAGTTCCTGGTAATTATCGCGCAGATTTTTCATGGGCGGGATCACCATCGGTTTTCCATCGGCACCCGCGGGCATTTTGGCACCGGTTGGTAATTTAAAAGGCGCTCCCAATACATGGTGCGAACGCCAATGCATGCCCATGCCGTTCAGGGTGCGGGCAAATTCTTTGGCCGACATGCCATAAAAACCACCTTTTTTACTGAAGGCAGATTCGATCTCGGTATAACCGATATCCGCGATCTTTTTCAGGTTGCCGGGCACATCTTCATCCAGCACCCCGAACAGGGTAAACAACTGGAGACCCACACCGGGCAAAGCATTCTTTTCCAATAAAGCCTTCGCTAACAATTCTTTGTTCAGTAACAGGCCGCCGAGGGTCATGGCCGCGGTATTTCGCAGGAAGTTTCTACGTGTATTCATTTTGCTGGTTTGAGTAACATCGCTTTTTGATACAGCAAGGATGTTGGTAAATGAGTTATTTATAGGTCAGGCCGAATCCGAATTTGTACAAAGGATCTTTTGAATCATAAGGCAGATCTTCTTTCTGCTTGCGAACCGCATCCATCGATGAGGGCAGTTCAAAAGGCAGTTTACCACCGGGCCTGGCTTTACCGAAGATCACATCCATCACCGCTTCATCACTGGCACCAAAATCGGCCAGTACCGCTTTGGCTTTGGCATTGATCTCGGGAAATACAGCCGGACGATCCAGGTAAATATTAACGATGCTCGGAACGATCTGCATGATCTGCAGAATACTATCACGTTCTTTCTGCTTAAAGTCCAGATCGCCATGATGGAACATACGGGCCATGAAATTGGGTGTTTCTACCGGCACCCAGGGGGTTTGTACACGAAGGATAGCAATATCCGCTTCCGAAGCTTTACTTACCACGATACCGTATTTACCCACTACTTTCGGATCCATGTTTCCGGCAAAAATTTTCAGTTTCGGATTAGTGAGTGGCAAAGTATTCCCTTTTACCACAGGCGTATTTTTCAGCAATACCATCGCCCTGCGTTGTGATTCATTTCCTGCTTTGATAAAGTCTGCACGGCCTACCGTTTTCACAGCCTGCTCCACATCCACATAAGGGTTATCAAACAATCCCAATTGAAATTTCTGACGAAGTAACCTCGTAACAGATTCATCGATCCTCGCTTCGGTCAGTTTACCTTCTTTCACCAGTTTGATCACCAGCTCCGGCGAGCTCTCTCCGCCAAACTGGTCAACACCGGCATTCAGTACTTTCAACACGCGTTCTTCCGGTGTTAATTTTTCAACACCCCAGGCGCGGGCAGGCCATACAAAAGAACCCATATTGGCATCGTTGATCAATCCCCAGTCTGTGCAAACCACTCCGTCGTATTTGTATTTTTTCCGCAGCAGGTCTGTGATCATGGCTTTGTTGAAAGAGAAAGCCACATTTTCGTTCGACTGATCAACCGGAATACCATAATAAGGCATGATGGCGGCCGTATTGGCATTGAAGGCGGCTTCAAAAGGGAGCAGGTGATAATTGAAATTCTTACCGGGATAGATCTGTCCTTTCTGAAATTCAAAATGCGGATCCAGGCCTTCTTTCTGCGGACCACCACCCGAAAAATGTTTGGTCATAGCCGCTACACTATTACTGCTTAATGTTGTGCCCTGTAAGCCTTCTACATAAGCTTTGGTCATGCGGGCAGAAAGTTGTGCATCTTCCCCAAAAGTTCCGCTGATACGTGGCCAGCGGGGTTCAGTAGCCAGATCGGCCATAGGATGCAGGGCTTCGCGTATACCAACCGACACATATTCCTGGCGAACGATATCGGCAAATTTTCTGGTGAGTGCCTCATCGCCGATGGCTGCAAGCCCCAATGGTTCGCACCAGAGAGAGAAACCGTTGGCTGCCATGGCAAAAATATTCTGACTGAATGCATTCCTGGGATCAGAAGCAATCGTTACGGGAATGCCGAGCCTGCTTTGTTCCGCATGCTTCTGCACATTGTTGTACCAGGTAGCCAGTGCTTTTACATCAGGCACTTCCCACAGGTTAATATGGTTCATCTTTTTCCCATCCATTAACTGGGTAGCGATGGGAATACGGGCGAAAAATCCGGTACCGGTAAAATCATTCAATGATCCATCAGGTGCAATTTTGGCACCGTTGATGAACAGGGTTCCTGCTTTTTCTTCCAGGGTCATTTGTTGTAACAGGTCTTTTACACGAACCGGGATAGGTTGTTTCACATCTTCATAAGGATCCATTTTCCCATTCTTGTTCAGGTCGCGGAAAGCCGGTGTAGATGCGGCAGATGCGTTACCTGGAAAAGCACGCCAGGAAAGTGTTACAAGCAAAATGGATAAGGCTGCCAGTAATAGCAGTACGGGATTGAGGCGGATGTTTTTCATATCATTGCGTCGTTATGACACAATAATAGGGATTAAACCGGAATATCCCAATCAAAACAGGTAGTTTTCCCTAATTTTAGCCGGTATATGAAACAGGAAACCTCGATCAAAGACACGATACTAAAGGGTGGTAAATTGTTTATGCCCTCATTATCACTGGATTGTGTCATTTTCGGATTTCATGAGAACGAACTGAAAGTACTGCTGCTGAAAATGAAAAGTGCCGATGCCTGGGCACTGCCGGGCGGATTCATCTACAAAGACGAAGATATTGAAGAAGCCGCCACCCGTGTATTGCGCGAAAGAACCGGTATTCAGGATATTTTCCTGCGCCAGTTCCAGGTATTCGGTCATCCCAAAAGAGCCGATAAGAAATTTCACCTGAATATGCTCAAAAAAGATGGCATCAGCGTTGAGAAAGACAACTGGTTATTGCAACGTTTCATCACTGTGGGGTATTATGCGTTGGTAGATTTTGCCGTAGTTATTCCTGAACCCGATCAGAGTTCGGTTGCCTGCGAGTGGCATGACCTGCATACGATCCGGGAACTGTTCATGGATCACAAAGAGATCCTTGACAAAGCTTTGGAAACTCTGCGTTTGCAATTGAATCATGAACCTATCGGCTATAACCTCTTACCAACTAAATTTACCATGCCTGAGATCCAGAAATTATACGAGACCATTCTCGATAAACAACTGGACCGGAGAAATTTTCAGCGTCGCATCCTCTCCTTCGGATTCATCAAACGCCTGAAAGAAACCCGTAAAGGTGGCGCACACAAAGCACCCTATCTCTATTCCTTCGACCTGAAAAAATACAAAAAAGCATTACAGGAAGGATTGCAGGGAGGCTGGTAGATTAGGAGACTGCCAATGGTTACAATAGTTAAAGACATTAACTTTAAATGTGTTGCGCTAATAGGTATTTCAATATTCCTATTGTTAGAAAAATAAAAGTTTCCCATTAGGGGTGCTTGATGAAAAATTACTAGTCAGTCCCTGTGGACGGGCCTTTTTTTGTTCGGTGCCGAGCGAAGGCGAAGGCAGACAAAATGATGCGTAGCATCCCGCTGCAAAGCGGGAGCAGAAGAAAAAGCAGCCCGGGAACAGGGACGGGGCCCAGCGGCCATGAGCGACAAAAAATCCCGAATATCAGGGAGATTTTTATAACTCAACAAGCTAACTTTATATAGAATAACAACCAACGATGCGCTTGTCTGTTTATCACACAAGTTAAAACTGTTGTATGTCTACCTTGTTTTACAGAAACGCCTCTCTGGAAGACCTTGACAGAATCGTAGACATTTATAATTCCACGGTTCATACAAGAATGGTTACGGCCGATACCGAGCCGGTAACACCAGAGAGCCGCCTGCACTGGTTTCACGAGCACAATCCCCAAACAAGACCTTTGTGGATAGTTGAAGATGAGAACAATGATATGGTGGGTTGGGTCAGTTTCCAGTCATTCTACGGCAGACCCGCCTATGCCGCCACGGCAGAAATCAGTCTCTATCTCGATCCCGCCCAAAGAGGCAAGGGCATTGGTAAAAAGATTTTACACCACATCATAGACCAGGCAAAAACACTGGGAATCAACACCCTGCTTGGTTTTATTTTTTCGCACAACGATCCCAGTATGAAACTTTTCAAGGCGATGGGCTTTGAAGAATGGGCCACCCTGCCCAATATTGCCCTACTGGATGGCGTGGAAAGAAGTCTTAAAATTCTGGGAAAGAGAGTGAACTGATCTTTCAAAAAAAATGCCACAGATGCAGTATCTACCCCTGTGGCGGGAATATTATAAACTTCCTTTCTTCAACTCCTCCACAGCAAAATTAGCTGCTCTTGCAGTAAGCGCCATATAGGTAAGTGATGGATTCTGGCAGGCCGAAGATGTCATGGCAGCGCCATCTGTTACAAATACATTTTTAGCGTCCCATACCTGGTTGTTCGCGTTCAGCACAGAAGTTTTGGCATCTCTTCCCATGCGGGCCGTACCCATTTCATGGATGCCGTGACCAATGGCATGCCCGTTATCCCAGGTTCTTACATTGGTAACACCGGATGCTTCAAACATCGCTTTCAGTTCTTCCACAATGGCTTTGCGCATTTTCTTTTCATTGTCTTTCAGTTCACAGTCCATCGACAACACAGGTAATCCCCATTTGTCTTTTTTATTTTTATCGAGGGTGATCTTATTCTCGTGGTAAGGAAGGATTTCTCCAAAACCCGTAGCGCCAATCGACCATCCACCGGGTTCTGTTAACGCATCTTTGAATTCGCCGCCGATATTCAGTTCCGCTACTTCCCTACCCCAGCCAGCTCTACTGGCACCTCCCTGGTAACCAAAACCACGCAGAAAGTCTCGTTTATCATCACCGATATTCGCGAAACGGGGAATATAAAATCCATTAGCCCTTCTGCCGAAATAATATTTGTCTTCATAACCCGTTACCTGGCCCGATGCACCGAGATTATAGTGATGATCCATTACATTATGGCCCAGTTCGCCACTGCTGCTACCCAATCCTTCGGGCCAGATATCGGTGGCGGTATTGAATAGAACCCAGGTAGAGTTTAATGCAGATGCATTCAGAAAAACGATTTTGGAATAATACTCGTAAGTCTGGTTTGTTTCTGCATCTAGTACTTCTACCCCTTTCGCTTTTTGTGTATCCTTATCATAGATCAGTTTGGTAACGATCGAAAAAGGACGAACCGTCAGGTTACCTGTTTTCATCGCCGCAGGCAGCGTAGAAGATTGTGTGCTGAAATAACCACCAAACGGACAACCTTCCCAGCAACGGTTACGGAACTGGCATTGGGTACGGCCCTCAATAGGCGCTGTTAAATTGGCCACCCGCCCAATGAATAAATGACGCGCTCCCTTGTATTGCGCTTTGATACGTGCCGCCACATCTTTCTCTACACAGTTCAGATCCATTGGTGGCAGAAACTGTCCATCCGGCAAATGCGCCAATCCTTCATTGGACCCGCTGATACCCGCAAATTTCTCTACATGATCATACCAGGGAGCAATGTCTTTGTAACGGATGGGCCAGTCAACCCCAACGCCTTCTTTTGCATTGGCTTCAAAATCCAGGTCACTCAGGCGGTAGCTCTGTCTGCCCCACAAAATAGAACGACCACCCAATTGGTAACTGCGCCACCAGGTAAAGGGTTTTACTTCTGTATACGGGGAATCTTCTTCATTCACCCAGGAAGCCATTACCGGTTCGCTGGCCGCCCATCCACGATGGATTACCGGATATTTTTTTCTTTGCTCCGCCGTAGTTCTACCCCTGTGTGTAAATTCCCACGGATCTTTGGGTGCGGTTGAATAGTCTTTGATATGTTCATAATTCCTGCCACGTTCCAGCATCAGTACTTTTAACCCTTTTTCAGTCAACTCCTTGGCGGCCCAGCCACCACTGATACCCGAGCCCACTACAATGGCATCAAACGTATTTTGTGCCCTGGCTTTGTTGTTGAGGTTGGTAGAATCTGCAGACATTTTTTTTTGATTATCGGATTAACGGATGGCGGATTAACGGATTTTATCTTTATTAAATCTCGTTACTTCTATTGTTTGTTTTATATCTTACTTTTCAATTTTCCTTTCCAAACTCCAAACTCCAAACTCCAAACTCCAAACTCCAAACTTTTAATTTCTAATTTCTAATTTTAAATTCTTCCGCCCTTCAACTCCTCCACCGCATGATTCGCTGCCCTTGCCGTGATGGCCATGAACGTGAGGGAAGGATTCTGCGTACTGGTAGAAGTCATGCAGGCACCATCGGTAACAAATACATTTTTACACTGGTGTAACTGGTTCCATGCATTCAGCATCGAGGTTTTGGGATCGCGGCCCATACGCACCCCACCCATTTCGTGGATATCCAGTCCAGGAGCCTGTTTACTGTCTCTTGCATGGATATTGGTACAGCCGGTTTTTTCCAGCATTTCTTTGCCCTGCTCCAGAAAGTCTTTGAGCAGTTTCTCATCATTATCATCATACCCTACAGAAGTAACCAATTGCGGAATACCCCAGGCATCCTGCTGGTCTTTACTTAACCGAACATGGTTCGATTCTTTGGGGATCGTTTCTCCCTGCATCATCATATAGATACCCCAATCGCCGGCCTCGGTCATGGCATCTTTGTACTCGCCGCCAATGCCATCGGCCCAGGCCCTTCCCCTGCTGGCACTGAAATGCACCATGTAACCACGGAGAAAATCCATTTCCTGTTTGTACACGTTGCGGAAATTAGGCATCATCACGGCTGTGGGACGGCGGCCATAATAATATTTATCCTTCGGCCCATCGTATGAAGCGGTTAAAGAGCCGCGGTAATTATGAAAAGCTATGTATTTACCTAGCAAGCCGTTATCATTACCCAGGCCGGTAGGGAAACGATTGGATGTTGAGTTGAGCAGGATGAGATTGGTATTTAAACAAGCCGCATTCACAAAAATGATCTTGGCAAAATATTCTGTGGCTTTATTTGTCTGTGCATCAATTACCCGAACCCCGATGGCTTTTTGTTTTGCCTCGTCGTAAATAATGGAATGTACTACAGAGTCTGTTCGTAGGGTAAGGTTACCTGTTTTTTGCGCCCAGGGTATGGTAGAAGAATTGGAACTGAAATAACCCCCGAACGGGCAACCTCTTTCGCACAAACTTCTTGCCTGGCACTGGGTTCTGCCCTGTTGTATATGAATATCTCTGGGCTGAGTCAGGTGTGCACAACGGCCCTGCACCACATAACGGTCTTTGTACTGTGCCAGGAGCTTCTTCTGCATTTCTTTTTCTACACAATTCATTTCCCAGGCGGGTAAAAAATCACCATCGGGTAAAGTTTCTACCCCGTCTTTGTTTCCACTGATACCTGCAAATCTTTCTACATGTGTGTACCAGGGTGCAAGATCTTCGTAACGGATGGGCCAGTCAACGGCAAAACCATCCCTGCCCGGACCCTCGAAATCATATTTACTCCAGCGCTGTGTTTGCCTTGCCCATAACAAAGATTTACCTCCTACCTGATATCCGCGGATCCAGTCAAAGGGTTTTTCCTGCACATAGGGATGCTCATGGTCTTTGACAAAAAAATGATCGGTGGCTTCACCATAGGCATAACAACGGTTTACCACGGGATCTTTCTGCGCAACAGGCGGTGGCATTTCGCCGCGATGGGGAAACTCCCAGGGATTTTTAGTGGCGGTGGGATAATCTCTAATATGCACCACATCCTTACCTCTTTCAAGCAGTAAGGTTTTTAATCCCTTGTCGCAGAGTTCCTTGGCAGACCAGCCACCACTGATGCCCGATCCCACAACGATGGCATCAAAAGAATTTTGTGTAACACCTTTGGTGTTGAGACGAGGAGTGTCTGACATGGCAAGCGATGTTCAATGAGTGAATGAGTGCATGAGTGGATGAGTGAATGCAATGAACCTTCATTGATCCGCACATGGCTCCTTAAATCTAAAACATTATTGTAATCACTCACACTAACCTATCAGATTATTATTAACTTTTGGTAATTTTATACCATTCTTTAATACAGTTAAATTCAGCAATATGGAATACAGGGAGATCGGACAATCGGGGATACAGGCATCGGCCATCACATTCGGGGCATGGGCCATTGGGGGATGGATGTGGGGCGGGGCGGATAGAAAAGAAGCGTTGGAAGCGATCCTGGCTTCTTATGAATTGGGCGTTACTTCTATAGACACGGCCCCGGCTTACGGGCAGGGACTGAGCGAAGAGATCGTGGGCGATGCGCTGAAAGTATTATCCAGAGATAAGGTACAGGTATTCACCAAATTTGGTTTGCGCTGGGACCTGGCCAAAGGACAGTTCTTTATTGATAGTATCGACAATAATGGCAATCCCATTAAGGTATATCGTTATGCAGGCAAAGAAAGTGTGATCGAAGAATGTGAAAACTGTCTGCGCAGATTAGGAACGGATTATATAGACCTCTTTCAGATTCACTGGTCAGACCCTACCACACCCATTGAAGAAACCATGGAAGCTGTTCTGCAACTGCAGCAGCAGGGAAAGATCCGCGCGGCAGGGGTCTGTAATTACACAGTCGACCAGCTAAAGACCGCTGAAACGGTTTTGTCACTGGCTTCCAGCCAGTCACCATACAGCATGGTGTTCAGGGATATTGAGAAAGAAATTGTTCCTTATTGCATCGAACACAAAAAAGCGGTGATCGCCTACAGTCCTTTGCAACGGGGATTACTGACCGGCAAGATCAAACCCGGCCACCAGTTTAATGAAGGCGATACCCGCGAAGGCAATCGTTTTTACACGGATGAAAATATCAAAAGGATCAATGTTTTTCTCGATGAATTACGCCCGCTTGCAGCTGATAAAAAAGCTTCGCTGGCGCAGCTGGTAATTGCCTGGACCATACGGCAACCCGGCATTACCCTTGCCCTGGTAGGCGCCCGTAATGCCGAACAGGCCACACAAAATGCGAAAACGAGTGAGATCAGTCTGACCAATGAGGAACTAACCCTGATCAACCAAAAATTAGCCGGTTTATCCCTTGTTTTCTAACAATATGCTGGCGCAAATCCGGCAAAATCATTGGCAGAAAATGGCCTACCACCAGCGCCACGGGCCTGTTCACCGTATTTCAGAGAAAAATTTTTGTTGGAAGCCCCCAGCACTTACATTTGCACTCCCATGGGGGGTTAGCTCAGTTGGCTAGAGCGTCCCGCCAACGGCGGGAAGGTCTTTGGTTCAACATATTTATGGGGGGTTAGCTCAGTTGGCTAGAGCGCTTGCATGGCATGCAAGAGGTCGTCGGTTCGACCCCGATACTCTCCACTAAAGTCTCACAGTTTTGTGAGACTTTTTTATTTCCAATATCTCAAGTTCAGCAAGAGCGTCCCGCCAACGGCGGGAAGGTCGTCGGTTCGACCCCGATACACTCCACTTTAAAGGCACTGTAAATCAGTGCTTTTTTTATGTCCACATATACCTGAAAGTGCCGTCACCTCAAAATTGGGTATCAAAAATCTGAAAGGAACTGTAAGTATCAAAAACTACAGGCATCGAATCAGGTTATATTGGAGGTATCTGGATAAATGCTATTCTTGTCTTCTAATTTTACTGGCCAATTTAAGGGGAGCCTACATCCGGACTAAAGTCCCGGATAAAGATTTTTTAGATGATACCTCACCTACTGTGAAGAGCGGGAAAAAGAAAAAAAGAATTTGCCACGCTCTTCAGAGCGTGGATGCGAAGGATAAAAATATGTCTTGTTGGGGCTTTCAGCCCCGGGTAGCAAAATATATAATGTTCCGAACACATTGCATTTTTAAAGCTTTTTCTGTACAAGACACTTCCTTTTTCTTCCTTGTTTTGTTCGTTCTTTCTTCGTCTTTTCTTTACGCTGCGAAAGCTGTAAGCGCGAACAGAAATTGGATAGGAACTGAACCAGAACTGAACCAGAAGGGCATTTGAAGGGCACTTGAAGGGCACTTGAAAGACACGGCAGGATAACTTAGGTGTCTTTCTTATGGCTAAACTGCGAAGACATGGGCACACATTAGCTCTCACAGAAGCCCCTCCGACCTACTGAGTGCTCCTCACTCATTTTTACTTATCGCCGGGGTGGCCGTTTCTTTGAGTGGGCATGATCCGGGTGTTAGCGGCTACTCCCTGGTGATTCGTTGATCCGCTGGCAACCTTGTGTTTATTGGTAATTCCTTAGTTTTGTTTACGTATGCCTGCAACTGTCCTTATAATCGACGATGAAGAACCTTTACGCAAACTACTTTCAAGACTGGTGGGATTGGAAGGGTTTACGGTAGAAGAAGCCGGTACACTGAAAGCTGGGATGCAGGCACTACAGCATAAGGTAGTCGATATCCTCTTATGTGATGTAAAACTTCCGGATGGCAATGGGGTAGAATTTGTGAAAGAAGTGAAGATCCGGTTTCCCTTAACTGAATGTATCCTGCTTACAGCTTATGGTAATATTGCCGATGGCGTACAGGCTATCAAGAACGGTGCTTTTGATTATATCACAAAAGGAAATGATAACGACCGCATTATTCCGCTCTTGCACCAGGCAGCAGACAGGGTACGCACAGCACGGAAAAAAGCTGTTGAAGTTAAAAGTGATAGCGGTTACTGTTTCGAAGAGATCATCGGTGACAGCCCGGCTATCAGGCAGGCAGTTGAACTTGCGAAGAAAGTGGCTTCAACCGATGCCAATGTCTTATTGCTGGGTGAAACCGGTACGGGCAAAGAGGTATTTGCCGGGGCAATCCACGCGGGCAGTAAAAGAAACGGCAAACCATTTGTGGCTATTAACTGTAGCGCTTTTACAAGGGATTTGTTAGAGGGAGAACTGTTCGGCCATAAGGCCGGTGCCTATACGGGTGCCACAAAAGATAAGAGAGGAATCATTCAATTAGCCGACAACGGCACACTTTTTCTGGATGAGATAGGTGAAATGAATATCGAACTGCAGGCAAAGCTGCTGCGTGTGCTGGAAACCCGCGAGTTTATCCGCCTGGGCGATGAAAAAGCAACACGCGTTAATGTCAGAATTATTGCAGCCACCAACCGCAACCTGGAACAAGAAATTGAACAGGGACATTTCAGGGAAGATCTTTTTTACCGGATCAACGGTTTTACCATTTCACTTCCCCGGTTATGCGAGAGAATAGAAGATATCGCTGTTTTAAGCGAGCATTTCCTTCGCAAGTATGCCTCGAAAGAACAACTACCTGTTTTGCATCTACAGAAATCTGCACTCGCATTGTTGAAACAACATGCCTGGAAAGGTAATATCAGGGAACTTAAAAACGTATTGGAGAGAGCGGCCGTTCTTTCTGATGGAACCGAGATAGGACCGGAGCAACTGCCTTTCGATATCCAGCAAAAAAACAAAGCCGTCTCTTTATCGCTTGCCGATGTAGAACAGCAGCATATCCGCAAAGTGCTGGCATATACAAAGGGGAACAAGACCCAAACAGCAGAACTGCTTGGCATCGGACTTACTACCCTTTACCGTAAGATCGAAGAATTCGGCATACACTAACCCTTCCGATATGAAAACGACCCTTCCAAAATGGAAGGGTTTTTCTTATCCGGGGAGGGCCATAAATTAATTGCACTTTCCTGAAACCCTTACCCGGTAAGGGTTTCCCTTATTTTCCATTTTTTGCCGACACCAGGCATCCTTTTGGCTATACCCTGCCAAACAATTCAATATGCTAACACTGATCCTCGTGTTTATTGGCATCATCGCCTTTGCACTCTTTTTCAAATTTATTCAATGGTTCGAAAAAATCTGATACTATGACCTACCTCTTTGCAGTAGCCATCCTGGTCTTTGTGTACCTGTGCTACGTACTTGTTAAACCTGAAAAATTTTAACCCGATGAATGCAGAAATTCTTGGCGTCGTCCTGATGTTTGTCCTTACCATTGTACTTGCCATCCCGCTGGGAAGATATATCGGTAAAGTATACAGTGGCGAACAGACCTGGCCCGACTTACTTTTTAATCCGCTGGATAAAACGATCTATCGTTTTTCGGGTATTGACCCAACGCGTGACATGAACTGGAAACAGCACCTTGCCGCGCTATTGACCATTAACCTGGTATGGTTTCTTTTCGCCATGTTCGTGTTGATGAATATGTCCTGGCTGCCACTAAACCCGGATGGTAATCCTTCTATGACAGCCGATCTTGCTTTTAATACCACCGTTAGTTTTGTGAGCAACACCAATCTGCAGCATTACAGCGGCGAGAGCGGCGTTTCTTATCTCGGGCAGTTGATACTGATGTTATTCCAGTTCATCAGTGCAGCCGCAGGAATGGCTGCGTGTGCAGTTGTTTTCTTCGCAATGAAGGAAAAAACAACAGACAAGCTGGGTAATTTTTATCAGTTTTTTGTCAGGAGTTGTACCCGTGTGTTGCTTCCCTTGTCTATAGTGTTAGCCGTAATTCTACTGTTCAACGGCACCCCCATGACGTTTGCAGGAAAAGACCAGTTTGTTTCCCTGCAGGGCGATACAGTGCATGTATCCCGCGGGCCGATGGCAGCGATGGTTGCCATCAAACAATTAGGCACCAATGGAGGCGGTTTTTTTGGGGCAAACTCTTCGCACCCGCTGGAGAATCCCAATTATATTACCAATATCGCTGAGAACATCAGTATTCTCCTGATACCTATTGCGATGGTGTTTGCGCTCGGTTTTATCCTTAAGCGCAAACGGTTTGCCTGGATGGTCTTTGGCGTGATGACGGCAGGTTTCTTGCTGCTGCTCATACCCACTATTTACCAGGAGATGAACGGAAGTAGCGCCATTAGCAGTATGCACATTGCACAACCGCTGGGAAGCATGGAAGGAAAAGAAGTACGCTTTGGGCCTGCCGCTTCTGCTTTCTGGGCCATCTCTACAACAGCAACATCCAATGGTTCCGTGAATGCGATGCACGATAGTTTAACGCCATTATCCGGTATGTTTACGATGCTCGGCATGATGATCAATTCCTTCTATGGCGGCGTAGGGGTGGGATTTCTCAACTTCTACATTTTCATCATCATCGCCGTTTTCATCAGCGGGCTGATGGTGGGAAGAACGCCTGAATTCCTGGGTAAAAAAATTGAGGCGAAAGAAATGAAGATCGCAGCCATCATTGCACTGCTACATCCGCTTCTGATACTTTCGTTCACCGCTTTATCTTCCTATCTATATGCGCATAACCCAGAAGCATACACCGGCTGGTTGAACAATCCAGGCAACCACGGTTTCAGCGAGATGCTGTATGAATATACTTCTTCCTCAGCCAACAATGGCAGTGGTTTTGAAGGACTGGGAGATAACACGCCATTCTGGAACATTACCTGCGGTATCGTTATGCTGCTTTCACGCTTCCTGCCGATCATCGGACCAATCGCTATAGCAGGGATTCTGGCGAAGAAAAAATATGTACCGGAAAGCGCAGGTACGCTGAAAACGGATACTGGCACGTTCGGCATCATGGTATTTGCTGTGATCTTTATTGTAGCCGCACTTAGCTTCTTCCCGGCACTCTCACTCGGACCTATCGCTGAATTTTTCGGAATGAAATAAAACCTGAAACAACATGTCAAAAGAAAATAACCATACAAAATTATTCGATAGAACACTGGTCGGTACCGCACTCAAACAGGCTTTCAGGAAACTGAAGCCAAAGACCATGTTCCGCAACCCTGTAATGTTTACCGTTTGGATCGGTACGCTTATCATGTTCGCAGTGTGTATCTGGATCGCGAACGGCGAAACCAGCCAGGGCAGTCTTGTTTATAATGTTATCGTTACCGTGATCCTATTTCTTACGCTACTGTTTGCCAATTTCGCGGAAGCGATTGCTGAAGCAAGAGGTAAGGCGCAGGCTGACTCGCTTCGCAAGACACGAGAGGAAACACCTGCCAAATGGATCCAGGTAGTGGGTGAAATATTCGTGGATGAGATCAAGGTCGTTCCTTCCTCACAATTACGCAAAGGGGATGTGTTTTTTTGCGAAACCGGAGATGTGATTCCCATGGACGGAGAGATCATACAGGGATTGGCAACCATTGATGAATCTGCTATCACGGGTGAATCAGCTCCTGTCATCAGGGAAGCAGGCGGTGATAAATCTTCTGTAACCGGAGGTACCAAGGTATTATCCGATCAGATCAAAGTACGTGTAACCACTGAACCGGGTGAATCTTTCCTCGATAAAATGATTGCTTTGGTAGAGGGTGCGAGCCGTCAGAAAACGCCCAATGAAATTGCGCTCACGATTTTACTTGCCAGCTTTACACTGGTATTCATCATCGTCTGTGTAACACTGAAACCGTTCGGTGATTATGCCAACACACCCATCACTATTGCCGCATTTATTTCCCTGTTCGTATGTTTGATACCCACCACTATCGGTGGCCTGCTATCAGCCATCGGTATCGCGGGGATGGACCGTGCACTCAGGGCAAATGTGATCACAAAAAGCGGCAAGGCAGTAGAAACCGCCGGCGACATAGATACCCTGCTGCTGGATAAGACAGGTACAATTACAATCGGAAATCGTAAGGCTACCAAATTTTATGCCGCACCTGGTATCGACGACAAGGACTTTATCAAAGCTGCTGTTCTATCTTCTTTCGCCGATGAAACACCTGAAGGGAAATCGATCATTGAACTGGCTGGCATCAACCCGCTTAGTTACCAGACAGAGCACCCGAGGTTTATTGCCTTTACTGCAGAAACAAGAACTTCCGGGATAGATTTCGGACAGACCAGAATCCGCAAAGGAGCTGCCGATGCCATACGCATGATTGTAATGAAAGCAGGCAACCCCTTTCCCCCTGAAACGGAGAAAAACGTTAAAGCAATTGCAGAAAACGGCGGAACACCACTCGTGGTCAGCGAAAATGAAAAAGTGCTGGGTGTAATAGAATTGCAGGATATCATCAAACCCGGCATTCAGCAACGTTTTGACCGTTTACGCAGGATGGGAGTTAAGACCGTTATGGTAACCGGGGACAACCCCCTCACCGCAAAATACATTGCCACCAAAGCCGGTGTAGATGATTTTATCGCTGAAGCCAAACCGGAAGACAAAATGAATTACATCAGAAAGGAACAACAGTCCGGCAAACTGGTTGCGATGATGGGAGACGGTACAAATGATGCGCCGGCACTTGCGCAGGCTGATGTAGGCGTAGCCATGAACAGTGGTACACAGGCAGCTAAGGAAGCTGGCAATATGGTGGACCTGGATAACGATCCTACCAAACTGATCGAGATCGTTGAGATAGGCAAGCAGCTTCTGATGACACGCGGTACGTTAACTACTTTTTCTATTGCCAATGATGTAGCGAAATACTTTGCGATTGTACCTGCTCTTTTTATCTCTTCCATTCCTGCGTTGCAAGGCATGAACATTATGCGCCTGCACAGTCCGGAAAGTGCCATTCTTTCAGCAGTGATCTTTAACGCTATCATTATCCCCCTGTTAATACCGCTGGCATTACGCGGCGTTACATACAAGCCCATAGGCGCAAGTGCTCTATTAAGACGTAACCTGTTAATATATGGCCTGGGAGGTGTGATCGTTCCCTTTATCGGTATTAAATTAATCGACCTGGTGATCGGCACCTGGTTCTAAAAAAATAAAAAATGAAACAACATATTATTCCTGCACTACGGCTCACAGTTGTCTGCATCGTACTCTTTATCGGTTTGTATCCGTTGCTTATCTTTGCCATCGCACAGGCTGCACCCGCCAAAGGGCAGGGCGAAACCGTAGCGGTGGATGGTAAAACGGTTGGTTATCAACTGGAAGGACAAAAATTTACGGCCGATCATTATTTCTGGAGCAG
This sequence comes from Sediminibacterium sp. GW821-FHT12F12, assembly GCF_058806635.1. Classification (NCBI taxonomy): domain Bacteria; kingdom Pseudomonadati; phylum Bacteroidota; class Chitinophagia; order Chitinophagales; family Chitinophagaceae; genus Sediminibacterium; species Sediminibacterium sp. GW821-FHT12F12. Next base: position 30,071 of record NZ_JBXAPW010000004.1, on the reverse strand, counting down.
GCCTTCTGCGGCTGGTTACAATGCGGCAGGAAGTGCAGGCAGTAACAAAGGCCCCTCGAATCCTTCCTACCTTGCTGAAGTGCAAGACCGTATAGATACTTTCCTGGTACATAACCCCGGCATCACCAAAGCACAAATACCTTCTGATATGCTAACCGCAAGTGGCAGTGGACTCGATCCGGATATTTCCCAGCAGGGAGCAGCCATCCAGGCTGCAAGGATTGCACAAGTGCGCAACCTCTCAAAAGAGAAAATTTTATCCCTCATCAACCAATACACTGAAAAATCGATCAACGGCATTGAAAAGATCAATGTCCTCAGTATCAATATTGCTTTAGACAAACTCAAATGAATCAACAGATGAAACAGTTCTTGCTTATTTTATCAATGGCTTTTATGGTAAAAGCTGATGCCCAGGATTCCACCGTTAATCCTCTTTCCATCAGCGGTTACGCGGAAGTTTATTATGTAAAAGACTTTAATCACCCGCTTAATCATACCAGGCCGGGTTTTTTATACAGTTACAACCGTTCAGGTGAAATGACTTTGAACCTCGGGTATATCAAGGCAGCCTATGTTACACAGAATGTTCGTGCCAATCTATCACTGGCAGCTGGCACGTATATGAACGCCAATCTTGCTGCAGAACCGGGTGTTTTTAGAAATATCTACGAAGCTAACGCAGGCATTAAGCTGTCACGCAACAGCAATCTCTGGCTGGATGCGGGCATCTTCGGTTCGCATATCGGTTTTGAAAGCGCCATTGGAAAGGATTGCTGGAACCTGACGCGCAGCCTGCTGGCAGAGAATTCTCCTTATTATGAAGCAGGTGCCAGACTTTCCTATACCTCCACAGACAACCACTGGTACCTCGCTGCGCTTGTACTTAATGGCTGGCAACGGATCCATCGTATAGATAACAACACAACCCCTGCTTTCGGTACACAGGTCACTTATAAACCGAATGCGCGTATCACACTTAACAGCAGCACGTTTATCGGCAATGATAAACCCGATAGTACACGACAGATGCGTTACTTCCATAATTTCTACGGTATCTTTCAACTCAGCAATACAGTTGGCCTTACCGCAGGGCTTGATGCAGGAATGGAGCAGCAGGCCAAAGGTAGTAGCAGGATGAATTACTGGTATAGTCCGGTATTGATCGTGAAGATCAATACTTCGTCAAAAACCGCATTAGCCTTGCGTGGTGAATATTACGCAGATCAAAACGGTGTGATCATTGCAACGGGAACACCGAATGGGTTTCGTACCTGGGGATGGTCTGCGAACTTTGATGTAGCTGTTGCCAGCAATGCCGCCTGGCGACTGGAGGCCAGGACACTATCGAGCAAGGATGCGATTTTTTCCAAAGACAATACAACTGTCAGCAGCAATACTTTTTTATCAACGGCCATCGCCATCAGTTTTTAGTATGCCAAACGAAGCTGCAGATATATGGCTGAAGAAAGTTTCCGGAGAAGGAAAAGGTAAACTGAAGATATATATCGGTATGAGTGCCGGTGTGGGCAAAACTTACCGTATGCTGCAGGAAGCACACCGATTATTGGCAGCCGGTGTCAATATCCGCATCGGTTATATTGAAACCCATAACCGACAGGAAACACATGCGTTGCTTGATGGATTACCTTTGATCCCGCGTAGGGAGGTATTTTACAAAGGCAAGCGCCTGGAAGAACTGGACGTGCCCGCGATCCTGCTCCTGCATCCGGATGTAGTGGTCGTGGATGAACTCGCACATACCAATATTCCAGGCAGCAAGAATGAAAAGCGGTGGCAGGATGTGCTGGATATCCTTGATGCAGGCATTGATGTGATCAGCGCTGTCAACATACAGCATATTGAGAGCATTAATGAAGAAGTACGGGAGATCACCGGTGTAACCGTACACGAACGCGTACCCGACAGAATATTGCAGATCGCCAGCGAAGTAGTGAATATCGATCTTACGGCAGATGAACTGATCACGCGGCTCAAGGAAGGAAAAATCTACGACCCGGCGAAAGTGCAACAGGCGTTGACGAATTTCTTTCAGCCGGAAAAAATATTACAACTCAGAGAACTGGCATTGAAAGAAGTAGCCGGGCAGGTCGAAAGAAAAGTGGATTATGAAGTGACCGCTAAAAAGAATGCCTACCGGCATGAGCGTTTCCTTGCCTGCATCTCTTCTAACCACGAAATTGCTCAGCGTGTGATACGTAAGACCGCCAGACTTGCTTCCTACTATAACAGTCACTGGTTTGTGCTGTATGTGCAGACACCGAAAGAAGCAACTGATCGGATACCGCTGGCGGCGCAGCGGCACCTGATCAACAATTTCAAGAACGCCACTGAACTGGGTGCAGAAGTGATACAGGTAAAAGAAGACAATGTAGCAAGGGTTATTATGGATATTGTTCTGGACAAACATATCACCACTGTTTGTATCGGGAAACCGCATTTTAACCTATTCCAGGTGATCCTGAAGACCAGTATCTTCAACCAGTTATTAAAAACCCTGTCAAAGAACCAGGTGGATATCGTTATTTTGTCATAGCATGGCATTTAGTATTAAAAATAAGATCCAGTTCGGCACCCTTTTCCTTCTGCTACTGCTCGTGCTTTCCGGCGGTGTCAGCATTTATTACCAGCTCAGCCTGACCAACGCTTCTAAAAATATTCTCCGGGATAATTATGAATCCCTTGAGTATGGTCATGCCATGCAGCGGCAACTGGATAGCATTCCGGAATTTCCGCTAATGGCTATTCCAAGATTTGAAAAACTTCTACGCGCACAGGAAAACAATATCACTGAAAACGGAGAAGCGGAAGCGACTAAAAATATCCGAAGTGCATTCACTACCCTTAAAAATCATCCAGGTGATCCGGCCAGCTATCAGGCGCTCCGTTCAGGAATAGACCGGATACTGCAACTGAATATGCAGGCCATTGAAAGAAAAAATGAGCATTCTGAGAAAGATGCAGAAACTGCCTACACCATCATTATCCTCGTTACTTCCATCAGTTTATTAATCGCCCTCACTTTTGCATTCAATTTTCCATCGGTCGTTGTAACGCCGATACAGAAACTGACAGATGCCATTAAAGAAATCTCTGCAAAAAATTACCGGTACCGTATACACCTTGAACAAAAAGATGAATTCGGCCAGTTGGCAGACGCATTCAATACAATGACCGAAAGATTGGAAGCATTCGAGAACAGCAATCTCAATAAACTGATCTTTGAAAAAGCCCGGGCAGAGGCCGTGATCAATTCCTTAAAGGATGCAAGTATCGGTATTGATCGGAATCGTACGCTTTTATTTGCCAACGCCCAGGCATTGCAGCTATTAGGAATGAAGGCTGAAGAAACCATAGGAAAGCCTGTGTCTGCTCTTACAGAAAAGAACGACCTATTGAAATTCCTGCTGGAAAATGACAGCTCTTCTCCTTTCAAGATCGTGGTAGAGGGAAAAGAAAATTATTATACAAAGGAGACGGTTGATGTACAACAGGGCGATGCTATGAGCAGAGTAATCGTACTGAAGAATATTACTTCTTTCAAAGAAATGGATGTGGCCAAAACCAATTTTATCGCTACCGTCAGCCATGAATTAAAAACGCCGCTGGCTTCCTCTGACTTCAGTCTGAAACTCTTAGAAGATACACGTGTAGGGGATCTGTCTGAGGAACAAAAAGGGCTGGTAGGTCAACTAAGAAATGATAACCAGCGCATGCTACGGATCTTAAGCGAACTCCTTAACATGAGCCAGGTGGAAGCCGGCAGATTGCAACTGGATATCCATTCCGTTAATCTATATCCTGTCATTGAAACCTCTCTAAAAGCCGTAGCGGGTACGGCACGAGAAAAAAACATCAGCATCGAGTCACATATTGCAGAGCAATTGCCGGAAGTAAAAGCCGATGCAGACAAAGCAGGCTGGGTGCTCAATAATTTTTTCACCAACGCCATCAAATTCTCCAATCCCGGAACCACCGTGTATCTCGATGTGCAGCGAACCAATGATACGGTACAATTTTCTGTAACAGATCATGGAGCCGGTATTGAAGAACAATACCTGGGCAGAATATTCGAAAGATATTTTCAGGTACCCGGACGGACGGATACCAAGGGCTCGGGTATCGGGCTGGCGATCTGCAGAGAGTTTATTGAAGCGATGGGCGGATCTGTTTCTGTCAGCAGCCAGCCGGGAAAAGGCAGCACATTCAGCTTTCGTATTCCTGTTTCAGTGTAGCTGTCTACAGATTATCGATAAATTATCCAAACAGTCTTTTTTTATCCGGAATCAACTTTAGTACTTAGGCATCTTCCTGCAAATTGCGAAGATGTGGCATAAGGCAACTCTCATAGAAAAACCGGCGACCTATGAAGTTCTCCTCTCCCATGTTAAACAAGTACCGTTTTAACCGCATTTTTCAACTATTTCTAACCCGCTTATTCTCAACCCAACATTTAAATGCATACCTTCATTTATACACTTATCATTTTTACAAATCCAATTTGTTACTAACAAAATGAACCACCCACCCTTTCAAAAACCAACTTCCTTTATTCTTGCACTAACCGCATTATTCTTCATAGTAAACAGCAAGGCCTCAGCTAATCACTTTCCGGTTGGCAATGCCATATACATCAGTAACGACAGCGGTTTTGTTTACCAATCCAGTAACCTGCATATCAAAAAATTATCCGCACATGTGTACCAGCACATTTCCTTTTTAAACACCAATAGTTTTGGCAGAGTGGAGTGTAACGGTATGGTGGTGGTGAACAACAAAGAAGCGATGGTGTTTGATACGCCTACTGACGATAAGAGTTCGGAGGAGCTGATCAGCTATTTCTCAAAACAGCTTGGTTGCAACATTAAAGCCATTGTTCCTACGCATTTTCATGAAGACTGTGTAGGCGGTTTGGAAAGCTTTCGTAAAAACAAGATCCCGGCATTTGCTTCTTCTAAAACGATCGCTCTTTTACAAACCAAAGACCCCGCTATTATCTCGCATCTCCGTTCTTTTGACAACTCGATGCAGTTCACCATCGGCAGCAAAAAAGTGTATGCCGAATATTTCGGTGAAGGCCATACAAAAGATAATGTGATTGGTTATTTCCCCGATGACAATGCAGTTTTTGGAGGCTGTTTAATCAAGGAAATGAATGCCACAAAAGGTTTTCTGGGAGATGCCAACCTTACAGCCTGGCCGGAAACCGTTCAAAAACTGAAGCAGAAATATCCCAACACAAGAATAGTGATACCAGGGCATGGGAAAAGTGGGGGCATTGAATTGTTGGATTATACGATACAATTATTTCAGTAATAGTGCAAGGTAAATTTCGAACACCGAACAAGGAATGTCGAAATAAAAGAGAATGTATTTCGACATTCCTTGTTCGACATTCGATATTCAATATTCGATATTCATACCCTGCTACACCCATCCCAGCTTCTGATACCCTTCATACCCCAGCTTGATCGCTTTCTGTACTTCTGACAGTATCAGAGGGTCATTCTTTTTGATATTGAAACAGGCTTTACCTTTCAGACATTTGATAAAGGCCGGACTGAATTTTTCCGCCATGGAAGGGTTCATATAAATAGGCAGGTAATGAAAGCCCACATACCCTTTTTGCACCAGCAGGGATACCAACCACATTTCCGTTCTTTTCCGGCCCATCACCTCAATGGCTTTGTGGCTAACAAGATGAGCCTGACCGCCGGTGGCTGCATGCAGGATGAGCGTTCCCTTTTTATCGTAAGGCAGCATCATTTTTTTGATGGCATCAAAGATCTTTACCAGCTCCGGTTGCCCGGCAGATTTATCGGCATACTTAATTGAAATGGTATTCTCTTTCTTTGCAGGTTTAGCTGTTTTGGCAGCTGTTTTTTTAACCGCAGCTTTTTTCAGCATTGCTTTTTTTACGACCACTTTTTTAGCAATTGCTTTTTTTGCCACTTTCTTTACCGGCTTTGCCGCAACTTTGGTAGACTTTGCCATAGAAATCTCTTTCGTCTAATATAAAAAAAGTCCGCCGAAGCAAGTACTCCGGCGGACTTTTTTTGGTGAATTGGTCAATGGTCAATAGGCAATTGGCAATTGGCAATTGGCAATCAGTCCAAAAACTCCCTACTCCCTACTCACCATTCACAATTGACCATTCACAATTGACCATTCACAATCTCAATCCCATATCTCTTCCTTCCCTTCCAGCCATAATTTAACGGCTTCGGTAGTAACCGATTTGGGTCTTTCAAGCGGGAAGCCAAGGGCTCTGTCCCAGCAAAGGCTGGCCAGTACACCCAGTGCGCGGCTAACGGCAAAGAGAACGGTATAAAATTCATATTCAACCAATCCATAGTGAACCAGCAGGGCACCGCTATGTGCATCAACATTGGGCCATGGGTTTTTAATCTTTCCAAGCGATTGCAGGATGGGTGGTACGGTTTCGTAAATATTCCATACCGTGTTTACCAGTTTATCATCGGGCATGTGTTTTTTACCGAATTCCATCTGGGCCGTAAAGCGGGGATCGGTTTTACGCAATACCGCATGCCCATAACCCGGAACTACTTTACCGGATGCCAGTGTTTTCTGCACATACTCAGCAATCTGTTCTTTGGTAGGGTTATCGGTTCCCAGTTCTTCCTGCATTTCAAAGATCCATTTGATCACTTCCTGGTTGGCCAGTCCGTGTAAAGGACCTGCCAGTCCATTCATACCGGCCGCATAACTCAGGAAAGGATCGCTCAGTGCAGAACCTACCAGGTGGGTAGTATGTGCCGAAACGTTACCGCCTTCATGATCGGCGTGGATGGTCATGTATAAACGCATCAGTTCTTTAAAGCTCTCATCTTCAAAACCCATCATGTGGGCCAGGTTGCCTGCCCAGTCTAACAGACCATTGGGCTGGATATGTTCATTGTTCTTGTACTTGCGGCGATAGATATAGGCTGCAATACGGGGTAAACGGGCGATGAGGTCCATCGAGTCGTCGTAGATCGCATCCCAGTAATCCTTTTTGTTCATGCCTTTCGCGTATTCTTTGGCGAACTGGCTTTCGGTTTGCAGGGCCATCACACCTGTCACAAACATCGTCATGGGATGGGCACTGATAGGCAGTGCATCGATAGTGGCAAACACATAATTGGGTACATGGCTGCGGCGCTGCCATACACTGGTAATGTGGTTAGCATCTTCCTGCGCCGGTAACTCGCCAATCAGCATGAGGTAAAAGAGGCCTTCGGGGAGGGGTTCGCCGCCATTGGGAGCCTTGGGCAGTTTTGCCTGCAGCTCGGGAATAGAATAGCCGCGAAAACGGATCCCTTCCTGTGCATCCAGCAAACTGGTTTCGGTTACCAGGCCGGTAATACCCCGCATTCCCTGGTAAACCTGCGAGAGGGTTACTTCTCCTACTTTTTTATTTCCATGCTCTTTCAGTAAAGCCTTGATCTCTGCATTCGAAGCTTCTGCTTTTGCTTTGAACCGCTCTTTTACTATTCCCATGACTAAGCTATTTTTTTTATTATTCTTTGATAATAAGCACGTTAGATAACTTATTACAAATGTTTTATTTATAAGCGTTAAAGGTAAAACAACTTGCCTTGTACAACAAAACAAATAGCGACAAGGTTGTAGAAAGTATGCTAAAATTATTTGGGGGCTGTGCGGTAGAGGTACACCACCACAAAAACGAAGATCATATTGGGGATCCAGGCAGCTATCAGCGGCGGCAGATCGCCTTTGGTAGAAAAGATGGTAGAGAACCTGTCGGTGATGATGAAGAGCGCCGCAATCATGAACCCTACGGCCAGGTGCACCCCACTGCCGCCCCTTACTTTTCGGCCGGCCACAATGGCGCCGATTAGTGTGAGTAACAATACGGTAATACAGGTAGCATCGCGGCGGTAGCGTTCTACTTTTAATTCATTCAACCCTTCTGAGCCCCGTAGCTCTTCCAGGCGGATAAACCGATCCAGCTCGGGCGAAGTAAGTTTATCCTTGGTGTATTTATCCCGGCTCAGATCATAAGGCTTGAAAGTAAAATTCATGGTCTTGGTCATTTCCACGTTTACCTTCTCGCTCAGGGGAAGTAATTTCCTTTCGAGTAATCCCTCCAGTCGCCATTTTTTGGTAGCCGTGTCCCAGGAAATCCCATCGGCCCGCATATTTTCGGTTACCAGGTTATCCTGCACTTTGTAAAAGAAAACCGGGCCTCCCCTTTTGGCCAGTGTATCGTAAGAATAGATGCCGGCATACGTAAACGAATCTACCCGCAGGTAAATATTACTGCTGGTGGCCACCAACGCATTATAGGAATTATTACCATCAATATACCTGGCTTCAAAAGCACCCCGCACCTGGTTGGCCCTGGGCACCACATACTGGTTGGCAAACCATAAGAGCACACATAAGAAACTGCCCCCGATCCAGTAAGGACGCAACCAGCGCATGTAAGTAGTGCCACTGGCCAGTATGGCAATGATCTCGCTCTTATTGGCCATTTTGGAGGTAAAGAAGATCACGGCAATAAATACGAAGAGCGGAAACAGTAATGCAATGATGTGCGGAATAAACCCGAAATAATAAAGAGTGATGATCTTTCGCACACCCAGACCCGTCTTTACAAAATCATCCGTTTTCTCACTCACATCCACCACCACAGCAATGATGGTAAACAGGAAGATGGCAAAAAAGAAAGTGGTGAGAAACTTCTTCAGTATGTACCAGTCGATTTTCTTCATGGTGTGTTATCGGAACAAAGATACAGGGGTGATATTGAATGGGATCAGGGTTGTGACAGATAAAAGGTTAAAATGGGGGAAACCAGCTATCATGCGTATGCCTTGTTGGCTGACGCATTTTCATTTCTCTGCAAAAAGAACCCTACAACCTTTGCTTTACCTGCTCTATCATTCCCTTTTTCCAGCTGCTGAAATTACCCGCCAGGATCTGTTTTCTAGCCTCGCCTACCAGCCAGAGATAAAAGGAAAGGTTCTGGATACTCGCCAGCTGCAGACCCAGGATCTCATTGGCCACAAACAGATGACGCAGGTACGCTTTGGTATAAAACTGGCTCGACTCTACCGGTAATTCCGGATCAATGGGCGAAAAATCGGAGGCCCATTTTTTGTTGCGGATATTGATCACGCCCTCTGTGGTAAACAACATACCGTTCCGTCCATTACGGGTGGGCATCACACAATCAAACATATCAATGCCCAGGTCAATACATTCCAGGATATTCCAGGGTGTACCCACACCCATCAGGTAACGGGGTTTGGCCAGGGGCAGGTTATCCGCGCAAAGCGCGGTAAACTCGTACATCATTTCTTCCGGCTCGCCCACACTTAATCCGCCGATGGCATTACCGGTGGCATTTTTGGAGGAGATATAATCGCAGGAAGCTTTGCGCAGATCTTTGTAAGTGCTACCCTGCACAATGGGAAACAGGTTCTGCGTGTAGCCATATTTATCGGGCGTTTCATCCAGCCTCGTAAAACAGCGATCGAGCCAGCGGTGCGTGAGCTCCATGCTTTTTTTGGCATAGGCATAGTCGATGGGATAAGGCGGACATTCATCAAATGCCATAATAATATCGGCACCGATACTGCGCTGGATATCCATCACAGATTCAGGACTGAACAAATGACGGCTGCCATCAATATGCGACTGAAACATCACCCCTTCTTCTTTGATCTTTCGGTTGGCCGCCAGTGAGAATACCTGGTAACCGCCACTGTCTGTGAGGATGGGCCTGTCCCAGCCATTGAATTTGTGTAATCCACCCGCCGCTTCCAGCACTTCTGTTCCGGGGCGCAGGTATAAATGATAGGTATTACCGAGTATGATCTGTGCGTTGATCTCGTTTTTGAGTTGTTGCTGGGTAACTGCTTTTACACTACCTACGGTACCCACGGGCATGAAAATGGGGGTGAGAATTTCACCATGATCGGTGCTGATCTTTCCCGCCCTTGCTTGGGAACCTTCCGCGGTTACCTCTAACTGAAAATCCAATGAAGCCATGGCGCAAAAGTAGGGAAACAGCGGCAGTAGATGGAGGGTGCGCCCTCACAGCGCCTTCTTTTCCACACTCCCATGCCCCGAACCCCTCAAAACGCTATTTTTGCCGGATGATGATACCACCCATCACCTGGACCATTGTATTTTTTCTGTTTTGCACCGTTATAGCCATACAGGTTGTGTACTACCTGTATTTTTTCAGCCGGCTGGCTTTTTTCAAACCACCGGCAAGGGAAGTGAATGTGGAGCATCCCGTTTCGGTGATCATCTGCGCACGCGATGAAGCCGATAACCTGGCCCGCAACCTGCCCGGGGTACTGGTGCAGGATTATAAGACCACCCATGAGATCGTGATCGTGAATGATAACTCTACAGATGAAGGCAGGTATGTAATTGAAGAGTTTCAGAAATCGTTCAAGAATATCAACCATATACAGCTTACCCAGGAAGCCAAGATGATCAGTGGGAAAAAATTTCCTTTATCCATCGGCATCAAAAGTGCCAAATACGAGATCGTTTTACTGACCGATGCCGATTGTACGCCTGCCTCTGAATTCTGGATGCAGAAAATGCAGGATGCCTATGACGAGAACACGGAGATCGTACTGGGATATGGTGCTTATCACAAACGTCCGGGTATTCTGAACAAACTGATCCGTTTCGAAACTTTTCATACCGCCATTCAATATCTCTCTTACGCACTTGCCGGAACGCCGTATATGGGTGTGGGCCGTAACCTGAGTTATAAAAAGAATGTGTTTCTCCGCAACAAAGGCTTCTCGTCTATTAACCAGATCCCCAGTGGCGATGATGATCTTTTTATCAACCAGGTAGCCAATGCAGCCAACACTGCCGTAGTAATAGATCCGGAAGCGCATACGGTGAGCGAACCAAAAAAACGTTGGAGTGACTGGATGACGCAGAAATACCGTCATTATACCACTGGCCGCTATTACAAACCCAAACACAAATTTTTGCTGGGGTTATATTCACTCAGTTTATTCCTGTTATATCCTTTGCTGGTGGTATCGATCCTGTTTTTTAACTGGTGGATGGCATTGGCCGTATTTGGAGTACGTCTCATCATACAGGCCGTGATCCTGTACAAGGGTATGAAGAAACTGAACGAAGCCGATCTCTGGCCCTGGTTTCTGTTACTCGATATCTGGATGTTCTTTTATTTCATTTTTACCTTACCTGCCATATGGAAAGCGCCCCGCAAAAACTGGGATTGATCCTCAAGTATTTTGACGATTTCACCGAACAGCAGATCGCGCAGTTTGCGGCACTGGATGACTTGTATACCGAATGGAATGCGAAGATCAATGTAATCTCGCGTAAAGACATCGACAGCATTTACCTGCACCATGTGCTGCACTCGCTCAGTATCGCGGCCATCGCCGATTTTGAGCCGGGCACCCAGATCATTGATATCGGTTGCGGGGGCGGTTTTCCCGGGGTACCGCTGGCGATCTTTTTTCCGAAAGTGAAATTTCACCTGGTAGACAGCATCGCCAAAAAACTGAAAGTAGTAGAAGCCGTTTGCGAGGGAGCCGGTATTAAAAATATCACCATTCAGCATACCCGGGCAGAAGATATCAAAAACCGCAAATTTGATTATGCTATTTCACGGGCAGTGGCCCCTTTAAAAGATCTCTGGAAATGGAGTGCGCCATTATTGAAAAAAGACCATAGCAAAACACTTCCCCACGGACTCATCTGTTTAAAAGGCGGCGATCTGGCGCAGGAGATATTTGAAAGCGGATTACGGCCGAAGATGATGCCGATCTCGAAGATCTTCCCCGAAGAATATTTTGCGGAAAAATTTGTGATTCATGCGGCCAAGTAGGAACCATTAACGGATTACGAATTTGCGGATTAGCGAATTAAAAAAGCAGCTCCTTAAGGAACTGCTTTTTTAATTCGGGGAAAAAGAATCCGCGAATCCGTCATCCGCAAATCCGTTAATCAGGTATAACAAGCTTATTATTTGTCCGGTTCACGTCTGCCAAACGCAGGCTGGGGTCGATCTCGATGGATTTGATCTCCTGTATACCTCTGCTGGTGGCAAATGCATATTCAGGATGTGTCCATTTCCATTCTTCATGAACGGTTCTCGGGATTTTTCCTTCCGCAGGTTTTTCGCCATACATCAGGTTCAGGGGCATATAATGTAATTCCTGGCTGCCATCTTTAAAGGTCAGTAACACTTCTACCGGCATGGGCATTTTACCAATACGGCGGATGGTGATCATGGTCTTGTTATCCTTCACCGCAATATCTCCCACGGCATAATCAATGGTTTTGGTACTGTTGATCCAGTATTCTTTGTACCAGTCGAGCTCCATACCACTTTGTTTTTCCGCCACGCGGATAAAATCGTTGGGGTTCGGATGTTTGAAACGCCATTGGTTATAATAAGACAGGAGGATTTTATCACGTACACTATCACTTACAATATACCCGAGCTGTGCGAGAAAAACGGAACCCTTACTATACGCTGCATTGCCATAGGCATAGTTGGTATTATAATGGTCGGAATGTGTACTGGCGGGTTCTTCAAAACCACTTTTGGCCAGGTTATAATAACCACGGTAAGAACCGGTATACCAGAACTCTTTGGTGTTGCGCAAAGTAGCCATCACACGGGTGCTGCCGTAATCCGTAAAGCCTTCATCCATCCAGGGATACAGGGATTCATTTGTACCCATCAGCATCTGGTACCAGCTATGCATCCACTCATGTATGGCCGTTCCTACGCTGGCACTTTTAAGTAGTGTAGCCATCGGATATTCCATACCACCATCACCTCCCTGAATAAATGTGTAGGTTTTATAAGGGTAGGCACCAAAGGTTTTGGCCATGATGGGATAAGCGAGTGCCGTAGTATCGGCCACTTTCTGCCAGCGGCTCTCCAATGAATCCACGGCTTTGTATACCACGCGGATCAATGGTCCATCTTTCACCGTACGGGTAATCATTTTATAGTTCGGATCTGCGGCCCACATAAAATCATGCACATTGTATGCCTGCCATTTCCAGGTGAGTGTATTTCCGGTGGCGGGTTTTACCACGGTGCCGGGTGCCTGGTAACCAAATCCTACTTCATTCGCATTCTGCAGATCGCCTCCTGCGGTAACCATATAGGTTTTATCGATGGTGATATTCACATCAAAATCGCCCCATACACCGTAGAATTCGCGGGCAATATAAGGGTTGGCATTCCAGCCCTGGTAATCGTATTCTACCATTTTAGGATACCACTGGCTCATACTGTAGCGGATCCCTTCTGCATTATCGCGGCCGCTGCGGCGGATCTGTACTGGCACCTGCGCTTCAAATACTACATCCATCTGCACTTTGCTTTTGGGAAGGATGGGTTTGCTGAGAACAACTTCCAGAATGGTTTCATGCTCTTTCAATTGCTGCTCCACACCGTTTACTTTGATGCTGCTCACCCGCTGGTAACCGATCTGGTCCGGGGTAAGTTTGCTGATCCGGTCTTTCACCCGGGCATCCCAATCCAGTCCATCACTGTTTCTGCGTGGTTCGGAGATCTGTGTTTTACCGAGTTCACGGCTGCGCACATCCATGCTGCTGCCCGGCTGAAACGCGTTCCAGTACAAATGGAAATACACTTTATTCAATGTGTCGGGAGAATTGTTGGTGTACTCCAGTTTCTCCGTTCCTTTAAAACGGTTGGTGTTTACATCCACGTCTACATTGATATTGTATTTGATCCGCTGCTGCCAGCGATCGGGCTGCGCCAACACCAAACCCAGTTGGCAAATGGCTGATGACAATAAAAAAAATTTCAGTATACTTTTTCTCATGTGATGAGGGGGTTTTTAGAAGAGTAAATTTCAGGAATTTAGGCTTAGAAAGTGCAGAACCATGACCAATGGGCCAAAAAGAAAAGAAAGCCTTTATTCTTTTCCCGCCAGTATGATCACGATCTCGCCTTTGACGGTCTTGGCTTTGAAATGATCGGCCACTTCGCGGAGGCTGCCCCGTTTGTTTTCTTCGAATAGTTTGGTAAGCTCGCGGCTCACGCAGCATTGCCTGTCGGCACCAAAATAGGTAATGAATTCTTCCAGTGATTTTACGAGCCGCATCGGGCTTTCATAAATGATCATTGTACGCTCTTCTTCTGCCAGTTGTTTCAGCAGGGTCTGCCTTCCTTTTTTGATCGGGAGAAAACCTTCAAATACAAAACGGTTGGTAGGTATACCGCTGTTTACCAGTGCCGGTACAAAAGCCGTGGCACCGGGCAGGCATTCCACTTTTACCTCCTGTTTAATGCATTCCCGCACGAGCAAAAAAGCAGGATCCGAAATACCGGGAGTACCCGCATCGGTGATCAGTGCCATGGTTTTACCCGCACGCAGCTGGTCAACAATATGCTGTACGATTTTATGCTCATTATGCTGGTGATAAGGCGAAACCGGTTTCTGGATCTGGTAATGATTCAGCAAACGGGAAGAAGTGCGCGTATCCTCGCAAAGGATCACATCCACCTGCTGCAACACTTCGAGCGAGCGGAGCGTGATATCTTTCAGGTTGCCAAGTGGTGTGGGAACGAGGTAGAGCAAGGGAGTTTGGAGTTTGGAGTTTGGAGTTTGGAGTTTGGAGTCGGTAGTTTTTATTATATCAACTCCAAACCCCAAACTCCTAACCCCAAACTATATCAGTTGATTAATTCGATCTCATAAAACTCCATCACCGGGTTGGCCAGTAGTTTTTTGCTGGCTTCTTCGGCTATCTGTTTGGCGGCGGCTTCGCTATCAGCTTCTATATCCAGTGTGATGTGTTTTCCTACACGTACATCTGTTACAGCACCCAGTCCGAGGTTCTGCAATCCACCCAATACGGCTTTCCCCTGTGGGTCTAACAGGTCTTTTAAAGGCATTACTTTGATCTGAACATGATAGGTCATGATACTATTCGGGTTGTTTGAAGGCCAAAGATAGAATTACGTAAGCAATAAATGCGATGGGAACTGCCAGCCAGCCAAAACTTAATCCACTGGCCAGTGCCACCAGTGCCAGGATCAGGAAGGGAACCAGTTTTTTGGTGGTGATCCCCGAAAATTTCAGGGCCAGCATGGGCAAACGGGATACCATCAGGTAACTGCAAAGCAATACAGCCCCATACCAGAACCATTTATTCAATAGGGTATTGATCAGGAAATCATTGCCGGAATACCAATAAATCAGGGGTAAAGAAGCAAACAGAATACCCACCGCAGGAATCGGCACTCCTTTAAATCCATGACTTTGACCGGTATCGATATTAAAACGTGCCAGGCGGTAAGCACCGGCGCAGGGCAGGATAAAGGCGGGTAATAACCAGGCTGTACTGATGTCCAATCCGTCCGGTTGCTGTGCATAACACAAACGCAGGAACTGATAGGCGATGAGTCCGGGTGCTACGCCAAAACTGACGGTATCGGCCAGTGAATCCAGCTGTTTGCCCAGCTCGGAGGGAACATCCAGTATACGGGCCACAAAACCGTCCAGGAAATCAACTACCGCAGCCGCTGCAATAAAAACACTGGCCAGCCAGATCTTCTCAGGTATCACCACCAGGTTCTCCCCATTGGCATCCACGGAAATAGTAACACCTGCCTGCATAATACATACAATGGCCAAACAGCCGGCCAGCAGGTTCAGCAAAGTAAATAAATTGGGGATCTGTTTCATGCCTGGTTGAAGGGGGTAAAAGTCCCTGTTCCATCATTCCTGGGGATGGGTTACTACCCGGGTTATGGAGCAGGGGCGATTCGTTTATTTTCTTTTCATCAAAGCTTCGATCTCTTCGGCAGTGATCGGGATATTTTTCATTAAATCAATATTACCATTCTTGGTGATCCAGAAATTGTTCTCGATACGCACGCCCATCTGTTCCTCTTCGATATAAATGCCGGGCTCGATGGTAAATAACATACCGGCTTCAATGGGTTCGGTGCGGGTGCCCAGGTCGTGCACATCAATGCCAAGATGATGCGAAATGCCGTGGTACAGGTATTTCCGGTAGGCTCGGTTTTCCCTGTCTTCATTCTTTACCTCTGATTTGCGCAGCAGACCGATCTTCAGGAATTGCTGGGTGGCTTCCTCTCCTATTTTTTCGGTATAATCAACGATCGAGATCCCGGGTTTGAGGATGCTTTTGGCATAATTATGCAGGTGCAGACAGGCATTGTACACGGTTTTCTGCCTGCGGCTGAATTTTCCGTTAACAGGAACGGTGCGGGTCAGGTCTGCGCAATAGTTGCCGTATTCAGCGCCAAAATCCATCAGTATCAGTTCGCCGTCTTTGCAGGTCGCATTATTGGATACATAATGCAGGGTTCGGGCATTATCGCCACTGGCAATAATACTGCCGTAAGCCGGCCCAGTGGCACGCTGGCTCAGAAAACTATGCCAGATCTCGGCTTCAATCTCGTATTCGGTAACACCTGGCTGGATAAACTGCAGTAAACGGCGGAAAGTTACTTCGGTGATATTGATTGCCTGCTGTACCACTTCAATTTCTTCCTTGGTTTTGATGCTGCGCAGTTTTTTCATGATCCTGGCAGCCCTTTGAAAAGAATGCAGGGGGTAAGCAGCTTTCATTTCATCCACAAAACGGTATTCGCGACTGCGTACATGACTGGCTTTGCGGTCGTTTTCATTGGTATCGAGATAAATATGATCGGCAAGATGTACCCAGGTTTGCAGGGGCGCCTCAATGGTATCGAGCCATACAATGGTTTTGATGCCGGATAGTTCGGCCGCTTCTTTGGCGCGTAACCGTTTACCGTCCCATTTTTCTTTCAGCTCATTGGGGCGAACGAGTACCAGTACTTCCCTGTATTTGGGATCGGGATTATCAGGGAAAAGGACCAGCATCGAATCTTCCTGTGTAATGCCTGATAACCAGACCAGATCTGTATTCTGTTTAAAACTATGCAGCGCATCCCCATTGGAGGGGTATTCATCATTACTCACAAAAATGGCAATGCTGTTGGGCAACATCTCTTTCACAAACCTTTTCCGGTTTTTGATAAAGAGCTGTGGGTCTAAGGGCAGGTATTTCATAGCTGGCAATTCAGAACCCGCAAGATAAAAATTAAGGAGCAGGAAAATACATATTTATGTCAGGGGGAAAAATCAGCCTC
This sequence comes from Sediminibacterium sp. GW821-FHT12F12, assembly GCF_058806635.1. Classification (NCBI taxonomy): domain Bacteria; kingdom Pseudomonadati; phylum Bacteroidota; class Chitinophagia; order Chitinophagales; family Chitinophagaceae; genus Sediminibacterium; species Sediminibacterium sp. GW821-FHT12F12. The sequence continues at coordinate 12,874 of NZ_JBXAPW010000004.1, read as the reverse complement.
TTCCACCCCGTTTTTGTTAAATAAATAAAAAAATGATGAGCGGAATGTTCAATTACGAATCACATCGTATATTTACTACGAAATTATTCGTTTATAAAAACCTGTACACATGAAAACACAACAACTACGCTGGCTGGGGGCTTCTGCCCTTGCGGTAACGGCCCTCTGCTTTCTTTCCTGGAAAACAGCTGAAAACAACCATTACCAGGTAAAATACCTGGCCGAACAAACCCAGGAAGACACGATCAAACCCCGCAAAAAAACAAGTTCTAAAAAAGAATATACCGTGGGTGATCTGGATCATGCCATGAAAGAGCTGGACCATGCCATGCAGAATCTCGATAAGAACCTCAATATCGATCTCGGCAAAATGGAACTGGAAATGAAAACCGCCCTGGCCGAAATGAAAAAGATCGATTTCGACAAGATCAACCTGGAAGTGAAAACCGCTTTGAAAAATGTGGATTGGGACAAAACAAGGGCCGAGGTAGACAAAGCCCTCCGTGAAGCCCAGGTGAAAATGAAGGAAGTGGATATGAAACAGATCGAAAAAGAAATGGCCAGGGCCAAAGAAGAAATGAAAGCCGCCCAACTGACTGCAAAGATTGATGTTGAGAAGATCAAAAAAGAAGTAGCCGAGGGAATGGCCAAAGCGAAAATAGGTATGGAGAAAGCAAAAAAACAGATCGCACTGTTAAAGGAATTTACTGAGTCGCTCGAAAAAGACGGTTTGATCGACAGGAAAAAAGGATACAAGATCGAAGTAAAAAAAGGAGAACTCTATATCAACGGCACCAAACAGCCGAAAGAGGTAAATGATAAATACAGGAAGTATTTTGAAGATGAGGATTACAGTATCAAGAGTGATGGAGATGATTTCACGAGTATCTGATCTATACAACCGTCATTCCGAGAAGACAATATTTGTTTGATCCGGAATGACGGTTCTCTTTAAAAACGAACCGTAGGACAACGCACCGATTTACCCGCACTGGAAGGGAATACACCACTTTTTACAATCGATATTTCGTAAGCACCGCGGGTGCCGTTAAAGGTGTTCAGGCTGGAGATGGTAGCATCATAATTAACGGTGATGCGCATATCATTTACCTGGTAACCCACCATCGGAATCAGTGCATCTTTGTTACGGTAATATAATCCGATGATAAACTGGCTTAAGCCGTCACCTGTTAAATCGCGGTTAGCGTTAAAACCTACCACCGTTTCCCAGGCATTACCCATTTTGCTAACATAGAGGTTGGGATTTACGATCCAGGTATCCTGCACTTTAAAACTGCTGTTCACAAAAGCCGTATACCGGGGTTCTACGCGGTTATCAGAAACGGTAGCATCAAAAAAACTTTCGCGCGGACGGTTGATATGCGATACACTGATACCCGCATTCAGGTACATATTTTCAGAAGCAAAGTAAGCATAGTTCAACCCCATCTGCAGATCAAAATAATTCACTTTGTTATAGGCAAAGGGTTCATTGGGCGGAATGCTTATATCGAAGAAACTGCCGTTCCACTGGTTATCGAAAGTGAGCTTGGAGATATCGACCCGCTTAGACATATACCCCAGCGTGAAGCCACCGCTTAATAAACTATTATACCCCAGCATCTGGTGATACGCAATACTGGCATAACCGCCGGTGGAAGAAAGGATACCGCTGCCTGCCACATCTTTCAGCAAAGAGCCACCCACACCCAACCATCCGTTTTCGAAACGATCCGTAAATAATTTGGTATCACCCCATACGCTCATGGTTCGGTAAGGGGTGCCTACATTGGCCCACTGGTTACGGTAATTGCCCCCAACACGAAAATCATAATCCGGATTAAAGCCGGTATTAGCAGGGTTTACCAGCATGGGGGCATTAAAGTACTGAGAGAAATGCAGGTCCTGCGCATACCCATATCGTACCACCATCGTGGCCAATATCAAGAGTACTATTTTCATTCTCACATGCATAACTACTATCTAAGTAAGGTAATATCTCCTTTTTTCGTCATCCGCTCCTTGCTGCTGAATTCTATCACTAAGGTATAATGATATACATCCTGCGGCTGTAATTTCCCGTTAAATCTACCGTCCCATCCCTCATAAGGATCTGTGCTTTTGTACACAACGGCGCCCCAACGGTTATAGATGGTCCATGTCATCCGGTCTATACCGTAACCACGCACATACAGTTTATCATTCTGCCCATCTCCATTCGGCGAAAAAGCATTGGGTACATCCAGTAAGCTATTGATCGTTACAGCAATCGGTAAACAGGTAGTATCGCTGCAACCGGCATTGTTATAGGCTATCAGACAGCTGTTATAGGTACCGGAAGCATTGAACAAATGCCGTACGGTTGTATCCGGCCGAATGGTAAACAAAGTATCATTATCGCCAAACAACCATTTATATCTGGTAGCACCGATAGAAGCATTGAGATAACTAACCGGTGTATTCGGCTCTGTTGGATTGGGCGAGTACGTAAAGGAAGCAGAAGGGTTCGGGTTTACCGTAATGGTAAAATAACCGGAAGTATCTGTTTGGTTACAGGTATTGGCATCATTGGCAATCAACCGCACACGGTAAACACCTGTGCTGTTGTACACATGTACCGGATCATGAACCGTAGAAGTGGTGCCATCTCCAAAATCCCAGATAAAAGCACTGCCACCCAATGATGTATTATTAAAGGATGCATTGTAAGGTGTACAGCCATTGGCAGGTGTTTCAAACTGGGCTTTTACATTGGTAGCGATCCTGATCACCTGTGTAATACTGTCGGGACCGTTACAGTAACTCGTATCGAGCAATACCAGCCGTACATTATAAGTACCTGCAGTACTATAGGTATGTGTTACTTTTCCGAGGCCTGCCAACTGGGTAGTTCCATCCCCGAAATCCCAGCGGAAACTGGTGTTCGTAAAGGGTTTGATGGCCGTAGAATTATTGGTAAACTCATAGGCCAGCGAAGTACAGGGAGGCAGTTTCACAGCACTCATATTCAGCGTCGCCTGGTCATCGCGCACGCGCATCGTAATTTGTACGGTATCGGCAATATTACAACTGGTAGAATCTACCGATACCAGTTTTACCCGGTACAAACCCACGGTATTGAAGGTATGCGAAACAGTAGGGACGGTAGTAGTAACCAACGGACTGCCATCATTAAAATCCCAGATATATTTTTGTCCCATGGCAATGGTATCTCTGAAATCAACAGCCATAGGTACACATCCCGATGTATCGCGGGGCACCCCGTTTATAGAAGCCTGAATACCCGCACCAATACCCGCCAGGTTAAACGCAATTTTTACCGCTGCCAGGTTACAATTTGGTGATCCATTATAGGGTGACCACACCCCAGGTGTGGTAGGAAAACGATTGACTCCTGTGGGTTTTGTCGTACCACAGTTGGCACACATGGATTGATAAATCACTCCATTACGGTCAAAGCGGCTGGTCCCCCCATCTACATGCTCGCCAAAACCACCGAGTTGTCCGAAATAACTTCCGTATAACTGCGACTTGGCATTTTTCTCCAATACAAAAAAGTAAAAATCACTATTGTCAGATACTTTCTGGTAAGCATCATTTGTGATCGGTAAACCGTTGGTACCGGCACTGGGATATGCATCTGATGTATTTACAGAACCGCCCCACCCGGAAAAATATACATTCTCACATCGGTCTACCAGGAAGGCCGTAGGCGATAAGTTAGGATTGGCCGCACCTGTACCGAATACGGTTGAATATTCAAAATCAGACAAATCGGGTTTCAGTTTGGAGATAAACTGCCTTCCGTTAGCCTGACTGAAAGCGGCATTTAACACCGGCCAGGTACCGGTAGTGGTACCGGCTATATAGGGAAAGCCAAACCGGTCGAACTGGATGCCGTAAATGATATCGGTTCCGGTAGTACCAAAGAATCCATTTTTAACGAGGTTGCCATTGCTGGTGAACTCGGCTACAAAACCATCGGCTATTCCACCCTGATAGGTAGGATATTTGGTTCCGGTTTTATTACCCGGAAAATTACTGCTGGCCGTAGCACCTGCCACAAAAATATTATTAGAGAAAGGATTGATGGCCAACACAAAAGCAGCATCATCATCATTACCACCGATGAGTACACTGAAGAGTACCTGTCCGAGGTCGGGCGTTAATTTTAATATCACCGCATCCTGCGAACGGTTTTTGGCATTGGCACCGCCCAGGGTGGTTTGCCCGGAAACAGCCGTTACCGGAAAATCAGGCGACTGTGTACAGGAAGCAAACAACACGTTACCGGCATTATCGAATATTACTTCGCTCCTCGCATCATCCCCGTAGTTTCTATCAATTGATTCGGCGCCCAGTGTGGTATATTTATGACGGATATTGACCCCATCATCTCCCCTGCCACCAATACGTACAGAACCAATGAGTGCGGAGCCGGTAGCATTCAGTTTGGTAACAATAATATCCCAGCCACCACCCAAAGGTCCATAGGTTTGCAAAGCTCCTTTTACCGGAAAATCAGTAGATGTACTTCTTCCCGCTATCACCAGGTTACCTGCGCCATCTACTACCAGACTATGGGGTTGCTCATTACCGGCAGCACCACCGAGATAAGTAGCATATAAACGTCTGGCACCGGTAGGATCAAATTTCATGATGGCAATATCAAAACCACCCTGTTCGCCGGTTTGGGTATTACCTCCCTGGTATGACTGCTGAAAAGCGCCATTGCTTACCGGAAAAGTTCCATCTCTGCCAAATACAATACCACCTGCATAAAAATTACCACTGGCATCGTAAGTAGCGGTATATCCCCAGTTATCAGCCGAACTTCCTGTAAACGTAGAAAACACCATCGAAGGGTCTATCACCAAAGTAGCGGTACGCGAATAAGCGGCCCCTAACCTGAACTGCACAATATTGCCCTTTACATCATAACTGCAGGGAATTTCTTTGCGGCTATTATTAATTAACTGGTAAGTATAGGGTGCCATTTCCTGCACCAATTCTACCGAGGTCCTGATCTGTAAGGCACCTTCTTTTACACGCAGGTTTTCTGCACCATCAAAATACATGGCAATACTGGCCGGGTTGCCGCCGGGATGCACAATGAAGTCATATTTCAACACCCCATTGGCGGTATAATAACGCACATCAATATTAGGATATACATTTTTATAAGTGAGTGCCTGGTAAGTCTGGCAGTTAGCTGCCCATTTAGCGGGATCGTTTCCTATAAAATAATTGGAATACGCATCCAGCGGTTTATCGGGTATGATCTGTGGATTTTTGTTGGCGTTGAGGAAACGCATTTCATAAGCATGTCCGCGAAGTGGTTGCGGCTCCTCCAGTTTGGGAACCTGTACAGTAGCCAGGGTTTCTTTTTGCCCTGCTTCTTTCATCCCATGCGCATGAACCGATTCTCCGATCCGGGTAAGATCTTCTTTGTTATACAATACTACCCTGTAACCATTATCCTGTAACAGAAAAGAACCCGTGGTCATCTCCCCTTTGTACCGGATATTTTTATCCCACTGCCCCTTATTCTCGATAAATTCAAGGTAATTCTGTGAAAAGGCATTCGTTGATACCAACACCCACACCAGCATCCTTCCTATCGTCTTCAGTACTGCCAAGCTATTTTTTTAAAAGTTACGATTTATATACGTTCCATGCGTGTGTAAGGTTCGGAAATGGGTGTTTGTTATGATAGTTTTAAGAATTTGACTCACCCCCGGCCCCTCTCTGCTGCGCTAAGAGGGGAGATGGGATGTGCTTGATCGCACATTCACCATTCACAATTCCCCACTCACCACTCACCACTCACCACTCACGCCTCACGATATCTTCCCCCACCCATGTTTCCTTTTCTGCGATTGCAGGAAAATCTTTAGCTGCAAATTCTTTGCCATACTGAGCTCCACATCTTCTTCCACCAGTTTTTCCGCTTCGGCACGGGCCAGTTCCAGTAAGGCTTTGTCGTTTACAATACTGGCGATCTTGAAATTGAGGGCACCGCTCTGGCGGGTTCCTTCAATATCGCCCGGACCACGGATCTCCAGGTCCTTTTCGGCGATCTTAAAGCCATCATTGGTGGCGCACATAGTCTTGATACGTTCCCGGGCTTCTTTGCTGGCTGAGCTGCCCGTTAATAAAATGCAAAAACTCTTTTCGCTGCCCCGGCCCACTCTGCCCCGCAGCTGATGCAACTGCGAAAGCCCGAATTTCTCGGCACTTTCTATCACCATTACCGAGGCATTGGGTACATTCACACCTACTTCTATCACAGTGGTACTTACCATAATCTGCGTATCACCCTTCACAAAACGTTGCATATTGGTTTCTTTCTGCTCCGCCGGCTGCCGGCCATGCACCATGCTGATATAAAATTTGGGTTCGGGAAAGAAACTTTTCACTTGTTCATACCCCTGCATCAGATCCTCATAACTCAGTTTCTCACTTTCTTCAATCAGGGGATAGATAAAATACGCCTGGCGGCCCTTGTCTATCTCCGACCTTACAAAATCCATCACATTGGCCCGGGCAGTTTCATAACGGTGAACGGTGGTGATCGGTTGCCTGCCGGGAGGCAGCTCGTCCATCACACTATAATCCAGGTCGCCATAGGCCGTCATGGCCAGGGTGCGCGGAATGGGGGTGGCCGTCATCACCAATACATGCGGCGGTACGGTGGCTTTCTCCCATAATTTGGCCCGCTGTGCCACGCCAAAACGGTGTTGTTCATCTACGATCACGAGTCCGAGGTTGCGAAACTGTACCGTATCTTCTATCACCGCATGGGTGCCCACCACAAAATGGATGGTATCTTCCAATAACCCTTTTAAAATTCTTTTGCGTTCGGCGGCTTTGGTACTGCCGGTCAGTAAAGCCAGTTCTACCGGCATTTCTTTCAGTAATTCACGCAGTCCGGTATAGTGCTGTTGGGCCAGAATTTCGGTAGGCGCCATTAAACAGCTCTGGTAACCATTATCTGCCGCCAGTAACATACTCAGCAGGGCCACAATGGTTTTACCGCTGCCCACATCGCCCTGCAGCAGGCGGTTCATCTGGTGGCCGCGGCCGGTATCGGTCCTGATCTCGCGCAACACCCGTTTCTGGGCGCCGGTTAATTCAAAAGGCAGGTATTGGGAGTAGAGGGTATTGAACAGATCGCCCACTTTCTCAAATACCACCCCCTTGCTGGTATGGTGGCGCTGTAAACGCACCAGATTCAAACGTACCTGGGCAATAAACAGCTCTTCGAACTTCAATCGTTTCATAGCGGCTTCGGCCAGGGCTGCCGAACCGGGAAAATGCATGTTGCGATAGGCTTCGAAACGGTTCATCAGTTGCAGCTTATCTACGATCTCCTGCGGAATATTCTCCGGCAGGTCTTTGGGCTGCAGCAGCGTAAGCAATGTGTAAGTGAGTTTACCGAGTTGCCGACCATTAAAACTCCGGGCCTTCAATTTTTCGGTAGTGGGGTATACCGGTTCCAGAAAAGCTTTGCCCCCGGCCTGCGCAGCCATAAAGGGTTCTATTTCGGGATGAACGATCTGGGGTTTGCCGTTGAAAAAGCCCGTTTTACCAAATACGAGATAATCACTGCCCACATGTAAGCCTTTTACCACCCAATTAATGCCCTGGAACCAGGCCAACTCCAGTATGCCTGTGGAATCGCGCAGCTGTGCTACCAGGCGTTTGGCCCGTCCCGCTCCCACGGTTTCATAACTGATCAGGGTGCCGGCTACCTGGGCATATTCTGTTTGCGGACTGATCTCCCGGATCTTATTCACTTTGGTCTTATCGATATGCCGGTTGGGAAAATGATCCAGCAGATCCCCGAAAGTGAAGATCTCCAGCTCCTTCTTTAACAGATCGGCACGCAACGGCCCTACCCCTTTGAGGTATTCGATGGGAGAGGATAATATCGTAGCGAGTTCGCTCAAGGAAGAATTTACGGATTAGCGAATTGCGGATTAGCGGATTATAGAACCAAAAGAATCCGCTAATCCGTCAATCCGCCATCAGCGAATCGGCACAAATATCCTTACACAAATTCATATTCGGCATTTATCGTATACACTTGTTGTAAAACGCTTCTTTACAATATGTCAATCATCATTCACATGTGAGGTTTTCGGGTGCCAGCCAGTTCGGGGAATTGATTAGCGGATTGGGGAACCAGAGGTGTCCGGGAGATGTTGAGAACTCCTTTGTTAAAAAGAATTACGCGGGACTAAAGTCCCGGATAAAGATTTCTAAAAGGATATCTCACCCGCTCTGAAGAGCGGGACAAAACAAAAAACAACTTGCCACGCTCTTCAGAGCGTGGATGTATAAAATAGGGATATTTCCTGTTGGGGCTTTAGCCCCGATTAGCCAATTAGAACTATTCAGAACTCCGTTAATCAGAACCCCAAAGAATCAGCAAATCCGCTAATCCGTCATCCGCCAATCCAAATCCGCCAATCGGTCCCCCAAAAAAATATATTGCCCATTGCCCATTCCCCACTCACTACTATTATCTTCGCACCCATGGAAAAAGAGGTTGTTTTAAGTGGTATACGCCCTACCGGGTTCCTGCACCTGGGTAATTATTTCGGGGCCATGCGTAATTATGTGCGCATGCAGGACGATTATAACTGCTATTTTTTTGTGGCTAACTGGCATAGCCTCACCACCCATCCCGATACCAAAGAATTACAGAACAGTGTTCACCGGGTAATTGCTGAAAATATTGCCTGCGGACTGGACCCCGACAAAGTGGCCCTTTATATCCAGAGCGATGTGCCGGAGATCGCTGAATTATACCTGTACCTGAATATGCTGGCTTACAAGGGCGAGCTGGAAAAAACAGTGACTTTTAAAGAAAAAGTAAGACAACACCCCGAAAATGTGAATGCCGGTCTGCTTACCTATCCCGTATTACAGGCTGCCGATATTTTGATACACCGTGCCGTAAAAGTACCTGTTGGCAAAGACCAGGAACAACACCTGGAAATGGCCCGCAATTTTGCCGAGCGTTTTAATTACCGCTATGGCGAAGTATTGCCCCTGCCCTATGCGTTCAATTATGGCGGAGAGCTGATCAAGATCATGGGACTCGATGGCACCGGCAAAATGAGTAAAAGCGAGAACCAAATGGCCACCCTTTACCTCGCAGATACCGATGAAGACATCCGCAAGAAAATCATGAAAGCCAAGACCGACCAGGGACCGGCCGAACCTAATTCCGTTAAGCCTGATTATATCCAGAACCTGTTTACCCTGATGCGCCTGGTAAGTGGCACCGATACCGTTCAGAAATTTGAGGACGACTTCAATGCCAGCAGCACCGGACACTGCGTGATCCGCTATGGCGACATGAAAAAACAGCTGGCCGAAGATATGGCCGCCTTTATCAAACCCATCCGCGAGAAAGCGGCTGATATTCAGCATAACAAAGCACTGCTGGGCAAGATCATCCGCCAGGGAGCCGATAAGGCCCGGGCCAGCGCTTCCGAAACCCTGAAACTGGTGAGAGGGGCGGTGGGGATGAATTACTAGTTGCGATTACTGGTAGCTGGTTACAGGTTGCTCGTTACAGGTTGAAGGGATTAGCAAATACGTCTTGTGCTATTTGATAATTCAAAGTTTGTTGATTAGAAGATAAAACTGCCGCCACAGAGTGCTTGATAAAATATTACTAATCAGTCCCTGTGTACGGGCCTCATTGGGGTCGGTGTCAATCCCGCTTCATGCGGGAGAAGACAGATCAGATCATGCGCAGCAGATCTGATCAGAGGCCAATGCAGTCCCGCCATCGGCGGGATAACAGGGACGGGGCCCAGCGGTCCGAGCGACATGAATTTTCGAATTACAGGGTGTTTTTTAAATAATAGCTCAACACGTTAAAAAAAAATCTTCATTACTTCCTAGTTCATATACGTATTTCGTACTTTCATTTTTATGGCAAAGGCAAAAAAACCAAAACACATAGCGGTGGCCGGTAATATCGGCGCGGGTAAGACCACTTTAACGGAAATGTTGAGCAAGCACTATCGCTGGATCCCCCAGTTTGAAGATGTGGACCATAACCCCTACCTCATGGATTTTTATGAGGATATGCCCCGCTGGAGTTTTAACCTGCAGATCTTCTTTCTGAACAGCCGCCTGAACCAGTTGCTCGAAATACACCACGGAACAGAGACCGTGATACAGGACCGTACCATTTACGAAGACGCCAATATTTTTGCCCCCAACCTGCACGAAATGGGCCTGATGAGCAAAAGGGATTTTGATAACTACTACCTGTTCTTCCAGACACTGAAAACCATGGTGCAGCCACCCGATCTGCTCATTTACCTGAAAGCATCCGTACCCACCCTGGTGGCACAGATCCAGAAAAGGGGCAGGGAGTATGAAGAGAATATCCGCCTGGATTACCTGAAACGGCTGAACGAGTATTACAATAAATGGATCGAGAGTTATAAAGAAGGTCCCTTACTGATCATTGATTGCGACAAAAACAAGTTTGCAGAAACCGATGAACATTTCGGGGATATTATCAGTAAGGTGGATAGTACTTTGTTTGGATTGTTTTGATAGATGCTGAAGTAATTATTTATAAACGGTTGGGGTTTCTCAACCGTTTTTTTATTACCGGATAGGGTTCAGACACAAATCCTTCCGTCTCCGCAGATGATTATCTTTATGGAACTGCGGGACGTAGACCTGGGTTCGGCACACTGACCGCAGCGTTTCTGCCTCAGGCGGAAGACAACTCGGAGACCAATCATGGAAAGAACACTATACTAAGACTAAAAAATGTTGAACCCAATAATCCTATTTTACTTTATAAACCGTTTTATTCTTGTCACCAATTTTTGTAACGAGATTTTCTTTTACGGCAAACAGCATGTCGCGACTGGCAGTGGCAGACGAAATTGCTTTAAAGTAGTGCATATAGTTTTTTCGGGTAAATTCTTTGATGCCGGTTGACAGGAATAAGTGAACCCTGTCTGCGCTGGAGATAGGCCCTGTTCTCTCAGCAAGTAATTCATCGAGCGAATCCCTTAAAATAGTCAGCATGAATTCAATGAAAATGGTTGATTCACCTTGCTTGTCAGATTGGGAAAGTGCCTGGTAATATTTTTTTTGATGTTTACTGATCAAGGTTTCAAAGGGCAAAAATTCAAATACAGCATATTGCTGCATTAAAAGAAGCGTTTGCCAAAGCCTTCCCATTCTTCCATTACCATCTGAGAAGGGATGAATCAATTCCATTTCGTAATGAAATACGCAGCTTTTAATCAGCATCAACTCCTTACTCTTTTTTAGATAATTGAATAGATCTTTCATCAGGAAAGCTACATTAGCTGCAGGAGGTGCTACATGTGTGATCTGAGAACCTTTTATAATTCCTACGCCGGATTTTCGATATTGCCCTGCATGCATCATTAAACCCTGCATCAGGATCTTATGAGCGGATAAAAAGCTTTTTTCACGGAAGGGATGGAAAGTATGTAATTGCTTATATACTTCTATTGCGTTGGAGACCTCTTTAATATCTTTGGCAGGACCGAGTACCCTTTTGTTTTCTACGATGGCAGTTACCTGGTCAATAGAAAGCGTATTTCCTTCTACGGAGAGAGAAGCCTGAATTGTCCTGATCCTGTTTCTTTTTCGTAACTCGGGCGATTGTTTCGTGAGAAAGGAAGCATTTACTTCTCCGATTTTATGCGAAACTTCACTAACCAGCGTCAGCATTTGGCTCGTTACATGATAGGGCGGCTGCATATGATACTATCATTTGATACTATCAAAAGTAGTGAAATCTTCCCTATTCTTGCAAATAACATTTGAGCATTTGCGCTTCTACGCAAAGAGAACTTACAGCCCTCCCATATAAAAACGGTCTCAACAGAAGGTTACCTTTATGGAACTGCAGGAAGTAGAGCTAGGTTCGGCAACCTGGCCGCAGAGTACCCGCCTCAGGCGGTAGAAATCAACAGAGACTAAAACACCAATGTAATATTGTGTGCAGTACTTATTTATTCATGTCAGTAATAATTTTCTCACAAGTGTCCATTATTAATTTCAAATCACATCTAAAAAACTCTCTTCTTGAGGTTAGTCTGTAAGCTTCTAATTGTTTATGAATTAGTTTTTCAGCCTCAATACAATCTTTAGTATGATAGCTATTAATAATGAAGAATTTATCTGCCGAACTAGTATTTGAAAGTTCTTTACCTCGCTGCTCTGTACTTCTTTTGGTCAATCCTATTTTAAAAATATTCTCTTCGTGAATTGGCTGTCTCATAATATAGATATAACCAGCATTTTCATTTTCAAAAACTTCAACTTTCTCAATTTTTGTAACGCCTTTAGGTGTAGAGTAGTATATATCGTTTCTCTCAACCCAAGTTTTTCCTATGATTTTATTTCCACTTTTGTCAAACCCTTCTTCATCAATATTTAATCTTCTCCAATATCCTGTCTTTTCTACTTTAAAACTTTCATCATTTAGCTGATGAGTTTTAATTATAGCCTGCTTGTTTGATTCTAGATAATATAAAGGTTTGGCAAAAACTTTATATTCGGATGGAACCAATGCGAAATTTCTTTTAGAAACTGGATTTTTAATAATCGAGTTTAGATTTGTTTCATAAACAACATCTACAATTCGTTTCTCGTTTTCAAATACATAATATGGGAGAGCTAAGCAATATTTTGCAAAATCGAAAACCGCATCATAATCACTTAGCTTTTTTAAGTGATTATCGAAATATTCATTTATTTCATCTTTTGTTAGAAGCTGTTTGAGTTAATTAATATTTTTTACCATTAGACACATCATCGCTAAAAAGATGTAACTGATAGCTGATTC